>NZ_JBIWIY010000001.1:0-312562 GCF_044764885.1 Streptomyces sp. NPDC093591
CCGGCGTCGCACCGACGTGGTCGGCATCTTCCCCGACCGCACCGCGCTGATCCGCCTGGTCGGCGCGGTCCTGGCCGAGCAGAACGACGAGTGGACCGAGGCCCGCCGCTACATGGGACTCGACCTGCTCGCCAAGGCCCGCCTCCACCCGATCGAGTCACAAACCGACGAGACCACCCTGCCCACCGAACTCACCGCATAGCCTCAAAACGAGATCACCGAGTGGCCGTCAATACACCACTTCGGCGGACGTGACCACGTAGCGTGCTAATCGTGTCGGGTTGCCTGGCGTACAACAATGCCTCCAGGCAACCCGACTTCAGGCTCTAGAAGAAGCCAAGCTTCTGAGGGCTGTAAGAACAAAGAATGTTCTTCGTCTGCTGGCGGTACACGGCTCGGATGCCGTTTGACCGGCGAAAACTGCTCCGATGCTCACAAGGTGCGGACGGCTGGTCCGGGTATGGTCCGGATCTTGGTTCGAAGAGTTCGTGGTGATGAGCGCTGCTCGCATGTTGCGCTCGTACAACGATGACGGCTCGGCACTGCTTCGAGACGCGACGACGGGCCGCAGAAGACTGTCCTGACCGGGCTGCGCCAAGGGTGGATCCGGCGCTGGCGGAGACCAGCGGCGTTTCTTCGGCCCGATCCTACAACTGTGGCGCTGTCCTCGCAGGGCCGCGACGACATTGCGTTGAGAATTCGTCCCGTGAGGGCTCGGTTGGTCGAGGCGACGCGGCGGTGGGTTGATCAGGTCCTACCAGTGCCTTCCGATCTTGTGACGCCCCCGGGCCGTGGTCGCGGAACCACGGTTCGAAGGGTCGGCTCCGGCGAAGTATGGCTGTGAGTGAGCTTCCGCTGCTTTTAGCCATTCGTCGGCTCGTGAGCGAGCGGCTCGTGGGCTACGGCAAGAACCAGCGGGCCGGAACGCTCTCGCCAGCCCAAACTGCTGATCACCATCAACCATGGCCAGCAGATCGGCGTGGACGAGCCGCCGGTTAAGCGTCTGTTCCTGTCACTTCCCGTGGCCACGACTGCGCCGATGGGTAACTCGCCGGCAGTCAAGCCTTCCTCAGCGACTTCCATGGCCCATCCGACCAACTGTTGAGGGGTCATACTTCGTGGCTCCGAAGGTTGATAGACCTGTCAATGCCCAGCGTGAGGATTCTCCCTCATCACATCGGCAGATCGATCAGCATGCATTGAGCCTTTTCCACCCTCACTCTGAGCTAGTCAGATGAAGGGTGAGGACGGCCTGGACGAGGCTGGTGATCCGGGTGGTCGAGCACCGCAGTTTGCGGAGGAGCCGCCAGGACTTGAGGGTGGCAACGGCCTGCTCGACGAGGGCCCGGATCTTTGCGTGGGACCGGTTCACGGCCTTGTGTCCTGTGGAGAGGTTGTCCCACCGTCCCCAGCACGGAATGCGGACCGTTCCGCCGGCACCTCGGTAACCTTTGTCGGCCCAGCACGGGATGCCGGCGTCGGCGAGGGCGTCGACGATGCCGTGTTCTCGGGCCGCGCGGATGTCGTGGACAGCGCCGGGCAGGGCCGGTGATGCCCACAGCAGTCGGCCGAAGGGGTCGGCGATGACCTGCACGTTCATCCCGTGCTTCTTGTGTTTGCCGGAGTGGAACGGCCGGTCCGCGGCAATGCGGTCAATCGGCAGGAGCGTGCCATCCAGGATCAGATACGCCTTCACCGACGCGGTCCGCACCGCGTCGACCAGGGTGGGGGCCAGAGTGGCCAGGAGCTCGACCGCCTCGGTGACATAGCGGTAGGCCGTCGTGGTGCCCACGCCGAACCCGGCTGCGAGCTGGGCATACGTGTGTCCCACCCGCAGATGGGCGAGGGTGAGCAGGGCCTGGCGGCCGGCGGTCAGGCGCCGCCACCGGGAGCCGATCGCGCGGCGGTGGCGCCGCAACTGCTGCGCGAGGAAGCGGAGGGCAGAGCTGGACACGTCGACGCCCGACGGGTAGACAAGCATGTGAAGCCTCTGGTGGAGACGGTTCTCTTGGTCGAAAACCCATCTACCAGGGGCTTCACCACGTTGTCAGCCCAACTGACCTACTGCCGAAGCAGGTTGGAAAAGGCTCATTGTCAACGGCCACTCAGTTCGGCTCTGATCAACATTTCGGGATGACTGAGCGTGATCGGCTCACGGGGTGAGCAGGACACGGCGCCGGAGGAGGTCAAAGTTGGCCCGCCCGTACCCCAGGCGTTTGAGGTACTTGACCCTATTGCCCCTTCGGGCCGAGCGGCGCCGGGTCCGCGCCCAGGGGCCGTTTCCGGTCGGCAACCCATGGTTCGTCCGTCCAGGAGACATCGAAGAGTCCCTGCTCGCGGAGGGCGGCGAGGAACTCGTCAGGATCGAAGTATGCCTCCGGGTCGACGACCCCGGTTCTGACACGGCCATGCGCGGCCATCAGCCGAACGCCCACAGCGGCACAGCGTCCCGTCAGGGCATAGGCGTGCAGGTCCTCGGACCGCGCTGTCCTGTACGTGCGCACGATCCGCTCACCGTCCGCCGTCGTTCCCCGGACCTCCGTCATGCCGGCCGACTGACCGTGATACAGCGGGCTTTCGATTCCACCGAGGCGCTCCCAGATGATCTCTGCCGTGAGAGGCAGGTTCTCCTTGGAGAGAAGGCCGTACTTGTTCAGCACGCGCAGGTCGTTCATCACCTCCGGCTGCCACGTCCCCCGCACCGCGGCGAACCGGATGCTTGGGAAGTTCCTCGGGAGGGACGTCGGTTCGGGATGCGGCCTGTAATACACCTCCAGTTGCCCGAACGCGCCGCCGAAGTCAACGACTCGGGCTCCGTCGAAGGGCCCGGCGGGCACATGCTTCCCGTCGAGGTAGTACGTGCGGCCGGGACTGTACTCAGCCCCTTCCCACAGCATGGTGTCCAACGCGCCGCGACTCGCCGCCATAGTCCGGAACAGGGCGAACAGGATCTCCACCTCCTCGACGCGCATCGACCGGGCGGCGTGACCGACAAGTATGTTGCTCAGCCCGGGGCTCAGGCCGAGCCCTGGAACCGCGGTGATTCCCCGCGCCGCGGCCTGCGCGGCCTGCTGCTCCGAGGGCTCGGAGATCAGATCCGTGTAGTCGATGCCCGCATCGATCGCCATCGCGAAAACCTGGTCGAACAGCACGAAGCTCAGACAGTTGACGAGCAGTGACGCACCGTCGAGCACCTCGGCGGCCCTTCCTGGTTGGAGGACGTCCGCCTCGATCACCTCGACGTCATCGCCGGCAAGCCCGCGCAGCGTCGTGACGTCGATGTCAACGAGCCGCAGCCGCAGACCTCCGGTGCTCACGAGATCCTGGGCGAGGGCGAGGCCGACGGCACCCGCAGCCCCCAGAACCACGATCGGCCCGCGACCGGCCGCGTCCACCTGCTCGTCGGAACGGTCGCGGTCTCCCTCACCACGCGCGGTCATCGGCCGTCCTCATCCATCGTGGTGAACCCGGCGTGGAGCCCGCGCGGGCCACGTCCCTCGTGGACGAGACCCACGTCGTGGCCGGTGTCGTCGGACGTCGCTCGACGACGAGTCCGACGCGTTGGGCAAGTGGCGGGAACAGATTGGCCATGGGGTCTCCGTCGTTCCGTCGGGAGGGGGCTTTGCGGTGTGAGCAGAACTGTGCGGGTCGGCCCAGCGGCCAACGGTTGCGCCGACACCCGCTGCTCGCCCAGTACGAGGAGCGCGGTTCACTCGGCACCTCTGGTGCTCATGGGCCTGCGGGGTAGCACGATCGCCGCCAAATACCCGCCGGTCGGGCGTCGTAGTACGGAAGTATCGCGTCCGGGCAGCACGCGTGGTTGGGTGACCGTGCCAACTCATCCGGGCAGGGCGCCAATCGGAGCGGCACCGCCGCTCGTTGTCGTCGAGCGCGCCACACGGCCGGAATACGCGCACACCTGCCCCGACTCCCGCTCGAGCGAGAGGTGTGATCAAGCCCAGGCAGAGAAAACGCTCCGGATACGAGGTAGTGACCCAAAGCGTAACTTGGTGTCACACTCTGCCCCTGACTGAATCTGCTCTTTGCAGGAGGCTGGAAATGGCTGAGGTAGCGGTGACCGCCCGGTCTGACGGCCGGTTCCAGGCTGTCGGTCCCGTCGACTCGGAGATCGTCCAGTCGTGGCGCAAGGCCTGCGCCACGGGCCTGCTCGCCGAGTCCGTGTGGTTCCCGGACGGACTCACGACCTATCGCGGGCGCATCCGTCGGCGCAGCCTGGCCGACCTGACAGTCGTGGAATTGGAAGCCGACCCTTTCAAGGCGCGCTGGAGGCCCGGCTCCCGGGGCCGTGGCTACCTCGGAGTGGCAGTGACCACCCGGACGTTCACGGAGAGGGTCACGCTCGGTGAAAATAGCGAGCGCTTGCTCAGTGCGCCGATCACCATTTGGGACACCACGGTGCTCGCGGAGACCGAGGTCCTGACTCCTATGGCACAGACGGTCCTGCTGGTCCCCAAGCGTGTCCTGCCGCTGGGCCGCTGCGATCTCGTTGAGGTGATGGGCGATGTGGTGGACCGGAGTGACACGGCTCCGCTGCAGCTTCTTCGTGCGCTCACGCTCGCCGCGGTCGCTCAGGCCGATCGCATGGGCCTGGCGGTGGTCGCCGCGACTCGCAACGCGATCGTCGAGGTGTTGTCGAGTGTGCTGGACGACCGTGGTGAGACGTCGAGTGCTGCAGTGAGTGAGGGGATGCGTCTGTCGATCGTGCGCTGGGTGGAGGAGCGTCTGCATCTGGGTCAGCCTTCGCCGGCGGAGGTCGCCGAGCGGCACGGGATCTCGGTTCGGTCCCTGCACCGGTTGTTCGGCGGCACGGGTGAGTCCTTCGGGGCGATGGTTCGGCGTCGGCGTCTGGACCGGGCTCGCCGTGATGTCATCGCGACCGACGACATGGTGCAGTCCATCGCGATGCGGTGGGGCTATGCCGATGCCAGTCAGTTCATCTCCGAGTTCAAGCGTGTCCATGGAGTCACTCCGACCGCCTACCGCCAGTCCTGCCGCGAGGCCACCGCCTGACCGTTCTCCGGGGCCCGCACCGCAGCAGAGAGGTAGGAGTCGTGATTCCATCCGTGCCGGACGCGGACGGGCTCCAGTCCGCGAGTCTCCTGACGTGGGCGTGCTCTCGCACGTCCGCGCCCAGGCCCGCCGACATCTGCTGCGTGTGCTGCCGGTGGGGTTCTCGGAGGCCGTGGCCGGGCTCCTGGTGCAACGTTCGGGACGCGGCCCGCACGCACGCACCCGCTTTACTCCGAGTCCGGCAAGGGGCCCCGGCTCAGGGACGTCGACGGGACCGGCTACGTCGACTACGTCCTGGCTGAGGTCCGATGTTCCTGGGCCACGTGCCCCCGCCCTCACCGCGGCCGTTGATGCCCAGACCGACGTCGGTGTCCAGTACGGCGGCGGCAACCTCAGCGAGGTCGTCGCCGCTCAGAGGTTCCTCACCGCCTTGGGCTGGGCCGACCGAATGCTGTGGACCAACACGGGTACCGAGGCCGTCCAGGTGGAGCTGCGTCCGGCGCGCGCCCACCGGCAGGGACGTCATCATCAAACTCGCCGGTGCCTATCGTCTGCGGCGCCATTGCGACGACAAGGGCGCTCTGCTGATCTTCGAGGAGCTGGTCACGGGCATGCGTTTGGGACTCTCTGGCGCCGCGGGACAGGTCGGCGTCGTCCCGGGCCTCGCGACATAGGACAGGGCGATCGGGGGGGGGCTCCCGGTCGCGGCGCCGAGGTGTGCGACGAGCTCCATCCCCGCGCCGAGCGGCAACGGGAGCTCTACGACTGGCTGATGGCCCACGGGGAGAGCGTGCTGACGGGTGACTCGTTCTTCCATCTCGCGGCGCTCGGGCAGTCCCTGCCGGGCCTCAACCTGTGCGGGGCGGTGCGTGTGGTGTGCCTGATACCCGGTCGGCGACGTCTACGCCTGCCCGTTCGCCATCCACGAGCATCCCTGTCGCGCCGGAGGGCGCTCGGTACGGCATCCTGTGCAACGCCATCAGGCCCGGCACGGTATGGACCGCCATGGCCGAAATTCAGGAAGTCCTGGACAAGTTCGCCGGCCAGGAGGGAGCCGGCACTCCCGACATACTGGAGCCGGCGGGCTACCCCTACGGCCTCCCCCCCAGATGAGGATGAACCCCGAGGTGTGCGCACACCGCGCTCTACCTCAGCTCGACCTCGCCTCCGTCGTCACCGGCGCCGCCATCCCGGTGGACGGCGGCCACCTGCTGCTTCCTGGCTTCAACCACGCCCCGGTCCAGCCGGAATGACATACCGCGTAGGCAGCCAGGGCAGGAACGGGCCCCTCAGGCGAGCCGACGGCACACATCCCGTCGCAGCCGCCAGGATCCTGTCCCGCCGCCCCCGTCCCACGCTATGCCTCGCACCTGGCAGTGCCTGCTCCACTCGCCGTCCCGAAGAAGCTGCCGTGCCCAGGGGGGCGTGCGGTCCCGCGTCTCTCACCGGGTGCGCGTCGGATGCCGGTCCCCGCCGGCTCGCCCGCAGGCCGGGGTCGCCGCGCATGACGGCACCGACGTGTCGGTGGTCGAGAGCCGAGTACCGCACGCCCGCCGGGAGTGGGCGCCTCGCGTCGCCCTCGCCCGATCGATTGGCAGTCTGAGCCAATCCCCGGCACTCGCCCGTCCGCACAATTCCAGCCAAGACAGGGCCCGCGGTCGCACCCGGACACACGGGCCCCCGGACCGGCACCTGCGCACCTTTCCCAGAGCGAGCAGGCGAGCCAGCGCCCTCTCCTCCACGCCTCTCTCCGCACGATGCCCTCGAAGGCGGCCACAGGTGCTGTCGCCGTCTCACCGCGATTCGCGGACCACCTCCAGGAGCTCTCCATGAAGCCACCCGTCCGGACACCCGCACCCTCCGCGCGGCGGCACTGCCGAGCTGAGGAGGCGACGACATGACCGAGCCACTCACCAGCAACAGCGGGGACGGCTCCGTACCTCTGGCGGATGAGCTCGACCGGGGCCGTCTCGGTCGGCCACAGCTCGTCTCCTTGGCGGTGGCCTCCTTCATCCCGGCGGTTGGCATGTCGACCGCGCCGCTGCTCTTCTTCCAGAACGGCGGCTTCATCGCCTGGCCCGCGGCGATGCTGTCCATGATCGCGGTGATCGCCGTGGGACTGAGTGTCTCCGTGTTCGCCCGTCGGTACGTCGCGACGGGTTCCCTCTATTCCTACGTGGGCAAGGTCTTCGGGCCCTGGGCCCAGGTGATCGTGGCGGCGGCGCTGCTCCTCGGGTTCGTCATGCAGCTCGGAGGCACGTCCAACATCGTCGGCATCTACCTGGGCAGCTTCCTGACCACCCTGGGCGTGCAGAACGCGTTCGGGTTCGGTATGCAGGCGCTGATCCTGGGGCTGACCCTGGTCATCGTCGGCCTCATCGCCGCGCGTGGCCTCGACACATCCCTGTGGGTGATCGTGGGGGCCACGATCGTGACGGTGCCCGTGGTCGCCTTCATCACGATCGACAGCGCCACCACGACCGGACTGCACCTCGGCGAGCAGCTGCGCCTCGCGGACCTCCCGGTGAGCAGCGTCTTCCAGGGCATGGCCGCCGGCATCGCGTTCCTCGTCGGGTTCGAGAGCTGTACCGCTCTCGCCGCGGAGACGCGGGACCCCAAGCGCAACGTCCCGCTGGCCCTCATGTCGGTACCCGTCGTGCTCGGTGTGCTGTACCTGGTGGCCACCTTTTTGCAGGTGCCCGGGATGGCGGCGACGGCGGACGCGCTTGCGGCCGGTGCCTCCCCGGCGTCCGCGCTCGCCGGGCTCGCGGGTCTGCCCTCGTGGTTCTCCGGCGCCGCCGACCTGATCCTGGCGATCGCGACGTTCGCCGCACTGGTCGCGTTCGCCAACTACGGGTCCCGCTACCTCGCGACGCTCGGTGTCGACCGCATGATGCCGGCCTGGGTGAAGTCCATGAGTCGCCGGCAGACGCCGGTGGCGGCGATCGTGACACTGCTGGTGCTGGCGTACCTGTTCCTGATGGGGACGTACGCGGCGGCCGGTGACTTCCTCAGCTCCTACAGTGCCGTCGCGGTGGCGATCGTGTACTGCTGGGTGCCGATGTACCTGCTGATCACGGCCGGTGCCCTGGTGCTCATGGCCCGGGATCGGGTGTTCTCGCCGGTGGCCGCGATCGGCTCGGTCGTCGGCTTCCTCGCCATGGCTTACCTGTACGTCAACGGGGTCATCAACCCGCCCGCCCCGCCGGCGGACGACATGACGTGGGTCGTACCGCTCGGCATCCTCGTCCTGGTGGCCGCCTTCGCGGTGGCCCGGCGCCGGGTCTCGGCGACGGGCGCCGACGAGGGACGGGCCACCGCCACGGGTGAGGACGCGACACCGCTCGCCGGCGGCACGCGGAAGCCGGGCACCGGCGGCACCTGACCGGTGGCACCCCGCGGACATCGCTCCGTGTGGTACGGGAGGATCCGGCAAGGTGAATCCGTTCCGCACGGAGCGAGTCCGTCGCCACCTGCCGGAGCCACCCCGCGAAGCCGAAGGCCGACGCCTGAGGCAACAGCGCACGGTGGCCGGAAGGTCCGATCTGGCCACCCTCGCCCGGCGTCGCGGGGCAATCGCTGCCGGCCTGCCGGGGGCCGCACGGGAGATGCCTCGGGACAGCAGCCATATGAATGCGCAGGACCGCGCAGCCGTGCCCACAGGTGGTCGGGGAGGGAGCGCCACAGCGCCCCGATCCACCGCGCCGACCGGGAGCCGGCGGGCATCTGGCACACAGATCCCATCGGCTGGCGTGCGAGGTCTTTGGCCGACGTGCCGACTGCGGGTGTCGTAGGACCGGACGTTCAACTACGAGGTGGGAGGACGGATGACGTCGACCGACGAGAGCCTGCTCGCGAACCTGGGAGGACCGGGCACGGGGACTGTGGACGTAGGCTCCTCCCGCGTCACCTACTACGACTCGCTGGAGGAGCACCCCGGCCGCATGCCGGTCGTCCTCCTGCACGGCACCGGCGGGTCCACAGTTCTCCACTTCCGCTTCCTCTTCCCGATGCTCGCCACCGCGCAGCGCGTGATCGCGATCGACCTCGACACTCCCGCCGGCGCACTTCCCGAGGAGGGCCCGGCTCGCTACGCGGAGCAGGTCGCCGCGGTCGTCGAGCAGGTGCTGCCGGGACGCGGGGTCGCCCTGGCCGGGTACTCGCTCGGCGCGGTCGTCGCGACCACCGTCGCCGCCACCCGTCCGGAGTTCGTCGACAAGCTCGTCCTGATGGCCGGCTGGATGAAGACCACGCCGGGCCAGCTGCTCCGCAACGAGGTCTGGCTCGCGCTGCACAAGACAGGAGACTTCGACACTCTCGGCCGGTACATGACCTACTGCGCCTTCAGCGATGTCTTTCTGCGCCTGCGGACTTCGGCCGAGATCGAGCGCATCGTCGCCGGCGTCGCCACCAGCGACGCCACCCGTGCGCAGATGGAAATGAACCGGACGGTCGATCTCACCGGCCTGGCGCCGCGTGTCGAGTGCCCCACCCTGATCGTCGCGGGGACCGACGACCAGATGACGCCCCGACGGCAGGCGAAAGCGCTCTTCGGTGCGATCAAGGGCGCGCGGTACACCGAGGTGACCTCCGGTCACGCCATGGTCGTCGAGCGCGCGTCGGAGCTGGTGCACCTTCTCTCCACGTTCAACGCGGCGCCCGACCGTCACCCCGCCGGATCCGTCCTGCCCGCGCGCCGGCCCTGACGCGCCGCACACGGCCGAGCATCTACTGAGCTTCTCTGGACGACACGTCAAAGGAGACCACGTGTCCGATTCGTCAACCCACCAGCCACAGGCTCCGCGCGAGGTCGAGATCCTGATCGTCGGTGCCGGCTTCTCCGGCCTTGGCATGGGCATCCAGCTGCGGCGCCAGGGCCACGAGTCCTTCGCCGTCATCGAGCGCGCGGACGACGTCGGCGGGTCGTGGCGGGACAACACCTACCCGGGCGTCGCCTGCGACGTGCCGTCGCCCCTGTACTCGTACTCGTTCCGCATCAACACCGAGTGGTCGCGGATGTACTCGCCCGGCGGCGAGATCTGGGACTATCTGCGCGATGCCGCTCGCGAGGAAGGCATCGAGCCGCACCTGGTCCTCGGCGCGGACATGCTTGAGGCGAAGTGGGACGCGGAGACCGGGCGCTGGTTCGTGCACACGTCGAACGGCGACTTCGTCAGTGAGATCCTCGTCTCCGCGACCGGCCACCTGACCGACGTCAAGTTCCCCGATGTGCCGGGGCTCGACACCTTCCGGGGCTCGCTGTTCCACTCCGCCCGCTGGGACCACGGGACACCGCTGGACGGCAAACGGGTCGGCGTCGTCGGTACCGGTGCCTCCGCACTCCAGATCATCCCCGAGCTGGCCGAGGTCGCCACCGAGGTCGTCGTGTTCCAGCGGAGCGCGCCGTATGTCAGGCCGCGCCGGGACCGGGCGTTCTCCGAGTCCGACAAGCAGCTGTTCCGCCGGGACGAGACGACCGTGCGCGAGATGCGGGAAGTCCTGTTCTGGGGAGGCGACTACAACTTCGCGGCCAGGCGCCTGCTGCCCTCCTTCCTGGCGGAGGCACGGGCCATGGCGCTCCGCCATCTGGAGAACCAGGTTCCTGACCCGGAGCTGCGGGCGAAGCTCACGCCCAACTACGAGATCGGCTGCAAGCGGATCCTCGCCTCCGACGTCTACTACCCGGCCATGACGCGGCCGCACGTCCGCCTGGAGACCTCGGCGCTCGCCGCCGTCGACGACACGAAGGCGGTCAGCGCCGCGGGGAGCGAGTACGAACTCGACGTACTCGTCTTCGCCACCGGCTTCGAGACCTACGACCTGCCGTCCTCCCGCCGCATCGTCGGAAGGCGCGGGCAGAACCTCGCCGAGCACTGGGGGGACAACGGCATGCAGGCCTACGACTCCGTGGCCGTGGCCGGGTTCCCGAACCTCTTCATGCTCAACGGACCGGGCACGAGCCTCGGGCACAACTCCCTCATCTACATGATCGAAACCCAGGTCGACCATGTCATGGGCGCCCTCGACTGGTGGCGGGCGAGCGGTCGACCGCCGCTGGAGGTCAGCCAGGACTCCGAGGAGGCGTTCGGCCGCGAGCTCGATCGACGTGCGGCCGGGACGGTACTGCTCCAAGGCGGCTGCAGCAGCTGGTACCTCGACCCGCGCAACGGCCGGGCCACGCTCTCATGGCCCGACTTCGCCCACCGGTTCCGGGACGAGTGCGCCACCTTCGACCCGGCCGTCTACGCGTCGACGAAGGTACTCGCCGGCGAGTGACGCCGACTGGCACTCGCGTGCGATGCGTTGGCGCCCGGCCGCAATCCAGCGAAGGACCCGCGCGGGCAGAGTCAGAGGGGGCGGACGTGGGCCCTCGCTGCCGGACCCCGGTCGCGGGGACGGAACGGCCGTGTCCCAGCGGGTGCGACCGGTCGACGCCGACACCAGCCCGTCCGACGGATCTGTCGTAGAGGAGTCCTTGTGGAGAGCAACAGCTTCAATCCGGCGGAGATCGCCCTTCAGCCGTACCCGACTGCCCCGGAGCGGCTCACACCCGGCACCCACATCAACGCCGCCCTCTTGTGGAAGCGGGACGATGGCAGCGAGGCCGGCGCGATCTGGGAGATGACCCCGGGCGTCCTGGAGGGCGTCCAGGGGAACGAGTCCTTTGTGATCGTCAGCGGGCGAGCGCGCGTCGACTTCCCCGACGGCCGCGTTCTCGAGTTCGCGCCCGGCGACGCCGGCGTCCTCGCGCCCGGCGACACATGCCGCTGGACGACGCTGGAAACGATCCGCAAGGTCGTCGTCCACCGCATGTCGTGAGCGGCTCGATCACCATCACCTTCGGCCGGAAAATGGGGAACGAATCATGACGACTCATCCGGACAGCACCATCGCCCCGAGTTCGGCCGCCGCGTGGGAGCGAGCGAAGAAGAGCATCGGCGGCGGTGTGAGTTCGGGGCTGCGCGCCGCCATGAAGCCGTACCCGATCTTCGTGGACCGGGCTGAAGGCGCCGTGATGCGGGACATCGACGGGCGCGGGTACATCGACTACATCGGGGGGTGGGGGCCGATGGTGCTCGGGCACTCGCATCCCGGCGTGCTGGCCGCGGTGAGGGAGGTGCTGCCGCGGATGCAGATGCCTGGCACAGGCCATGTGCTCGAGTACGAAGCGGCTGAGGCGGTCCTCGCCGCCGTCCCAGGCGCCGAGCGGCTGCTGTGGAGCAACACCGGGACGGAAGCCGTTCAGATCGCCCTGCGGCTGGCTCGCGCATGGACCGCTCGGAACCGGATCGTGAAGTTCGTCCACGCCTACCACGGCTGGCACGACACGGTGCTGGCGAGTGTCGCCTTCCACACCACCGGTGAGCGCGCCACGCCGAACACGAGGGGCCAGAACCCGCGAGCCATCGAGGACCTGATCGTCCTGCCCTTCAACGATACCGAGGCCGTACGGCTGACACTCGCGGGCGCGGAGTCGCTGGACATCGCGGCGGTGCTCATCGACCCCATTCTGAACAGCGGCGGGGGCGTGGAGCCTGATCCGGAGTTCCTGCAGACGCTGCGAGCCTCCTGTGCCGAGCACGGCGTCGTACTCGTCTTCGACGAGGTCGTCAGCGGCTTCCGGGTCGCCCGAGGGGGCGCGTCGGAGCGCTGGGGTGTCACTCCCGACCTGTGGGCGATGGGCAAGGCGATCGCGAACGGTTTCTCGCAGAGCGCCGTGCTCGGTCGCGCCGCGCTGATAGACCAGGTCATGGACGGAGTGGTGCACGCCGGTACTTACAACGGCAATCCCGTTGCGCTCGCCGCGGTGAAGGCGACGATGGCGGCCCAGGCGGAGCCTGGTGCCTACGAGGGTCTGGAGCGGCTCTCTCAGAGACTGCGGTGGGGCCTTGCCGACCTGTTCGAGCGGCTCGGTGTTCCGCTGCGGGCGCACGGCGTCGCATCGGTCGTCGGCATCTCGCCCACGGGGCGGGGCAGTGAGGAAGACCTCGGCCGGTTGACCGTGGAGTTGGTCCGGCGCGGAGTGCTCATGATTTCCCGTGGCGAGATGTTCGTGTCGATGGCGCACAGCGAGGAACAGATCGACGCGACGATCACCGCCTTCGAGGAGGCGTGCGTCGCCGCGGGCCTGACCGTGGGCCCGCCTCAGGCGCCCTGAAGTCCTGCCGGATCCAGCGACGTGCCCAGTGAAGCTGACGCCGGCACGCAAACGACTGGCTCCCTGAGCCAATCCGCAGTCGTGGCCCGGCGGGGACGATCGCTGTACTCGCCCTCGATGGGGTGTTGCGCCGTGGCGTGGATGGGGGGCCGGAGGCGGCCGCCAGGCCTCGCCTCCGGGGGATCGGCCGGTGATCGACTCCGTCGACAGGGCAGGAAGGGAACGCCGAATGTCCCAGCACTGCCCGGCGCGGGCTCAGCACCGGTGGAGACCGAATCCCTGCTTCGAGTCGGTCGCCGTCTCGCGCCGGCTCGGCCAGGCGCCAGCCTTCCTCGAGGCGTCCTACGAGTCCGTCTCCATGTGGAGGTTGTCGTGAAGTTCGCGGTGTTCAACGTCCCGTTCGCCCTGGAGTACGCGGCGGGGCACGAGACCCTCAAGGAGGTCATCGACTGGGGCGTGCAGACCGCCGCCTGGG
The DNA here is from genome assembly GCF_044764885.1 of Streptomyces sp. NPDC093591. NCBI lineage: Bacteria > Bacillati > Actinomycetota > Actinomycetes > Kitasatosporales > Streptomycetaceae > Streptomyces > Streptomyces sp. NPDC093591. Next base: position 13,665 of record NZ_JBIWIY010000001.1, read on the forward strand.
CCGACGAGTACGGCCTCGACGAGGTGTACTTCGCCGAGCACCACACGCTCGGTGCCGAGCCGAGCCCCGCCCCCGACCTGATGATCGCCGCGGCGTCGCAGGTCACCCGCCGCGTCAAGCTCGGTGCCCTCGGCCATCTGCTCCCGTACCACAACCCGGTCGCTCTCGCGCACCGCATGCTGTTCCTCGACCACATGACCGGTGGGCGCTACATCGCCGGCGTCGCGCCGGGCGCCTACCCGAGCGACGCGCAGCTGTTCGACACGGGCAAGAACAACCCGGAGATGCTGGCCGAGGCCCTCGACATCATCGACGAAATCTTCCACAGGCCCGGCCCGTGGCGGATCGAGGGCAAGTACTGGAACGTCGACATGCCGGCCTACGACGAGCACATCGCGGGCCCTCACCTCAAGGCGCTGCAGGACGGCGGCCCTGAGCGCCTCATGACCGGCATGCAGCCGCACTCGCCCACGCTGGCGGAGGCCGGGCGTCGTGGTTTCAACCCGGTCAGCCAGGCCGTGCACGCCGACTTCCTCACGATGCACTGGGAGACGTACGCCGCCGCGGCGACGGCTGCCGGCTTCACCCCGTCACGGTCCGACTGGCGCATCACGCGCGACTGGTTCGTCGCCGACACCGACGAGGAGGCCCGTGAGCTCGCTCTGGGCGGCTCGCTCGGCACCATCGGCGCCTACAACATCGAGGTCTTCAAGTCGATCGGCATCGTCGAGCTGCTGGCGGGCCCGAGCACCAACCCCGACGACGTCACGCCGGAGTGGCTGATCGACAACTTCGCGATCGTGGGCTCGCCGGAGACCGTGGCCCTGAAGATCCGCGACCTCTACGAGCACGTCGGAGGCTTTGGGATGCTCATCGGCGCCTCCCATGCCAGAAGCAGTTCCAAGTCCTGGCGCCGCAGCTGGGAGCTGACCGGCTCCAAGGTGGCGCCGCTCGTGGCCGACCTGACCGGCCGACCGACAGCCCCATGAACTCCGGCCGGCTTCGGTGTCACACGGCGCCGAAGGCTCCCGGCCCCACGAAGAAGAGAGAGGACCCAGATGCGGGAACATGCGTCGCTCGACGGCAGGACGTTGCGGAATGCCTTCGGCAAGTTCCCGACGGGCGTCGTGGCGGTATGTGCCCTCGACGGCGAGGAGCCCGTCGGGATGGCGGTCTCCGCCTTCATGCCGGTCTCCCTCGAACCACCGCTGCTCAGCGTCTGTATCCAGCAGAGCTCGAACACCTGGCCGCGGCTGCGCCGGTGCGGTGCGATCGGGATCAGCGTGCTCAGCCGCGAGCAGCGGGAGCACGCGCAGCGTCTCTCGTCGAAGGACGGCGACCGGTTCGCCGGGATCGGGATGCTGGCGCTCGCCTCCGGCGCGGTCGTACTCGAGGACACACACGCCTGGTTCGAGTGCGAAATCGACGCCTCGTACGACGCGGGTGATCACATCATCGCCGTCATGCGGATCCTCGACCTGTGTGTGGAGCACGAAGCCGACGACCCGATGGTCTTCTACGGCAGCCGTTTCCGCGGCATCCGCCACCTGGGGGGCCAGCCCCACCCCGCCTATGCCGACGCTCCGATTCCCGCCACGAAGAAGAGAGTCTGAACCATGCTGCTCAAGGACAAGATCGCCCTCGTCACCGGTGCCGCTCGTGGCCGAGGTGCCGCGCACGCCCGGCACGTCGCCCGTGAGGGAGCCTGTGTCGTCCTCACCGACATCCTCGACGACCTCGGCAAGGGCGTCCCCGAGGAGCTCCGCGGGACCGGCGCCGACGCGAGCTACCCGCGACTCGACGTACGCGAGACCTCGGACTGGGAGAAGGCCGTCGCCGACGTTCTGAAGCGGTACGGCCGGATCGACGTCCTCGTCAACAACGCCGGTGTCTGTGAACTGTCCGACGTCGAGTCGACGACCGACGAGGAGTGGAAGTGTCACCCGCTCCGTCGCTCTGACCTACGCAGGTGACGGCATCCGCGCCAACGCGGTGGCCCCCTCGGTGGTGAACACCGCGATGTTCGCCAAGGAGATGGAGCACTTCAAGCAGAACGAGTGGTTCGACTTCGACCAGTGGCTCCAGGCCCAGCCCACCAGCCGCATAGCCGAACCCGGGGACGTCTCGAAGATGGTCGTCTTCCTCGCCTCCGACCTGGCGTCGTACTCCACCGGCGGTGTCTTCCCGGTCGACGGCAGTCTGCTCGCCTGACCGGCACCGGAGCCGGATTCCAGTCCGCCCACGTCCGACCCCGGCGGGAAGGCCACAGTCACATGATGATCAGGGGCGCGGTACTGCGCGCTGCCCCAGCCGCACCTCCCTACCGGGACGTGCGTCCCCTGGAGGTCGTATCCGTCGAACTCGCGGACCCCGGCCCCGCCCCCTGCCGATGCTGCTCGGTCGTAAGGCGGCCGGCGTCGTCGAGCGCGTCGGCGATGGTGTTCGTGACGTCCAGGCCGGCTCGCGTGTGGTGCTCGTCCATGTGCCGAGTTGTGGAAGCTGCAAGTTCTGCGGGTCGGGCCGACCGGCGCTGTGCACCACGGCCGCGGCCGCCAACTCGGCCGGTGATCTCGTGGGCGGCGGCTCCCGGCTTCGTGATGGTGTGCAGGTGCTCCGCCATCACCTCGGTGTCTCGGCGTTCGCGACGCACGCGGTGGTCGACCGCTCGTCGTTGGTGGTCATCGATCCGGATGTTCCGTTCGAGACGGCCGCACTCTTCGGTTGCGCGATGCTGACGGGCTACGGCGCGGTGACCCGCACCGCGGGCGTGCGTCCCGGAGAGTCGGTCGTCGTCCCGGGAGCTCGGGGGCGTCGGACTGGCCTCACTGATGTCGGCCGCCGCAGCGGGCGCGTGGCCCGTGGTGGCCGTCGATCCGGTCGAGCCCAAGCGACAGCTCGCCCCAGCGGTCGGCGCGACGCACGCCTGCGCTCCGGAGGACCTCGATACGCTGATGAACGAGATAGCCCCCGATCGATTCGACTGGGCATTCGAGGCGGTGGGTTCGGCCGTGGTTTTCGAGAGTGCTTACGCGATTACCGGCCGCGGAGGCGGCACCGTCTCGGTCGGACTTCCCCACCCGGCTGCGGTCCTTCAACTTCCCGCACTGAGCATCGTGGCGGAGAACCGGCGGTTGCTGGGGTCGTCCATGGGGACGGCGCAACCGGCCGTCGACATCCCCGCCATGATCGTCTTGTGGAAGGCCGGACGCCTGCCGGTGGACCGCCTGGTCTCCTCCGTTCTTCCGCTGGACGAGATCAACGGTGCTTTCGACGAGCTGGCGTCCGGTCGGGCTGTGCGGCAGTTCGTGCGACCGGGGGCATCGGCCGCGAACCGGGCTGAATCCTGACATGCTGGCTCAGTGAACGGTGTGGCGACGTCACCAGGCTCGCCGCTCTGGACGTCGTAGCGGAGACAAGCGGGAGCGAGCCCTACGTTCTCGGGCGCTTCGACCATGTCTACGTCGATCCCGAGTCCCGACGGCCCACAGCGGTACCGGCGGAAATCGTCGCCGCTGTGAGAACAGACGATGTTCGTCTGCGGCCCGTCCTCCGGCGTCAGGACACGCATGAGGAATACGCGTCCCGCACACCGGCGCGGGTCACCGCCGTGGCCTGGCCCGGCCCCCGGTGTGCGGGGTGGTCGGTTCGGGGAGGATGGCGTGCGCGCCCCGGCTGTTCGCGTGGTGTGTCATTCGGGCCGGGTCGGGGCGTGGTTGAAACCGGGGAGCAGCAGGTGGCCGGCGTCCACCGGAATCGCGGCGCCGGTGACGACGGAGGCGAGGTCGGAGTTGAGATAGAGCGCGGTGTGTGCGCACACCTCGGGGTCCATGAGCGTCTGGGGGAGGGCGTGGTAGTGGTAGCCCGCCGGCTCCAGCATGTCGGGCGTGCCGGCTCCCTCCTGGCCGGCGAACTTGTCGAGGAGTTCCTGGAATTCGACCATGGCGGTCCAGACCGCGCCGGGCTTGATGGCGTTGCACCGGATGCCATGCCGGGCGCCCTCCAGCGCGACGGTCTTCATCAGGCCGAGCACACCGTGCTTGGACGCGGTGTAGTGGCCGTGCTCCTCCGCCGGTTCCTCGCCGTTGATGGAGGAGGTCATCACGATCGATCCACCGCGCCGCTCGATCATGTGCGGCAGTACCGCCTTGACCGACCGCCAGACGCCGGTCAGGTTCACGTCGAGAGTGTCCTGCCACTGCTCGTCGGTCAGTTCGTGCACCGGCCCGAGGCTGATGATGCCTGCGTTGGCGATCAGGATGTCGATCTTGCCGAACTCCGCGATCCCCTGGGCGACGGCATCGTCGAGGTCCCGCTGCGAGCGCACGTCGGCGACCACGCCGATCGCGCGCCGGCCCAGCTTCTCCACCATCCGCACCGTCTCGGCCAGCTGGTCCCTGGTGCCCAGCTCGTACGGCACCGACGCGATCTGTGCGTCGATGTCCACCACGATGACGTCCGCGCCCTCGCGTGCCGACACCACCGCGTGTGCTCGCCCTTGCCCCCGCGCTCCGCCGGTGATCAGCGCGACCTTGCCGTCCAACAGGCCCATGGCCGTTCCCTTCGTCGTCCCCGCTCGTCGAGTCGCAGGTGTCGGTTCGCAGTCGTGAGTCCGGAGATCTGTTCGGTCAGTGCCGAGACGGCCTCCGGGCCTGTGGAAACGTCCGGAAAACGGTGTGTACTTCGAGCACCCGGCCGCCGCGGCCGCTGCCCTCGACGCCGACGAGAGTGCGCCACGCGCCGGGCTCGCATGCCGACGCCCAGGCGCAACACGCGGACGCCACGCCGCCTTCTCTCGCCCCCGCGCCCCGGGCGCGCACTTCCTGGTGGTCATACGTACCGGACGGTCCGCCAACCTGACCATGTCAGGTCGCGGCAACAGCCCATTGCGCTCGGGTGCCAGGCCGTATGCGGACAGCGCCACCGGCCGGGGCGGTCGGCGGCTTCGGAAGACCGCCGCCGGCCGGCACCCGCACTGCGCCCCCGGTGAGTCCTTAGGGGCGATGGTGCGTTGTCGGCGCCTATGGCGTCCGCCAGGTGGTGTAGCCGATCAACTACCCGGAATGCAGGGCGCGGTGCCTGAAGCCGTGTCCCCGCGGAGTGGCCGGCGCGCGGCTTACCGGAACGCGTCGAGCAAGGTCGCCTACACCACGAGGCGGGACATGACCTCGGCGCCCGGACCGGGCTCCTCGGGATGACATCGCGACCGCCGACAGGGTGCGGTCGCGGTCCATCACCATGCGTCGGGGCTACGCCGACGCCGGTCGATTCATGGTGCGGGCCGGAGGGCGTGTACGCCGCGCCGTTCGCCTTGGCCTGTCCACCGTCGGGTGTGATGCCCGACTCGCCCTCCGGGCTGTCACGGAGCGCGGATCGCGTGGCGCGCTCTGCCAATGCCCTCGCCGTCGCGCTGTCCGAAGGTGGAGCCCGGAGCAGGCGGCGCCAGGCAGCGAACCGGAGCATCGGCGAGATCACGCAGAACGACGCCGGGATCGTCCGACAGGCCGTCGGCCCGTCATGGACGCCGCTCTCCGGCGCCGTGGCCGGTCACTGAGGAAAGGACCCTTCTGTGCAGCCACGTTGGAGCAACTCCAGGGCGCTCCGGGAGCGGGTCGGCCGGAGCGTCGGCGACGGTGTGTCCCCCATCGGAGGATTCGGCGTCGTCCAGGGCCTGGCGACGGACGGCAAGGCGATCGGCGGAAGCCGCCCTGTCGTCGCGGTGGCCGGGTGTGCCGACGTGATCGGCCTCGTCACCAGGGCGCGGTCCGCTGCGGCACGTTCTACGGCGACCCGCTGTAGACCGCGGGGTGCCACGGTCTTCCTCGCCCCACGTCTGACCGGTTCCATCGGCCCCGCCGACTCGACGGTCATGCCGTCCTGCCAGCACCACGGATCATGAGGAGAGTGCCCATGGAAATCGGGCTGTTCTACGCGTACCAGTTCCCGGAGACTCCGCCGGCCGACGGGTTCGATTGGGACCTGCAGGTAGCGCAGTGGGGGGAGGAGTACGGCTTCCACGAGGCGTGGTTCTCCGAGCACTTCACTGTGGGGTACGAGCGCTGGTGCGCCCCCGAGCTCCAGATCGCCGCGGTGGCCAGGGAGACGACCAGGCTGCGGCTCGGCACGGCCGCGAACCTGTTGCCGTACCACAACCCCGTCGCGCTGGCGCACCGGCTGATGCAGCTCGACCACATGACGCGCGGGAGGCTCATGGTCGGCTTCGGCGCCGGTGCCTTCCCCACCGACGCGCAGCTGTTCGGCACCGAACTGCTTGCCCAGAACCACGAGATGCTCGCGGAGGGCCAAGAGCTCATCCGGAAGATCTGGGCCACCAAGGGCGAGGCACTGACCGTCAAGGGCAAGTACTTCCAGGTCGACATCCCGGCGCTCGGGGAGCTGAGCCTCGGCGGCCACTGGCGGCCCTACCAGGACGGCGGCCCCGAGATCGCGCTGGCCGGCTTCTCGCCGGCGTCCTCGACGATCCGCGACGCCGGTACCCGTGGCGACATCCCGATGTCCATCGCGTTCAGCGACGAGTACCTGGCCAGTCACTGGTCGGCCTACTCCGAAGGAGCCGCGAGCGCCGGGCTGACCCCCGACCGGCGGAAGTGGCGTGTGGTGCGGGACGTGATCGTCGCCGACACCGACGAGGAGGCGAGGGAGCTGGCCCTGTCCGGTCCGCGCCGCCGGATGTACGAGGAATGGGTCATCCCGCAGAACCTGAAGGCCATCCTGCACATGTTCCCGGGGCTGAAGGCCGAGGACGTCACGGTCGAGCTGTTGGCGCACTCGTGGATCGTCGGTTCGCCCTCGACCGTCGCGGACAAGCTGGTCGCCGAGCAGGAGAGCTCCGGCGGGTACGGCAGCCTGCTCCTCTACAACTTCGACTTCCACGACGAGCCCGAGGCGTACCGCCGCCACCTGGAGCTGCTGGGCACTGAGGTGGTCCCGGCCGTGACCGAGCGCGTGAAGAGGTTGCTCGCCGCTCGGTAGCCGTCGGCCCGTGCTCCGGTGTGCGTGCCGGAGCACGGCTGGTGGCAGCGGAGAACACTCCCCCGCCGCAACGGCGACAGCAACGACAACGGCAAAACGGCAACGGCAACGGCAACGGCAACGGCAACGGCAACAAGGGGTGCTCATGGGACTCTTGGACGGCAAGGTCGTCTTCGTCACCGGCGCGGCACGCGGCCAGGGGCGCGCTCACGCCCTTGCCTCGGCCCGCGAGGGAGCCGACGTCGTGGTGAGCGACATCTGCGCCGACATCGACACCGTCCCCTACGGGCTGGGCAAGAAGGAGGAGCTGGACGAGACCGTCCGGCTCGTGGAAGGGCTGGGCCGCAAGGCCGTCGGCGCCGTCGCGGACGTCCGGTCGCAGCAGTCTCTCGACGACGCCGTCACCCGGGGTATCGCGGAGTTCGGGAAGATCGACGCCGTGATCGCCAACGCGGGCATCCTGAGCGCGGACGGCGTCTGGACGATGTCCGAGCAGATGTGGCAGGACATGATCGACGTCAACCTCACCGGTGTATGGCGGACGGCCAAGGCGGTCATGCCGCACATGATCGAGCGCCGCGCCGGGTCCATCGTCCTGACCTCCTCGTCCAACGCCGACGACCCGGACGGCCTGATCGCCCACTACTCGACCGCCAAGGCGGGCGTCGTCGGGCTGATGAAGTCCATCGCCCTGGAGGTGGCCCCGTACGGAATCCGCTGCAACGCCATGAAGCCGGGGTTCATCAACTCGGCGATGACGTCGTGGCAGGGGATGCTCGACCTGTACGCCGGTCACGAGGGCGGCACCCTGGAGCACATGCGTCAGGCCGGCTACTACTTCAACGCCCTGCCGATGCCCATGCAGGAGCCGGACGCGGCGGCCCGGGTGGCCCTCTTCCTCAACTCGGAGCTCGCCTCGAACGTGACCGGTCAGCACTTCTTCGTCGACGCGGGCCACTCCGTGCTCCCGCGCACGAACATGCAGGCCGTCATCCCACCCGCCGAGGGCTGAGAAGCAAGCGGCACCGAACGACCGACGAAAGGCAGGAACATGAGCAACGACGACGACAGGACCGAGCCGGCCCCCGTCCTTGAGGACGCGTCAGCCGCCGAGCTGACCAGCGACGACCTCATCGAGGAGGTCTCCATCGACGGCATGTGCGGCGTCTACTGATGGACCCGCTGCTGGGAGAGCCGTGGAACCTGTCGCCGTCGGTGGCGTTGCGGCCGGAACCGTTCGGAGCGCTGGCCTACCACTTCGGCAACCGCAAGCTGACGTTTCTGAAGCGGCCGGAGCTCGTGCGGGTCGTCCGGGCGCTCGACACGCACCCGGACGTGCGTTCGGCACTGGGCGCGGCCGGTGTCCCGGCCTCCCAGCACACGGCGTACGCCGCGGCGCTGCGCGCCCTGGCCGCCACCGACGTGATCCGCCCGAGGAAAGCTCATGAAAGCTCGTGAAAGCCCGGGAAAGGGGACCGCATGACCACCGCGCCTGAGCGGCCGCAGCCGCCTGCCCGCGCTTCACTCGTCCAACAGTTCGAGCTGGGTCTGGACGCGCCGATCTGCCTGACCTGGGAACTCACCTATGCCTGCAACCTGGAGTGCGCGCACTGCCTCTCCAGCAGTGGCCGCCGGGACCCGCGCGAACTGACCACCGCGCAGTGCGAGGCCGTCATCGACGAACTGCGGCGCATGCAGGTCTTCTACGTCAACATCGGGGGCGGTGAGCCGACCATACGCCCGGACTTCTGGCACCTGCTGGAGTACGCGGTGGACCACCAGGTCGGCGTGAAGTTCTCCACCAACGGCGTCCGCCTCACGCCCGAGCGCGCGCGCTTCCTGGCCGGCACCGACTACGTCGACGTACAGATCTCCCTGGACGGTGCGACAGCCGAGGTGAACGACTACGTACGCGGCCCCGGCTCCTACGACACGGCTCTGACCGCCCTGCGGAACCTGGCGGACGCCGGCTTCCGCGACGCCAAGATCTCCGTCGTCTGCACCCGGCAGAACATCGGCCAGCTCGACGAGTTCAAGGCGGTGGCCGACCGCTTCGGCGCCACCCTGCGCCTGACCCGCCTGCGCCCCTCCGGCCGCGGCGCCGACGTGTGGGACGAACTCCATCCCCGCCCCGAACAGCAACGCGAGCTCTACGACTGGCTGATGGCCCACGGGGAGGACGTGCTGACGGGCGATTCGTTCTTCCACCTCGCGGCGTTCGGGCAGTCCCTGCCGGGCCTCAACCTGTGCGGGGCCGGACGTGTGGTGTGCCTGATCGACCCGGTCGGCGACGTCTACGCCTGCCCCTTCGCCATCCACGAGCAGTTCCTGGCGGGCAACGTGCTCCACGACGGCGGGTTCCAGCGCGTCTGGCAGACCTCGGCGCTCTTCCGTGAACTCCGCTCGCCGCAGACCGGCGGCGCCTGCGCGTCGTGCCGGTTCTACGACGGCTGCCGCGGTGGATGCATGGCCGCGAAGTTCTTCACCGGCCTGCCGCTCGACGGACCGGACCCCGAATGCGTCCAGGGCTACGGCGAGAGCGCCCTCGCCGATCCGGCGCGGACCGTCCCGGCACCCAGCCAGGACCACTCCAGGGCGGCGCCCACCCGCAACCAGCCGGTGATGCTGACCCTCGGCCCCCGTCCCGACGCGCTCACCCTGCCCGGCACGCCGCCCGTGTCGGCCTGCGCGCAGAGCCCGCTCGCGGGCTTCGCCCCTGCCGACCCCGGCCACTGACACACAAGGAACGCCCCATGCCCCAGCGCGCCCGGCTCCCGAAGATCGAGAACCCGTGGAAGCAGAACCCCTGGTTCGAATCCGTCGCGGTCGCCCAGCGGCGGGCCCGCAAGCGACTTCCCGCGCCGGTGTACGGCGCACTGGCCGCCGGCTCCGAGCGCGGCCAGAGCGTCACCGACAACCAGGCCGCCTTCGCCGAGATCGGCCTCGCGCCCGTGGTGGCCGGGCAGAACGCGAAGCGGACGATGGAAAGCTCGGTCATGGGCCAGGAGATCTCCCTGCCCGTGCTCATCAGCCCGACCGGAGTCCAGGCCGTCCACCCCGACGGCGAGGTCGCCGTGGCTCGAGCCGCAGCGGCCCGCGGCACCGTCATGGGACTGTCGAACTTCGCCAGCCGCCCGGTGGAGGAGGTCACCGCCACCGGCGCCCCGACGTTCTTCCAGATGTACTGGACCGGCGACCGCGACGTCATGACCCAGCGTATGCAGCGCGCGGCGGACGCCGGTGCGGCCGGGCTGATCGCCACCCTCGACTGGTCCTTCTCCATGGGCCGCGACTGGGGCAGCCCGGAGATCCCGGAGAAGGTCGACCTCAAAACCATGGTGCGGATGGCCCCCAAGGTCGTCACCAGGCCGCGCTGGCTGTGGGAGTTCGGCAGGAGCGGGCGGATCCCCGACCTCACCGCCCCCAACCTCGCCCCGCCCGGAGGGGACGCGCCGACGTTCTTCGGCGCCTACTACGAGTGGATGACCACCCCACCTCCAAGCTGGGACGACGTCGCCTGGATGCGGCAGCAGTGGAACCAGATCAGCGGCAAGCCGTTCATGCTCAAAGGCGTCAGCCGCGTCGACGACGCGCTCCGCTCGGTCGACGCCGGCGTCGACGCCATCTCGGTCTCCAACCACGGCGGCAACAACCTCGACGGCACACCGGCGGCCATCCGCATGGTCCGGCCCGTCGCCGAGGCCGTCGGCGACCAGATCGAGGTCGTCATGGACGGGGGCATCCGCCGCGGATCCGACGTGGTCAAGGCCCTCGCGCTCGGCGCGAGAGCGGTGATGATCGGCCGGGCGTACCTGTGGGGACTCGCGGCCAACGGCCAGGCCGGCGTCGAGAACGTCCTCGACATCCTGCGCGGCGGCATCGACTCCGCCCTGCTCGGCATGGGCGTGGCCTCGATCGGAGAGCTGAGCCCGGAACTGCTCGTAGTGCCGGACGGATTCGACCGCGCACTCGGTACGAGCGGCACGTCCCGGTGAGCCGCTCACTCGCGAACGCCACCACGTTCGCCCTCCCGCGGGCGGCGACCGTCCTGGTCCCGGTCGGCTCGATCGAACAGCACGGACCCCACCTGCCGCTGAACACCGACACCGTCATCGCCGACGCCGTCGCGCACCGCGCCGCGGACCTCCTCGGCCGTGACGACGTGCTCGTCGGACCGCCGGTCTCCTACGCCGCCAGCGGAGAGCACCAGCAGTTCGCCGGAACCAGCTCGATCGGAACCGAGGCGCTCAGGACGGTCATCCTCGAACTCGCCCGGTCGCTCAGGACATGGGCGGCACGCGTGGTCTTCGTCAACGCCCACGGCGGCAACCTGCGGGCTCTCGACGGGGCGATCCGACAGCTCGTCGCTGAAGGCCACGACGCCATGTGGCTGCCCTGCGCGACACGGCAGGCGGACCCGCACGCGGGCCGGACCGAGACCTCCCTCATGCTTCACCTGATCCCCCGCTCGGTGCGCCTCGACCTCGCCGGGGCGGGCAACACCGCGCCGCTCGAGGAGCTCATGCCTCATCTGCTCGCCGGAGGCATGGGCGCGGTCTCGGCCAATGGTGTCCTCGGTGACCCGGCCGGTGCCTCGGCCAAGGAGGGACGGCACCTGCTGGAGGAGATGGCGCAGGACGTCGCCGGACGCGTACGAGCAGTTCTCCCCGCCCTCGCCGGTGCCGGGAGTGGAGGTGCGGTCGGATGAGGGTGGCTCTGGTCACCGGCGCGGCCCGCGGGATAGGCGCGGCAGTGGTCCGCCGCCTCGCCGAGGACGGCTGTGCCGTGCTGGCCCTCGACTGGTGTGCCGGGCCCGCGGCGGTGCCGTATCCCATGCCCACCGAGGACGACCTGAAGTCGGTCGCCGCGCCCTACGAGCACGTCGTGACCCGGGTGGCGGACGTCCGCGACCGCGCCGCCCTGAAGGCGGCGGCCGACACGGCCGTCGCCCGCTGGGGGCGGCTCGACGCGGCCGTGGCCGCCGCCGGTGTCGTCGCCGGCGGCTCTCCCCTCTGGGAGACGGCCGAGGACGAACTGGACCTGCTGTGGGACATCGACGCCAAAGGCGTGTGGAACACCGCCGTGGTGGCGGTCCCGCGCATGCTGGCCGGTCCGGATCCGGGCGGCTGCCGGTTCGTCGCGGTGGCCTCGGCTGCGGGCAGCCACGGCATGTTCCACCTCGCTGCCTACAACGCCGCCAAACACGCGGTCGTGGGCATGGTCCGCGGACTCGCCGCCGACCTCGTGGGCACCGGGATCTCCGCCGTCGCCGTCTCCCCGGGCTCGACCGACACCGCCATGCTCCGCCGCACGGCAGAGCTGTACGACGACGCGGACGTGGCGGATCTCGTCGCCCATCAGGCCATCCGGCGGCCCATCACCGCGGACGAGATGGCCGCCTGCGTCGCCTTCTGCTGCTCTCCCGCCGGGGTGGTCCTCAACGGTGGTGTCGTGCACGCGGACGGCGGGTACCCGCTGTGACCACGGCCCGGCGCGTGCTCCCCGACGGCTTCACTGTCCGCGTGCGCCGTGACGTGCTGCGCCGCGAGCGAGGCCGGACGCTCGTGGGAGGTTCGCCGCTGCGGCTGGTCCGGCTCAGCGACTGCGCGATCGCGGCACTCGACGGCGACCTGCTGCGGGTACGTGACGCCGTGAGCGGGACACTCGCCCGGCGACTGCTCGACGCCAACATCGCCGACCCTGTGTTCGACAGCACAGTGCCACCTGCCGCGGACCTGACCGTCGTCATCCCGGTGCGTGACCGGCCCGAGCAGCTGGACCGGGCACTCGGAGCCCTGAGCCCGCTCACCTGCGTGGTGGTGGACGACGCCTCGGAGGACCCCGGTGCGGTGGCGCGCGTGGCGGCACGGCACGGAGCCAGGCTCGTGACCCTGGCGGACAACGCGGGACCGGCCGGGGCACGCAACGCGGGACTGCGTGCGGTGGCTACGCCACTCGTCGCCTTCGTGGACTCCGACGTCGAGGTCACCGCCCGCACACTGCGGCGGCTGGCACGGCACCTGACGGACCCCTCGGTGGCCATGGTGGGCCCCCTGGTGCGCAGCAAGTCCCGTACCACCAGGCCGCGTTGGTTCGAGCGGTACGACGAACAGGCGTCGTCGCTCGCGCTCGGGCACCGGCCGTGCTCGGTCCGGCCCGGCGCCGCGGTCGGCTGGCTGCCGAGCGCGTGTCTCGTCGGACGCGTCGAGCACCTGGGCGACTGCTTCGACCCGGCGCTGCGCGTCGGCGAGGACGTCGACCTGGTCTGGCGGCTCGTCGACCGGGGGCTCGTCGTCCGCTACGACCCGGCCGAGATCGCGTTCCACGACGCGCGTCCGACGGTCAGGGCGTGGCTGGGCCGGAAGTTCGTGTACGGCACCGGCGGCGCCGACCTCGCCGCGCGGCACGGCACGACCGTCGCCCCCGCCGTCGTACCGCCCGTAGCCGCACTGAGCGCCGCCGCGCTTCTGGTGCGCCGCCGCTGGTCCTGGCCGCTCGCGGCGGCCTGCCTGGTCACCACGCACGCACGCCTGCGCCGGACACTGTCCGACACCACGGGGCAGGGCCACCTCGCGGCGCGGCTGACAGCGCGGGGCACGGGCTGGGCCGTCCGGCAGGAGGCCGCTCTGCTGGTGCGCCACAGCTGGCCGTTGGCCGCCGCCGCGGCATGCGTGAGCTCCTCGGCCCGGCGCGCCGTCGTCAGCGCACTGGTCGTGGACACGGCGGTCCAGCTCTCGGAGTTGCGACGCCCGGTTCACCCTTCATGGGTCGTGGCCCGGCAACTCGACAACCTCGCGTACGGAGGCGGGTTGTGGTGGGGCGCGCTGCGCCGGAGGGACGCCAAGTGTCTGGTGCCGAGGTTCCCGCACAAGAAGTGAGCGGGCGAAGGCACTTGAGATCCATCGTCACCGACTGAACGGAGATCACGACCATGACGGATGTCTCGGTCCTGGGTATGGGCAAGATGGGTTCGGCCATCACCAGGAAGTTCCTCGCGGATGGTCGCAGTGTCACCGTCTGGAACCGCACGCCTGGCAGGACCGGTGAGCTGGAAGCCCTGGGCGCACAGTGCGCGCCCTACGCGGCGGCCGCCATCGCCGCCAGCCCGGTGACCGTGCTCACCGTCCTCGGCTACGACACCGCTGTGGGGCTCCTGCCCGAGCCGGGCTCCCTGAACGGCAAGGACATCGTCAACTTCACGACCGGTGGCGCCGCCGCGGCCGTCGCGTTCGAAGCCGAGGTCGTGGGGCGCGGGGGCCGGCTTCTCGAAGGTGTCCTGCTGTGCTACCCGTCGCAGATCGGAAGCGCGGACGCGGTCATCCATTACTCGGGGTCCCAGGAGGCGTGGGAGACGCACCGTGAGATCCTCCAGCCCCTCGCGGGCGGGACGGACCACCTCGGAACGGCCGTCGAGCTGGCCAATGTCATGGGCGAGGCCGCGCTGGCCTTCACCACCCCCATCCTGGCCGCCGCGATGGAAGCGGCCGCCTACGGTGAGTCCCACGGCCTCCCGGCTGCCACGCTACTGCCCCGGTTCCTCAACGCGTTCCCCCTGGTCGCGGACTTCCTGACCACGGCGCAGCAGAAGATCGCCCGCGACGACTTCACTGCGGAGGAGGCCACTCTCGGCGTCTACCTGGCGGGCATCGAAGGTGTCGCGTCCTCCATGAAGGAGACCGGAATCGACGCGCGCGTCCTTGAGGCGACGCTGCGGCAGATGCGCTCCACGTGTGACGAGGCCGGAGCGGACGCGGACTTCGCCGCCATCTACGCCGAGCTCCTCCGCAAGAGCCGGGCGAGCCAGGGGTAGCCCCACCGCCCCTGTCGGTGTGTGGTCTCAGCTCACCGCGCGACCCGTTGGGCCTGGGCGCGGTAGGTGCTGGGATTGACCCCCTTCACGCGTTTGAACGCGTTGCTGAAGGCGAACGCGTCGGCGTAGCCGACCTCGTGTGCCACGGCGGCGATGCTCAGGTCGGGCTGGTCGGCGAGGCGGTCGGCGGCGACTGTCATGCGCCACCGGGTCAGGTAGGTCAGGGGTGGTTCGCCGACCAGGTCGGTGAACCGTTTGGCGAGGGTGGCGCGGGACACGCCAGCACGTCGAGCCAGCGCGGCGACGGTCCAGGGGGCGCCGATCTCGGAGTGGACGAGCCGCAGTACCGGGCCGACGACCGGGTCGTGCTGGGCCGAATACCACGGGGGTGCTGATTCACGCTGGTCGTCGAACCAGGCGCGCAGGGTGCAGACGAGCAGCCAGTCGAGGAGCCGGTCGAGAACGATCTGCTGCCCTGGCCGGTCGGCGGCCACCTCGGAGGCGAGGAAGCGTGCCACCGCGGCGGCATCCTCATCGGCGTCGACGGGGACCCGCAGCACGGGTGGCAGTGCCTCCATCAGCCGGTCGCCGATCTCTCCGTGCACCGGGTAGGCGCCGGTGACCATTGCCGCGGTGGTGTCCTTCGCGTCACGGAAGGAAAAGGGCTCGGGCCCGCGGACGACGACACAGTCACCGAACGCGACCCGCAGCGGCTCCTGCCCCTCCCGCACGATCCATCCGCCGCCGTCGACGATCACGCACAACGTCAGTGGGGCCCCCTCGACGAAATCGACAGACCACGGAGCGGAGAGCGTCGAGTAGCCGAAGACCGAACCATGGGAACGCACACCACGAAGAAGGTCACCGAACGCATCCATGCCCCTGAGCTTAGACGAACGCAAAGGTCTACTGGCTTTGTGGCTATGGATGCGTCCAGAAGTGGGCGTTTGAATGGGTTCATGAGTGAAAACATGATCGTAGTGGTCGGCGCGACCGGGAAGACTGGTCGCCGAGTAAGCGCGCGCCTGAGGCTCCTCGGTGAACGTGTACGTCCGGTGTCGCGCTCAAGCGCCATTCGCTTCGACTGGGCGGACCCGGACGGATGGGACGCCGTACTCACCGGCGCGACCGCCGCCTACGTCGTCGCGCCGCCCGCTCCCGGGCCCATGGGCAAGTTCGTCGAGCGGGCTCAGGCCCTCGGGCTGCGGCGTCTTGTCCTGCTGTCGGCTCGCGCGGCCGATGCCTGGGAGGATTCCGCGTTCGGCCAGGAGGTGCAGGACGCCGAGCGGGTGGTGCGCCAGTCGTCTCTGGACTGGACCATTGTGCGGCCGTCGAACTTCGCCCAGAACTTCGACGAGGACGTCTTCGCCGAACCTCTGCTCGGCGGCGAACTCGCCCTGCCGGCCGGAGACGAGGTCCTTGAGCCGTTCATCGACATCGAGGACGTGGCGGCGGTCGTGGCCGAGGTGCTGACGAAGCCGGGCCATGAAGGACAGACCTACGAACTGACCGGGCCGCGTTGCCTGACCTTCGCCGAGGCGACGGCGTTGATCGCCGCGGCGTCGGACCGGCCGATCGCCTACCGGCAGGTCGCACCCGAGCAGTACGCCGACATGCTCGTGGACGGCGGGCTGTCTCGCGAGGTCGCGGAGTACGTCTCGGGGATGTTCGTCCTTCTCGGCGAACACGAGATCGGCCGCCAGACCACCGACGACGTCCGGCGCGTCCTCGGCCGAAAACCCGCGCCGTTCGAGGACTACGTCGTGCGCACCGCAGCAGCCGGTAAGTGGCACGCATAAGAGTGCCGAGGCCGTACTGAGTTCCGGACCCCCTTCATGTGGATTCATGTGGACCTGCCGCTGCAGTCCGCCCATTGGTTGGCCCAGTTCGGTGAGCGCTCGCGGGATTCGGCGAAGTGGCCGAGCCTGAGCGCGTTCGTGCGGGCAGGCCCCCTCGCCCTGCCCGCACCGGCACGCGTTTCTAATGCGATCGTGATGGCGCCCGTGAGGAGCGCGAAGGCGGGATGTAGGTGAGCGAGACGGGATTCCCCACTTCAGGGCGGTCTTGTGGAAGTCGCCGAGGTCGGCCTTGACGAGGCTGAGCGGGACCCACAGCGGTGCGGAGGTGGGGCCCATCATGTGCAGGATCTGGCCGATGGCTCCGGCGCGGGCGATCTCGTTGGCGTGGATGCCGTAGTGGCTCGCGGACTCGGCGAGGACGGGGATGACGCCGAACCAGTAGGCGTCTTTCGACGGAGCAGGCGCTTAGAAGGCACGTGCTCTATCCACTGAGCTACGGGGGCTGACCTGCGAAAACGCAGCTTCCTTGCGCTGTCCCCCAGGGCGCGGGGGACACATGGGGGAATCGTAGATCCCTGGTGGCCGGGGGACGCGTGCGTTCTCCGACCGGGCCGTACGTAGGATCTCACACTCCGAAGCCCCTCGCGGAAACAAACCTGTACCTCATCGGCGTTGGTGATCACCGAGCCGAGGAGGGGAAGGTGTCAGGCCTGAAGCTGTTCCACACGACGAATAGAGGCGTGACCGAGGTCATGCCGCGCCTTGCTGAGGTCGAGGCGGATGTGCAGGACCTCATCGAGGCGCACATGGAGACAATGCTGGGCGTGCGGTTCCTGGCGAGCGAGTACGTCATCGACTGCGTTGATGGCGGGCGGATTGACTCACTGGGAGTCGACGAGAATTTCGCACCCGTGGTCGTCGAGTACAAGCGCGGCACGGATGCCGGTGTGATCAACCAGGGCCTGTACTACATGGCGTGGCTCATGGCCCACAAGGACGCCTTCCGGAACCTGGTCCGCGACCGATTCGGGGCGTCGGCCGCGTCCCAGATCCTGTGGAGCGCACCCCGTCTGATCTGTGTCGCCGGCGACTTCACCCGCTACGACGCGCACGCCGTGCGTGAGCACCGGCGCTCGATCGACCTGGTCCGCTACCGGTACTTCGGCAACGACCTCATCGGCCTTGAGACCGTGGCCTCCGTCACCGGGCATTCGGACACGGCAAGGCGGATCCGCCGGCGCGCGGCCGGGGCGAAGCCTGCCCGTAGGCAGGGCGGAGCCCTGGCGGAGCTGGCCGAAGCGGTCGACGAGGTGCTGCTCGGCCTCGGGGACGGCATCACCCGGGTCCAGCGCAAGCAGTACGCGGCGTACCAGCGGCTGCGGAACTTCGCCTGCGTCTGCCCGCCGCAGCAGACCAAGCTCCTCGTCTACCTCAAGGCCGACCCGAAGGCGGTCGACATCGTGCCCGGCTTCACTCGGGACGTGACGGGGCTCGGCCACCACGGCACGGGTGACCTGGAGGTGCAGCTGCGTACGGAGCGGGACCTGGAGCGGGCCCAGGACCTGTTCCGTCTCAGCTACGCCGCGGCGTAGGGATCGCTCGCTGGCGCGTTGGCCCGAGCGGAGTGTGGAGTTGTGAGTCCTTGTGATGGTGCCTTTCGACGCGACGTGCAGGGATGGCGGTGGACCACCAATAGTGCGGCGGATCCCCGGTTTCGCTAACCGGGGATCCCGTGCTATGTATCGCCCTGCCCGTGGTGCCGTTGCGGAATCTCTTAGGCTGACGACGAGAGACGAAGCGGGAACCCGGTGACCCACGCCTTCCCCAGGTTTCGAGCCCTCCTGGGCGGATGACAACCGGCCCTGCGCGCCGGCGCCCGCCTGTACAAGGACGCGTTTCGAACCTTCCTGGGCTGATGACGACGCCCACCAGCGCAGGTCGTCCGTACGACGGGTGTAGTTTCGAACACTCTTGGGCTTATGGCGACATGGGGCGCCGCGCTGCTCGACCAGATCCCCGTCAAGTTGCGAGCCCTCCTGGGTTGATGACGACCCCGCACGGCCTCTCCCTCGCATGGGTCCCCGGACCGGTGTTGCGAACCCTCCTGGGCTGATGACGACCGGTTCCTGGGGCACGGCCGCGGCCACGATCCTCGCGTTGCGAACCCTCCTGTGCTGACGACGACGGTGCGCCAGACGCGCTCACCAGCCGCTCGTACTAGTTTCGATCCCTCCTGGGCTGATGATGACGTCTGCGGCTATGCCGGCCCGTCGGTGTGGCACCGGTTACGATCCCTCCTGGGCTGATGAGGATCCGCTCTGAGGGCTACGGGCTGGCCCTCCTGGAGTCGTTGCAAACCCTCTTGGGCTGATGACGACGAACCCTCCTGGGCTGAACGACGACGCGTGATCTGCACCGGTGCGTACCCCGGCCAGCTCACCTTTCGAACCCTTCTGGGCTGATGACGACCGGCATCGGAGATACGCAGGTCCGCAAGGACATCAGGTTCCGAACTCTCTTGAGCTGATGACGACACGTCATGCCCACGGACGGGCTGGCCGAGCTGCAGGCGTTCCGAACCCTATTGGGCTGATAAAGACCATGCTCCTGGACGACGTTGGCCACGAACACTCCACGTCTTGAACCCTCCTGGGCTGATGCCGACCTCGCTGCTCAGTGGCCCGCCAATGATCTCGACCATGTTGCGAACTCTCCTGGGCTGATGACGACGCTGCTACTGCTCCTGTACACCTGCTGCCTGCGCATGTTTCGAACCCTCCTGGGCTGATGACGACGAGTTGGAGCGCATCCGATCCGTTCTGCAGAGCCAGTTTCGAACCTCTTGGGCTGGCCCCGACAGCCTTTCAGATCCGGACGATGCTCACGTTTCGAGCCCTCCTGGGCTGATGACGACAAGGACGGGCTGATCGTCGCGGTATTCCGGCACTAGTTTCAAACCCTCTTGGGCTGATGAAGACCCGGGCATCGAGCGGGCGCTGGGCATCGACATCGTGTTTCGAACCCTCTTGGGCTCGTGACGACCCGCTACCTGACCGTGTGCCTGGAACGCAGTCCCTAGTTTCGAACCCTACTGGGCTGATGAAGACTCGACCCGAGCGAGACTGCTCCAGCCGCCCTCGTGCGGTTTCCAACCCTCCTGGGCTGATGACGACCACCTGGGAGACCCCCGAGTGGCTAGGGCGGCGTTCAGCGGACCCACCGAGGCGACCCCAACTGGCCCCATTTATAGGATGATTGGTGAAGATCAGGCGTTGCGAGGTGGCTCCGGAGAGCGGGTTGATTTGGGACCACTGGCTTGACGGCGAAGTGGGCGGTGTAGCGTCTGGGTGCTGGTGATCAAGCCGTTCGGGGAGGGGCGGGGCGGGTGCGGGGGATCTGGGACGAGACGCCGCGCGGGCTGCGTGTTGGGTGCGTGGCGCTGTGGGCGGTCGGCGCGGTGCTGCTCGGCCTGGGCTGGTGGGGAGATCACGCGGGATTCTGGGCGGACAAGGCGTTCCTTACCAATGTCTTCTCGTCCGTGACGGCCGCGGCGTTCGGTGTCCCGCTGGCCCTGGTGGTCCTCAACCGGGTGGCCATGGTGCAGGCCGAGGCGGTGGAAGCCCGTGCCGGGCGGCGTCTGGCCATGCGGGTGGCCGGTGATTTCGCCGCGTCCGTGCCCCGGCTGGTCCCCGGCCCTGCGGCTCGTCTCGACGACGCGGCCTCCGGGCTGCTCGCTGTGGAGCGGACTGCGCAGGCAGCTCTCAATGGCTGGGAGCCGAACCGGGACGACGGTGCTCTTGCTGAGCTCCGGCAGCAGCTCACGGACGGGACGCTGGAACACGCCCTGGAGGAGTTCCGCGCCGCGGTGCGTCCGGGCAGCCAGGCCGTGCCGGCAGTGGCGGAAGTGGCGGCGCACTGGTCGTTTTTGAACACGACCGTGCGCAGCAGGCTGCTGGAGACCGGTGGGGCATGGCTGAGCGCACATCTGGCCGCCCAGATCGACGAGTACGTATCCCGGCTGACGGCCGACCCCTATCTGGACGGCTGGCTGCGCGACCTGGACATCGCGCAACGGCGGTTCACGGGCAGCGGGGACATCTCCGGGGCACTGCACGAGCTGTGGCGCCAGCTGGAGATGGGATCGGAGGTGGCCGAGGCCGTGATCGGACTCGGCGCCTTGAGCCGGGAGGCTCGTGCCGTCCTCGCACCACCAGATGCCCGCACTGCCGCATGAACCGGCCTATTTCGCCCTGCTGGTCCGGTTCGCTTTGGTGCGGGCGAGGCGGTAGGACTCGGTGCCGGTCTCGATCAGGGTGGCGTTGAAGGTGAGCCGGTCCACGATCGCCGCGCAGAGCCGCGGATCCGTGAACGTCTTGGACCAGCCCGTGAACGCCTCGTTGGAGGCGATGGCGATGCTGTTCTTCTCCTCCCGCTCGGTCAGCACCTGGAAGAGCATCTCGGCGCCGCGGCGGTCCAGTTCGAGGTAGCCGAGCTCGTCGATTTCGAGCAGGTCGACGCGTCCGTAGCGGGCGATGGTCTTGCCGAGTTGCTTGTCGTCGGCGGCCTCGACGAGTTCGTTCACCAGGCTGGCCGCAGTGGTGTAGCGGACGCGGTAGCCCGCCATCGCGGCCGCGGTGCCCAAGCCGATCAGCAGGTGGGACTTGCCGGTGCCGGAGTCCCCGATCAGACACAGCGGGTAGCCCTTGGTGATCCAGTCGCAGGTGGCCAGGTTATGGATGACGGCCGGGTCGACGTTGGGGTTGGCGCTGTAGTCGAAGTCGCGCAGGGACTTCTCGCGCGGGAAGTGGGCGGCCCGGATGCGGCGTTCGGCCCAGCGCCGGTCACGGTCCTCGCACTCGGCCATCAGCAGCTCGGCGAGAAAGCCGGCGTAAGAGAGGCCCTCGCGTTCGGCGCGAGCGATGGTGTCGGCGGCCTGGGCTCGCATGGTGGGCAGCCGGAGCATGCGGCAGGCGGTGTCGATCGCGGCGTCGGACGCCTGGGCGGTGAGCGCGTGATGAGCGGTAGTCATGATGAATCCTTCCGGCGCAGGTGGAGCAGTTCGTCCCACTGCTCCAGGCGGGGCAGAGGGCGGGCGTCTTCGGGCAGGGGCTCGGCCAGGCGACGCGCGCTGAGGTGGCTGACCTGCGGCAGCTGCGGGCCGGGCGGCTCGAAGGGGTCCGGCGGTGCCGGGGTGGCGGTGACGGTGGGGGCCCGGCCGGCGGCCTGGGCAGCCTTGCGGGCTTCCAGGGCGACCACATCCTCACTGCAACTGCTCAGGTCGACCGCGGCACGAAGGCCGGCGATCACGTCGGCGTGCAGCTGATGGCGGTGCAGCAGCAGAATCCTGACCAGGGCTTTGGTCCCTTCGCTCTCGCCGAGCTGCTGTTTGGCCAGGGCCCAGAACGCCTCGTGTTCGGCCGTGAAGGTGCCTTCGGCGCGGGCCTGGTGCAGTGCCTCGGAGCCCTGAAGCGCGCCGGGCTTGCGCAGCAGCACCTCCAGATAGTGGTCCAGAACCAGGTGTTCCAGACCCCGGCCGGCGAGCCTGACGTGACGGGCAATCTCGCGCCGGTTGTCGAACACGACCAGGGTGTCGCCGGTCAAGTGGACGGTCACCTTCCGGTCGATGAACCGGACCGGGACGGAGTAGGAGCACATCTTCACGGTGATCCGGCTGTAGCGGTCGACCCGCGGCTGGAAGGTCATGGCCGTCTCGAACGGCTCGGCCGGCAGCGGCAGCAGGTGCGGGGCCTCGCGGGCGAAGTCCTGGCCGATCGTGCGGATCCGCGAGCCAATCCGACGCTCCAACTCCCGTGCTTCAAATCCGGCGATCTGCCGGTTGAGATCTTCCAGCGTCTCCACGCGTGGGACAGGCGTGAGGTAGTTGCGGCGGAAATAGCCGACCTGGCCCTCCACTCCGCCCTTCTCGTGCGCGCCGCGAAGTCCTGGCTCGCAGTAAAACGGAGTGAAGCCATAGAACTCGCGCAGCGCGGTCCACTTCGGGTTCTCCTCGCGCAGCCGGCTGCGGAACATGACCTTGCTGACCGCCGGGGTGAGATTGTCGTAGCGCACCTGACCTGCCGGAACACCGCCCAGCACGGTCAGCGCGTGCACATGTCCCTCGAAGAACGCCTGCTGCCCGCAGGAGCGGGAGATCCGGTGCACCGACCGGCCTGAGTAGGCCAGGCGGAACGCGAACAGGTAGCACTTCACCCGCTGCCCGGCCAAGTCGACCCAGACCTCCCCGAAGTCGACCTCGGCGTCCGCGCCGGGGGCGTTGTGCCGGGTCAGGAAGCCCTCGACCGGCACCCCCTCTTCGGCGATCGCCCGACGGCGGGCGGTGACGAAGTCGCGCACCGTGGTGTAGGGCAGCGTGACGCCGAAATCCTCCTCCAGCCGCGTACCGATCCGCTTGGCGGTATGCCGCTGCTTGCGCGGCGCCTCCAGATCAGCACGGAGCCACTCGTCGACCGTCTTCTTGTACGGCTCCATCCGCGGTGAGATCCGTACGGGCCGCTTGCGCGGCTGAGGCACTGGCGAGGCCAACGCCTCCCGTACCAGACGCCGGTGCACCCCGTACTTCCTCGACAACGCCCGGATCGACAGCTGCTGCTGCCAGCTGTCGCGGCGGAGCCGGTCGAACAGCTCCTGCTTGGACAGGGACATCCGCAGCACCCACCCTCGGCGGACCACATCCACCGTGGCACCGCAAGACCCGAGGTGGGGCCACTTCGCCTCGCCACCACCCCTCAGTGCCCCCGAACGCCCCCCAAGTTGGGGCCAGTTGGGGTCGCCTCGGTGGGTCCGCTGAACGCCGCCCTAGCCACCCGCCACACACGGCACCTCTACATACGACACCCCCAGCGTGCTCACCCCTCACGACTAGATTCACTGTCAGGGAAGCCGAAGCGGCTGGGTTCGCTGTCAAGCGCCTCGATTGGTGTAGGAGCTCACTGTTCGCGGCATGTAGCGGTGCTGTGATCTGCGGCGATTCTGACGGTCTCACAGCTTGGCCAGTAGGTTTTGTCTCACGATCGCGCCATCTTCCGCTGGGTGCTTCAGACCCGTCCCAGACTGTGCGGGGCGCCGCGGAGCGGGTGGGCTGTCCTCTCGCCGCATGTGACTTGGATACGGCCGGATCGTTCACTGGGTGTGGGGGAACCTGGCATTCGTCTGCGTCGTGTGGGCTTGGTGTACCTCCTGCTGGCGGTCGGCGGCGCGGCGGGGGCTCTGTGGCTGACGCACTCTTTTCATCTGTCGACGGCGGAGACAGCAGTGACGCTGTCGCCTACAGCTGCCGGGTTGTATCTGTCGTGGGTTGCGCTGCGTTCGAGCCGCTCGGCACCTCCTGCAGAGCCCTCTCTTGAGGCCATCGCCGACCAGTTGGCGGTAGCTGTGCGCCGCCAGTGGGAGGCGGAGGCAGGGGTGCGGGGTGTGCACGATCCCCGGCCGCTTACCGTCGCATGGCGCGAGGCACCGGAGTGCCTGGTAGAGCAGTGGGGCCTTCTGCGGCGACTCGCGGAGGAACAGCGCGCTGTTTCGGGGCCCACGGCGTCGGGCTGGGCGATCGAGCCAGCCGAACTCGCGGGCAGCGGGAGGCAGATCATGCGTGTATTCCGTGAGCGGGTACCCACCCAGCGGCTGGTAGTCCTCGGCGGTCCCGGCTCGGGCAAGACCATGCTGCTGGTACGGCTGCTGCTTGATCTCATGGAAGGCCGATCCCCAGGCACCCCCGTTCCAGTGCTGTTTACGCTGTCATCGTGGGATCCGGCCGGGCAAGATCTCCAATCGTGGCTGGTGGATCGGCTGTTGCAGGACTTCGAGGAACTCGCGGCTCGCAGCCCGGACGCGTTCGGTGGTGTAAGCCGCGCTGAAGCTCTCCTGGCGCACCGACTCGTACTTCCGCTGCTGGATGGCTTTGACGAACTGCCGGCAGCGAGCAGGAGCACGGCACTTGATCAGATCAACAGTGCCCTTCCGGCGGGCCAGCCCGTGGTTCTCTCCAGCCGGGTGACGGAATACGGCGAGGCGGCCGCTGCCACCGCGGGGCTCCCGCGCAAGTTGACCGGCGCGGCGGGAATCGAACTGCTCCCGCTAGATCCCGCCGAGATCGCCGCCTATTTGCGCCGGGACGCTGGAGGGGCCGGAACGCCAGCTGCGGCCCGATGGGACCGCGTAGTCCATAGCCTGGGATCCGACGGGCCTGTGTCCCAGGCACTGAGCACACCTCTGATGATCTTCCTGGCACGTTCCATCTACAACCCTCGCACTGGAGAGTCCCCGGACGAAATCCCGGCCCCCGACGAACTGCTGGACGACCCGGCGCTCTCCAACCGGGCAGCCGTCGAGGCCCACCTGCTCGCAGCGTTCGTGCCCGCGGCCTACCGCGCCCACCCGCGGATTCGCTCACCGTGGTCCGCCGAACAGGCGGAACGAGCATTGCGGTGGCTCGCCCGACATATGGAGCGCGTACAGGTCGGCTCCGCTGACCTGGCTTGGTGGCACCTGCATCGTGCAGTTCCGAGCTGGTTGCCGCTGGTGATCCTTGGGGTACTCGCAGGTGCGATGGAGTGCACCGTGACCTGGGTGATCGAACAGGCCAGCGCCCACCTGCCCCTCTGGGTGGACGATCGTTACGCGCCTGGAATGGGGTGGGTGCAGGCTTCTTCAGGTGGGCTGATCGCAGGTCTTGCCGGCGGGCTCGCGGGACGAATTCCCGGTGGGTTGATCGGCGCCTCGATCGGTGCAACGAGCACGGTACTCGGCTACGGGGACGATGCTTTTGCCTCTTACCAGTACTCCTTTACCTGCGAGGTGCTGACGACCGGCCTCATCTACGGATTCGTCGGGGGGCTCATGGGCGAGCTCGCCTCCGGGCTCGCGGCCAGACGAGCAGGCGCGGAGCACACCTCCGGGCTCCGATGGAGCTGGGGGGCGGCCCTCCTCGGCATCGTGTTGGGTGCTGGCTACATGTACGTTCAGACGCTGGACTACGCAAGGCCATGGGACCTGTTGCCACTCGGCCTGGGGTTGGCGGGCTTCTTCGGGCTTGCCGGGGGCCTAGCGGCTGGGCAGGCCAGGCGCCGCAACGAGGCACCGCCAGCGGCGAACGCACGGTGGTCCTGGGACTGGGGAGGTCTGCTGACCGGCCTGGGTGGGGGCCTCGCCGTGATCGCGCCGGCGTGGTCGGTGCTCTTCTTCCAACTGGGACTCACCAAAGGACTCGCAGCCGACCTGACCAGGATGAGCGGGCTTCCTTCGTTTGGTTCCACCTTTGCGGCAGGTGCCCTCGCCGCGTACTGCCTCGTAGGTGGTATCACCCAGGGCATCAAGGGAGCAGCCGCCGATCTAACACGCGCTCCGTCACCGGCCGCGCTCCTTACACGTGACCATCGCACATTCCGCAGGCTTGGCCGGGTAACGGCAGCAGCGGTGGCAGTCGTTCTCGGGCTCGTGGTCTGGTGTGCCTCCTCGCCGGAGCTCGCGCCCACAGCTCCGGACGGGTACGGCTGGGAGTCCGTCGACTGGGTCATGACCGTTCCCAAGCTGCTGCGTGCCCTAGTCATAGGATCTTTGGTCGGAATCTTGGTCGGCCTCGCAGTCGCCTGGAACCAGACCGCGGGAGGCTCGTTTTTCATCGCGCGCGGCTATCTGGCAGTACGCCATCGCTTGCCCTGGCGGCTGATGGATTTTCTCGCCGACGCTCACGAGCATCGTGGGGTACTTCGCCAGTCCGGCGCTGTGTACCAGTTCCGACACGTCGAACTCCAGCGGCACCATGCGGCTGGCACGCGCCGACGGTGACCTCTGAATCGCAGTCTCACCACCATGCCGTATGCGGCATCCGCACGGCATTGGCCGTGAGATTACGGCATGGAGCGCGAGATCCTACAGGATGACAAAGGACAACAGTTCTGGTGAAGTCGGCCCGGGGTGCGGTGCCGGTCTTTCGACCGGTCCGTTTCCCCGGAGCCGCTTCCCGAACCGGGCATGCGACTTGGCACCGCACCCGGCTCTCCACAAGCCCCGAGGGGCTTCGTGGTGGTTGCCCTCATCCCGTGGCGTCCCAGGGAGTGGGAATCGCCATGCCCCGGTAGCGGTAGCGAGTGGTGCCTACCGTGATCGGGTTGAACAACTCCCGGGTCTCACCAGTCCACCAGGATCTGCGGCCGCAGTAGCGGCGGAAGATCTTCCTCCGACCCGTCTTGGGGTGCTTGCGCTGCACCCATCTCCACACCATGTGCCACAAGTAGTTGCGCAGGTAGGAGAAGGTCGCGAAGGACACCCCGGGCCGGAAATAGGCGCACCAGCCCCGCACCGCCGGATTGATCCTGGCGAGCAGGGCGTCGAGCGGCTGGTTCGTTCCGACCTGTTGGCACAGCGTCTTGGCCTTGACCATGATGGCCCGCAGGGCCTTCTTGGCCGGGTAGGTGTAGACGTAGTACCGGTTGGTGCCTGGTTTGCGGTGGCGTTGGATGCGCCAGCCGAGGAAGTCCAGGCCCTGCTCGATGTGGGTGATCAGAGTCTTCTCCTGCGACAGCCGCAGGCCCATCGTGGAGAGGAGTTCCGCGATCTCGTCGCGCAGCGCCTCGGCGTCTGCCTTGGTACCGTGAACCATCAGGCACCAGTCGTCCGCATACCGCACCAGGCGGTAGTTGGGCAGACCTCGGCGTCGACGCCTGCGGCGCTCGTTGAGGTCAGTTCCGGCGCCTCCGGGGCCTGGGCGATGTGCTCGTCCAGGACCGAAAGTGCGACGTTGCTGAGCAACGGCGACAGGATCGAACCCTGCGGGGTGCCGGTGTCGTTGTCCCGCAGCAGGCCGTCCTCGCTGAGGATGCCTGCCTTGAGGAACGCCTTCACCAGGGCCAGGACGCGTTTGTCCCCGACGCGTGCTCGCACCCGCTCCATCAGGGCGGTGTGCGAGATCTCGTCGAAGCAGGCTTTGATGTCGCCCTCCACGATCCACTCGTACTTCTTGGACGTGAGCAGGCGCACCTCGGCCACCGCGTCATGAGCCCGGCGGTTCGGGCGGAACCCGTAGGAGCACGGGAGGAAATCCGCCTCGAAGATCGGCTCCAGCGCCAGCTTCAAGGACGCCTGCACCACCCGGTCGGTGATCGTCGCGATCCCCAGACGACGCAGCTTGCCGCCCGACTTGGGGATCATCCGCTCCCGCACCGGCATGGGCTGGGAACTGCGGTCCTTGATCTGCGACCGCAGCACATCGAGGAACTCCTCGACTCCCACCCACAGCGCGATGGACGACGCCGTGCGTCCGTCCACCCCGGCCGTGCGTGCACCCTTGTTGCCCCGCACCCGATCCCAAGCCACCAGCAGGAAGCCCGGGTCGGCAACGAGATTGAACAGATCGCCGAACCTGCGATGAGGATCACCACGGGCCCAACGGTGCAGCTTGGTCTGGATCTTCAGTACCCGGCGCTCCGCCTCATACAAGGCGCGCTCCTGCTCGTCGGTATTCACCGGCGACCTCCCGACATTCCAGTACGTCAGCCACTGACTTGCTGGCCCCCTTGGCCCTGCGACCGGCTTTCCCGGTCTCCACGACGGGTCGTTACTCCCGCGACTACTACGGGGCCTCCGCCCCACCCACAGCCATCAGTCGGCAACGGGCCTGCCCACCACCGAACTGGCTGTCCGGCAGCTCGGGCGACCGCGGATGGTTCCCACGTTCACCATGCAATCGATCGGTCAGGGAGGCGCCCAGCTCTACTCCGGCAGCATCGCCACGCCTACGCCGCAGGCTTTCAACGTGGCCTCCCCACCGGAAAAGGAAATCCGGCTTCGGAGTTGACCCGTCCACCCGAGGACGGCCGAGTCACGCGCTGCATACCGGCCCGTATCCACCAGGTTTGAGCCGGCTCGCTGCTTACGGAGCTTCATCCACTGGTTCGCTCTCGCTACACCTTCTGACCTCGCTAGACGGACCCACGCCGTCCGGTAGTCCCGGCACGTCCCGCCGTTGTCGGGGCCGCTTGCCACCCTCCCCGGCGTTCCCCGGGCCGGGCTGCCCCCAGCTTCACCAGGCCGCTGCGACGGCCCGGAGGAGAAGGTCTTTCACCTCCACTCGATTGCGTAGCGCCTCGTGGCGCACTCCTTTGACAGCGAAGTTAGTCGTGTGAAGCGCGCTGACCTGGGCCGACTGACTTGGATGTCAAGGCGGCTAGGTCGGTCTCCGCGAGAGTCGTCCCGGGCACACGACACACGCGCGGGCACGGCTAAACCACCATGATCGATATTAAGCAACCTCTGACGTCACTCGTGCCGTTTTCGTACCGGCTGACGGGGGTGCCGGAGCGAACGGGGTACTGGATCGGCATCGGGTGCGGCTACGTCCGTGCGAACCCTTAGTGAAGAAACCACCCGGTGGCGAGGCAGGCACCGAAGGTAAGATCAACGACATCGTTGGCGATCAGCACGGAAGGGGGATGGCGCGTGCTGCCAGAGGCTTTGACGGTACTGGCGACCGCCGGAGGAACCGCAGTGGTCCAAGCCGCAGGCACGGATGCCTGGGAGGGGTTCCGTCGGCGGGTGGCTGTGTGGTTCGGGCGTGGGGACGCTGAGCGAGAGTCCGGTGAACTGGCGCGTCTGGACCAGACCGCGGCCGACCTGGCCACGCTGGACGCGAACGACGGCGCATCGGCCGAGCGGATCCGCATCCGACAGGAGGCGCTGTGGCAGGCCCGGTTCGAGGGCCTTCTTGAGGGCCTCGCGCAGGAGGAACGCGACCGTGCCACCGCGGAGTTGCAGTCGCTGCTGGACGCACACCGTGCGTCCGGGACAGTCGTCGGGGACGGCAGCCTGGCCGTCGGCCGGGACCTGAACGTCAGCTCCGACAACGGCTCGGTCGCCGCTGGAGTGATCAACGGAGGTGTGCACCTGGGCCCCCCTCCACCGCCGGTTTCGTTCCAGGGCTGAACGAACCGGCTGACCACCCCAGCCCGCTCCCTTCCTCCGCCGACTCCACCGCGTCGGCGTCACACGTCGTCCAGGCCAGTCACCACGGCGTGGCCGTCGGGCGCGCCGACCAGATCTCGTATTACGGCAATTCCCGTCCCCCCGCGGCGTGGCCGCTTCTCGTGGGAGTCATTCCGGCTGCGGTGCGTTGCTTTCAGCCGCGTCCCGCGCTCGACGAGGGCACGGGGCTCACGGGGCCGGTGGACACCGCGGGCGTGTCGACCGCCGTGCGCTGCACGGTATTTGTCGGCACCGCGGGTGTGGGCAAGACGCAGCAGGTGGCCCGGATTGCGCGCGGGGCCTGGCGGGATGAGCAGGTCGATCTGCTCGTGTGGGTCACGGTCACCGACCGTATGGCGGTCGTCGCCGGATACGCCCAGGCCATGGCCGAGATCACCGGGACGGACACGGCCACCGGCTCGGGCACGGCCGCGAGCGAACGTGGGGCGCAGGCGTTCCTCGCCTGGCTGCGGCCTGGCGCCGAGGGTGCGCGACGCCGCTGGCTGATCGTCCTTGACGACGTGGTCGACCCCGAGGATCTGCGGGGCCTGTGGCCGCCCGATCACCCGGACGGCCAGGTCCTGGTCACCACACGGCGCCGAGACGTCGCCCAGCCCGGGCTGAACCGCCTGGTGGTCCCCGTGGCGGGTTTCACGCCCCACGAGGCGTCTGCCTACCTCGCCGAGGTGCTGGCCGAGTACGGGCGTACGGACGCTGCGGCCGATGAACTCGCCGCCTTCGCAGATACGTTGGGATACCTGCCGCTGGCCCTGTCGCAGGCCGCTGCCCATCTGGCAGGCGCCGGGCTGGGCTTGGCGGCGTATGTCCGCCTGCTGGACGAGTACGACTTGCTCAGCGGGCCCGGCGAGCGGGACGGGGGGCGACCTCGCCGCGGGCAGCCGCTCGCTGAACTCGTGCCCGGCCCCGGTGCGTTGCCCGACGACCAGGACTTCGCCGTACCCGAGGCGTGGCGTTCATCGCTGGAGCGGGCAGACAGGATGCCCTCGGGCGACCTGGCACGTCCGCTTCTGGAGCTGGCCTCTCTGCTCCCTGACGCGGGGATGCCCGAATCCGTCTTCCACAACTCCGCCGCCGCGGAGTACCTCCACAAACACCGCGCCACCGCGCCATCCGGCCCGATGCTCCGGCCGGACGAGCGTCACGCTGCGCTCCAGATGCTCGAGGCGGACGAGGTTCGCGGGGCGCTCCGTCTGATGGACCGCCTGGGGATCATCGACTACACACCAGGCGCCTCCTATCGCGCGGTGCGCGTGCACCCGGTACTACAGCGCGCGACGCGCGAGTCACTGCCCGCCGATCGCGTACGGAAGCTCGGCAGGACAGTCGCGTCAGCACTGGAGAAGGCTGCCGACGCGCACGGCAAGGACCCCGGTTTCGCCCCGGTACTCCGCGACGCCGTCGACGTGCTCCGCAGACACGCCGATTCGGCTCTCTGGGCGGGCTGGTCCTACCACGGACCCGATGCGTTTTCCGGCCTCGAAGGCAACGGCCCGAGCCCGGTCGACCACGGCCTGCTCTACCGCCTCGGTGAGGTGCTGGGGACGACCGGCCAGGCGCAGGCAGCCGTCGCCTACTTCGAGCGGCTGGCCGGTGAGGCACTTCACCGCCAGGGCCCCTACTCTCCGGGCCTCGAATTCGCCCGTCTCCGTCAGGCCCACTGGCAGGGCGAGTCCGGCGACGCTACCGGGGCCGTGGCAGCGTACGAAGCGATCCTCGACCAGCAGAGCCGCTTCTTCGGCCCCCACCACAAACGCACCCTGGACACCCGGGCCGCCCTGGGCCGCTGGCGCGGCGCCGCGGGTGACGCGGCCGGTGCGGTAGCCGCATACGCCGAACTCCTGTCCTTGCTGCAACACCACTCGTACCCGAACTCCCCGGACATCCTCGGCGCACGGGCCGAACTCGCACGCTGGCAGGGCGAGTCAGGGAACCCGTACGGGGCGGCGATGGCGTATGAGGCACTCCTGACCGATCTGATCCGCGTACTGGGCGAGCACGGTGGGCTCCAGCATCCGAAGGAGGGCGGCACTGGCCCGTACCGGAGCGGCCTGGAAGATCTGACGGCGCTCTCCAATTGGGTGAAGGTGTTTGACGCGCACCACGGCCACGCGCACTGGCGCGGCCGGGCTGGAGACGCTGCCGGGGCCGCGGCGTCCCTCACATACCTGCTGAACCAGCAGATACAGATACTCGGCCCCGACCATCCCCGGATCTTGGCCACACGTGAAGAACTGGCCCACTGGGAGGAACGCGCCCGAAACCGGTGAATCTGCGGGCACGACCTCCCTCACAGAAGCCGATATGGCTGGGTTAGCTACCAAACACCTCGATTGGATGACAAGGTACAAGGTTGCCCTTTGGTAGCGAAGTTAGTCGTGTGCGGCGCGCTGACCTGCGGCGACTGGATTGGATGTCAACGAGTCTGCTGGTGCTGATGTCGTTCGGGATCGCGTGTAGTCGATGTAGTGGCGGATGCTGTGGTATTTGACCAGGTAGTCGTGGTGGTCCATGAGTTCTATCCAGATCTGCCTTTTGTTCAGATCTCTGCTGATCATGCTCTCGATCAGGTCGGCGAGTTTGCCTGTGATGGGGTCGGCCAGCTGCCCCGTCTCTGGTGGTCAGGCGCGGGATCTCCAGGGCGAAGCGGATGTCCCAGCAGCGGAGGTTGTAGCGCTTTGCGAGCGTGCGGATCCGTGTGCCTTTCAGGGCCTCTTGGGCGATGCGGTGCGCCAGGTCCTGGCGCTGAGCGAAGGGATTTTTCCTGGGGAGGCGTCGGCGTGGTCTGTTGGCGCCGCCCAGGGCGCCGGCGTCAGCAAGGGCACGCTCGAGTGCCTCGGGCGAGTGGCCTGCGACCGCGGCGAGGTGTTCGAGGAGCGGCCTGGCGAACCACTGCGGTGGGCCGGAGAGATAGCAGTGCAGGAAGCTGGGCTTGAGATGGTTGGCGCGAGCCAGGCGCCGGATGTACGAATCGGCGGATTCACCAAGGCAGGGGCGGAGCCGGACCGGTAGTGGCGCAAACCGGGGCGGCAGCTCGCTGTTCATCGGGACGTTGCGGTCTTCGTGGCCATCGACGCCGTGGTGTGGGCGGTGTGGTCGAGCGGGATGCTCTGGAGACTCTTCTTGGTGATCTTCTCGGTGCCGGTGAGGATGGCGTCGATCGCGGCTCCGCGGATGGCGTGGGAGAGGGATCCGATCATGCCGCCGGTGTGGTCGTGCAGGAAGCGGTCCATGTCCGTGAGCGTGCCCTGGCGGTGGTCGTGCAGCCGCAGGGCGTCCTCCATCGTGGCGACCAGGCCCTTCCATTCGTTGTTGTAGGGGTAGGGGCGGGAGGGGATCAGGGTGAAGCGCCCGGCGATCTGGGCGCCTCGCGTCCCGGACAGCAGGCTGGATTCGGCGATGTCGATGCCGGCATAGACGAATGTGGCGGGCAGGCGCTCGGAGAAGTACTTGAGAGTGTCGGCGACTTCGGCGCCGTGGCGGCTGGTGAGCGAGATGTTGTGGAGTTCATCGACCAGCACCAGACCGGTGCGCGTGTCGGTGCAGACGCCGACCACGGCCTCGATGATGTCGGTCATGTTCGAGCGGGCCCGCACCGGCAGGCCCAGGAAGCGCGCGAACTCGGTTGCGATCATGCGGGCGGTCGCGGCAGGCGGGACGGTGACGTAGACGACCGGGATGCGGTCTGTGACGCGTGGGTGCCGGGCCCGGTCAAGGAGTTCGTGGGAGCGTCCCAGCTGGGTGATGGCGATGGTCTTGCCGGTGCCCGCCGGGCCGGAAACGATCAGCCCACGGCGGGCGCTGATCGCGTGGCGGTTGAGCAGGATCAGTCGGCGGCCGCAGATCGCCGTCTTCTCGACGAACGAGGTGGCGATCGTGAGCATGCGGGCGTGGTGGTCCAGGCGGTCTTCGTCGTAGAGGTCCCGCTCGGACGCTGGCTTTCGCTGCCAAGCGCTCCGGGACGACAGGGCCGGGGGTGCGGGCGGCCCGTCGATGAACCTGCGCCATCCAGTCAGGGTGTTCAACTGTCGGCCGGCCTCGGCGTCGGCCTCCCGCAATACGGTCCGCCGGGCTGCCGGCTTGGAGATGGTCACGGGCGCCTCCAGGGGTTGGCAAGCGGGTCGAACAGACCCAACGGGATGACCTTGGCCAGCGAGGTGTCGGTGTCCTCATCCGTCGGTTCGCTGTCGGCCGGCGGATCGGGGATCTCCCGGCCCGGGGCGGTCGCCCGGGTGCGGGCGGCGACCCGGCGATCTTTCTGAGACCGTTTGGCCGGAGGGTTCTTCTCGTCTCGGGGGCCGTCGTGGGCGCGTTGGAGCAGGGTGGCCGCCGCATCCGCGATTTGTGCCTCGTTGCCGCCCGGGACCTGTTGGCGGGCGTGGTCCCAGGCCATTTCGCCGAACGGGACGCCAACGCGGTGCAGGTGCCGCCAGAACACGGTGATCCACCGGTCGTTCTCGCCGCGTCGGTCGCGTACCCAGATCCGGGACACGTCGTAGGGGTCGTGGTGGATCTCCCACAAGCCCTTCTTCTCCGCGACCCCGGAGCGCTGACGCCGTAGCGGGTTCAACTCGGGGCTGTCGTAGGTGCGGTGGTTGATCTTGATGCCGTAGGCGTTGATCGCCTGCCACCGTTCCGGCAGCAACTCGACGTAGTCCTCACCGCTCAGCGGGGCTGGAACGTAGCCGCTCGACTCCAGCAGCATCGTGTACTTCTCGTTCGGCGAGAAGGCCCGCTTCGGTGCGTCGGGGTCGCGCAGGGTGTCATGCGGCCGGTTCTGCCAGACAGCGACGATCCACTCGTCCAGCAGTTCCTGCAGCTCGGGCAGCGACCACAACGGCCCGTCCTCCAAGTGTCGGCCGCGGCGGTCCACCGATCGGCCGGTGTAACCCGTGACAAACTGCGCGAACAGCGTCGCCACCGAGCCCAGGGTCTTCTCGATCACTCCCTTCTCGAAGGGCGACGCCTTGTGTGTCGGCTGCAGCGTGATGCCCAAAAAGCGGCAGGAAGCCCGGAAGTTGTGCGAGATGAACACCTTTCCGTGGTCGCAGACGACCGTCTCCGGTACGATCACCGGCCTCGCAGCCGCATGCTCCAGCCGCTCGTCCAGGGCCAGCATTCGCCGGTGCGGCAGTACCGACCGAGACATGCGTAGTGACTCCGGCCAGCCCGGACGCACCCTCTCCGGCGTGATGCTGCGGGCCACGAGGGCGGAGGCATCGGCCGCCTTCGTCGTCGGCCGCAGCACCGCAGCAGTGATCGACCTGGACGCGATATCGACGAGAGCGGTCAACTCGACCTTCTCCGCGATGCCGTCGTCCAGCCGCACCAGGACATCCAGCGGACTGGAGTCGATCTGCATCAACTCGCCCGGCGCGACGGCCGGCACCTCCCCGAACGGGCCGGCCGGACGCGCATGCACCGAGCGGCGTGTGGTTGCCGAGCCGGTCGCATGTGTCCCGGCAGCCAGTTTGTCGAACAGCCGGTAGAGCGTGCGATCCGTAGGCAGCTCGATGCCGTCGCCATCCTCGCCGGACGCCACGATCTGTTTCGTCCGCCAGATGATGAATCCGATCGTCCTTGAGGAGGCATCGCCCGTTTCGTCGATCGCCTGCCGCATCGCTTCGACCACCGCGGGGGCGATCCGGCCGAAGGGGGGCAGCTGCTTGGCCGACCGGCCGTCGGCCAGCCCGACAAGCCCGTCGCGGCGATAGCGATGACGCCGCTGCTTGATGCCACTGGCCGTCACCCGATGGCCCGCCGCCGTCAACTCGGCCGCCTTGGCCCGCTCTCGTTCAGCCAGCGAGTGCAGCCTGGGGTCGAACTCCCGTCGCGGCACTGCCCCTTGGGGAGCATCCGGCGGCAAACCGTGCAGCACCTCCAGGATGTGGCTCTCCCACCAACGGGCCTGGTCAGCGGCTGTCTTGGGGAACTCTGCGATCCGGGCAGTCGGCGGAACCCGCCGCCCCTCCTCTGTCATCTGGCGCCCCCACTGGCCAGGTGCACGACCGTGTGCGGGCCCATCAGCTCGACCGCCAACCCCTCGGCGGACAGCTCCTGCCGCCACAGCAGGTGGAACAACACGGGTAGCGTCGCGAGCCGGTCGCCAGCCCTATCGGCCCCGGACAAGAGCGGTCCCGGTTGCGAGAAAACCTCCATCAGCCGGACCGCGACCGGACGCTGACGGCAGCGGGGGTGACGGTAGCGCGACAGCCACCGCACGTTCGCCAGCAGCACCGGCTCCGGCGTCCCCACCCGCTCGAAGCCCCACCCGGCCTCGGCGCAGGCCCTGCGCGTTACTTCGAACGCTGCGGCATCGCGCGGCGCGATCCAATCGTCGGCGCGGACATCGACGACCACGGCCGAGCCATCCGCGCGGCGCACGAAGAAGTCCGGGGCATGCCGGCGCTCACGCGTCCCGTCGTGCCAGTGCAGCCAGAACGGCTGGGAGGCGATCCCCACCACGGCGGGGTCGAAGTCCATGAGAACGAGACGGTCCCGCTCCAGCCACGACTCGAAGCCGACGTGCTGCCTGGTCGTCGCCGCCCAGTACCAGCCCGGGAAATGGCGCCCACCTGGCGGCCACCGAAACGGCCGTACCGGACGAGCGTCCTCGAACCTGACCGACACACAGTCCAACAGCGGACGTCGTCGACGCTCGCGCTTGCCCTCCACGCACGACACCTCGACGTACGGCACGACCTCGTCCGCCTCAGCCGATACCGACATACGGCACCCCCAGCCTGCTCACCCCTCACGACTAGATTCACTGTCAGAGAAGCCGAAACGACTGGGTTCGCTGTCAAACGCCTCGATTGGATGACAAAGGACAGGATTCGCCCACGGCAGACGAGAAAGAGCCCCAAGGGACTGGAACCTCCGCCGGGACCATGTCAACGTACAACGTCCCGGAAAACACCAGGTCAGTGAAGGGATGCGGGCTTTAGGTCGACCGGCATGCAGGCCGCACGCCTTGGGAGCCCGTACTCCCGCTCTACTCAGTCTCGCCGCCGAGACCCGTTCCAAGGAGGCCCGTCTGCCGAATCCCGCTCTCCGATCCGCTCGCCTCACTCTTCCCATCCTCTTGGTGCTCGGCGTTCTGAATGCGTGGACCGCGCAGGAGACGGAAGACTATGGCGCGCTCTCCACGGCGCTGTGTCTCTGCGCCTGCGCGGCCGGGCTGTTCGGGGAGGACCTGGTGCAACAGGGCTACCGTCGTGATCGAGTGGTTGTCGCGCACGTCGCGGTGCACCCCGGAGCCGCACCCCGACAAGTCGCCCGAGCCGTTGGAGCCCCCGAGCGGGTCGTGGCCCGTAGCCTCAGCCGACTCACCTAAGACGGGCTTCTGATGGTCGTCACGGACGGAGCGATCCCCGCTCTCCGGTGCTACCGGCTGTCGTCCTGACGGAGACGACAGGGTGTCCATGGACGACCCCCTCTTCGTGCTGCGCGATACATAGCAGACGATCCCCGGTTAGCGAAACCGGTGATCGTGCAGAGCATTGATGGTGTTCGCACTCGGCTGTGCTTGGTGGTGGAGTCGTGGCGGACGCAGTTGGCAGTGCCGCACGCATTCGCGAGGAGGTATAGGGCGCTGCTGCCGCCTGCTGCCCTATCAATGACCGCGCCTTCATGCCCACGGCTTTGGCTGGCTGCTTGCTACGCCAGGTCTCCTCCCTGGCTGCTCGCCTGTGCGTCGTGAGGAAAATCCCACGCTGTGTCGATTCGTGATGCCCCGCTGTGTTTTATCGGCCACTCCACAATGGATGGCCCTGTAGGACGGGTGGTCTGTGCTGCGTATCAATGCACGCGTGAATTTTCGGCATGAAGCCTTTCTCAATACGAAGGTGAAATTGCATGGCTCGTCCTCCTGCGCTGAAGCTGGCCGAGGTTCTTGCGGAGATCCGTATGAGTCCGTCGGCGTTCTACCGCATGCGCGCCCGCGGGCAAGCCCCCCGCATGATCAAGCTGCCCAATGGCGAACTCCGGTGCCGTCGCACAGATCTGGATGCCTGGTGGGACGCGTGCGAGAGAGATTTTGACACTTGGCGATGAGTTACAACGTCCGTTTCTGGGACATACGCGAGCGCCCTGACCGGCGCAAGGCGTTTATGGTCCGGTGGACGGTCAACGGACGCGAAAAATCAGAGTCGTTCATGACCATCGGGCTCGCCGAGAGCCGGCACGCGAAGCTGATGACGGCGGCGCGCGAGGGCGAGCCTTTCGATGAGCACACGGGTCTGCCGGCGTCCGAGCTGCGAGCCATCAAACAGCGAACGACGTGGTACGACCTTGCCCACGAATACATCGATCAACGGTGGGACCGTACCCCGGGAAACACCCGCCGTACCCTGGCCGACGCATTCGCCACCATCACGCCTGCCCTGGTGCAACCTGGCGCAAGCTATCCGGAACCACGGGTGCTGCGGCGGGCCTTGTACTCGTGGGCGTTCAACAAGAAGGCATGGGCCCAAGAGCCGACCGAGGAGTGGCGGAAGGCCCTGGACTGGCTGAAGCGAAACTCCTTGCCCGTCGGTGCTCTCTCGGAAGCCGATGTGCTGCGACGGGCGCTGGACGCCCTGTGTCGCAAGCTGGACGGCAAAGCGGCTGCGGCCAAGACAGCGCGGCGCAAGCGGGCTGCGTTCAACGAAGTGCTCAACATCGCCGTGGAGAAAGGTTACTTCACGGACAACCCCCTCAATGGGCTCAGGTGGAACGCTCCGGCGGTCAACGAGGAGGTGGACCCGGCTGCCGTCCCCAATCCGGCCCAAGTTGCCCGGCTGCTTACGGCGGTTGCTCAGCAGCGTGGTCGCGGCCCGCACCTGGAGGCGTTCTTCGGCTGTATGTACTACGCGGCCATGCGGCCGGCGGAGGTGATTCACCTCCGGCTCGACCAGTGTCATCTGCCCGAGACCGGGTGGGGGCTGCTCAACCTGTCGGGCGGCGTCATCACCGCGGGTAAGGAGTGGACGGACGACGGCGCGGTGCACGAGGTGCACTCGCTCAAGCGCCGCGCGGCTACCTCGACCCGGCCTGTGCCCATCCCGCCGCAGTTCGTGCAGATCCTGCGTGCGCACATCAAACGGTTCGGCGTGGCGCCGGACGGTCGGGTGTTCCGGAACCAGGCCGGTAACTACGTGGACGCGGCTGCATATGGCACGACGTGGGCGCGGGCACGGAAGTACGTCCTGACCCGCACGGAACTCACCTCTGGGCTGGCCAAGCGGCCTTACGATCTCCGGCACGCCGGGATCTCGTTCTGGTTGTACTCCGGTGTGGACCCGGCCGAATGCGCTCGCCGCGCCGGCCAGAGCATCGAGGTCCTCTTCCGGCACTACGCCAAGTTCCTGGACGGCGTCAGGGAGCAGGCCAACCGGCTGATTGAGCAGTCCATGCAGGAGTGGGACCGCGTCAGCCAGGGCGCGGCGCGTGAGGGGTGAGTCGGGGTTTTGGTCCGTGACTGGTCCGGAAGAGCTGGTCAGGAGCGGGATAGCGGTGGGAGGAACTGGGAGTTACGACGTAAACCGGGCCTTGCTCTGAGCGGGCCGAGCGAAAGGCGCCTGACGGGCAAAAGCCCAGGTCAGGCGCCTTTTTTCGTGCCTCTAGAAGAAGCCGAGCTTCTTCGGCGAGTACGACACCAGCAGGTTCTTCGTCTGCTGATAGTGCTCCAGCATCATCTTGTGCGTCTCACGCCCGATGCCCGAGCCCTTGTAGCCGCCGAACGCCGCGTGCGCCGGGTAGGCGTGGTAGCAGTTCGTCCACACGCGGCCCGCCTGGATGGCGCGGCCCGCGCGGTACGCGGTGTTGATGTCCCGCGTCCACACACCCGCGCCGAGCCCGTAGAGCGTGTCGTTGGCGATCTTGATGGCGTCGTCGAAGTCGTCGAAGGACGTCACCGAGACGACCGGACCGAAGATCTCCTCCTGGAAGATCCGCATGCGGTTGTCGCCCTCGAAGATGGTCGGCTGGACGTAGTAGCCGCCCTTCAACTCGCCCTCGTGCTCGATGCGTTCGCCACCCGTGAGGACCTTGGCGCCTTCCTGCCGGCCGATGTCCAGGTAGGAGAGAATCTTCTCCAACTGGTCGTTGGAGGCCTGCGCGCCGATCATCGTGTCCGTGTCGAGCGGGTGACCGGTCTTGATCTGCTCGGTGCGGGCGACCGCCGCCTCCATGAACTCGGCGTACCGGCCGCGCTGGACCAGCGCCCGGGACGGGCAGGTGCACACCTCGCCCTGGTTGAGCGCGAACATCGTGAAGCCTTCGAGCGCCTTGTCCCGGAAGTCGTCGTCGGCCGCCCAGACGTCGCCGAAGAAGATGTTCGGGGACTTGCCGCCGAGTTCGAGGGTGACCGGGGTGATGTTCTCCGAGGCGTACTGCATGATCAGGCGGCCGGTGGTCGTCTCGCCGGTGAACGCCACTTTGGCCACCCGGGGGCTGGACGCCAGCGGCTTGCCCGCCTCCACGCCGAAGCCGTTGACGATGTTGATCACGCCCGGCGGGAGCAGGTCGGCGACCAGGCTGAGCCAGTAGTGGATGGACGCCGGGGTCTGCTCGGCCGGCTTGAGCACGACCGCGTTGCCCGCGGCCAGGGCCGGGGCGAGCTTCCACGTCGCCATGAGGATCGGGAAGTTCCACGGGATGATCTGCGCGACCACGCCGAGTGGTTCGTGGAAGTGGTACGCCACCGTGTCGTCGTCGATCTCGCCGAGCGAGCCCTCCTGGGCGCGGATCGCGCCGGCGAAGTAGCGGAAGTGGTCGATGGCCAGCGGGATATCGGCGGCCAGCGTCTCGCGCACCGGCTTGCCGTTCTCCCAGCTCTCGGCGACCGCCAGCTGCTCCAGGTTGGCCGCCATACGGTCGGCGATCTTGAGCAGGATGTCGGCCCGCTCGGTCACCGAGGTCCTGCCCCACGCGGGGGCGGCCGCGTGCGCCGCGTCGAGCGCCCGCTCCACGTCCTCCGCCGTGCCCCGCGCGATCTCGGTGAACGGCTGCCCGTTCACCGGCGACGGGTTCTCGAAGTACTGCCCCCGGATCGGCGGCACGTACTCTCCGCCGATGAAGTGGTCGTAGCGCGCCTGGTAGGAGACGATCGCGCCGTCGGTGCCGGGCGCCGCGTAACGGGTCATGCTGGCCTGCCTCCCTGCAGCAGCGCTGCCCGCCGTTGGGCAGCTCTCGGCGCGAGGCTAGGGACGCCGAGGTTGCAAGTACGTTGCGCGCGACCAGGGTGCGGTCAGCGCGGCGGCCGGCGCTCCCAGGCGGGCCGTACGGACAGTGCGGACAATTCGGACTCCAGCGCGGCCAGTCGTGACCGCACGGCCGCCGTAGGGCGCACCGCTGCGAGCGCTCGCCATACGTCGAGGTCGTCCTCGCCCCACGGCGCGTGCGCCCAGTCGGCCAGCAGGTCGGGGTCGCGGCGGGCGATCAACGCCGTACGGAGCCCGTCGGCGAGGCGGCGCCTGAGCCGTACCACCGCCGGTGCCTGGGAACCGGGCAGCAGCGGGCCGGCGTACGCCATGGCCGCACCCGTGACCGCACCGGTCTCCAGACGACGCTCGACGACCGCCACGTCCGACTCGACCGGCACCGAGAGCCGGTAGGGACGCGAGGCGAGCAGCCCGGGGCCGAGCATCCGGCGCAGGCGGGCCAGTTCGGCGCGCAGCGTCACGGGCGTCACCGACTCGTCCTCGTACAGCGCGCACAGCAGCTCGTCCCCGGTCAGACCCTCCGGGTGACGGGCCAGCAGCACCAGGATCTCGCTGTGCCGGCGACTGAGCCTGACGCGGCGGCCACCGGTGAGCAACTGCGCCTCGTCGCGGCCCAGCGCGGACAACTCCGGTGTGTCGGCCGCGGGCATCGGCGGGGCCAGCAGCGCCAGATGGGACTCCGCGGCCCGCGCGACAGCCTGCACAAACCCCAGGCTGTGCGGATGCGCGAGCCCGTCCCCGCCGGTGATGTCCACCGCCCCGAGCACCCGCCCGGTGCGCGGATCGTGTACCGGCGCCGCCGCGCAGGTCCAGGGCTGGACCTGGCGGATGAAGTGCTCGGCCGCGAACACCTGCACCGGCCGGTCCACGGCGACCGCCGTGCCCGGCGCGTTCGTCCCCACCGAGGTCTCCGCCCACCGCGCACCCGGCACGAAGTTCATCCGCCCCGCCCGGCGCCGGGTCGTCGGATGGCCCTCGACCCACAGCAGCCTGCCGTGCGCGTCGCACACCGCGAGCAGATGCTCGCCGTCGGCGGCGAACGTGCCCAGCAGCTCCCGGAACAGTGGCATCACCCGCGCCAACGGATGTTCCGCGCGATAGGCGCCGAGATCGCTGTCCGCGAGCTCCACGCTCGCCGTCCCGTCCGGGCCCACCCCGGCCCGCGCGGACCGCCGCCACGAGTCGGCCACCACGGAACGCACCGGCTGCGGCACGGTGCCCACCTCGGTGAACGTCTCATGCGCACGACGCAGTACCCGGACACGCTCGGCGGGGTCGGCTCCCGGTTCTAG
Organism: Streptomyces sp. NPDC093591; assembly: GCF_044764885.1. Taxonomy (NCBI): domain Bacteria; kingdom Bacillati; phylum Actinomycetota; class Actinomycetes; order Kitasatosporales; family Streptomycetaceae; genus Streptomyces; species Streptomyces sp. NPDC093591. The sequence continues at coordinate 55,750 of NZ_JBIWIY010000001.1, forward strand.
GGCCACCCACGGATCCGTCAACTCGGCCTCCCGGAAGGCGATGCGGCTGGGGACATCGTCACTCCGGGTACGCGGGCGGACAACCTTTTCGACGGGGGACACCTGAACGGCGCACACCGGTTCGGCGGGTTCGACCGGCCTCAGGCCGAGTTGACCAGTCGTATGTAGCGCGTCCAGTCCCAGTGCGGGCCGGGATCGGTGTGATCGGTGCCCGGAACCTCGTAGTGCCCGATGATGTGCTCCCGGTCCTTGGGGATGCCGTACTTTTCGCAGATCGCCGCCGTCAGCAGGGCCGACTTCTCGTACATGACGCCGGTGAAGAAGCCGGGTTGGTCCACCCATCCCTCGTGCTCGATGCCGATACTGCGCGCATTGTGGTCCCAGTCCCCGGCGTGCCAGGCGATGTCCGCCTCACGGACGCACTGGGACGTGTGTCCGTCTCCTGACCGGACGACGTAGTGGGCGGACACCTTCTTCTCGGGGCGCTCGAAGACGAACAGGGTGTTGCGGTAGGTGGTCTGGGTCACGTGGATGATCACCCGGTCGATCTGGTGGGTCGTGGGGCGGTTCGCCACCGTGTAGTTGGACGTGCTCGCCGGTCGCCAAGCGGCGAGTGGGTAGTCCGGTGCCGGGACATGCGCACCGGCCCGCCGCTCGGGGAGCAGGGCATACGGGACGGCGGCCAGGGCGGTGCCCTGCAGGATGTGCCGTCGACTGGGTCGTGGTCTCGCGCGTTCCAAAGGGGGATTGCCTTTCGAAGTTGAGGTCGGCCGGTGTGCTCAGCGCAGAGCCGCTGCCGTCTCCCGCAGCCGCGCATGAAGGCCGCGGTGCGTCTCGCGCGCGGGAAGCCACTCCTTGCGGATCTTGGCCACGCACGTGTAGTTGGTGTCGCAGACGTTGGCCAGCGGCGACTCGACGGTCTGGGTCGCGAACTGGTAGGCGTCCAGCTCACCGAACCCGTAGTCGCGCACCAGCCACCGCACCAGATCGAGCTGGGATATCCGGAACGCGTCCTCCAGCGGCCGGGCCGAACCCGTCGAGATGATGTGCGTGTCCGACTCGATGCGGGGCCAGGGCGTGGCGAGCCCCTTGAGCAACTCGACGATCACCACGGTGTTCATCGCGCACTCGACCGCCACCCCACAGGTCTCGCCCTCGCCCTGCCGGGCGTGCCCGTCGCCGAGGCTGAGCAGCGCGCCCTCGACGTTCACCCCGAGGTAGCAGGTGACGCCCGCCCGCATCTCGGGCGTGTCCATGTTCCCGCCGTGCGCGTCGGGCACCAGGGCCGAGCGCACCTCCAGATTGGCGGGCGCCACCCCGACCGTGCCGTGCATCGGGTCCATGGGCAGCTCGGCCTCGATGTCACTGTCGTGCGCCCGGAACAGCGCCGTACGTCGGGTCCGGTCGAGCTGCCAGATCCAGACGGTCTCCGGGAGCGGCGGCTGCAGCGTGGCCGTGGTGTGCGTGGAGGTCAGTGCCCCGAACAACGGGACCGTCGTCGACGCGGCCCAGTCCCGGGCCGGTTCGATCGACACGAAATGCACAGCGACCGTGTCACCCGGCTCGGCGCCCTCGACGTGGAAGGGACCGGTCTGCGGGTTGAGGAAGGGGAACTCGCACACCTCCGACACCAGATCCTTCTCCGATCGCACCCGCCCGGCGAAGCAGTCCTCCGTGTACAGGTCGAGGACCGTGCCGGGTGCGATGCGCGCCACGGGAGGTGCGCCGCCGAACGTCCAGGCGTATTCGCCCGGCTCGGGTCGCACGGTCAGGATCCTGGGGTCGCTCATCGCTGCACAGCTCCGTTCTGCGGCAGGCCGGTGGGAGAGGGGTCGTCAAGGTGCACGCGGGCGGTCTCCGCTATGCGCCCGGGGTGGCGCCGTATCAGCACGACCAGCACCACGACTCCGGCCGCCATCCACACACCGACCACGGAACCCGCGTACGACACCGGCGCGGTCAGCTCGGAGACGAAGTCGAAGACGGGCAGTCCCGCCGCGGTCAGCAGCGCGGGCACGAACGCGGCGATGCCGAGGGCGGGCAGGAGCAGATGCCGTACGGGCTTGAGCGCCTCGCGCCTGCGGCGCAGGAAGTAGCCGGCACAGGCGAGGTTCACGACGATGTAGACGCCGATCACGACCGTCACGATCACCGTGGCCAGCAGCAGGAACGCCGTCACCGGGTCGTAGGCCAGCCCCAGCCCCAGCACGGCACCGACCGCGACGACGGTCTGCACGGCGATACCGGCCACGGGGGAGCGGTACTTGGGGTGCAGCACGGCCAGGAAGTGGGGCAGCACACGGATGCGGGCCAGGGCGAAGGCGGTTCGGGTGGAGACGTTGGCGCACGCGTTGGCGTTGGCGATGGCCGAGTTGACCACGGCCAGGAACACCAGCACCCAGAACAGCCCGAACGACGCCCGGGCCACGCCCTCCCAGGATGCGGCGCCGGAGGTCCCGAACTCCCCGAAGCGGTCCGGCCCGTAGTACACGGTCATGGCGTAGGTGGTGAGCACGTAGAACAGGCCGATGCCGAGGGCCGCCCCGAGCACCGCGCGATGCATGGTCCGGCGTGGATTCCGGGTCTCCTCGGCCAGCGGCGCCGCGGCCTCGAATCCGGCGAAGGCGAGCACCGTGTAGACCGAGCCGGCGAACACTCCGGTGACGCCCTCGTAGCCCTCCGCGGTGTGCGAAGTCCCGAATACGGACAGTGTGTTGTCCCCGCCCGCCTTGCCGATCAGCCAGACGGCGAACACCACGAGGACGAGGACCTCGAAGACGCCCAGGATCGTGCCGAACCGGGCGGAGGTCCGCACGCCCAAGTACCCGGACAGAGCGATGACCGCGGCCCCCGCGAGCGCCCACGGCCACCACAGGTCCGCCGGATACGAGGACCACTCCTGGTGCAGCGTGCCCGCCGTCGTGAAGCCCAGCTGCAGAAGCAACAGCGGCGGGACGAGCGCCTCGACGAAGACATAGCCCCAGCCGACGAGGAAGCCCACGGCGGGATGCAGCCCCTGCGCCACATACGTGGACACCGAGCCCGCGGCCGGCAGCTCCCGTGCCAACTCGGCCACGCACGACGCCGTGAACAGACACGCCACCAGCGCGATCAGCACCGACAGCGGCAGGCTTCCGCCCGCGAAGGCCGCGCCCGCCGGAATGGACGCCGCGACCGCCGCGGCCGGCGCCATCGCCGTGATGCTCTGGAACAGGACCTCGCGCAACCCGATCGCGTCGCGCCGCAGCCCCGCAGTCGCTTGCCCCGCCGAATCCCCCGACATGTGAATCCCCCTCATCCACGCCGATGCGCTCGCGTCGCCATGCCACGACGGTTGCGCCTCGCGTGAATCACGGTACGGCGCGGGCGGGTTGGGCAGAAGAGTCCCCCGGCTTTCCGTGGACAGCCGCAAGATTGTGGATAACCCGCTCACTCACAGGAGTGAACTCGACCTGGGCTCAGGCTTGTTCCGCCACCGCCGCCACGGCCATCGGATCGTCCAGCACCGCTCGCACCACCGAGTGCGCGGCCCCCAGCAACGGCCCCTCGGGACCCAACCGCGACACGGACACCGGACAGGCGGGCCCGGCCGTACGCCGGTCCAACTCGGCCTCCAGCGACGGCAGCAGCCAGGGCGCGAGCCCGGCCAGCGCACCGCCCAGCACCACACTCTCGGGGTCCAGCAGATTGACCGCGCCCGTCAGCGCGACACCGAGCGCCGTTCCCGCCTCGCGCAGGGCCCGCCGTACGTCCTCGTCACCGGCGGCGGCACGCCCGGCGAGCAGCCCGACGCGGTCCTCGTCCGACTCCAGGCCAGCGGCGCGCAGCACCGCCTCCTCACCGGCGTACTGCTCCAGACATCCCCGCCCCCCGCACGGGCACTCCGGCCCGTCAGGCTGGACCGGTACATGCCCCAACTCGCCGGCGAAACCACGCGTTCCGTGCAGCAGCCCGCCGTCCACCACGACCGCCGCACCGATGCCGATCTCCGCCGACACATGCAGGAAGTCGCGCGGCGTGCCGTCGCCCAGCCAGAGTTCGGCGAGCGCGCCGAAGTTGGCCTCGTTGCCCACGGTCAGCGGAAAGTCCACGGGCAACAGAGCGCCGAGGTCCGTGTCGCGCCAGTCGAGGTTCGGGGCGCGTACGACCGTTCGGGCGTCCCGCGCGACCAGACCCGGCACCGCGACCGCCAGGCCGGCGGGCCGGAGTCCCTCGTGCTCGGCCTCGGCGCGAACCTGGCGCACCAGTTCGGTGAGTTCCTCGATGACAGGTTCGGCGGCACGGCCACGGTTCGCGCCGTGCCGCACTGCCCTGGACCGCACCTCGCCGCGGAGATCGACCGCGCAGACGGCGAGGTGGTCGACGCCGATCTCCGCTCCGATCCCGGCCGGACCGTGCCCGCTGACGGCCAGCGCCGACCCGGGACGGCCCACCCGGCCGGGCCGCTCGGGGCCGAGTTCCTCCAGCAGTCCCGAGCGGATCAGCTCGTCGACGAGCGTGGACACCGCGGCACGGGTCAGACCTATGCGGGAGGCGACGGCGGCTCGGGAGAGCGGCCCCTCGGCACTCACGGTGTGCATCACCCGCGCGAGGTTGCGGCGGCGCATGCCCTGCTGGGTGTTGGGCAGCGCGCGGCCGGGGCCGGCCGGGTGGGCCTCGTGCAGCGGTGCGGTCATGCCTCCGTCCGTCCTCAGTGAGTTTCGGGGCTCCGCTGAAGCAGCGGGGCCGCGTCGGAGAGTACCCCGCTGATCCTGGCCAGCGTCTCCTCGTCCCGCTCCACGGCGTCGAGCACCGGCCCGCGCGTGGTGTTCCAGCGCCGGGCGACCGCGGCCGGATCCTCGCCCGTCAGCAGGCCGGCCGCCTGCGCCGCCGCGCCGAGCGCGACCAGTTCCTTGGCCTCGGGCACCTGCACCGGGCGCCCCGAGAGCCGCCGTACGGTCTGCTGCCAGGCCGTGCCCCGGGCGCCGCCGCCGATCAGCAACAGGGGGGCCGAGCGGTCCGCGTCGTCGTCCAGGACCAGGTCCAGGGCGCCCAGCAGCGCGTGGACGGCACCGTCGTAGGCGGCCTGCAGGAGCTGACCGGCGGTCGTGTCGTGGCGCAGGCCGTGCAGGAGGCCGGACGCGTTCGGCAGGTTCGGGGTGCGCTCGCCGTCCAGGTAGGGCAGGAGGGTGAGGCCGGTGGTGGGCTCCACGGCCTCGCGGTCGAGGCCCAGCAACGTCGCGAGGCGATCCACGGCCAGCGTGCAGTTCAGGGTGCAGGCCAGCGGGAGCCAGTCACCGTGCGCGTCGGCGAAGCCCGCCACGGTGCCGGTCGGGTCGGCGGGGCGCCGCTTCGACACGGCGTACACCGTGCCCGACGTGCCCAGGCTCAGGACCGGCCTCCCGGGGCGCAGGCCGAGCCCCAGCGCGGCGGCGGCGTTGTCGCCGGTGCCGGGCGCGACCAGGGTGCCCTTGGAGAACGGCAGGTCGTGGCTGTCGCGCACCGTGCCCGCGACCTCGCCGGGCCGGACCACACGAGGCAGCAGCGCCGGGTCGAGCCCCACGCGCGCGAGGATCTCGTCGTCGTACGATTCCGTGCCCGACGCCCACCAGCCCGTACCGGAGGCGTCGCCTCGGTCGGTGGTGCCCTGCCCCGTGAGGCGTTCGGTGAGGTAGTCGTGGGGGAGACGGACGGCCTTGGTGGCCCGGACGGACTCCGGCTCGTTCTCGGCCAGCCAGGCCCACTTCGTGACCGTGAAGGAGGCGGCCGGTACGGAGCCGGTGCGCTCGGCCCAGAACTTCGCGCCGCCCAGCTCCTCGGTCAGACGGCGGGCCTGCGGCGCCGAGCGCACGTCGTTCCACAGAAGGGCCGGACGGACCGGCTCGCCCCGGTCGTCCAGCGTGACCAGGCCGTGCTGCTGCCCGCCGATCGACACCGCGGCGGCCTCGTGCGCCGCATCCCCGCACTGGCGCAGTGCCTCGCACAGGGCATCCCACCACTGGCGCGGGTCGCTCTCGCGACCGGCCCCGGAGGACACCGTGTGCGGTGCCTGGCCGCTCGCGACGACCCGCCCGGTCGACGCGTCGACGACCAGCGCCTTGGTGGACTGGGTGGACGTGTCCACGCCGACGACGAGCGGACCCTCGGCTGCTGACATCGGGCTCTCCCTTTTCCGCGGCTCTGCGGGATCTGACCTGCTGTTTCGAGGGTGCCCCGGATGACCACGACCCGGACCTCACCCCTTCAGGGACATCTTGTCCCTTCCCAGGGACGCGTCGGCATACTAATTTGTAAACCGCCATGACGAAATAGTCGTAGCGAGTCGTAGCAAGCAGTCGTCCGCAAGCAAGGAGCCGCGGCATGAGCTACCAGCCCACCCCCGAGGACAGGTTCACCTTCGGCCTGTGGACCGTCGGCTGGCAGGGACGGGACCCCTTCGGCGACGCCACCCGCCGCGCCCTCGACCCGGTCGAGACCGTGCAGCGCCTGGCCGAACTGGGCGCCCACGGCGTCACCTTCCACGACGACGACCTGATCCCCTTCGGGTCCTCGGACACCGAGCGTGAGGCGCACATCAAGCGCTTCCGTGAGGCCCTCGACGCGACCGGCATGAAGGTGCCGATGGCGACCACCAACCTCTTCACCCACCCCGTCTTCAAGGACGGCGCGTTCACCGCCAACGACCGTGACGTGCGCCGCTACGCCCTGCGCAAGACGATCCGCAACATCGACCTCGCGGTCGAACTGGGGGCCAAGACCTACGTCGCCTGGGGCGGCCGCGAGGGCGCCGAGTCCGGCGCCGCCAAGGACGTACGCGTCGCTCTCGACCGCATGAAGGAGGCCTTCGACCTCCTCGGCGAGTACGTCACCTCCCAGGGCTACGACCTGAAGTTCGCGATCGAGCCCAAGCCGAACGAGCCCCGCGGCGACATCCTGCTGCCGACCGTAGGCCACGCCCTGGCGTTCATCGAGCGCCTGGAGCGTCCCGAGCTGTACGGCGTCAACCCCGAGGTCGGCCACGAGCAGATGGCCGGGCTCAACTTCCCGCACGGCATCGCGCAGGCACTGTGGGCGGGCAAGCTCTTCCATATCGACCTCAACGGACAGTCCGGCATCAAGTACGACCAGGACCTGCGCTTCGGCGCCGGCGACCTGCGCTCCGCCTTCTGGCTGGTCGACCTCCTGGAGAGCGCCGGCTACACCGGGCCCCGCCACTTCGACTTCAAGCCGCCGCGGACCGAGGACCTCGACGGCGTGTGGGCGTCGGCCGCGGGCTGCATGCGCAACTACCTCATCCTGAAGGAGCGTTCGGCCGCCTTCCGTGCCGATCCGGAGGTCCAGGAGGCCCTGCGCGCCTCGCGCCTGGACGAGCTGGCGCAGCCGACCGCGGCCGACGGCCTCAAGTCGCTGCTCGCGGACCGCTCGGCGTTCGAGGAGTTCGACGTCGAGGCGGCCGCCGCGCGCGGGATGGCCTTCGAGCGCCTCGACCAGCTGGCGATGGACCATTTGCTGGGCGCCCGCGGCTGAGGCCACGCGCGCGTACCCGCTGCCACCTTGCCGCGTGTGACCGTCCGCCGAAAGATTCGGTCACACGCGGTACGGGTTGCCGGCCGGCCGCTGCGCGGAATGTTCCGGAATCATGCGATCCAAGGCATGGGCCCGTATCAACTCCCCTATAGGGGTCGCGTCCTGACCGATGCGTGGCGACCCTTGACGGTATGGCCATGCCGCCCGTACCGCCTCAGCCGCCGGGACCGCCGGGTGACACGCCGCCTCCGGGCGGCTTCGGACCGCCTCCTGAAGGCTTCGGCCGCGGACAGGGCACAGGAGGCGGGCATGAGACCACAAGGGGCGACGGGGCCCCGGGAGGCTACGGTCCTCCTCCGGGTGACAGCGGCCCGCCCTCCTACGGTGGCTGGCCGCCGCCGGAACCGCCCGAGGGAGGCGGCGGGCCAGGACGGCGGCGGAATCCGCTCTTCATCCTGCTGGCCGTGCTCGTGGCCCTCGCAGCCGTCGTGGCCGTGGTCCTGATGACCTCGGGGAGCGACGACTCACCCGACGAGCGTCCGCTCCCCGAGAGCAGCACGAGCAGTTCGCCCAGGCCCTCCTTCAGCATCCCGACCGAGCTGCCGAGCAGGCTGCCGAGCGAGCTGCCGACATCGCTGCCTTCCGGCTTCCCCACCGAGCTGCCCAGCGGCTTTCCGAGCGATCTCGAATCGCTGCTGCCCTCACTGGCGGACGAGCTGCCGTAGTAACGGCACCGGCCGGCGTGGATACGCGCGGTACGCGTGCGTGGCGATCCGCAACGGCCACGCACGCGTGCTCCTCGCGAGCGCGGTGTCTCGGGTCGGCCGTCAAATGCCGCGCCGCAACGGCACGTAGCTCGCCGACGTGTCCACGATCAGCTTCCTGGGCAGCTCCGGCGCACCCGAGGCCGCCGGGGCGTCGAGTTGCTCGAGCGACCGGCCGACGGCCCACCACCACGGCCGGTCACCCTCGCAGGGGCCGCCGGGCATGCCCTACGGCTGCTCCTCCTCGGCCGCAAGCTGCGCCGAAGCCAACGCTGTTGCCGGATCCTGGGCGGGGCCTCCCGCCGGCACCCAGCTGCCGTGTTCCTCGCGGTATGGCCACCAGCGTCCGTCCCGTCCCAGGCGCAGTTGGCTGGGCGCACCGAGGACCGTCCAGCGGTTGCCCTTCGCCCGCAGCACCGGCCGTTCGTCTTCGTCCCAGGCCGAGTCCAGAGCGGCACGCGCGCGTGCGAACGCCTCGCCCTCGACGGTCCACTCCTCGTCGAGCACGGACAGCGCGGCGACGCCCCCGAGACGCCAGGCGCGCACCGCGACCGGCAGCCCCTCGCGGCCGCGCCCCGAGCCATCGGCCAACCGCTCCGCCACGCCGGTGGACGGGGAGCCGCAGGCCAGGCGGACCGCGTCCTGGGCGAGGGTCAACTCCGCTTCGACGGCATGCTGTTCCGGGCCTGCTCGCAGGGCTTCCGCCACCATGCGGTGTGCTTCCGCGGCGGTCCGGGCGGCCAGGAACTCCAGCGCGGCCGGGTCGACGCCGGGTGCGGGAGGCGTCTCGGTGTCCAGGGAAGGCGGCACTCCCGGCTCGGCGGGCAGCCCGGGCAGGGCGGGCAGCGGCGGCAGGATGTCGCCGGCCGCATAGGCCTCGGCGGCGTCCACGCCCTCCGGATCGGACGGCGCGGACGGTTCCGACGGCTCGTCGGCGGGTGAGGCGCTGCGGGCCTGAAGGTCGTCCAAGAGGCCTCGTTCGCCCCGACCGCGCATCATCAGCAGCAGGAACGGGTCCTGGTCCAGGAGCCGAGCCACCTGGTAGCACAGGGCCGCTGTGTGACCGCAGTGGTCCCAGGCCCCGCAGCCGCACTCCGGCTCCAGATCACCCATGCCCGGCAGCAGTTCGATGCCGGTGGCGGCGGCGTCCTCCACCAGATGCGGTGGCATGTCGCGATCGAGCAGTGCGGCGACATGCCCGGCCCGCTCGACGGTCATGTCCAGGAAGCGCTCCCACTGCTCGCCGGTCAGTTCCTCCAGCAGTACGTCGGCCCGGTGCGCCGTACGGTCGCGGCCCTGTACAACGGCGGTGATGCGTCCCGGGCGCACCGACACCGCCCCGACCGCTCCCGCGCGCGCGAGTCTGCGGCCGGCCTTGAGCTGCCCCGAGTCCAGCGCCGTCTCCTCCAGCGCCTTCAGCCAGGCCTGGCCCCACCACGTCTGTGCGAACCCCCGCCCGTGCGCGGGCGGCAGCGCGGCGAACGTGCGCTCCAAGTCACCGTCGTGTCGAGTCATCGGGCGCCCCCTCGCAGTTCCACCAGATCGGCCAGCTCCGCGTCCGTCAGCTCCGTCAGCGCCGCCTCGCCGGCGCCCAGCACAGCGTCGGCCAGCTCCCGCTTGCGGCTCAGCATGTCGGCGATACGGTCCTCGATGGTTCCCTCGGCGATCAGCCGGTGCACCTGCACGGGCCGGGTCTGGCCGATGCGGTACGCGCGGTCCGTGGCCTGCGCCTCGACGGCGGGGTTCCACCAGCGGTCGTAGTGCACGACATGCTCGGCGCGGGTGAGGTTCAGGCCGGTGCCCGCTGCCTTCAACGACAGCAGGAACACCGGCGCTTCACCGTCCTGGAAGCGGCGCACCAGGGCCTCACGCTCGGCCACTGGGGTTGCGCCGTGCAGGAACTGCGAGGGCATGCCGCGGGCCGCCAGATGCTGTTCGATGAGGTGTCCCATGCGCACGTACTGCGTGAAGACCAGGACGCTCGACCCCTCGGAGAGGATGGTGTCGAGCAGCTCGTCCAGCAGTTCCAACTTGCCCGACCTTCCGGCGATCCTCGGCCGCTCCTCCTTGAGGAACTGCGCCGGATGGTTGCAGATCTGCTTCAGACCCGTCAGGAGCTTCACGATCAGGCCACGCCGCGCCATGCTGTCGGCTCCCGAGATCTCCGCGAGCGTCTCGCGGACCACGGCCTCGTAGAGACCCGCCTGTTCCGCGGTGAGGGACACGGCACGATCGGTCTCCGTCTTCGGCGGCAGCTCCGGCGCGATCCCCGGATCCGACTTGCGCCGACGCAGCAGGAACGGGCGCACGAGCCGGGTCAGACGTTCCGCGGCGGCCGGATCCTGGCCGCTCTCGACGGCCTGCGCGTATCGCGCGCGGAAGGTGCCGAGGCGGCCCAGCAGCCCGGGCGTCGTCCAGTCGAGGATCGCCCACAGCTCCGACAGGTTGTTCTCCACCGGGGTGCCGGTGAGCGCCACGCGTGCGCGTGCGCCGATGGAGCGCAGCTCCCTCGCTGTCGCCGAGTACGGGTTCTTCACGTGCTGGGCCTCGTCCGCCACGACCATGCCCCACGGCACCTCGGCCAGGCGGCGCGCGTCCAGGCGCATCGTGCCGTACGTGGTGAGCACGAACTCCCCGTCCGCCAGGGAGCCCAGATCACGCCGAGACGCGTGGAAGCGGCGCACGCGCGTGCCGGGCGCGAACTTCTCGATCTCCCGCTGCCAGTTGCCCATCAGGGACGTCGGGCACACCACCAGCGTCGGACCGGCGGACGAGGCGTCGGCCTGCCGGTGCAGATGCAGCGCGATGAGCGTGACCGTCTTGCCGAGGCCCATGTCGTCGGCGAGACAGCAGCCCAGGCCCAGGGAGGTCATCCGGGCCAGCCAGCTCAGGCCACGCAGCTGGTAGTCCCGCAGTGTCGCCGTGAGCGCGGGAGGCCGGCCCACCGGCTCCTGTCCCTCGGGGTCCGCGAGCCGCTCGCGCAGCGCCGCCAGCCACCCTGTGGGCCGCACCTCGACCTGGTGGCCGTCCACCTCGGTGGAGCCCGTCAGCGCGGCGCCCAGCGCGTCGATGGGCGTCACCTTGCGGTCCTGCTGAGCGCGGGCGCGACGCACCTCCTGGGGATCGACGAGGACCCACTGGTCGCGCAGCCGCACCACCGGGCGGTTCGCCTCCGCCAGCCGGTCCAGCTCCTCGCGTGTGAGCCGCTGGTCGCCCAGCGCGAACCACCAGTTGAAGGCGAGCAGCGCGTCGGCGGACAGGAAGGACGGCGTGTCCGAGGAGACCCTGCCGGACGCGGACTCCTCGTCCGGCGGACCGATCACGGCGCGGGCGGTCAGTTCGCGGGCCAGCGCCTTGGGCCAGTGCACGTCGACGCCGGCCCCGGCCAGGGCTCGCGTGCCCTCTCCCAGGAGGTCGGTCACCTCCTCGTCCGCGAGTTCCACGGCGTCCGGCACGGCGGCCGAGAGCAACGGAGTGAGCGGACTCCAGGCCCGCGCGGCCCGGCGCAGCGCCAGCAGGGCGTCCATCCGCGCGCGCGGACCGAAGGCGCCGGATCCCGCCCACACGTCACCCGCATCCGCGACCAGCGTCGGATCACTCACGCTGTGCACCTGCAACACCGCCCGGAACGACAGCGCCGCGTCATCCTGCGTCACCGTGGCGAGGCCGGGGACCTCCAGCCGCAGGGAGAGCCGTACGCCCGCGTCGTGGCCGGAGGCGACATCGGCGGCCCACGCCCGCTGCTCGGGCAGGTGCTGCGGCTCCTGAGCCGCGTAGGCGGGCCCGCCTGTGACGAGCGCGGCCGCAGGGGAGCGGGGCAGCGCGTCGGCGACGGCGTCCAGGAAGGCCCGCAGCAGCCGCTCCGGGTCCGGCAGTCTCAGTGGCCCGACGCCCTCCAGCGGCACGGAGTGTGCTTCGGGCGGCATCGCGGCGGCAAGAGCCCGGATGCGTTCGACGTCCTCCGGGCGCAGGGGACCGGCGCGCCAGGCGTCATGGTCTTCTGCCGATAGGCCGGGCAGGAGGAGGCCGCGTGCCACGAGTTGCAGGGCAAGCACGGCTGCCGTGCCCCAGAAAGCGACCGACCGGGGAACCTGCGCGCAGGCACGCGCACGCGTGAGCACAGGCAGGGCGGTGCGCACCGGCAGCACAACGGCCGGCACGTTCACCAGCTCGACACCGTCTTCGCCCGGCAGAGCGACGGCCAGCTCCTCGACGGATCCGGACGCCACGGGCGGAACAGCGCCGCCGTCGGCTCGCCAGAAGGCGACCTGGCCGGTGCGGGCAGGGTCACCGGGCACGAAAACGGCTCGGCAGCAGGCCAGTTCGGAGATGTCGGACGGTGTTGCCTCGGGAAGCCTCGGCACGCTCTGCAACACTCCTCAAATTTGACTACTTGGGTCGAGTGGCCGAGGGTACAGGAACTCGGCGGTTCATCCGGCATGCCCGCATCGTGGCCTGGGTCACGCGTTGGTCGGCGTGGGTATGTCCCTTGTGCGGAGCCCGGCGCGCCGACGCACATCGGCTGGCACCGGAGCTCTCCGTGACCAGTAGGGGCCGCACCTCAGGGTCGTCTCAGGGTCGCGGTTCGGAACCGCTGGAAGCGCGGACCCGTTTTCAGGTCAGAGAGCGGCAGTGGCCGCGAAGGAGGCGACGCACATGTCGAAGAACGCGAAGATCGCCGCGGGAGGTGTGGCGGCCGGTCTCATCCTGCTGATCTGGCTGCCCTGGTGGGCGGCGCTCCTGATAGTCCTGGGAGTCCCGGCCGCCGCGTACCTCGCGCTCGACCCGTCACAGCGGCGCAGGCTGCGCCGCGCCACACGCAAGGAACTCGGTCGCTGACCTCACCCGACCGCCGGTCCGACCGGGACTGACAGTGCGCAGGAGTGGAGCACATCGCCGCTCGCGGGCCTGCCGACGGTACGGTCCGCGGGCGGTGGAGTGCCGCGCTCCACCCATGAGACCAGTGCGTCGAACGCCGACCTGTAGCAGGGCAGGATCGGCCGGAGCCGGTCGGGATAGGTGTCGTACAGCCCGTCGACGTGCGTACCGTCGGCGATCGTGAAATAGCGGTGCAGTGCTCCCCGTCCGCTTCCGTCGACCATGCGCGCGTACACATCCGAGTCGCTGGCCTTCGGCAGCAGCGCGTCCAAATCGCCGTGCAGCGTGATCAACGGTCGGCCGATGCGCCCGGTCAGCGCCACGCGGGCCACGGCGCCGCGGACGGACGCCGGACGCGACGCGTAGTCGTACGTGGCATCGGACGCGCATGGCGCCAGAATCCGCTCCGGGGTGCTCCCGGCGGACGGACCGGGGCAGCCGGGGTCGTAGGCGGGGTCGAACTCGGCGCGGTAGATCTTCTGCGTGACTCCCCAGTAGGCCTGCTCGTGGTAGGGCCACAGGAACTCGGACCCGCGCGCGAAACCGACCGTGTACAGGTCCTCGTCCCGCGCGGAGCCGAGCATGCGTGCCACTGCCGTGGGCAAGGAGGTGAGCAGGTTGGGGCCGTCCGCGGTCCACAGGGCGCCCTCCCAGTCCACGCCGCCGTCGTACAGCTCGGGATGGTTCTCCAACTGCCAGCGGGTGAGATAACCACCGTTGGAGATGCCGGTCATGTAGGTACGGCGGGGAGCGCGCCCGTAGCGCTGGGCCACCACCTTGCGGGCGGCCCGGGTGAGCTGGGTGGTCCGCGCGTTCCACTCGGCGACCGCGTCGCCGGGCCGCTTGCCGTCGCGGTAGAAGTCGGCGCCGTTGTTGCCCTTGTCCGTCGCCGCGTAGGCGTAACCCAGGGCGAGCACCTGGTCGGAGATCGCCGTGTCCATCGCGTACTGCCTGCGGGTGCCCGGGGCTCCGGTGACGACCAGGCCGCCGTTCCAGCGGTCCGGCAGCCGGATCACGAACTGCGCGTCGTGATGCAGGCCGTGTGTGGCGTTGAAGCGAGAGGAGTCCGGGAAGTATCCGTCGACCTGAATCCCCGGAACCCCGGCCGGTGTCCGGGTGCCCTGCGCCGTCAATCCGGCCTGGTCGGCCATGTCGGTGTAGGGCGTGCCGGCGAGTCCCGTCGTGGTGAGATCCGCGAGGCAGGCCCTCTGCTGGAAGGCCGCGCCCGGTACGCGCAGGCGCTCCTGACGGGAGCAGTGGTGCTCATGAACTGCCGTGGCCGTTGCCGGAGTCGGCCAGGTGAGGGCGGCGGTCAGCAGTGTGGCGGCAACGAACGGAACACCTTGGGACAGGCGCATGACGGCCTCCTGGAAGGCGGGAGACGAGGGCGGCAGTGGGAGCGGAGCCGCGAAGGCTGCCTCATGGTGCGCGCCTGGCTCCGCGCCTTCCATGGGCTCGACCCACATGGAACGCCGCCGCCGGATGGGGTCCCGAGACACGCCGCTGCACAGGTGCCCCACGGCAGGTGGGAGCTCAGTGGCGTCTCCGCGAGGCCGATGGCTTCGGACGTGAGGCGCGGCGAACGTCCTCCCGGCGTTCCCTGGACGAGCCTGACACCGCAGGCGTGCCTGACAGCCCAGCCGTGCCGGACCCGGCACCGTGCCGGGCCCCGCAGCCGCGGGACGCCGCAGCCGCGCCGGACACCGACGGGCGTCCCAGGCAGCCGGGGGCCCGCTGCCGTATCTCTCCTGGCGTGTGGCTCAGCTGGGGCGTACGGCCATCTTGTCGAGCGCTGCCAGCAGCCCGGGCAGCTCCGGCCCGCGGCCGACCGGCAGGACCTCGCCGGGTTCGTCGTCCAGGAGCACGAACGCGATGTCGTCGGTCCTGGCGACGAGTGACCAGCCGGGGCCGTCCGCGCGCAGGGTCCGTGCGTCGCCCGGCGCGAACGACGACCGGACGCGTCCCAGGGGCGGCGGGGAGTCCACGTACGCGCGTGCCTCGGCGAGGACCCGGCGGATGCCGCTGTGACCGCCCTGGCTCTCGCCCTGCGCGCCCCTCTCGGCCTCGTTCTGGCCCTCCTCCTGCGCGACCCCCTGGGCCTCGCCCTGTTCTTCGCCCCCGTCCGTCGGCTCGGCGGCGTCCGACGCACCGCCCGGCGTGGGGAACTCGGCGTCGTCGATCTGCTCTCGCCACATCGCCCACTGCAGCGCGATCTCGTCGGCGCCCAGCCGCCGCTGGGCCGGCCCCCACACGCTCGTGTCCGGCGGCGTGAGCGGCGGACCGTCGGCGAACTCGGGGCCGGGATCGTGCGGAGCCGGCACATTGGGGGCGGCGACGGCGACCGCGAGGGGCCACCCGGGCAGCGCGGCCACGACCGTACGTTCGTCCGGTGACAGGTCGTACTCCATGCCGCAGTCCCAGGAGGCGATGGCGACGGCGACCAGGGAGACGTCGTCGACGACGACCGTCCACCGGGCGCCGTCGCCGTCCTGGCCGAGTACCAGGCCGTATCCGTCGGCCAGCGGCGCGAGGCCGAGCGCCGCGCAGGCCTCCGGATAGTCGTCGCCCAGCACGCTCGGGAACTTCGCCGGCGTCAGCAGCACCGCCGTGAGCACATAGAGCGCATCGTCCGCGGCGGCGACGGCCTCCTCATCCGTCCCGGCCATCCCAGCCTCCCCATCGGTTCGTCCATCGGCGCGCACCCTAGTGCGACCGGAAGCCGCTTGTCACGACTCCCAGGCACACCCGGAGCTGCAGTTTTCCGACCGGACGGGGCGAATCGACCGCGATTGCCCGCGCTGTCAGGCCGCCGGCAGCCCGAGGAGCGACCTGGCGACGGTCTGCGGCGACTCGTCGCGCTCCCGGGCGAGCGCGATGACGGCCCGGCACGCCAGCTCGCTCACGCCGAACGACAGCGCTTCCGGAGACACCCAGCCGGCGGCCTCGTCGATCTGCTCCTGGTCGTCCTGCGCGCGGGCCGACACATATACGGCGGCGGCCTCGAACAGATTGTGCGTCTGCCTCTCCCTGCCGGTGTCCGCCTCCGTGCGCATGGATCGGAGAAATCTCGCATACGACTCGCGCACCCTGCTCCACATGATGACCGCCTTCCCCCTGTGTTGCTCACCTGGTTGATCGTCCATCTTCCCCCAATCAACGTAGAGTTGGAGCCTCGGCGAAAGAAGGGGGACGGCGCGGTGAAGCGCTTCGAGCGGCTCGCGCAGATTCGTCACCCGGCTGCTTCCGGGCGTCCGGTGCTGTCCCGCGCGGCGCATCGGCCGGTCAGTCGCCGAGTGAGGCGATCGTCTCGCGCAGCCAGCTGAGTTCGGCCCGGGACGTCGCCCGCGCGATGGTCAGGATGCCGCGCCGGAAGGGATCGTCCAGCTCCTCGGCGGGCAGCGGCCGGTCACCGTCGTAGAAGAAGCTCGCGGGCTCCTCGATGAAGGCGAGCCGACGTCGTAGTACGGCGGACCGGGCGGCCGCGTCGTCCGGGTGCCGCAGGAAGGCGAGCACCGTGAACCACCGGTTCTCATCGCTGATGGCACGCGGGTCGGGCTCGGCGAGCCGGTGGCACAGACCCCGTCGGCGCGCCTCGGTCAGCGTCAGCACATGACGCGGAGCAGCCACTGCTCCGGGTTCCGTGGCACGGGCCAGCAGGCCCGCCCTGAGGGAGCCAACCTCGACGCCTCGCCTCCGCCCGCCGCGGGGAGCGCATGGATCGCGGCCTACGAGGCGGAGTTCGTCGGCGGTGCACACGCGCGCGTGCTGGACGCGGTCGGGCCGCTGTGGGCGGCGACCATGCGGTTGGCCGACCGGCGCGCCCTGCACCGCAGCGCCGTGGGGCTGAGGCGAGGCTCCGAGCCGATCATGCGGGCCATCCTCGAAGGACTGACCATCGACCGCCTGTACTTTCAGGGCGAACTCAGCGGTGAACTCCCGGGCAGGAAAGTCCCGGAGGCCGCGGGCGTGCGGGTGGTGACCGCGCCCGGCGCCGGGCACAACGTCATGTTCGACAACCCCGATGCCTTCATGGCGGCCGTCGCCGGGCTGGGCTGAGACGTCAGGACTCCCGTACGGCCAGTGCCAGGAAGCGGTCGTCCTCGTCGACGTACGACGTCATGCGCCATCCGGAACCGGCCAGCAGCGGCCGGAGGTTGGGCTCGGCGCGCAGGTCGTCCGGGGTGATTTGGCGGCCTTGGCGCGCCGCGAGCGCGGCCCTGCCGATCGGGTGGAACAGGGCGAGCGTGCCGCCGCGCCGCACCACACGGGCCAACTCCCGCAGGTTCGTCGCCGGATGGGGCAAGTGCGCGATGAGACCGGCCGCGAACACGGCGTCGAGCGACTCCGACCGCAACGGCAGCGCGGCCACGTCGGCGAGCAGCAACCGCCCGTCGGCGTCGCGTCCGGCCCGTACGGCGGCCTCCAGCATGGCCGGGGTCAGATCGGCCCCCAGAACCACCCCCGAGCGCCCCACAGCGGCACGCAGGGGCGGCAGGGCCCGCCCGGTGCCGCAGCCCGCGTCGAGCACGCGGCCTCCCTCGCGCAGCCCGAGCTCGGCGACCGCGGCCGCGTAGGCGGGCCCGTCGTCGGGGAACCGGCTGTCCCAGTCGGCGGCGCGGGCGGTGAAGAACTCCTGCACATGCGTGTGGTCGTCGCTCATGTTTCGCATGATCCCTCACCGGCGCGGATGACGTCGCTGTGCACACGTTCGAGCGTGACGCGATCGTTCCGGTGCATGTGTGCGTCATATTCCAACAGCTTTCGAAACGCGCCCCCTCCGTGCACCCGTGCCCCCCTAGCGTCCCGGGGTCATGGGACACCTGGACCACGCCGCCCTGGGCTGGCTTACCCCCGTGCTGTCGTACGTGATGGCCTGCATAGGCGCCGCGCTCGGCCTGCGGTGCACCGTCCGCGCGCTCGCCGCCACCGGCCGGTCGCGCCGCAACTGGCTCGTCACCGCGGCCTCGGCGATCGGCACCGGCATCTGGACCATGCACTTCGTGGCCATGCTGGGCTTCAGCGTCAGCGGCACCGACATCCGCTACGACGTGCCGCTCACCATCGCGAGCCTGCTCGTCGCCATGGCCGTCGTCTGCGCCGGCGTCTTCGCCGTCGGCTACGGCCGTGACCGGACCCGCGCGCTCTTCCTCGGCGGTCTCACCACCGGGCTCGGCGTCGCGAGCATGCACTACCTGGGCATGGCCGCCGTACGACTCCACGGCGACGTCAGCTACGACCCCGTCCTCGTCGGACTCTCCGTCCTGATCGCCGTCGTCGCGGCCACGGCGGCCCTGTGGGCGGCGCTCAACATCAAGTCGCCCGTCGCCGTCACCATCGCCTCCCTGATCATGGGCGCGGCCGTCAGCAGCATGCATTACACAGGGATGTTCGCCGTCGGCGTAAGCGTCACGCCCTCCGGTGACGTCCTGCCCGGGGCCACGGCGATGCAGTTCATCTTCCCCCTCGCCGTCGGTCTCGGCTCCTACCTCTTCCTGACCTCGGCGTTCGTCGCACTCTCACCCACGACGAGGGAGCGTGAGGCATCCGCGTCGGCCCAGCGGTCGGTCGAGAGCGTCGTCGGCTAGCGGCGGGCCTTTCCGGACCGGTGACGGCCCGGAAAGGCCCGCCCCGAATCCCTTCCGAGCGAGGATGCCATGCGTACACCCCGTAGGACCACCGCAGCCGGCGCCGAGACGCCGTCCCCGCCACCCGTGCGCGGCCGCCGCGCCCACGCCGGACCGCCGGCCGACGAAGGCCCGGAAGAACTCACGGGCGCGGCGCCGGACGACCCACCCGCGCGCGTGGAGCGCTGGCGCATACGGCCGCGCACCGTCCGCGCCAAGATCGTCTGTCTGCTGATGGTGCCGGTCGTGTCGCTGCTGGCCCTCTGGGCCTACGCCACCGTCACCACCGCGCAGGACGTCGCGAGGCTGCGCCAGTTGCAGCGCGTCGACTCCGAGATCAGGGCCCCCGTCGCGGCCGCCGTCGCCGCCCTCCAGGCCGAACGCGAGGCCGCGGTGCGCTACGCCACCGACCCTTCCGCCGGACAGATCGCCGACCTCAAGGGGCTCGCGGAAGGCACCGACCAGGCGGTGGCGCAGCTGCGGCTCGGCGACCGCAGCACCGTCGCCGACAGCGAGGAGCTCCCCGCCGGGGTGGCCCGACGCCTCGAGGCCTTCGTGACCGGTGCCGAGCAGCTGAGCACCGTACGCGGTGCCGTTCTCGACGGCCGCTCCGGCTGGGACGAGACGTACGGGCGGTACACGAGGACCATCGCGAGCGCGTTCTCGGTGGGCGGGGCGCTCACCGGCATCCAGGACGCCGAACTGGGTTCCGACGCGCGCGTGCTGCTCGAATTCGCCCGCGCGGGCGAGGCGTTGGCCCAAGAGGACGTGGTGCTGGACAGCGCACGCCTTGCCCGACGTCTCGACGGAGAGCGGTTGCGGCTGTTCACCGGCGCCGTCGACACCCGCCGCACGCTCACTGAATCCGCCGTCGCGGATCTGCGCGGTCCGGAACGCGCGGCCTGGCAGAGCCTCGCCGACGGCAGCGCCTACGCGGCCGTGGCCGCCGTGGAGGACAAGGTCCTCGGCACCGCACCGGGCGTTCGGGCGATCGACGCCGCGGCGGAGGCCACCTGGAGCAAGGCACACGCACGCGTGCAGGGCGGAATGCGGACGATCGAGCAGGACGCCGGGCGCGGAGTCGCGGACAGCGCCGACCCCTTCACCCGTGGCCTGCTCACCCCGGCCGGTGCCGCCGTCCTCCTCGGCCTCGCCGCCGTCGCCGCCTCTCTCGTGATCTCCGTACGCATCGGCCGTGGGCTCGTCGTCGAGCTGGTCAGCCTGCGCAATGGCGCCCTGGAGATCGCCCGGCGCAAACTTCCCGAGGCCATGCGCAAGCTGCGCGCCGGTGAGGAGATCGACGTCCGGGCCGAGGCACCCCCCGGACCGCCCGCCGAGGACGAGACCGGTCAGGTCGCCGAGGCCCTGGGCACCGTCCATCGCGCCGCGCTCCGGGCCGCCGTGGAGCGCGCCGAGCTCGCCAGCGGCATCTCCGGCGTCTTCGTCAACCTCGCCCGCCGCAGCCAGATCCTCGTGCACCGCCAACTGAGCCTGCTGGACAGCATGGAACGGCGCTCCGACGACCCCGACGAACTGAGCGACCTCTTCCGGCTCGATCACCTCACCACCCGTATGCGACGCCACGCCGAGAGCCTGATCATCCTCTCGGGAGCGGCGCCCGGGCGGGCCTGGCGGATGCCGGTCTCCCTGACCGACGTGGTCCGCGCTGCCGTCTCCGAAGTCGAGGACTACGCGCGCGTGGAGGTACGACAGCTCCCCGAGGCGTCCGTCATCGGCGCGGCCGTCGCCGACCTCACCCACCTCCTGGCGGAGATCGTCGAGAACGCCGCCCAGTTCTCGCCGCCCCACACGCGTGTGCGCATCACCGGAGAGCCCGTCGGCAACGGTTATGCCGTCGAGGTCGAGGACCGCGGCCTGGGCATGGGCAAGGAGACCCTCGCCGAGGCCAACCGGCGCATCGAACAGTCCGAGGCACTCGACCTGTT
Organism: Streptomyces sp. NPDC093591; assembly: GCF_044764885.1. Taxonomy (NCBI): domain Bacteria; kingdom Bacillati; phylum Actinomycetota; class Actinomycetes; order Kitasatosporales; family Streptomycetaceae; genus Streptomyces; species Streptomyces sp. NPDC093591. The sequence continues at coordinate 76,468 of NZ_JBIWIY010000001.1, forward strand.
CGACAGCGACCGGCTCGGCCTCTTCGTCGTCAGCAGGCTCGCCTCGCGGCACGGCATCAAGGTGCACCTGCGCACCTCGCCGTACGGCGGCACCACCGCGGTCGTCCTGCTGCCCACCGCCCTACTGCACGAGGCCACGGCGGAACGTTCCCCCGGCAGGAGGGCGGACAGCGAGCGGCCCGCCGAGCGTCCGTACGCGCGCGTGCCCGCCGCCGAACGCCACCAGGAGTCCGTCCACGCGGTCGCCGACCGGCCCGCGCTGGTGGCTCCCGTGCCGGCCGCGGCGGAGGCCCTCACGACCGACACCCCACCCCCCGGAGTCACCACCTTGCGACTGCACCGCCCCCCGGACGACTCCGAAGCCTCCGACGACCTCCCACGCCGCGTACGGCAGGCGAGCCTCGCCCCCCAGCTGCGCGAGGGGCGTCCGGAGGAGCCGGCGCATCCGCCCACAGCCCGCGACGACGACCAGCGCACCCCCGAACTCGTACGGGACCGCATGGCGGCATACCGGGACGGCTGGGCGCGCGGCGGCGGCAGGCAGCCCGGCCTCGGTGCCACTCCCGATCCCACAGCGCGCAGCGACAGCAGCGAAGGAGACCCCGCATGATCCAGGATCCGAGCATGAGGGCCGACATGGGGGTCCCCCCGCTCGAGCGGAGCCGAGAGTGGGGGAGGGCCGGCGAACTCGACTGGCTGCTGGACGACTTGGTGCTGCGGGTGAGCGAGGTACGGCACGCCGTGGTGCTGTCCAACGACGGGTTGGCCGTGGGTGCGTCGACCGACCTGCGCCGCGAGGACGCCGAGCACCTCGCCGCGGTCGCCTCCGGCTTCCACAGTCTCGCCAAGGGCGCGGGCCGGCACTTCGGCGCCGGTGGGGTGCGCCAGACCATGGTGGAGATGGACGAGGCGTTCCTGTTCGTGGCGGCTGCGGGCGACGGCTCCTGTCTCGCCGTCCTCACCGCCGTGACCGCCGACATCGGACTGGTGGCGTACGAGATGGCACGGCTGGTCAAACGCGTCGGCGAGCATCTCTACACGCCGACGCGCACGGCAGCGCGGCCGCCCGCCGCGGGATGAGCCGGAAGGGTGGTCCGCGCGCATGACCGAGGACACGACGGGCGCCCCGCACGAGCCGGGCAGCCAGTGGTACGACAGCGAGGCCGGGCCCCTCGTCCGCCCGTACGCCATGACGGGCGGACGTACCGACCCCGGCCCCACCGGGGCGCGTTTCGACCTGATCGCCCTCGTCACCCTGGACGCCTCCGCGCCCGGAGCCGACGACGACACCGCGCTCGGGCCGGAACACCGGGCCCTCATCGAGCTGTGCCGCACGGAGACGCAGTCGGTCGCGGAACTCGCCGCGGACGCCGATCTGCCCGTGGGGGTCGTCAGGGTGCTCCTCGGCGACCTCCTGGAACTGGGCTGCGTCACCGTCAGCCGTCCGGTACCACCCGCACAGCTTCCGGACGAACGGATTCTGCGCGAGGTGATCGAAGGATTGCGGGCGCTGTAGATGAGCTTCCAGAACCAGTCAAAACTGCTCCAATCCCACGAAGGGCGGCCGCAGTTGTCATGATGCTGACTTCGCACCGTGACGTCGACCGATGCCGGCACTCCCGAGAGAAGTGATCGATGGTCTCCGAGCACTCCGACGCCTCCGACGGCGAGACGACCGCCCTGGCGCTGAAGATCCTGGTCGCCGGCGGATTCGGCGTGGGCAAGACCACCATGGTGGGCGCGGTCAGTGAGATCCGGCCGCTGCGCACCGAGGAACTGCTCAGTGAAGCAGGGCAGTTGGTGGACGACACCGGCGGCGTGGACCAGAAGGTCACCACGACCGTCGCCATGGACTTCGGACGCATCACCATCAGGTCCGGACTGTCCCTCTACCTCTTCGGCACCCCGGGCCAGGACCGCTTCTGGTTCCTGTGGGACGAACTGTCACAAGGCGCCCTGGGCGCGGTGGTCCTCGCGGACACCCGGCGCCTGGAGGACTGTTTCCCCGCGGTGGACTACTTCGAGCACCGGCACATCCCGTTCGTCGTCGCCGTCAACTGCTTCGCGGGCGCCCGGACGTACGGCGCCCACGACGTCTCACGCGCCCTCGACCTGGACAGCGGCACACCCGTGGTGCTCTGCGACGCCCGGGACCGCGACTCGGGAAAGGAGGTGCTGATCCGGCTCGTCGAGTACGCCGGGCGGATGCACACCGCCCGGCTGCTCGACTCCGTGGGCTGACCGGTTCCGACCCCCGCTGTCAGTCCGCGACGCCCTTCTCCGCCAGTACCTTCTCGATCGTGACGCGGACGAGGAGTTCACCCGGCACGCCGTTGCGGGCTCCGAACTCCTCCGCGCGTTCCTCGCCCATGTACCGAGCCCCGATACGACCGGCCCAGTGCCTCAACTCCGTGGGATCCTCCGAAATCCGGGCGATGCCCTGAAGCACCACGAAGTCGTACGGCGGCCGGTCGACGTCCACGCACAGTGCCACCCGGCCGTCACGGGCCAGATTGCGGCCCTTCACACTCGACTTGCCGGTGTTGAACACCAACTCGTCGCCGTCCAGCACGAACCAGATCGGCGTCACATGCGGACGCCCGTCGGCCCGGACGGTCGACAGCTTTCCGGTGCGTGTGCCCTGCGAGACGAACGCCCGCCATTCCTCATCGGTCATCTTCTGCGCCATGCCTCCATCCTCCTTGCCCACGGGCCGGATCGTCGGGAAGGGTGGCGAAGAGATCCTCCGGTGCAGGGGGAGACATCAACACGGGGAGACCGGAACATGGCGCAGAACCAGGGACTTGGCTGGTTGCTGGACGACCTGACGGAGCGCGTCGACCATGTACGGCACGCGCTGGTGCTGTCCAACGACGGTCTGGTGACAGGTGCGAGCACCGGACTGCGGCGCGAGGACGCCGAGCACCTCGCCGCCGTCTCGTCCGGACTGCACAGCCTCGCCAAGGGCTCGGGACGGCACTTCGGCGCGGGCAGAGTGCGCCAGACCATGGTCGAGTTCGACGACGCGGTGCTGTTCGTCACGGCGGCGGGCACCGGCAGCTGCCTGTGCGTGCTCAGTGGCGCGGAGGCGGACATCGGCCAGATCGCCTACGAGATGACCCTGCTCGTCAACCGGGTCGGCGAGCACCTCGACGTGGACGCCCGGCAGCCCGAACGGACACCGACCACAGACGTCTGACCTGCTGATTCTTCATCTCCCGTGGAGTTATCCACAGGCTCGCCACGAGATCCGCCGGACGGGCTACGGTTTTGTCACGGCGAGCGCACTCAGCGTGAGCCACTGACTCCACGGGGGAGACGATCATGTCAGGCGACACCGTCACGAAACCACACCACCTCTCGTACACGCCGAGCCGCGCGGCGCGCGAACTGGGCCTGAAGCGAGGAGACTTGGACCTCGCCGTCCACCTCGGACTCATCCGGACCTTGCCGGACGAGGGAGGTGGAGGCCGACGCGTCCCGCGGTCGGAGATCGACCGGCTGCGTTCGGGGACGGGGTTCCCCGAATCGTTGCAGGACCGCGTGAAGGTGGTGGGTACGACACAGGGCGCGGGTGTCGTGGACGTGCCCGTCGGCAGGTTCACGCGCCTGGCACGCCTGGGGCTGGTCGTGCCGGTGAGGTGGTATCTGAATCGCTACCGGGCAGTGGTCTGGCTGTATCTGGCCGAGGAGCTGAAGCAGTTCGCCACCGACGAGAAGAACGCCCCGCTGCTGAACGCCCGACGTATGCCCGAAGGACTGCGAGGCATGCTGGACACGGGCGTGGATCTGCGGGCGCGCAACTGGCGGGGCCGTCATCGGGGATTCCTGCTGCGGCTGGCCGGCGACCCATGGGAGAGCGCCGGCGCGCTGGCCGCCTTCCTCGACCCCGTGCACATCGCGGAAATCGTCCCCGACCCCTACGAGCGCTCCCATCTGAACCGCTTCCGGCCAGGGCCGCCCGCATCCGGCGCACCGGGCTCGCCCGCCGCGCACCTCGCCGAGAGGATCATGACGGCGGACGATCCGGACGAGATCGGCCTGCTGCGGGCCGAACTGACGGCAGTGCTGGACATGGCACGCGAGAGGCGGCCGGCCCCGCGTCCGGCGGCGAAGCGGGCCCCGGCTCCAGGGCATCCCATGCTCCTCGGTTCGCCACGGCCCGAGGAGCCGGAACCGCCACGCGGCCTGCTGAGCCGGCTGCGCCGCAGAAGCACCCGGCCCCGGGCTACAGCGCCCTGAACAGACCTTCCTGGACGACGGACACCAACAGGCGTCCTTCCACGTCGTAGATCCGCCCGCGGGCGAGTCCCCGTCCACCGGTCGCGATCGGCGACTCCTGGTCGTACAGGAACCACTCGTCCGCGCGGAACGGCCGGTGGAACCACATGGCGTGGTCCAGCGACGCGATGTCGAAACTCCGCGGGCCCCACAGGGGTTCGACCGGGATGCGGACGGCGTCCAGAAGGGTCATGTCACTGGCGTAGGTCAGCGCGCAGGTGTGCACGACCGGGTCGTCGCCCAGCGGCCCGACCGCGCGCATCCACACCGCGCTGCGCGGCTCGGCGTCCTTGACCTCCTCGGCGGTCCAGCGCAGCCGGTCCACATAGCGGATGTCGAAGGGCTGACGGCGCGCCATCCGCTCCAACTGCTCGGGCAACGCGCCCAGATGCTCCCGGATCTCGTCGGTCACCGACGGCAGCGACTCCGGGCCCGGGACCTTGCGGGCCGGCGGCAGCTGGTGCTCGAAGCTCCCTTGCTCAGGCTGATGAAAGGAGGCGGTGAGATTGAAGATCGTGCGGCCCTGCTGCACGGCGGTGACCCGGCGGGTCGTGAACGACCTGCCGTCCCGCACCCGTTCGACCTGGTACACGATCGGCACGCCCGGCCTGCCCGGGCGCAGGAAATACGCGTGCAGCGAATGCACCGGGCGGTCGCCGTCCGTGGTACGCGCGGCGGCGACCAGTGCCTGGCCGGCCACCTGGCCGCCGAAGACGCGCTGCAGGGACTCCTGCGGGCTGCGGCCGCGAAAGATGTTGACCTCGATCTGCTCCAGGTCGAGCAGGTCGACGAGCCTCTCGGCCGGGTTCGTCGTCATGGCTGGGATTCTCCTGTACTCACAGCTGGCCTACGTCCGTGACACGGACCACCGCGCGGCCCTCCGCGTCGGAGGCGGCGAGATCGACCTCGGCGCTGATGCCCCAGTCGTGGTCGCCGTTCGGGTCGTCGAAGATCTGGCGGACGCGCCACAGGCGGTTCGCCGGCTCCTCCTCGATCACCAGAAGCTTGGGCCCGCGGGCGTTGGGTCCGGTGCCGAGGTCCTCGTACTCGTCCCAGTACTTGTCCATCGCCTCGCCCCAGGCCTCGGCGTCCCAGCCGGCCTCGGCGTCCATCTCACCCAGCTCCTCGACCTGGTCGAGGGCGGCGAGCTCGACACGGCGGAACATGGCGTTGCGGACGAGGACGCGGAAGGCACGGGCGTTCGTGGTGACCGGCTTGACCTCGTCGGCCTTCTCCTGGGCCTCCTCGGCGGTCATCTCCTCCGGGTTGGCGAGCTGCTCCCACTCGTCGAGCAGACTGGAGTCGACCTGACGCACCATTTCGCCGAGCCACTCGATCAGATCCTGCAGGTCCTCGGACTTCAGGTCGTCCGGGATGTTGTGGTCGAGGGCCTTGTAGGCGCTGGCGAGGTAGCGCAGCACGATGCCCTCGGTGCGGGCCAGCTCGTAGAAGGACACCAACTCCGTGAAGGACATCGCCCGTTCGTACATGTCCCGGATGACCGACTTCGGCGACAACGGATGGTCGCCGACCCAGGGGTGGCTCTTGCGGTACGTGTTGTAAGCGTGGAAGAGCAGCTCCTCCAGGGGCTTGGGGTAGGTGATGTCCTGGAGGCGCTCCATGCGCTCCTCGTACTCGACGCCGTCCGCCTTCATCGCCGCGACGGCCTCGCCCTTGGCCTTGTTCTGCTGGGCGACGAGGATCTGCCGCGGATCATCCAGCGTGGACTCCACGACGGACACCATGTCCAGGGCGTAGGACGGCGAATCGGGGTCCAGCAGCTCGAACGCGGCCAGGGCGAAGGTGGAGAGCGGCTGGTTGAGCGCGAAGTCCTGCTGGAGGTCGACGGTGAGGCGGACGATGCGGCCGGTGGGGTCCGGCTCGTCGAGCTTCTCGACGATGCCGCCGTCCAGCAACGAGCGGTAGATCGCGATCGCGCGCCGGATGTGGCGCAGCTGCTGCTTGCGCGGCTCGTGGTTGTCCTCCAGCAGATGCCGCATCGCCTCGAAGGCGTTGCCGGGCCGGGCGATCACCGACAGCAGCATGGTGTGCGTGACCCGGAAGCGGGAGGTCAGCGGCTCCGGTTCGGAGGCGATGAGCTTGTCGAAGGTGTTCTCCGTCCAGCCGACGAAGCCCTCGGGCGCCTTCTTGCGGACGACCTTGCGGCGCTTCTTCGGGTCGTCGCCGGCCTTGGCGAGCGCCTTCTCGTTCTCGATGACGTGCTCGGGACCCTGGGCGACGACGAAGCCCGCCGTGTCGAACCCCGCGCGCCCGGCGCGGCCGGCGATCTGGTGGAACTCCCGGTTGCGCAGGGTGCGGACGCGGTTGCCGTCGTACTTGGTCAGGGCCGTGAACAGCACCGTGCGGATGGGGACGTTGACACCCACGCCCAGTGTGTCCGTGCCGCAGATGACCTTCAGCAGACCGGCCTGCGCGAGCTTCTCCACCAGGCGGCGGTACTTCGGCAGCATGCCGGCGTGATGCACACCGATGCCATGCCGCACGTAACGGGAGAGGTTGCGGCCGAACTTGGTGGTGAAGCGGAAGTTGCCGATCAGCTCGGCGATCTGGTCCTTCTCCTCACGCGAGCACATGTTGATGCTCATCAGCGCCTGCGCCCGCTCCACGGCCTGCGCCTGCGTGAAGTGCACGATGTAGACCGGCGCCTGCTTGGTCTGCAGCAACTCGGTCAGCGTCTCGGTCAGCGGGGTCAGTTTGTACTCGTAGGACAGCGGCACGGGACGGGTCGCCGAGCGGACCACCGCCGTCGGGCGGCCGGTGCGCCGGGTGAGGTCCTTCTCGAACATCGAGACATCGCCGAGCGTCGCCGACATCAGGATGAACTGCGCCTGCGGCAGCTCCAGGATCGGGATCTGCCAGGCCCAGCCGCGGTCCCCCTCCGCGTAGAAGTGGAACTCGTCCATGACGACCTGGCCGACGTCCGCCTGCTTGCCGTCGCGCAGCGCGATCGACGCGAGCACCTCGGCGGTACAGCAGATGACGGGAGCGTCGGCGTTCACGGACGCGTCGCCGGTGAGCATGCCGACGTTCTCCGTGCCGAAGATCTTGCACAGCTCGAAGAACTTCTCCGAGACCAGCGCCTTGATCGGGGCGGTGTAGAAGGTGACCTCGTCCCGGGCCAGCGCGGCGAAGTGGGCACCCGCGGCGATCATGCTCTTGCCGGACCCGGTGGGCGTCGACACGATCACGTTCGCGCCGGAGACCACCTCGATCAGCGCCTCCTCCTGGTGGGGGTAGAGCGTGAGGCCACGCTCCTCGGCCCACGACTCGAAGGCTTCGTAGAGGGCGTCGGGGTCGGCGGTCGGCGGCAGCTGATCGATGAGGGTCACCCACCCATCTTGCCTGCCCTCCTGCTCCACAGGGGAATCGGCTGCAGGGCCGAAGATCGCGAACGCTACGCTGTGTCGCCGACTACACGTCAGCGAACCCGGTCAACTGGACAGCGGCACACGAGGAATGGGGCGGGCAACGGCGATGATGGGACCAGCACACTCACTGTCGGGAGCGGCGGCCTGGCTCGGCGTCGGAGCGGCCGCGGCCGCTGCGGGGCACGGGATGCCCTGGCCCGTCCTCCTGGCCGGCGCGCTGATCTGCGCCGGTGCGGCCCTCGCTCCGGACCTCGATCACAAGGCGGCCACCATCTCGCGGGCGTTCGGGCCGCTGTCACGCTGGCTGTGCGAGATCGTCGACAAGCTGTCGTACGCCGTCTACAAGGGGACGAAGAAGCAGGGCGATCCCCGTCGCTCCGGTGGACATCGCACACTCACGCACACGTGGCTGTGGGCGGTGCTGATCGGCGGGGGCGCGTCGGTTCTGGCGATCACCGGTGGCCGTTGGGCGGTACTGGCGATCCTGTTCGCGCACATGGTGCTGGCCATCGAGGGTCTGCTGTGGCGCGCGACCCGTGGCTCCAGCGCCGATGTCCTGGTGTGGCTGCTGGCCGCCACCAGCTCGTGGATCATCGCCGGCGTCCTGGACAAGCCGGGCAACGGCTCGGACTGGCTGTTCACGGCGCCGGGCCAGGAGTACCTGTGGCTGGGGCTGCCGATCGTGCTGGGCGCGCTGGTGCACGACATCGGGGACGCGCTGACGGTCTCCGGCTGCCCGATCCTGTGGCCGATCCCGGTCGGACGCAAGCGCTGGTACCCGGTGGGGCCGCCCAAGGCGATGCGGTTCCGGGCGGGCAGCTGGGTCGAGCTCAAGGTGCTGATGCCGGCGTTCATGGTGCTCGGCGGGGTGGGCTGCGCGGCGGCGCTCAACGTCATCTGAGCGGGAGGGGGCGGGCGCGTCACCATCTGAGCAGGAGGTCGCGGGCACGTCACCATCTGAGCGGGAAAGGGCCGGCACGTCGCCGCCCCGCGGATCCGCCTGGCCGCCCCGGTGACCCGTCTGCGGGACCGAGCCGCCGCCGGGCGGCGTGGATCTCCGGCCTGTCCTGCCGCCCAGGCGCTCTGCCGGCAGAATCAGCCGCCCTGTCCCGTCCCGCCGCCGTAGCGCCGCTCGAAGGCGGCGACGCGGCCCTCGGAGTCCAGCGTGCGGGCCTTGCCCGTGTGAAAGGGGTGACTCTCCGAGGAGATCTCCACGTCGACGACGGGGTAGGTCTCGCCGTCGTCCCAGTCGATGGTCTGCTCGCTGGTCGCGGTGGACCGGGTCAGAAAGGCGTAACCGGCGGCGCGGTCGCGGAAGACGACCGGGTGGTAGTCGGGGTGCTTGTCCTGCTGCATGCGAACTCCTCGGGTGGCGGCATCCCTGGCATCGGCAAGGGCCGACGGAGTGGGGTCGAAGGCGCGGGGGCTGAGTCGCGGGGTGTGCGGGGGCTGCCGTACAGGGGCCGCGGCTCAGCTGTACAGGGAGTCCTCGTCGACGATGTGCACGGCGGCCTCCTCGGCGGACGCCGCCGCACCGTCGATGCCGACGTCCGTCGCGACGAGCGCGCTCTCCTCGTCCTCGTGGGCGCCCTCGTCGGGTGCCACGAGGCGGCCGGAGCGCATGGCGCCGACCTCGTTGTCGAGGAGTTCCCCGTCGGTTCCCTCGGCGTCGCCGAGGCCGTCGCCGTCGGGGGCGACGACATCGGGCAGCTCCTCGGCGAGCCGCTGATCCAGGGTCTCGCCCTGTCGGCGCTCGGCGGCCGTTACATCGGCGCGCTCCACCGCCCACGGCCGCTCCGGAGGGGACCAGCCCCGGTCCAGGGGATCGTCGACGCCGTCGTTCTCCAGGGTGTCCTCCACGTCGAGCAGCCCCGTGTCCTCACGTTGATCGGATGCGTCGGGCTGGTAGACGTCGTCCCCCCATCCGTCGGCGCTGTTCACGGGTACCTCCAGGTGGTGGGGACGGGCCCGAACTCACCGCGGTCGGCGGCGGGCCGCCACGGTGCGGGGCACAGGCCGCACCCGGCGCGAACCGCGTGGTTCCCGGGTGCTCCCCGAACCGGTGCCGCTATCCAGCCTTCCACCCCTTTTCGCCCCGGCGCAACGGCACGGCGGCAAGGGCGGGTCCTCCGGATCAGCCGCGCCCCGGAACCGCGCCGTTGCGCCGGGCCACCTCGCCCCGGCAAGTCCCACTTCCGTCCGCCGACTGAGGACGGCCGCGCCCGCGCCTCCCGGTCACCGCGAGCCGCGCTCCTCAGCCACGGCATCCTCCACTCCGGGCCATGGCGTGCCGGCGCCACCGGTATGGGCCGACCGTGTCTCCGGCCCGGCCGGTCAGGGCGCCGGCCCTCACCGATCACCCCTTCCGGCTCCGGTCTGCCAGGGCACCGGGCCTGGGCCAACGTGCTTCCGCCCTGGTCAGCCACGGTTCCCACCCGAGACGACTCATCCGGCCGACTCCGGCCGACCGCGACTCCCGGCAGCCCCAGCCGACCACGCCGTCGCGTCGGTCGACCGAGGCGCCCGGCCTCGGCCCACCACGCTTCCAGCCCTGGTCGGTCGGGGTTCCGGGCTCGGCCGGTTGCGTCCGGTGTTCCGTCGGCCGTGGCTGTGGGCCGTGTCCCCTGCGGGTTCAGCTCCGGTTGGCCGGGCTGGTTCCTGGCCTCGGCCGGTTGTGTCCGGTGTTCCGTCGGCCGTGGCTGTGGTCTGCGTCCCCTGCGCTCCCAGTCCCGGTGGGCCGGGCTGGTTCGCGGCCCCGGCCGACCGCGCGTCCGGCGTCCAGCCGACCACAGCTCCCCTCCGGGCGCCCGCCGCACGACCAGGTCCGCTCCCAGAGCTCCCGGCCCCGGCCCACAGCACTCCCGCCGCCCAAGGCCAAGGCTCCCGCCTCAGCCCGGTCCCGGTCCATCACCCCCGATCACCCATGCCAGGACCGCCACAGCGCCGCATACGCCCCGTCGGCGCTCACCAGCTCGTCATGGCTGCCCAGCTCGCTGATGCGGCCGTTCTCGACGACCGCGATGACGTCGGCGTCGTGGGCGGTGTGGAGGCGGTGGGCGATGGCGACGACCGTGCGGCCGTCGAGGACGCGGGCCAGGGATCGCTCCAGGTGGCGGGCCGCCCGTGGGTCGAGGAGCGAGGTCGCCTCGTCCAGGACCAGCGTGTGCGGGTCGGCCAGCACCAGGCGGGCCAGCGCGATCTGCTGCGCCTGGGCCGGCGTGAGCGCGAACCCGCCCGAGCCGACCTCGGTGTCCAGGCCGTCGTCGAGCGCACGGGCCCACGCGTCCGCATCGACGGCGCCCAGCGCCGCCCACAGCTCGGCGTCGGTCGCGTCCGTGCGGGCCAGCAACAGGTTGTCGCGCAGGGCGCCCACGAAGACGTGGTGCTCCTGGTTGACGAGGGCCACGTGGGAGCGGACCCGCTCGGCGGTCATCCGGGACAGTTCCGCACCGCCGAGAGTGATCCGGCCGTCACGAGGGGCGTAGATACCCGCGAGCAGCCGGCCCAGCGTGGACTTGCCCGCCCCGGAGGGCCCCACGAGCGCCAGCCTGGTGCCCGGCGGGACCTCGAGCGAGACCTTGCGCAGTACGTCCACGCCTTCCAGGTAGCCGAAGTGCACACGGTCGGCGTGCACATCGCGGCCGTCGGGCGCCAGCAGGGCGTCCCCGGCCTCCGGCTCGATGTCCCGGACCCCGACGAGCCGGGCCAGCGACACCTGGGCCACCTGCAGCTCGTCGTACCAGCGCAGGATGAGCCCGACCGGATCCACCAGCATCTGCGCGATCAGGGCACCCGTGGTCAGCTGACCGACGCCGATCCAGCCCTGGAGGACGAACACGCCGCCGACCATCAGGACCGAGCCGAGGAGCATCACATGGGTGACGTTGACGAACGGGAAGAGCACCGACCGCAGCCAGAGCGTGTAGCGCTCCCACGCCGTCCACTCCTTGATCCGCCGCTCCGACAGCTCCACGCGGCGCTTGCCGAGGCGGTGGGCCTCGACGGTCCGCCCGGCGTCCACGGTCTCGGCGAGCGCGGCGGCCACGGCGGCGTATCCGGCGGCCTCCGAGCGGTAGGCGGCCGGCGCACGCTTGAAGTACCAGCGGCAGCCGATCACCAGCAGCGGCAGAGTGAGCAGGACGGCGGCGGCCAGCGGCGGCGCGGTGATGACGAGCCCGCCGAGCAGCAGGAACACCCACACCACGCCGATCGCCAGCTGGGGCACCGCCTCGCGCATCGCGTTGCCCAGCCGGTCGATGTCCGTCGTGATCCGGGACAGCAGGTCGCCCGTCCCGGCCCGCTCCAGGACACCGGGCGGCAGCCCGACCGACCGGACGAGGAAGTCCTCGCGCAGATCGGCCAGCATCCGCTCGCCGAGCATCGCGCCGCGCAGCCGTACCTGCCGGACGAACACGGCCTGGACGACGAGTGCGGTCACGAACAGCCCGACGGTGAGCTCCAGATGGAGTTCCCGCGCGGCGACGCCGTCCGACACCCGTTCCACCAGCCCGCCCAGCATCCAGGGCCCCGCCATCGAGGCCACCACGGCGACCGTGTTGACGGCGATGAGCAGCAGGAAGGCACGGCGGTGCCGACGGAACAACTCGACCACATAGGCGCGTACGGTCGCGGGGGCGCCGACCGGCAGGGTGCTCGCCGTCGTCGGGGCCGCCGGGTCGTACGCCGGTGGCGCCACGCCGATCATGCCGACTCCTCGATCTCTTCCAGTTCCTTCAGTACGTGGTCGAGGGCGGCCGACCCCGACCGGGGGCCTTCGCCCCCTTCGCCCACCGCTTCGTTTTCGTTCAACGCGGCGTTCAGGGCGGCCTCTTCGTCGGTCTCCCGGGTCACCACGGCCCGGTACCGCGGTTCGGCGTGCACCAGTTCGCGGTGCACGCCAACCGCCGCGACCTCGCCCTCGTGGACGAGCACGACCCGGTCGGCGCGGTCCAGGAGCAGCGGCGACGAGGTGAACACCACTGTCGTGCGCCCCGCCCGCAGGCTGCGCATGCCCTCCGCGATCCGCGCCTCGGTGTGCGAGTCGACGGCCGAGGTCGGCTCGTCCAGGACGAGCACTTCGGGATCCGTGATCAGCGACCGGGCGAGCGCGAGGCGCTGGCGCTGGCCGCCGGACAGGGACCGGCCGCGTTCGGTGATGCGGGCGTCCATCGGGTCCTCGACGCCGAGCGACCCCTGGACCAGCGCGGACAGGACGTCCTCGCACTGCGCCGCGGCCAGCGCCTCCTCGGGGCCGACGTCGCCCGACCGCGGCACGTCGAGCAGTTCGCGCAGCGTGCCGGAGAGCAGGACCGGGTCCTTGTCCTGCACGAGGACGGCCGTACGCGCGCAGTCGAGGGGCAACTCGTCGAGCGGGACGCCGCCCAGCAGCACCGGCGCGCCCTCCTCGGAGCCGTGTCCCCCTATCCGTTCGGCCAGCCGCCCCGCCGCGTCAGGGTCGCCGCACACCACGGCGGTGAGCCGGCCGGTGGGGGCGAGCAGTCCGGTGGCGGGGTCGTACAGGTCTCCGGAGGGCAACTCGGATCCGTCGCGCGACCCTTCGGTGTCGGTGAGCCGCTCCAGAGACAGCACCCCAGCGGCCCGCTTGGCCGAGGGGCGTGAGAAGGAGTAGGCCATCGCGATCTCTTCGAAGTGCCGCAGCGGATAAGTGAGGATCATGATGGAGCTGTAGACGGCGACCAGTTCGCCGACGGTGACCCGGCCCTCGCGGGCCAGGTGGACGCCGTACCAGACGACCACGATCAGCAGCAGTCCCGGCAGCAGCACCTGGATCGCGGAGATCAGGGACCACATCCGGGCACTGCGCACGGCGGCGTGGCGCACGTCCTGCGACGCGCGGCGGTAGCGGTCGAGGAAGAGTTCCTCGCCGCCGATGCCGCGCAGGACACGCAGGCCGGCGACGGTGTCGGAGGCCAACTCGGTGGCACGCCCGGCCTTCTCGCGCTGGAAGTCGGCCCGCCGGGTCGCCCGGGGCAGCAGCGGCAGCACGGCGACCGCCAGCACGGGCAGACCGACGGCGACGACCACACCGAGCGCCGGCTGATAGACGACCAGGCCCACGCAGACCACCACGATGGTGAGCGCCGCCGCCGTGAACCGTGACCAGGCCTCGACGAACCAGCCGATCTTCTCGACGTCACCCGTGGAGACTGCCACGACTTCACCGGCCGCGACGCGACGGGTCAGCGCCGAGCCCAGTTGCGCGGCCTTGCGGGCCAGTACCTGCTGGACGCGGGCGGCCGCGGTGATCCAATTGGTGATGGCGGTGCGGTGCAGGAAGGTGTCGCCGAGGGCGTTTCCTGCGGCGCACAGCACCAGGAGGCCGCCCGCGAGGGCGAGCCGCGTTCCCGAACGGTCGACGACTGCCTGGATGGCGACGCCGACGCAGAACGGCAGGGCGGAGATGGACAGGAAGTGCAGCAGCCCCCAGGCCAGGGATTTGAGCTGTCCGCCCATCTGGTTCCTGAAGAGCCACCACAGGAATCGGGGACCTGAGCGCGCGTCCGGCACACCTGGGTCGGGATACGGAAGGTCTTGAATCTGCATGACGTCCCAGTGGCTCGTGTCAGTGGGGGGAGAGGATAGGGATGGGGATGGGGAGTCGATCGGATGCCTGTGCGCGGTACGGACCGCGCACGGCGGCAGCAAACCGTGACAGGTTCGCGTCGCAGAGTGGCCGGACGCAAACGGTTTTTCGCGCCGCCGCACAGATCCGGCTGCCCATGCGGCAACCTCTCCGACCGGGCGCCGGGTTGTCGCTCCGGCCGCGGCCCCGAACGCGGTGCGACCATGGAGTGATGCGGAACGGCGGAGTACGGAACGACGGAGTACGGAACGGCGTAGTGCGGAACGGCGTAGTGCGGAACGGCGGAGTACGGAAGGGCGGAGTACGGCGTGCCATGGTCGCGACTGCGGCCCTGGGATCGCTCCTGGCGACCTTGACGACCCTGACCGCGTGCGGCGGCGCGCAGCATGGCGGAGGTGAGGATGCCGGCAGGGCCGCACCCGCCCGGCCACCCGCCCGGTCGGCCGCGACCTCGGATCCGACGCGCATCCCGGGCCTCGCCGACCGGTGGCAGCGACGCATCCCCGCCAACTCCCGCCAGGTCGTGGCGGTCTACGGTGACGGCAAGGACTCCCCGGACTCCACGGTCGTGCTCTACACGAAGCACGGCTCGACCTGGGACCGCACCCGCAGCTGGCCCGCGCACAACGGCAAGAAGGGCTGGACCACCGACCATCACGAGGGCGACAACCGCAGTCCCGTCGGCGTGTTCACGCTCAGCGACGCGGGTGGCGTACGGAAGAACCCCGGGGCCAAGCTGCCGTACACGCGGTCCGCGGCCTTCGCGGCGCCGCGCTGGTGGGCGAAGTCGTACTGGCACGACTTCGACTACGTCATCGCCATCGACTACAACCGCGTCAAGGGTGTCCCGCCCAACGACCCCACCCGTCCCCAGGGGGCATCCAAGGGTGGAGGCATCTGGTTGCACATGGACCACGGCAGCGGTACGTCGGCCTGTGTCAGTCTGTCCGAATCGGGGATGGAGTACCTGCTGCGCACGCTCGATCCGGACCGGCATCCTGTCGTGGTGATGGGGGACAGGACGGACCTGAAGAGCTCGCACTGATGGGGGAGGCCTGAAGAGGCGTCATTGCGAGGGCGCCCAACTCCCCGTAGAACACCGGCCATGAAGAGACGGATCGTCATGTCCATGCTCGCGGGAGCGACCCTCCTGGCGGGCACCCTCCTCGGAACGAGCCCCGCCCGGGCGGCGGAACCCGTGGCGGAACCCGCGGCCGAGGCTCAACCGGCCCACGTCCCCGCCGAGTTCGGCACCGACTGGCACGACCCCATCACGGCAGCCCCGCCCGTCACCAAGCCCTCCGGTAAGTCCTGCCAAGTCACCGTAGCCGAGGCGCAGTTCCGCGACTTCACCCCGTACAAGGGCACCTTCACCCCGCCCCGAGGCTGCGGCGACCGCTGGAGCAAGGTGGTGCTGCGGATGGACGGCAAGGTCAAGGGGCGCCAGTTCGACCGGCTCGGCCATCTGCAGGTCGGCGGGGTCGAGATCTTCCGTACGTCGACTCCGGAGCCGTCTCCGGATGGCATCGAGTGGTCCGTCGAGAAGGACGTCACCCGCTACAGCGACACCTTCCGCCACGGCCAGGACGTCGAGATGCTCATCGGGAACGTCGTCGACGACACGTACACCGGCATCATCGACGTCAAGGTCACGCTGACGTTCTACGTAGGCCTCCCCGCCTCGACTCCTGGCCACCCGGCCACGACCCCGGGTCACCCCACCACGACCCCCGACCGCGTCCTCACCCTCCAGAACGGCACCCTCACCACCCCGCGCAACAGCGAGCGCATCGTCGCCGAGGTGTACGCCACCGGCTCCGGCGGCGGCTGCGAGGAGTTCTGGTACCTGTCGGCGCCCGACCCGGCGCCCTACTCCTGCAAGGCCGCCGGCGGCCCCTACCGTGAGGTGCAGATCAAGGTCGACGGCCAACTCGCCGGAATCGCCGCGCCGTTCCCGCACGTGTGGACCGGCGGCTGGTCCAACCCCTTCCTCTGGTACGTCACTCCGGGACCGCGCGCCTTCGACGTCAAGCCGATCGAATACGACCTGACGCCGTTCGCCGGTCTCCTCAACGACGGCCGCCCGCACCGCGTCGAGGTCTCCGTCGTCGGCGTCCCCGAGGGGCAGAGCGGCTGGAGCGCACCCGTGAACGTCCTCGTGTGGCAGGACGCGAAGAGCGCCCACGTCACCGGCAAGCTGACCACGCACCGCGCCGACGACCTCGCCAACTCCTCGACGTACACGCCCGGTTCGGAGCACCGGGTGGACACGGAGGGTGGTCACCGGCTGACCGTCGCCGGATACGTCGACACCTCGCACGGCCGGGTGACGACCACCGTTCGCCGGTCGCTCACGAACACCTCCGCGCACCGCTGGACCGACGGGGAGAACCTGGACGCCCTGGACGCCACCTGGACGGACGACTTGTCGGTCACCGTCGACGGACGTGGACCGGCCCGCACGACCCGTACGCAGCGGACGTACACGATGGACGGTTCGATCACGATCGGCGCGGGCGACCGGCTCCGCACCGTGCTGACCCTCGGTGACCGTGCCGCGGTCGCAACGACCCAGGCCGGTCGACGGGTGGCGTGGTCATGGCTCGACGACACCGTCGAGGGAGATGCCTCCTGGACGTTGAACGTGCCGCGCGACCAGCGGCACGCGGTCGGCACGACGAGCGAGCGCTTTCGGCTGTACGGCTCGGACGGGTGCCACGACCGTGTGCTCACCAGCGTCCAGGGAGTGCTCACCGAGGATCGCAGGGGCTGCTGAGGCGGGTTGTGTGTGATGCGTCACTCGGGGCGCGATTTACACGGATGCAACACGGGGGTCTTGTGCGGGACCAACATCACCCGCAAAGTGATCGCCACGGAATCCGCTTTCCGTATGACAGAAGTCCCCGTCCCCGGCTTCTGTGTGCCGCCGTCCCCAAGGAGTTCCCGTGCCGCCGTCCGAATCGCCCCTGCCGCGACGCGTCGCACGCACACTGCGTACCTCCCTCTTCGCGCAGGTCGCCTGCGCGCTGGTGCTCGGAATCGTCGTCGGGAAGCTGTGGCCCGGCTTCGCCGCGGATCTGCAGCCGCTCGGCGACGGTTTCATCCGGCTCATCAAGACGATCATCTCGCCGCTGGTGTTCTGCGTGGTCGTCGTCGGCATCGCCAAGGCCGGTGACCTGAAGGCGTTCGGCCGGATCGGGCTCAAGGCGCTGATCTGGTTCGAGGTCGCGAGCACGCTCGCGCTGCTCATCGGACTACTCGCCGCCAACCTGGTCCAGCCCGGGTCCGGGATGAACGTCGACCCGTCCACGCTCGACACCTCGGCGGTCGACGCGAAGACGGGTGGCGGACACCTGCCCTCGACGACCGAGTTCGTCCTGAACGCGATTCCCACCTCTTTCATCGGCGCCTTCGCCGAGAACTCCCTGCTCCAGGTGCTCATCCTGGCCTGCCTGGTGGGCGCCGCCCTGCTGCACCTGGGCCACACCAAGGTGCCGAAGGTACTACCCGCCATCGAGCAGGCCCAGGAGATCATCTTCGCGATCGTCGGCTTCGTGATGCGGCTGGCCCCGATCGCGGTGTTCGGCGCGATGGCCGTCCTGATCGGCAACTACGGCCTCGGCGTGATCGAGACCTACGGCAAGCTGATCATCCTGTGCTATGCGGCCGCGGCGCTCTTCATCGCGCTCCTCGCCGTCGCCCTGAAGGTGGTCACCGGGCTCAGCCTCTGGAAGTTCCTGCGCTACATCCGTGAGGAGATGCTGCTCGCGCTCGGCACCGCGTCCACCGAGTCGGTCCTGCCGCGCGTGATGCAGAAGCTGCGCAAGGCCGGCGCCCGCGACGACTCCGTGGGCCTGGTGCTGCCCACCGGTTACTCCTTCAACCTCGACGGCGCCTCGCTGTACCTGTCCATCGGCACGCTGTTCATCGCCCAGGCCGTCGGCGTCGACCTCAGCTTCAGCCAGCAGGTCACCGTGATCCTGGTGCTGATGCTGACCAGCAAGGGCATGGCGGGCATCCCCGGCTCGGCGTTCCTCGCCCTGTCCGCGACCGCCTCCTCTCTGGGTGCCATCCCGGCCGGCGCCGTGGCCCTGCTGCTGGGCGTGGACCGCATCATGGACTCGATGCGCGTCGTCACCAACCTGCTCGGCAACTGCGTCGCCGTCTTCGCGGTCTCCCGCTGGGAGGGCGCCCTGGACAAGGAGCGGGCGAAGAAGGTGCTGGACGGCGAGATCGTGGTCGAGCTGGACGACGACGAGTCGGAGCAGGCCGAGAAGCCCGAGCAGGCCGAGAAGCCGGGGAACGCAGAAAAGTCGGGGAACGCGGAGACCGCGGAGCTCAAGAAGCCCGGGACGACGCAGTCCGAGGAATCGGTCGCCGTACCGGCTCAGACCACCAAGGAGACGGCCCCCGAGGCCGGTTGACGGCCACCGCCGACAGAATCGCGGCCATCGCCCCAGCAGTACGGGGCGGTGGCCGCGGCCTGTGACCGACCGCCAAGTCCGTAGGCCCTCAGCCGGTGCCGGAAGTCGGCGAGCGGTCCGCCGCCGCGGCCTCCCGGCAGCTCTCCTTCCATCCCAGGCCACCGGCCAGTCCGCACCGCCACGTGCCGTGGGGGCCAGCCGGCCATCCGCCAGTCGAGCTGCCGCCCACCGGGCTCGGCGACCCCGGCCGTGCCCCGAGGCGACCCCGGCCGTGCCCCGAGGCGCCCCCGGGCCGATCCCGGGCCGATCCCGAGACGCGGCCCCGAGGCGGTGCCGGGGTCCCCCGGACGTGCCTCGAGGCACCCCGGCACCGCCCCCTCAGCACCGCCGCTCGACACCCCCGTCGATCAGCGTGCCCAGCAACTCGCCCAGCACCGCACGCTGTTCGCCCGTCAGCGGCGCCAGGATCTCCTGAGCCGCCGACCGTCGCGCACCGTGCAGTTCCCGCAGGGTCTCGCGTCCGTCGTCGGTGAGCTCGATGCGGATCACCCGCCGGTTCGTCGGATCCGGCACCCGCCGCACCTTCCCGCTCGTCTCCAGCCCGTCGACCAGCGTCGTCACGGCGCGCGGGACCACCTCCAGGCGCTCGGCGAGGTCGGCCATGCGAGGCGGCGAGTCGTAGTGCGCGAGCGTGCGCAGCAGACGGTACTGGGCCGGGGTGACGCCCAGACCGCACTCCTGGAGATGCCGTTTCTGAATCCGGTGCACCCGGCGGGTGAAGCGCAGCAACTGCTCGGCGAGCGGGCCGTCGGGATCGGGGGTGGTCATGCGGGAACAATATCAGGACGACATTCATTGTGAGCATAGGTAACAATGAGCTAAGCTCCGTCAGTCCTCGTCACCACACCTCCCGTAGGAGCCCATGCACCCCGACAAAGAACCCGCCGCCTGGACGCCACCCGCCGCGGAGCAGGAACAACCCCGGCAGGTGCGCCGCATCCTGCGACTCTTCCGTCCGTACCGCGGACGCCTGGCCGTCGTCGGCCTCCTGGTCGGCGCCTCGTCACTGGTCGGCGTCGCCACACCCTTCCTCCTCAAGGCGATCCTCGACGTAGCGATCCCTGAGGGCCGCACCGGTCTGCTCACCCTGCTCGCGCTCGGCATGATCCTCAGCGCGGTCCTCACCAGCATCTTCGGCGTGCTGCAGACTCTGATCTCCACGACCGTCGGCCAGCGCGTCATGCACGACCTGCGCACCGCCGTCTACGGCCGCCTGCAGCGCATGTCGCTCGCCTTCTTCACCCGCACCCGCACCGGCGAGGTCCAGTCCCGCATCGCCAACGACATCGGCGGCATGCAGGCCACCGTCACCTCCACCGCGACCTCCCTGGTCTCCAATCTGACCAGCGTCGTGGCCACGATCGTCGCGATGATCGCCCTCGACTGGCGCCTGACGGTCGTCTCCCTGCTCCTCCTGCCGGTCTTCGTCTGGATCAGCCGCCGCGTCGGCCGGGAACGCAAGAAGATCACCACCGAGCGCCAGAAGCAGATGGCCGCGATGGCCGCCACGGTCACCGAGTCGCTCTCGGTCAGCGGCATCCTGCTCGGCCGGACGATGGGCCGCTCCGGCTCGCTCACCACGGCCTTCGCCGACGAGTCCGAGCGGCTGGTCGACCTCGAAGTGCGGTCCAACATGGCCGGCCGCTGGCGCATGGCCGTCATCGGCATCGTCATGGCCGCCATGCCCGCCGTCATCTACTGGGCCGCGGGAACGGCCCTCCAACTCGGCGGCCCGCAGGTCTCGATCGGCACGATCGTCGCCTTCGTCTCGCTCCAGCAGGGCCTGTTCCGCCCGGCCGTCAGCCTGCTGTCCACCGGCGTACAGATCCAGACCTCGCTCGCGCTCTTCCAGCGCATCTTCGAGTACCTCGACCTGCCCATCGACATCACCGAGCGGGTGGACCCCGTCCACCTCGACCGCATCAAGGGCGAGGTCCGCTTCGACAACGTCGAGTTCCGGTACGACGGCAAGAGCGGCCCGATCCTCGACGGCATCGACCTCACCGTCCCGGCGGGGGGCAGCCTCGCGGTCGTCGGTCCGACCGGCGCCGGAAAGTCCACACTCGGCCACCTCGTGCCGCGGCTCTACGACGTGACGGGCGGCCGGGTCACCCTCGACGGCGTCGACGTGCGCGACCTCGACTTCGACACCCTCGCCCGCGCGGTCGGCGTCGTCTCGCAGGAGACGTACCTCTTCCACGCCTCCGTCGCCGACAACCTGCGCTTCGCCAAGCCCGACGCCACCGACGAGGAGCTGCGCGCGGCGGCCGAGGCGGCCCAGATCCACGACCACATCGCCGCCCTGCCCGACGGCTACGACACGATCGTCGGTGAGCGTGGCCACCGCTTCTCCGGCGGTGAGAAGCAGCGCTTGGCCATCGCCCGTACGATCCTGCGCGACCCGCCGGTCCTCATCCTCGACGAGGCGACCAGCGCCCTGGACACCCACACCGAACACGCCGTCCAGGACGCCATCGACGCCCTGTCGGCCAACCGCACCACCCTCACCATCGCACACCGCCTGTCCACCATTCGGGGCGCCGACCAGATCGTGGTCCTCGACGCGGGGCGCGTGGCCGAACGGGGGACGCACGAGGAGCTGTTGGAGCGGGACGGACGGTATGCCGGGCTGGTCCGCCGGGACGCCCAACTGGAGCCGACGAGGTGACGTTATGTCGGTTTTGTAAGTGTTTGCGGGATACCGTGCCCGCATGCACTTCAACACTCCGCCACGGAACACGATTCGACTGACGCAGCGGGGCCGTATCGCTCTCATCGCCGCCGGCGCCGTCGTGGCCGGCGCCGCCGTGGCGGTGCCGCTGCTGATCCTCGGCGAGGAGGAGCCGGCGCGGCCCACCTCACTGGTGATCCCTGAGGGCTGGCGTGCGAGCCAGGTGTACGCCGCCGTAGACAAGGCCCTCGCCCTGCCGCCCGGGTCCACCAAGAAGTCCCTCGGCAAGCTCGACCTCAAACTCCCGGGCGACGCCGACGGCAACCCCGAGGGCTACCTCTTCCCGGCGACGTACCCCCTCGAACAGAACGGCAAGAAGGCGACGCCGGACTCCCTGCTGTCGGCCATGGTCGACACCGCCAACAAGAAGTTCGGCGGCGCCCCGATCGCCGCCGGTGCCCAGCGCAACGCCATGAACGTCTATCAGGCGGTCACGATCGCGAGCATCGTCCAGGCCGAGGCCGGCAGCAAGGCCGACATGGGCAAGGTCGCCCGGGTCATCTTCAACCGGCTCGAACGCGGGATGCCGTTGCAGATGGACTCCACCATCAACTACGCGCTCAACCGCTCCACGATCAAAACCACCGACGCGGACACCCGGATCGAGAGCCCCTACAACTCGTACCAGCGCATGGGCCTGCCGCCCACGCCGATCGACAACCCCGGCGAGGACGCGATGCGCGCCGCGATCAGTCCGGCCCCGGGGGACTGGCTGTACTTCGTCACGGTCAAGCCGGGCGACACCCGCTTCACGGCCGACTACGCCGAACACCAGCGCAATGTCGCCGAGTTCAACGCCCATCAGAAGGCGAGCCCCGCCAGCCCCAAGCCGGCGAGGTGACGCTCGGGGCATCGGATGGCGGCCGGGGCGTCGGCCGGTTGCGGAGGGATACGAGTCGCGGCGACCGGTGCCGGGAGGGTACGTGCCTCGGCGACGGTCCCGCGTCGGGCGCCCGGCGCGACCCTCTGCCGGAGCAGCCGGACGCCGAGGGTTCGGCTCAGGCGCTCGGCGGGATCGTCGCACGGCGGTGCTTCGCATGCCTGCTGAGCCTGCCGGGCGTGCCAGTGACGGGGCGTACCTCCCCCGCGCCGGACCTCAAACTGCTCGGGGTTGCCGGCCGGTAGCGACCAGCCGCCACGTCGCCCGTCGCCAGGGCCCCGCAGCCGGGCCGGCCGCGACCAAGGCGAAGGTTACCGAGCCGGCCGCCGCCGAGCCGGCCGCCGCCGAGCCGGCCGCCGCCGAGCCGGCCGCCGCCGAGCCGGCCGCCGCCGAGCCGGCCGCCGAAGGTCAGGCCGTCACCCGCTCCTCGGCCGGCAACCGTCTGATGTCCCGTACGGCCGCGCGGCCGGCCCGGTTGGCGCCGATCGTGCTGGCGGAGGGGCCGTAGCCGACCAGGTGGATCCGGGGGTCGGCGACCGCGCGGGTCCCCTCCAACCGGATCCCGCCGCCCGGCTCGCGCAGCCGCAGTGGGGCCAGGTGGTCGATGGCGGCCCGGAAGCCGGTCGCCCACAGGATGACGTCGGCGTCCACGCGCCGCCCGTCCTGCCACTCCACCCCCTCAGGTGTGATCCGGTCGAACATGGGCTGCCGGTCCAGGACCCCGTCCGCGAGCCCCTGCCGGACGGCGTCGTTGAGGGGCAGCCCCGTGACGGAGACGACGCTCTTCGGCGGCAGCCCCTGCCGGACCCGCTCCTCGACGAGCGCGACGGCCGCCCGGCCCACCTCCTCGGTGAAGGGGCCCTCGCGGAACACGGGCGGGCGCCGCGTGACCCATGTCGTGGCGGCGGCGTACCGGGCGATCTCCAGCAGATGCTGGGTGCCGGAGGCACCCCCGCCCACCACGACGACCCGTTGCCCGGCGAACTCCTCCGGCCCGGGGTACTGCGCGGTGTGCAACTGCCGCCCGCGGAATGTCTCCTGCCCGGGGTAGCGCGGCCAGAACGGCCGGTCCCAGGTGCCGGTCGCGTTGATCAGCGCCCGCGTCGACCAGGTACCGGCCGAGCTCTCGACCAGCAGCCGACCGTCCGTTCCCTCGCGCACGGCGCGCACGTCGACGGGCCGCCGTACACGCAGGCCGAAGGTCCGCTCGTATCGGTCGAAGTACTCGGCGATGACCTCGGACGACGCCCGCTCCGGATCCGCACCGGTCAGCTCCATGCCGGGCAGCGCGTGCATCCCGTGCACCTTGCCGTACGTCAGCGAGGGCCATCGGAACTGCCAGGCGCCGCCCGGGCCGGGGGAGTGGTCGAGCACCACGAAGTCACGGTCCGGCTCGAAACCGGCGCGCCGCAGGTGATAGGCGCTGGACAGGCCCGCCTGACCAGCGCCTATGACGACGACGTCGACGACTTCGATCGGCCCAGTGGCCTCACCAGCCTCGGCTGCCGCGACTGCCTCCGTATTGTTCACGGTTCTACTAACCATCTCGGGGATGAGGACCTTCCCCGACGGCTCCCGATATCAGCGAGCTCAGCGCCCGCCCGCGACGAGCAGCGGAACACCGGCCCCGGCGTCGGCCTCCGCCCCCGTGCCAGCGATCAAGCCGCGCGCCGCCAGTTCGGGAATCACCCCCTCCCCGAACCAGTACGCCTCCTCCAGATGCGGATACCCGGACAGCACGAAGTGCTCGACGCCCAGCGCGTGGTACTCCTCGATCCGCTCCGCGACCTCCGCATGGCTGCCGACCAGCGCGGTCCCCGCACCGCCCCGCACCAGACCGACGCCCGCCCAGAGGTTCGGGTAGATCTCCAGATCGTCGCGGGAGCCGCCGTGCAGGGCGAGCATGCGCCGCTGCCCCACCGACTCACTGCGCCCGAGCGCCGACTGCGCCGCCGCGACCGTGTCCGCGTCGAGGTCGTCGAGCAGCCGGTGGGCCGTCGACCAGGCGTCGGCGGACGAGTCACGGGAGATGGTGTGCAGCCGGATCCCGAACCGGACCGTACGGCCCTCCCGCTCGGCGAGCGACCGGATCCAGTCGATCTTCTCCTTGACCTGCGCGGGCGGTTCGCCCCAGGTCAGATAGACGTCCGCGTGCCGCGCCGCGACCGGCCCGGCCGCCGCCGAGGAACCACCGAAGAAGACCTGCGGCACCGGCTCCGGCGGCAGTGCGGTCAGCCCGCCGTCGACCTGGTAGTGGGCGCCGTGGAAGTCGTACGGCTCACCACGCCAGACCCCGCGTACGACGGACAGGAACTCGTCGGTTCGGGCGTACCGCTGATCGTGGTCGAGGTGGTCGCCGAAGCGGCGCTGCTCGGCCGAGTCGCCGCCGGTGACGACGTTGAGCAGCAGCCGTCCCCGCGTGACGCGCTGGTAGGTCGCCGCCATCTGCGCGGCGAGCGTCGGCGAGATCAGGCCCGGCCGGAACGCGACCAGGAACTTGAGGCGCTCGGTGTGCTGGGCGAGGGCCGCGGTGGTCAGCCAGGCGTCCTCGCACCAGGTGCCGGTCGGGGTCAGGACCGCCTCGAAGCCCAACCGTTCGGCGGCCTTGGCGATTTGGGCCAGATAGTCGATGTCGGGGGCGCGTACGCCGCTCGGCTTTCCGGCCGGGTTGGACCCGTAGGCGTGCCGGTCCACCAGGGTGCGGCCGTCGCCGCCGGTCGGCAGGAACCAGTGGAGATGGATGGTCATGTCACGAACCTTCCGTGGGGCGGGTGTCGGTGGTGGACGGCGGCAGGTCGCCGCTGTACCGCGGGTCCACGAAGTCGCCGAAGTCCACCTTCTTCGGGATGAGCTTCAGCTCGGTGAACGTGTCGGCGATCTCCTGCTCGGAGGCGACGAGGGGCTTGTCGACGGCGACCGAGATCCGGGTGGCGTTGGTGCGCTTCACCGAGGCCAGCGCGACGTCGTAGGGCAGGCCGGTGTCCTTCGCCCAGACCTTGGCCCACTCCTCCTGATGGCCGTTGACCCATGCCGTGGCGCGCCGCAGCCGCTCCAGGTAGTCCTTGATCGCGGCGGCCTTCTTCTTGTCCCGCAGCGCGGCGGGCGCCGCCACCTGGAAGGTGAGTCCGTTGGTGATCCCGTCGCCGGTCGTGAGGATCCTGCCCTGCTTGGCCACGAGCACCTGGGAGGTGTACGGGTCCCACACGGCCCACGCGTCGACCTTGCCGGCGGTGAACGCGGCCAGGGCGTCGGCCGGCTGCAGGTACTTCACGTCGACGTCGCCGGGGCTCAGTCCGGCCGCCTTGAGGGACGCGACGAGCTGGTAGTTGGCGGAGGAGCCCTGCGCCACGGCGATCGACCTGCCCTTGAGCTGCTCGGGCTTCGTCAGCTTCGAACCGTTCGGGACGAGGATCGCATCGCCCTTGGAGGCGCCGTGGAACGCGGCCACCACCGTGATCTTCGAGCCCGCGCCCGCGGCGAAGACCGGCGGGGTGTTGCCGACGCCGCCGATGTCGACAGCTCCCGCGTTGACCGCCTCCAGCAGTGGCGGGCCGGAGGTGAAAGTGGACCACTTGATCTTGTAGTCGAGGTTCTTCAGCTCTCCGGCGGCGCGCAGGATCGCCTCCGAACCACCCTTCTGGTCACCCACGTCGAGGGTCAGAGAGCCCCGGCCGTCGGTGTCCGTCGAGGTCTGGGCTGCAGAGTTCCCGCCGCAGGCGGTGAGCAGGAGCGCGAAGGGGAGGAGCAGTGCGGCGGGGGCGAGGCGTCGTCGCATGGTGGTTCCGTTCTGGGGTGGGTGGTCAGGCTGCTTCGGTGGCGGTGTCGACGCCGAGACGCTCCAGGAGGCCGGCGCGCAGTTCCGCGAAACGGGGGTCGGTGATGTCGCGGGGGCGCTCGAGGTCGATGCGCTGCTCGTGCGCGATGATCCCGTCGTCCATCACGAGGACGCGGTCGGCGAGGAGTACGGCCTCCTCGACGTCGTGCGTGACGAGCAGGACCGCGCAGCCGCGCCGCTGCCACAACTCGCCCACCAGACGCTGGGCCTTGATACGGGTGAGGGCATCGAGCGCGCCGAACGGCTCGTCGAGCAGCAGCAGATCGGGCTCGCGCACCAACGCCCGTGCCAGTGAGGCGCGTTGGGCCTCGCCGCCGGAGAGCGTCTTGGGCCAGGCGTCCGTACGGTGGTCCAGGCCGACCTCCGTGAGGGCCTGTTCGGCGACATCGCGGCCGGGTTTGCCCGGCAGGCCCAGCAGCACGTTGCGCCATACCTTCTTCCAGGGCATCAGTCGCGGTGCCTGGAAGGCGACAGCCTTGCGGCGCGGCACCAGGACGGTGCCCTCAATGTCGCGGTCGAGGCCGGCGAGGATGCGCAGCAGGGTGGACTTGCCGCAGCCGCTGCGGCCGAGCAGGGCGACGAACTCCCGCGGCCGGACGTCGAGTTGCAGCCGATCGATGACCGCACGCCCGTCGAAGGAGCGGGTCAGCCCTTCGACGTGCACGGCCTGTGGGATGTGCACGGTGTCTGAGGCTCGCACGGCCTGGGCAGCCTGCACGGCTTGCGTGGACCGCACGGCTTGCGCGGCCTTGGGACTCACCGGCCGGTGAATGTCGGTCGCCATTGCAGCAGCAGCCTTTCGAGGGAACGGACGATGAAGTCGGCGAGCAGGCCGAGGAAGGCGTAGACGATCAGGCAGACCACGATCACGTCGGTCCGCAGGAAGTCCCGCGCCTGCACCATGAGGAACCCGATGCCGGAGTCGGCGTTGACCTGCTCGGCGAAGACGAGGGCGAGCCAGGCGATGCCGAGCGAGTAGCGCAGGCCGGTCAGGGCACCCGGCAGCGCACCGGGCAGTACGACGTGCCGCACGAGCCCCCACCTGGACAGCCCCAGGGACTCCCCGGCCTCGATCAACTGGGCGTCGACACCGCGGATACCGGCGTAGACGTTGAGGTAGAGCGGGAAGGTCACGCCGAGGGTGATGATGGCGACCTTGGGCGCCTCGCCGATCCCGAACCAGATGATGAACAACGGGATGAGCCCGACGAAGGGCACTGTCCGCAGCATCTGCACGGGCGCGTCCACGAGGTCCTCGCCGATCCGGAACAGGCCCGCGACCAGGGCGAGTCCGGTCCCGACGACGGTCCCCAGCGCCAGCCCGGCGGCGACGCGCTGGAGGGAGGTGCCCATGGCCGAGGGCAGTGAACCGTCGCCGATCAGATCGCCCGCGACCTGGGCGATGCGGCCGGGAGAGGCGAGGACGTCGGGGGTCAACAGGCCTGTGCTGCTGAGCAGTTGCCACAGGGCGAGAAGGAGGACGGGGCCGGTGGTGCGGCGCAGCCAGCGGGGGACGTGGGTGCGGCGGGAGGAGGAGGGGAGGAGGGGGACGACATCGACGGCGGTCGGGTGCTCAAAGCCGGATTTCAGGGGAATATCCGTCTCGGCAGAGCTGGGTGGGGCATGGCTGATGCTCATGAGTGCTCCAGGGGGGCTATGAGCCGTGATGGGGACGCGCTTCAGCGCCGCTGGGCCGGCTCAGGGCCGGAAACCAGGATCGGATCGGCCGGACCAGCACCGGGTCAGGGCCGGACCAGCACCGGGTCAGGGCCGGACCGGCACCGGGCGGGTGCGCGCAGGAAGCGTCGGTGAATCGGGAAGAAGGGCGTCAGCGGCCGCGACGACACGCGGCGGAGGCCACCCGCAGCAGGTCGATGTGACCGCGCGTGGTGAGCAGGGCTGAACGCAACATGCCGCTGAAAGTAGCCAGATGGCGCGGCGACGGTCAACGGCGTCTCGCCAAGTGGACCTCCTGTATCACGGCTCGGCCGTCTCGGACCGTCCCCTGACGCGCGGACTCCGCTGTATGGGCGAGGATGGACGACATGTCAGACGCCTTCACCACCCGAGTTCTGAACGTCGCCTCCGGCTCCTCGGAGAGGGTCGTGGACATCACCCGCGACTGCGAGGCCTTCCTGCAGGAGGCGGCGGCGGGCCGCGACGGCCTCCTGAACGTCTTCGTGCCGCACGCGACGGCCGGCATCGCGATCATCGAGACGGGCGCCGGCAGCGACGACGACCTCCTGGCCGCCCTGCACACCCTCCTCCCCGCAGACGACCGCTGGCAACACCGCCACGGTAGCCCCGGCCACGGCCGCGACCACGTCCTCCCGGCGATCGTCCCGCCCCATGCGACGCTGCCGGTACTGGGCGGGCGGCTGGAGCTCGGGACGTGGCAGTCGGTGTGCCTCGTGGACACGAATAAAGACAATGTCAACCGTCAGGTTCGACTGAGCTTCCTGGGCTGAGCAAGATCGTTCTGGGTGTGGCCTAGCGGCCCAGCGTTCCTTGAAGGAGCCGGAGTGAGTGGATGCCTGCACAGTCCTCCTGTGCGCTGAAGGGGCGTCTCTGCGGAGGGCCGCCCTCTTCTCCGCGTGGTGTTGCGGATTCAGCGTGGGTAGTTGGCGGTCGCGCTCCGGTACCGCGGCCCCGGGCCCCGTACAGCGTTGGTGATTCGGACGTGGAGGCGTGGAGTCAGACCGACGCCACCGCCGTGTTCCCGGCCGATGCCACACCGGGCTCGAATTGCGACCGGTTCGGCAACACCGTCCAGGAACTCAGTGCCGCCAACCGGCCGTCGCCCTGGGGCTCACCACTGCCGACAAGGGACCCAGGCGGACCTCGGCATCGCTCAGCTCTTGACTCCGCTCTGGTCCGCGGTCAAGCGTCCATGACGCCGCCGGGTGCCGTCCTGGCGGGACACTCGCCGGCATGTGGCGCACGCCCAAGGTCGCGTGGGGGACCGTCGGTCGGCAGGTCCAGCGTGCCTGTGTCGTGTTCGTTCGTGAGCGGGGTGAAGGCGACATTCAGGCGGGTGAGCGCGCGGAAGTTGAGGCTGCGTTGCCACTGTGGCGCGGTGCCGTCGAGGCGCAGGCCGGGGAGCCGGGTGAGGAGTGCTTCCAGTGCGATCGTGCCTTCGAGCCGGGCCAGCGCTGCACCGAGGCAGAAGTGCGGGCCGTGCCCGAACGCCATGTGCCGTCCGCCGCGCCGCTCGAAGTCCAGTACATGGGGATCGGGAAACACAGCCGGATCCCGGTTGGCGGCCCCGCACACGAGGAGCACTGTCTGCCCTTCGGCGACGCTACGGCCTGCCAACTCCATGTCCTGCCGCGCCCGGCGCAGCATCAGCTGTACCGGGGCGTCGTAGCGCAGGAGTTCCTCGACTGCGGCGGGCATCAGATCGGGCCGGCGGCGCAGTTGGTCGGCCGCGTGCGGGTGGCGGAGCAGGGCGAGTGTGGCGTTGCCGATGAAGTGCGTGGTGGTCTCGTGGCCGGCGATGAGGAGCAGGGCGCAGTTGGCGAGGAGTTCGTCGAGGTCCTGGCCGGTGTCCTGTGCCTGTGCGGTCACCAAGGCGCGCAGGGTGTGGGGGGCCGGCGGGGTGGCGTGGCGGGTGAGGAGTTCGCGGAGGTAGGCGAGCAGGTCCGCCATGCTCTGCGAGGCCGCGCGGTTGCCGTCGGCATCGAGCCGGGAGTTGCCGATGGCTTCGGCGATCGGCTCGGACCAGGCGGCGAGGGCCGGGCGGTCCTGCTGGGGTACGTCGAGCAGGTCGCAGATGATGGTGAGCGGCAGCGGGCGGGCGAGGTCCGCGACGATGTCCATCCGGCCGGTCGGCGCGGCGTGGGTGATGATCCGGTCGACGGCTTCGACGATCCGGGCACGGAGTGCCGCTACTGCCCTGGGGGTGAAGGCCCTGCTGATCAGGGCCCGCAGCCGGGGGTGGTCGGGAGCGTCGCTGTAGAGCATCTGCCGGCTCAGGACGTGGGCCAGCGGCCGGAGTTCCTCGGAGACGGCTGCGATGTCGGGATAGCGCACTGAGGACAGCCTCGGGTCCCCTGCGGCGCTGCTGACCACTGCGTGCCCGGTGGCGATCCAGGCATCCAGGTGGCGGTCCCAGAAGAGATCGTCGGCGCTCCGCAGGTCTTCGTAGAAGTCGTAGAGGCGCTCTTGGACTTGGGGACGAAAGGCCCGCAGCAGCGATGAGGATGTGCGCATTGTCGGATGTTATGGGTTACGCCGGAGTGCAGGGGTTTCATCGGTGCTCTTCATCCAGATGAAGGAACTGGGGCTCTTGAGTTGCGACGGCGGCTTTCCCCTACTCGTCGAGGGAGCCATCGAAGGATCTGCAGAGGCGAGGACATGCTCAGGACCCTCCGCGCGGGCGAGTTGTATGAGGCCGGGCCAGTCCTCAGCCTTGCCTACGAATCCACGTCGGTGGGTGTTCGGTCAGCGCTGCTCGGTCTCACTCCTGGGGAGCGTGCCAACTACCTGCGCTGGCTGGTCCTGCGACTGTCCGCCTGATCCATGCGCTCGGCTCCGGGCCTGGCTGATCGTCTCCCCAGGGCCAGGGGGGCCGGAGCTGCTGCTGTGGCGACGTTGTGGCACCGCAGCGCTGTTGCGACCTGATCGTGAACTGCTTCAGCAACTCTCTGTACGAATCCAGCTTCTCGTGAGCGTTTCGACGCCGATCCGGCTCGTCCTCAGTTCGACTCGCACGTGTAGCGCACCATTCGTGCACGCTATCGGCAGCCACCATCAGTGCCTGACCGAGAGTTCTGGCAGTCTCCGCCTCGGACGATGGCATGCGCAGGAACAATTCGACCTCTCGCAACATGCACTCGTCCTTAAGGTCTCGCAGTCCTTTCAGATACGGACCGCAGATTCCAAGCGGCTGCTCTTGGTCGTGATGCAACTGGGCAACAGCCAGCAGTTGCCCCATCTTGAGCACTGCCCGATTGCAGGCATCGACGAACCGAGCACACGCATCAATCTCGGCCTGCCAGAGAGCATCCGCCCGCTGGCCAGAGAGCTGTAGCTGTACGCTCTCGACCGTGCCGCGTGCCTGGTGAGGTGGACGGGTCGCTTGTAGCAGCAAAGGGCGGCGGCGGGGCCCAGAAAGGCCAGGTAGTTGCGGGGATTCGCTCGTATCGAGGGTTGAGTCGGCGGTAGCCGGACAGCCAGGACATGGTCCGCTCGATGACCTGGCGGCGTCGCCCTGATCGTTCGCTGGACTCGATGCCCTTGCGTGCGATGCGCACTCCGATCCGCTTCCATCGAAGCCATCTGCGGCATGATGCCGTCCGGGCATGGGGCATGAGCATGGTCAACGGTAGGCGGCGAGGGCGGCGAAGTAGATGCCGAGGCCGCTGGCCGCGGCTCCCGCACCGGTGAGGACCGCGTCGGGGATGCCGGCGCCGGATCGGTGAGCGAGCAGTCCCGCGCTGATCGCGATGTTGAGGGCCATGGACAGGGCGAGCAGCAGGGACAGGATCTGGAGCAGGCACATTGCATGCACTCCCCTGGAATGAGGTCGGCGTCCTGGTGAACGGGGATGGACTGAGTGAAGTCCGATGCTGGCCGTCCAGGTGGGCTGTCCAGCAGGGGTCTGCTGCGGATTGGACACGTTCCGGGTGAACCGGTTGGTGACCACCTGGGGTTCAGAGCAAGGTGGAGCGAGACCAAGCGTGCGTTCAAGGATTCGATCCGGCACCCGGTGCCGTGGAGGGAAGCAGGGATGGCGGAGACGGGGGCCGGGGCGCAGGGACCAGCCTTCGCCGACCTGATGGCCGAACTGGCCGCGTTCCGCAACGGCCGGCTACGCCGCCAGCCCTCGGATCGATTCTTGGCCATGGCTGCCGGAGTCAGCCCGACCACGGTCGGGGACTGGCTACGCGCGGACCGCTTTCCGCAGCAGATCGGTCCGCTCCTCGCCGTTCTACGGGCCCTGCGAGGCCAAGCCGATCACGCCGGACTGGCCGATGACCCGGCGGCGGCCGCACTGCTGGACCCACAACAGTGGCGGCGCGCGTACCAGGCCGAGGCACAACGGCGCGCGTCGGCCACGCGCGCGGCGGTTCAGGCCCAGCAGGGACAGACCGTCCTGGAGCGGATGCGGCCAGGCCGGCCGCTGAGCTCGGTGACCGACCCATTCCATCTGGAGGTGCACCGCGCGATCGATTCCCCGATCGCCGGCCTGCCTGTGCTGCCGGAGTACGTGCCGCGCGCGCATGACCAGAAGCTGGGCGAGGTGGTGGCTCGGGCGGCTGCCGGTGCCAGCCAGATCGCGGTGCTGGTGGGCGGGTCATCCACCGGCAAGACCCGCGCCTGCTGGGAGGCCCTCAATCTGCTGCGCGAGCGGGACGAGCCGTGGCGGCTGTGGCATCCCATCGACCCCACCCGGCCCGAGGCCGCCCTCGCCGAGTTGAAGGACGTCGCACCGTACACGGTGGTGTGGTTGAACGAGGCTCAGTTCTACCTGGCCTCCGGCACGGTGGGTGAGCGGGTCGCCGCAGGGCTACGCAGCTTGCTGCGTGAGCCGGAGCGGGGACCGGTGCTGGTGCTGGGCACCGTCTGGCCCGGTCATTGGTCCACCATGACCACGTCGCCCGCCGACGCAGCGGCTGACCCGCATGCCCAGGCCCGTGCGCTGCTGACCGGTCATGACGTGCCCGTCCCCGAAACGTTCACGGGCACCGATCTGCAACTCCTGGCCTGTAGGGCAAAGGACGATCCTCGGCTGCGGCAGGCCGCCGCACGGGCTGAGCAGGGGCAGATCACCCAATATCTGGCTGGCGCCCCCGTGCTGTTGGACCGCTATCGCAGTGCCCCCGCTCCAGCACGAGCCCTGATCACCGCTGCCATGGATGCCCGGCGCCTGGGCCACGGACTGGCCCTTCCCCACGCTCTGCTGGAGGCAGCCGCCGAGGGATACCTCACCGACGCCCAGTACGACCTTCTGGAGGACGACTGGCTCGAACACGCCCTCACCTACACCGGCACGCCTGTGCACGGCGCCCGCGGCCCGCTGTCCCGCATCCGTCCGCGCCCCGGACAGCCCCATCCTGCCCGGCCCTGCTTCCGCCTCGCCGACTACCTCGAACAGCACGGCCGCACTGCGCGCAATGCCGTTCCCGCACCGCCCGCCCTGTGGCACGCCCTGATCGACCACGCCCCTCCCGCCGACCGCAGCGCTATCAGGCCGCAGCCGTCGAGCGCGGCCTGCTGCGTGCCGCCGCCCGCTTCGACGCTGCTACCGCCTTCGCCCCGGCTCTTCAGATCACGGAGCTGAAGGAGGAGGAGCTCACCGTGATCGAGCTGGACGCCACCCGCATACCCACGCCGGCCGAGATGATGGAGATATTGATTCCGTTACTGAAGAAGCACGGGCGGATCGAGCAGGCGATCAGGGAGAACCAGGCGCGTGCCGCAGCCGACACCAACTTCGATTGGCCGTGGATGGCGGCCCGGCTGCTGGAGGAGACGGGGCGGGTGGAGGAGGCCATGCACTGGTACTTCCGCGCCGCCGAAGCCGGTTCCCCCCGTGCCCTGTCCACGGCGGTCTGGATGCTGCGAAAGCTGAGGCGAACAGAGGAGAGTGTCCAGCTGTATCGGTTCGGGTGGGAACCCGATGGTTCGATCGCCGTGCCGTGGAGAGCTCTGCCGAAGCGGTAGGACACCCCAACCGCCGTCGTCCGGACGGCGGACGGATTCTCCCCCCAGCCCCCGGTCTGCCGCTGCTCCAGCGCCAACGACGCTCAGACGCCCGGGCGGGAGCGATGGTCACCCGGCCTGCTCCATCCGCCCTCGACTTGGTGCGGACGGTAACGAGGTTGTGAGCGGAAACGGATGAGGTTCCTTGGCCACGGACTGGCTGCTCTCTGGTGTCTGCGCCGGGGATCGGTGGTGATGAGCTGAGGTGCGGTGGCTACTCTCGTCTCTCCATCGATCTTGATCGCAGGGAGCAGACTGTGCGTAATGCCGCCGTGACACCCGAGGGTGACCTGATCCGCTGGGTTGAGCTGCCGGGGCAGGAACCCGCCCGTGTTTACGTACATGGTCTGGGTGCTACTTCGCCTGCCTACTTTGCGGAGGTTGCGGTCCATCCTGTGCTGGCCGGCCGTCGTTCGCTGCTGATCGACTTGCTCGGTCATGGCATCAGTGACCGGCCGACGGACTTCGACTACACCTTGGAGTCGCACGCCGATGCTCTCGCTCAGGCCCTGACATCCGCGGGCATCGCCGGTGCCGAGTTGATCGCGCACAGCATGGGTGGCTCGGTGGCCATCGTCCTGGCCGCCCGGCACCCGCACCTGGTCTCTCGCCTGGTCCTCGTCGACGCCAACCTCGACCCGATATCGCGCCAGCCCGGTTCCAGTGGTAGCAGCGGCATCGCCGCCTATTCCGAGCAGGAGTTCCTGGCAGGCGGCTGGGCAGAGGTCCGCGACCGGGTGGGCCCCCACTGGTGGTCCACCATGCGCCTGGCCGGGCGTGAGGCCCTGCACCGCAGCGCGGTCCATCTCGCTCGCGGAACCGTTCCCAGCATGCGCGAACTGCTGCTGGACTTGAGGATTCCCCGTAGCTATCTGCTCCCCGAGGCCGACGGCCCGCTCCCTGGGGCCAAGGCGCTGATCGAGGCGGGGGTGGCTGTGATGCCGATCCCGGATTGCGGGCACAACATCATGCTGGACAATCCGGAAGCCTTCGTCCGCGCCACCGCGGTCGCACTGGCGGACCGAGAGCAGGATTGATCAGGTCGTGGGCGGCAGCGGCCGTGACGTGGGGGCGACCGCACGGGTTCTTCGAGTGTGACCAAGAAGTGGGCCCGTGTGGCCTTGTCTCATCCTGCCTTCACCGGCCTCTCCCACACGCATCTCGGCGATTGGATCGAGGACTTGGCCGCTCCTTGGATCACGCGCTGTGAATCTGCGCTGCGCAACCGGCGGGGAGGGAGGCGGAAGCGGCAGGCTGGAGCCGGACCGAAGCACGAACTGGTCTTCACCGACCGGGTCCTGGTCACCCTGGTCCACCTACGGTTCCAGCTCCCGTACGCCGCACTCGCCGAGCTGTGTGGCCTGGAACGCTCCACCATCACCCGGGCGATCGGCGAGATCCGCCCCCTGCTCGCGCAACGGGGGTTTGCCGTCCCCGACCGGCCCGGGATCCGGCTGCGCACGCTGGCCGACGTGTTCGCCTACGCCGAAGCGGAGGGTGTCACCTTGCGGATCGACGGGACCGAGACCCAGGTCCGCCGCCCGGCCGCGCACCGCCCCGGTCGGCGTGCGTTCGTCTCAGGGAAGAAGAAGCAGAACACCATCAAGACCACCACGATCAGCGATGGGCAGGGCCGACCCTGTGGTCCGGGGCCGACCGGCCCGGCAGGATGCACGATCAGACCGCCATGCGCACCGAGGGCATCGCCGAACAGCTCTGCCTCCACCCGAAGGTGACGGCCGAGGTTGATGAGGGCTACCGGGGCCTGGCTAATGAGTTCCCGACCCAGATCTCGGCCCCGCCCCGCAAGCCGAAGGACGATGCCCCGCTCGGCGAACGGTACGCCTGGCGTGAGCACCGACGACGCCAGTCCTCAGCCCGGATCTGCGTGGAACACGCGAACGCCGAGCACAAACAGTGCGTCCCCTGCAGCGGTATACCGGCCGTCGCGAACACTTCGCACACACCTACCAGGCCATCGCCGGCATGGTCTCCGACCGCGCCGCCCGGCGGACTACAAAGCAACGGACGAGCACCGAACTCGTCCTCGTCCGGCAGGCCACTGCTGAATCACCTACCAGCCGAACTCCGGCCAATATCGCCAGACCTCATTCGCTCACAACCTCGTAAGCCCAAAGGACAAGATCGTGAGACAGAAGTGCCGTGTTACACGTACGAGACAGTCGAGAACTCCCAGGTCGGCGCATTGAAGTGGGACATTCTCCTGCGAATCTGCACTGCACTTGTCGTGCCGATTCGCAATTCGGATGTCCCATTGTCATTGACGGTGGCCCTTGTCCGGCCTATGGGGACTGTTCCGTCGCGCTGAGGTAGTCGGATTTTCACCGTTTCTGTCGGATTCGCTTTCGTGGCGCTCTGAGTGTGCGCTCTCACTCCAGCGGCTGGTCAGGGGCTCTGTCGGATCAAATCCAGGTGCGTCTGAGCTGGTTCGCACTCGTATACTCGTGCGAGCTCATGGAGGGGGAGGCAGAGACAGTGAAGCTTGCTGAGGCACTGGCAGAGCGTGCGGAGGCGACGCGCCGTGTAGAGCAGCTACGAGCGCGGGTCGTCAGCAGCGCGCGGTACCAGGAAGGGGAGACACCCGCCGAGGATGCAGCTCAGCTGTTGGCTGAAGCCGGTGAGGTGCTGGATGCTCTGGAAACGTTGATCCGGCGGATCAACCGGACCAATGCCACCGTGGAGATGGGGCCCGACGGCACGCTCACCGATGCCCTCGCACGCCGGGATGTCCTGCGGTTGCGTCATTCCGTAGTCACCGCAGCAGCGGACGCGGCGGCGGGTAAGGGGGAGCGGGGATACGGCCGTCAGCTTCGGTCCGAGCTGATGATGCTCTCTGCGCTTCCGGTCGCGGATCTTCGCGGTCAGGCGGATGCACTCGCCCGGGAGATCCGCGAGGTCGATGTGCGGATCCAGCGTACGAACTGGGAGGTCGATCTGCTGGACTGAGCAGTCCAGCAAGCTGGGACGATGTGGAGCAGGTAGCAGCTTCGGAAGCGTGCACACACCGAGGGCTGGCGGTTTTCCAGCCCACTCCTGGCGCGTGAAGAGCAACGCGGGGGTTCGACTCCCCACCAGACAGCGCAGCTCAGCACCGCGTACAGGTAACGGCGTACATCGCACAGCACATCACCACGTGCAGATCCGAGGCGGCGAGGGCGGGCTCGGGGCTTTCCACATCGCAGCGCCATGGACAACGGCGATCTCCAGCGGACTGTTGGCGATCCTGCATCGTCGTGAACGGGATTCCGCCAAAGTCAGGTCGATGGAGAACGCTGGCCACCGGCGGTCTCAAACGGGGGCCGCCACTGCTTGTACTCGGCGTTGGTGTGCTCCACGCAGATCCGCTCGGAGGACTGGCGGCGGCGCTGCTCACGCCAGGCGTGGTGCTCGCCGAGCGGGGCGTCGTCCTTCGGCTTCTTCGGGGGGTACTGACCTGGGCGGGGAACTCGTTCGCCAGAATCGGTAGCCTTCGTCGACCTCGACCTCGACCTCGACCTCGACCTCGACCTCGACCTTGGGGTGTCGGCGAATTGCTCGGCGATGCCCTCGGTGCGCACGGCGGTCTGATCGTGCATCCGGCCGGGTCGGACCATCCCCGGCGGCGCTGCACTGCGTACGTCAGAGAATGACGATGCAGACGATGACGGCGACCCATGTGGACAGGAAGACAGCCGTGTGCCGGCCCTTCAACTCCTGGATCGGCTCCCCCGCCCGCGCCGCCGCCAGCTGCCGACGGAACCACCCGGCGAAGATACAGCGCAGTACGGCCAGGGGGAGCGTGCCCAGGATGTACAGCTGGAGCGCCTGCTGAGCTCCCTCGCCGTGGCCGCGCGCGACGGTGTAGAGCGCCGTCACGAGCAGAACACTCACCCCCGCGATCAGCCTGGCACCGGGCTTCGACGGCAGGGTCGCCACCGCAGCCGCGAGGAGGAGGCCCGAGAGACCGGCGGCGATCCACCAGTGCGTGAGCGTGAAGTGTTCGGTGAGCATGGGTGTTCCTACTAGTCGATGGGTTTTTCGGCAACGATCACCATGTCGTACGTCGCCCGGCAGCAATGGCCCAGTGTTGACCACGTGGCGTGAAGCCCACCTCCTGGTACGCGCTGCGGCTGGAAAGGACCGTACCTGAGTGGATCGCGTGGGACGGATTGTCGAGGCCGCTGACCGGTGCCCGACCATCCGGCTGAGCTTCCTCGGCCAGGCGGCGTGTGCCTGGTGAGACCTCACATCCAGGCCTCCGGCCGCCGGGCCCCGGTGCGTACTCGGTACCTGATGCGGTTGTCGTGCAGAAACACCTCTTCGGGCCGGCCGAACTCGACCAGGTACGAAAGACGTACATGGATCTGCCGGGCGGCGATCGCTGCCGGCGCCAGCAGGACGTACCCCGCCGGGACGGGCACCCATGCTA
Organism: Streptomyces sp. NPDC093591; assembly: GCF_044764885.1. Lineage (NCBI taxonomy): Bacteria > Bacillati > Actinomycetota > Actinomycetes > Kitasatosporales > Streptomycetaceae > Streptomyces > Streptomyces sp. NPDC093591. Next base: position 114,808 of record NZ_JBIWIY010000001.1, read on the forward strand.
CGGCCGACACCAGGCCGCACAGCACGGCGGCCCGGCGGCCCAGCCAGACGCCCATGAAGTTGCGCCAGTGCTGACGCAGCAGTGGGTGCTGGTAGGTGAAGCCGAACAGGAGCAGGGCACATCTGGTGACCAGGACGCCCGCGACAATGAAGCGCACGGGCTCCCAGTGGCGGCCTGTCACGAGATCGATCAGCATGAGCGTGCCGCCCACCATCCCGAAGAGCCAGCACCGCGTCACGAAGTGAGACCAGTTGGCGACGTCGCGACGGAGTACGAGGAGCGTGGGCGGTTCGTCGTGTGCCCGGTGCAGCGCCCGCCAGGAGACGAACCAGGCCGCGCCGGTCGCCGCCCACGCGACGGCGTTCCACGGCCAGGGTGAGAAGACCGCTGCCGCCGCGGCGCCGGTGGCGGGAACGAAGCCGTACCGGGCTGTGGCGAGCCCCAGCAGATCGGGTGCCGTGGTCCGTGCGGCTCGGACCCACGGCAACAGCCTGAGGCAGGCGAACACCGTCGGCGCCAGCAGAACAGCGCCGACCAGCATCCGGGGCGTGGCACTCAGACCGACGGTGGCCTCGGCCGTCAGCATCAGCGCGAGGAAGCTCAGCAGTCGGAGCAGGTGAATCAGTGCCAGCTTCGTACCGCCGTACCACAGGGAACGGAGGCTCTCCATCGCGGCCGAAGCCCGCTGTGGGTCGCTGCGGACGGAGGCCTCAAGCCCCTGCCAGGCCGCGCGGCTGTGTCCTTTCGCCGCGTCCAGCATGGCCAGGACCTGGATCAGCCGGCCGTTCTGTGGGTCGTCCCGCAGGGCCTGGCGCAACAGCGCACGCGCTTCACGGCCGTATCCGGCGAAGTGGAGTCCGCAGGCGACGTCGGCGACCTCGAAGGGGGTGAGCGAGCCGGCCGCCAGTCGCAGGTAGGCATCGGCCGACTCCCGCACGGCACGTTTCTCAAGGCGATGGGTCCGCAGCATCCGGTGTTGGTCCATGACCATGCCGATGGTCAGCGCCCGCATGGCCCAGGCCGACTCGTTCTGCGGATCCAGCTGGAGGGCCCGCTCGACGGCCGTGCGGGCGTCGGCCGGGTTCGCCGCCGACACCAGGACCCTGGCCTTCGCCAGGTAGGCCAGCGGCTGGTCGGGGTCGGCGGCGATGGCTCGGTTCGCCGCCTTGAGCGCGCCCGCCACGTCTTCGAGTCCGAGAAGGCATCCGGCCTGAAGTCTCAGTGCCTCCCAGTCGTCGGGATCACTGGCCAGCGCCGCTGTCAGGATGCGCATCACCTCCTCCCACCGCCGAGCGGCAGCGAGCAGCGTGACGCGTTCGACGTCGTCCGGTTCCACGGTTCACCTGCGTTTCCTGTGCCCGAGATAGGTGATGAGGTCGCGGTAGCGTTCGTCCTGCTTGGTGAAGGCCACCACGTTCTTCGCGGACTCGAACCACGGCTCGATCGACGGTCTGACCTCGCGCAGGGCAGTGTGGAAGTCCTCCGTCGAGACGCCTCTGACCTGCCCTCGCGCCATGGCGTCCTGCATGGCGAGCTCGATCGCCGAACGGCACAGATGGGTGACGTCCGCGCCCGAGTAGTACTCGGTGGCGGCCGCCAGCGCGGCCGGGTCGACGTTGCCGGTGGGCACGCTGCGAAGCTGCGCCCGGATGATCGCCTCTCGCGCCTCGGCGTCGGGCGGCGCCACGAAGAGCGCGCGGTCGAACCGGCCGGGGCGCAGCAGCGCGTCGTCGATGTCCCAGGGGTGGTTGCTGGCCCCGAGGACGAAGACGCCTTCGTTGTCGGAGCCGACCGAGTCGAGTTCGGTGAGCAGTTGGGTCACTACGTTGCGCATACCGCTGGCGTGGCGGTTGAGGGAGCGCTTGCCGCCGATGGCGTCGGCCTCGTCCAGGAAGAGGAGGCAGGGGCTTCGGCGCCGGGCGGTGCGGAAGACGGACTGGATGTTCTTCTCCGAGTTGCCCATCCACATGTCCAGAGTGTCGGCGAGCGTGACGGAGATGAAGTTGACGCCCAGCTCACCCGCGACGGCCCGGGCGATGTATGTCTTGCCGCAGCCCGGTGGCCCGTACAGGAGCAGGCTGCCGCGCAGGGACTGGCCGTAGCTGCGGGCGATCTCCGGGTTGCGCAGATGGGTGAAGAACGCGGTGTCCAGCCGGGCCTTGACGTCCGCCATCCCCGCCACGTCCGCGAGCCGCACCGTCGAGCGCTCGACCTCCACCAGGTCGTCGGGAGGTGTGTCCGTGTCGGTGAGCACCTGTCCATGCACTGGGGCCGGTTGCGGGGGAGCGGTGCGCACCGGCTCCTGGCGGTTGGGTCGCGCCGGCCCCTGGGCGACGGGTGGTGTCGGCTCCGGGGCGTCGGGCCGCGCCGGCTCCTCGAGGTCGGGCCTTGCCGGGTCCTGGGTGCTGGGCCGCATGGGCGGTTGTGGCGCGGGCCGTTCGTGGGGTGCCGGGGCCTCGGACGGCGCCTCCGGGGTCTGCGACGGGGACGGCAGCCGCGGCAGCAGTGCCGCCGACATCGCCTCACGGGCGGCGGCGCTCGCGGGATCCAGCCGCATGGCTTCCTGGGCGTGTTCGAGGGCTTCGTCCTGGCGGCCCGCGGCGACGAGGGCCTGGACGAGAAGCACCCGCAACCCGGCGTCCTGCGGCTGCGTCGTCACGAGAACCGTGAGCTGGTCGATGGCCGAGGCCAGCGGAGATTCCGGCATGGTCGGTGGGTCCGTTTCCTGTGGGGAGGCCGACGGCTCGTGCAACGGCGACGCCAGGGACGGCAGTTGGACGGTGGGCGACGACGGTAGCGGATCTTCCGGCCGGGCTGGGTCGCGGAGCCGTTCCGCCTCGGCGGCAGTGGCCCTCGCCTCGGTGAAGTGGTCCGCGTCGAGCAGCCGCGCCGCCTGCTCCGCCAGGGCGTCGGCCAGGTCGCCGCGAAAGCGCTCGGGGGCGAGTGACGCCAAGGAGCGGACCACGGTCACCTGTTCCGCACCGACCTCGACGGCCTCGTCGTATCGGCCCACCCGGTGCAGGCACCGGCAGAGTTCGGACAGGACCGCGGCCTGTCCGGGCAGCTCGCTCTCGTGCACCGTCCGTTCCCGGAGCAACTCGACGCTCTCCCGCAGAGCCTCCAACGCCTCGGTGTCGGCGCCCACACCGCTGAGACACGTGGCCAGCAGCCGCAAGGACGAGGCGAGTGAGCCCTTGTGGTCCTCGGGCGCCGCCGCCTCGGAGGCACGACCGACCGTCACCGCTTCCTGGGCGGCGGCCACCGCGTCGTAGGGCTGCCCCGCGTAAAGCAGGAACCGTGCCTGGGTCTCCAGCGCCATGGAGAGCAGGCCCCTCGCCACCGGCGTCCCGGTGAGTCGGCGCGCCATGGCCACCGCTTGCGTGAGGACGTCGAGGGCCGTTGCCGTATGTCCCACCACGGAGAGACGGCTGCTCAGGAAGGTCAGCATCGTCACACGCCAGGCCTGCAGGTTCGGCGAGGCGGTGTCCTTCTTTGTCAGGAGTTCGGCCAGTGCGCCGGTGAGTTCGAGGGCCTCTTCGTGGTGGCCGGCGTCACTGTATGCCTGGGTGAGCCCGGTGGCGGCGGTCACGAGGTTGCCCAAGTGTTCGTCGTCGCGCTTCGCGGCCTCCATGGCGAACGTGTAGGCGGCTGTGTGTGCTTGGAGGGCGTCCGCTTCCCGGCCGGCCTGGGAGAGCCGGTTCGCGTGCCGGTTGAGCGCCGTGAGAGCGACGTCCTGGTAGTCCGGGTCTTCGCGGGCGAGCCGGGTGAACACCGTGGTCAGCGCCTCGGTGGTCCTGATCGCGGTGTCGGCGAGGAGCACGGTGCCCGGCGCGATCGCCTCCTCCAGGGCCCAGAGGTCGTCCACCGACAGCCTCTCCTCGTCGAGCACCTGACGGATCGCGTCGACGAGGGGCGCGGGGTGTTCACTGTGCGCAGCGGTCCGAGCCGCGAGGGGCGCCAGCCGTGGCAGTTCGGCGAGCAGCCGGCGCAGTGCCGGGGCGACTTCCGTGCGATGCGCTCCGGCCCGGGAGAGCAGGGTCAGGGCCGCGGTGGCCTGGTGGCTTGGTGCGGTGTCCAGGAGGCGTACGAGCAGATCGGGTTCCTGCCGGACGGCATTCATCACGGTGTGTTCGGCCAGCCGGTCGGGGCGCACACCGCTCCAGAACTCGTCGCCCGTGCCGGGGTACAGGTCGCGCAGCCAGTCGGCGGCAAGGCGCGGGCCCGGTGCGAGGGGGTCGACGACGCGCAGGACATCTGCGGCGAGTCGCCTCGCCTCGGCAAGCTCCTGAGGCTCGCACAGTGCCGCTGTGGCCACGAGTTCGAAGCGCAGCTCGGGTGACACGCCCAGAGCGCGACTGCGGGCCGCCCGGTCCCAGTACAACCGTTCGTGACGTAACAGCACCTCCCAGACACTGCTTCCCTCGGGTACGGGAACGGCGTCGGCGCCGGTCTGCAACAGGCCGACCAGGGCGCCGGCCTGGAGTGCCAGGGGCGACTCGGCCGCGTCCGGCGGTGGACGCAGGCCGGCGGGATCGCCGATGGGCCAGGCCTCGGGGAGGCGGCGGATGGCGGCCGCGAGGTCGTGGGCGGCCTCGGCGAAGGCCTCCTCCTGGGAGGCGGCCGCGTCGGTCTGCGGACCCAGACGGATGGGGTCCGGGGCCAGCAGGCCGTGTTCGGTGAGGAAGCGGTCGTACCATTCCCGGTCCGTGCGGGCGAGCAGCAGCACGCGCAGCCGCGCCCCGCCCGCCCGGTCACGGACCGCCGCCAGCAGCGCGGTCAGGTCTTCCTGGCGTGTCTCGGCGTAGTCCACCACGCACAGCACCGGGCGGGTCAGCCGTGTCAGACGGTCCAGGGCGGTGGCGGGGACGGGGGTCCGTAAGCTGCCCGCCGCCTCTCTCGCTCGGCGACGTTCCTCCGCGAGACGCAACGCCAGCCGTGACTTGCCGACGCCTGCCGGGCCGGTCACGAGGTGCACGCGGAAACCGTCGCCCTCGCACCATCGGCGCAACTGGTCGAGTTCGCCCTCCCGGCCGGTGAACCGTACGGCGCCGACTTCGGCGCGCAGCAGGGTGCCCGGAGTGCCGATGCGGGGGACGACGTCACGCGTCGTCAGGACCTCGTCGAGGTCGGCCGCCTCCAGGACCGGGGGTGCCGTGCCCGTCACCCGGCGCCAGGCGTCGGCGAAGCCCGGTTCGGCGGCGATCCGGGCGAGGGGTTCCACGCGGAGCCGTGCGGGGGTGAATTCGCGCAGGGCCTCGGTGACGACGCCGATCAGAACTCCGGCGGTGAACACGGCCGCGCCGGACAGACCTTCCCAGTGGGACGGCGGGATGTCTCCGGTGACCTTCATCTGCCACCGCCCGCTGACGACTGCGGTCTGCGGTGCGATGGTTCCCGTCACCTGTTCCGTGTCGCTGCCCACGCTGCGGTCGACCTGGAAGCGCGGGAATCCCACGACACGGCAGACGGCCTCGTCGGCGGAGGCGAGGTCACCGCACCGCACAGGATCCCGGGCCAGGTCATGGTCGAGGATCTCCAGCAAGGCCGCGTCGGTCCGGGCGCCCGCCCAGACAGGACGGCATGCCCGTACGCCGCCGTCGCCAAGCCCTCGTACGCTGATCCGCGTGGCACCCGCGGTGACATGACGAGCCGTCAGGACCAGACGGGGGGACACGACGAACCCCGTGCCGTAGTGGAGACCGTCGGCAGACTCCGCCGACACCTCCACGACACGTGCGTTCACTCGGCGGCCGGGGGCCGTTCCCCGTCCTGGCCGGTGGGGATCGGGGGCAGGGGCGGACGCGGGGTCAGTTCACGTCCCGGATCCGTGATCATGATGCGTTGGCCGTCCGGTCCCGTGCGCGCCTCGAGCCGGACCCGCACCGTGTGGGTGGACTTGCGACCTGCGGTTCCGTCCGCACCGCCTTCGACGACGCCGAAGCGGACCTTTCCCGACAGCCCGCCGGCACGGGTGACCTCGACACCGAGCTCCAACTCGACGTCGCCCAGGGCGAAGAGGAGGTCTTTGCCGGCGGTGTCCCGCATCAGCTCGGTGAGTTGGGTACGGAGGGTCTCCAAGACCTCCGTCAGCGGCAGGTTCCCGTCTGTCATGTGTGCCCCCGTCATGGTCGCGTGCGCGAGCCAGTATCGCAGCTCCCGCCAGGGGCGAACCGATGACTGACGTCATCACGCTCCGTCAGTACACGGACAGGCCATGGGCGTTCAGTACTTCTTGGATCGGCTGGTAGTAGGTGGTCCCTCCCGTGGCACAGTCCCCGGATCCGCCGGAGAGGATTCCGATGACCTTGTCGCCGGCGTAGAGCGGGCCGCCGCTGTCGCCCGGCTCGGCGCAGATGTTGGTGCGGATCAACCCGTAGACGGTTGCTCCGCTCGCGTAGTTGACGGTCACGTTGAGCGCGGTGACCACGCCGCACCGGACACCGGTGGTCGCTCCCCGACGGCAGACGCTCTGGCCGACGTAGGCGGTCGCGGTCCCGGTGACGTCGACGGTTCCGATGGTCCCCGGGCGTGGCACGGCCGGATTGGAGTACTGCACGACACCGAAGTCGTCGCCGGGGAAGCTGGTGCCGGTGGTGGGGCCGATCGTCGTGGTCATGGCGGAGCTGGTGTACCAGGTGGGCATGGTCTCGGTGCAGTGGCCGGCGGTGACGAAGTAGTACGTGCCGCCGCTTCGCACGTTGACCCCTGCCGAGCAGCGCCCACCGGCCGCATAGATGCCGTCGCCGCCCGAGAGCAGGGTGCGCAGCCGACCGTCGAGCCGTTCGAGGGTCGCGGAACCCGCGAAACGTCCGGTGGCCCGCCGGATTCTGGCAAGGTCCGCGTCGGTGACCGTGGAGTCGGCGAGAACCCGCAGCTTCCCGGTGCGCTCGTCGACGGCCCAGGTCGTCCCGGAGATGCCCAAGGCCTCGACGGCCGAGGCCACGCCGGACACCGAGGCGGCGGCGGGTGCGGCGTCGGCTGTGGGTGCGGCGGCCGCTCCGGTGCCGGTGACCGCGAGAGCGGTCACCGTAAGCAGGCTCACCACCGAGGCGATCAGCCGTGGACGTCTGACGTCGTTACGGCGTGCTCTGATCACTGAAGTCTCCCGAGGACGGTAGGTCAGGTTCGGAGCAGCGCGGCCACGGTGTGCCCTGCGACGCCTGGTCGAGGCCGGCCAACGCCTCAGTGTGCCCGGCCGTGCCCGGTGGGGGTAGGCGGCCTTCGGCCGAAGATGCGCAGAGAAAGTGACCCACTTCAGCGCGTCGGCGCCGCGACCTCGTCGAGGACGGCTGCGGAAGTGTGCGTTGATGTCGCCGTTCGAGGCGCCGCCTCCCGCCGGGAGTCCTGCGACGGCCTTGCCTCGCCGCCGGTACACAGCCGAACCACCGTGGTCCGGATCAGGGGCGGCCGGACGCGGTCCGGCGGATCACCCTGACGCGCACTGGCGGAGCAGCGGGCCGTAGTCCTGCGCCTCGTCCGGTGCCGTCCGGTCGAGCTGGGCGGAGGCGGCCCGGCCGGGGTGGCCCTGGAGGCGGGACAGCTCGCTCGCGCAGCGCTGCAGGGCCACCTCCAGGACCTCGGGCATGGTCAGCCTGCCGGTGCCGTCCGGGGGGACGAGCCAGCGCAGCGCGCCCCAGCGGCAGTGCGGGGCGGGGGCGGCGATCCACGTACCCGCGCCGAGGAGGCGCACCCCGGTGCCGATCCACAGGGTCTGTGGTTCCGGGGGCAGCAGGAAGCCGACGTGACGGCGTCGGGTGTCCAGCAGGCACGGGCCCGAGTCGAGCAGCGGCAGCTCCTCCAGGAGGTCGGCGACGCGCAGTCCGAGTTCCTCCGGGACGATCAGCACGTCCCAGAACCGTCCGGCCGCCAGGAGCGTGACTCCGGTACTGCCGTTCTGCCACTCCTGCTTGCAGGCACCGGGATCCTCCGACGCCGCTGCCAGCCATTCCATTGACTTCGTCCACTCCGTGAGTGCCAACAAAAGCCTCCTCAGTGGTGCGCCGACGCCCGAGACGGCCGTGACCGGGCGATGCCCTAGTGCACCGGGTGCCAGGTGTCGCGGCCATACGCCCGCAGTTCAATTCCCCGTATGGGGCGAGCGCCCGCGCGCCAAACAGGCAGATGGCAGGGCGCGCGCCCCCACAACAGCGGTGTACGCCGGAGCTGACCGGGGCGCCAGGACCGTCCGACCCCGCCGGGTGACCACCCGCACGCTGTTTGTGCTCGCGTTCGGCAGGGACGGGGGCCTGCCGGAGATCCGTGGGGGGAGTGTCAGGGGGCTGGGTGATGGGCGCATTGCTTGTGATGGTTCGTCACCGTCTTAGGGTGTTTGGTGTGGTGCGTTGGTTGCGGTCGTTCCCTAGGGCGGCGATGGTGGCGTCCGTCGCGCCGGGCGGCGTACCCGAGGAGGGCCTCGGCGTCCCGTCCCGGCTGACCGTGCTGCGCGAGGCGGCGGCCCGGATCGGCACCACGCTGGACGAGAGCACCACCTGTGCCGAGCTGACCCGGGAAGCCGCCGGGCAGGTGGGCGGGACGGCGGCGGTACTCCGAGATGGCGGCGAGGGCGGGACGGCGTACGAGGCCGTCCGCGGCGACCCCGCGGTGCTGCCCGACGTCCGGTGGGCCCTGGACGTCGTACGGGAAACGGCTGGTCCGGGGGAGGGCAGGGAGCCGTACCCGGCGCCCGGCGGCGCCCGACCGGTGCTCTGCGTGCCGCTGGCCGCCGGCGGACACCGTTACGGCTTGCTGGTCTGCGCCCGTGATCCGGCGCCGTTCACCCGCGAGGAGGCCGAGTTTCTCGCCCTCCTCGCCGACCGCGCCGCCTCCCACATCCGGCACGCCCGGGAACACGACCAGGTCAGGGGCATCGTCGGCAAGCTCCAGCGGGCCCTGCTCGCCGAACCCGGCCGCCCGCACCCGAACATCGACGTCGCCATCCGCTACCTGCCCGTCGGACAGAGCGCCCTCGTCGGCGGCGACTGGTGCGAGACCGTCCGCCTGCACTTCGGCCGGACGCTGCTCGTCGTCGGCGACGTCATGGGGCACGGCCTGGAGGCCGCCGTGGACATGACCGCCTACCGCTCCGCCCTGCGCTACATCGCCTCCGCCGACCTGCCGCCGCACCGCGTGCTGCGCCAGCTCGACGACATCGCCAGCGCGGAACCGGAGCGCCGCCCGGCCACCTGCCTGATCGCGCGCGTGGACCCCAACCGAGGCCAGGTGACCCTGGCAGGCGCCGGCCATCTGCCCCCGGCCGTGATCGACGCGGAGGGGCGCACCTCACTGCTGCCGGTACCGGTCGGCCCGCCCCTGGGCACCGGCTCCGGCGGTTACGAGCCGGCCACCTGCCGACTGGACCCCACCCAGACGCTGCTGCTGTTCACCGACGGGCTCGTGGAACACCGCGGCGAGGACATCGACCAGTCACTGGAACGGCTGGCCGGCGTCGGCTTCGCGTCCGCCGCAGGCGTCGAGGACGTCATCGACACGGTGCTCGACCGCCTCGACGCCCGCAACGCCGAGGACGACGTCGCCGTACTCGCCGCCCGGTTGCACCGGCGCGCCCCGCACGCCGATGACGCGCCGCGCTGAGCCGGACTCCTGGCCGACCGGCCATCACTGTCCCCCTCCGGTCGCCACCTCCCCTCACCAGTCGTCGTACTGGGCTCCCGAGACATACGGGTCATGCCGCCGGCCCGGTGAGTCGGACGGCCGTGCCGTCGGGGGCAGGCTCGCCTCACGCAACGCGGCGCACCACGGGCAGTCGGGGGTGTCGTCGGCGTCGTCGCGGTTGCCGAAGAGGCGGTTGCCGAAGAGGGAGGGAACGTGGTGTCGCAGGTCCAAGGAAGCGGCTCCTGTCTCGAACGAGGGCGGACCGTGTGGGTCGAGCGCACCATGACTCCATCCGGGGGATGGTCTCACTCGACTGGGTGGCAGCAGGGACGGCAGGCGTACCACCGGCGCACGCCTCGGCGTTTGAACGGCATGGACAGCACTGAGACGGCGCGGCGTGTCCTCGGAAGCGATGACGCACCCAAGTCGTACGTCGTACCGGCCACCGGTGTTCCGGGCCGGTCGTCGATCTACGCGGCGCTGGTCGCGGAGTGGCGCGCCAACGGCCGCGCGGTTCCGGGCCGCCGCGACACCTGGTGGAATTCCGTTGCCGCCGCCCATGGTCAAGGGCAGGCCGTCACCTCCTGGGCGGTCGGCCGGTGGACCGGCCCGGCCCGGGCCGTCGACGCCGAACCCGCGGGTGAGCCCGGCGCCGAGACGACCGAGCGGGTACCGGCCGTCGTCGTCCCCCGGGGTCTTCCCGGACCGGCAGCCGTGTGGGAGTGGGACGGGAGCAGCGGACGCGTCAGTGTCACCGCCCCGCTCACGGCCGACTGACGCGCGCCAGTACGGCCAGCGTGCCGCCGGCCTCGCGCAGCGCCAGCTCCACGACGGCCGGGTCATACAGGGCGCCGGTTCCGTCGGGCGGCAGCAGCCACTCCAGGCGCCAACCGGAGGACCGGTACGGCGGCGGGACGGCGACCCATGAACCCCTGCCGACATGCCGTACGCCGGCCCCGACCCACTCGGTGGCCGGATCGGGCGGCAGGAAGAAACCGACCCTGCGCGCCCCGCAGTTCACGAGGACGGGCCCGGACGCCCGCAACCGCGCGCGTCTCAGGAGATCCAGGGCGCCCAGGCCGAGGTGCTCGGGCACGGTGAGCACGTCCCAGAGCCGTCCGGCCTCCAGCAGCACAGCATCCGCGCCGTCGTCCCACTGCTGTTTGCACGCCCGAGGATCCGCGGCAGCCGCGGCCAGCCACTCGACGGCATGCTTCCCCATGGTGCGCTGCATGTCCTACCCCCAGCACTCTCTGCCCTGCCCGCCCGTTCAGGGCCCTTCATGCTGGTGGATATTTCTATGGGCCGGAAGGGGTGGCGCGGCCTGGCGTTTACGGTCGATCCGTTCGACGGTCGCCCGACTGTTCGCCGCATACCAGCGATACGAACCCCCGACGCCCCTTCTCCGGTGCATTTCTTGTTCCGGTCAAAGGCCCTCCCTGCGCTGCCACCACCGCACTTCGACGGCACGGGACAAGGGACTTGGGCAATCATGGGTCGACTGGACGGGAAAATAGCCTTCATCAGCGGCACGGGAACCGGAATCGGCCGTGCCGCGGCACGGATATTCGCGGCTGAGGGCGCCCTCGTATTCGGTTGCGACATCGATGAGGACAGGGCGGCCGAAACCGTCGAACTCGTCGAGAAAACCGGCGGTACTGCACGCTCAGGAACGAGCTCGACATCCCGTACTTCTGTACGCGCGCGGCCTGGCCCCACCTGATCGCGCGTGGCGGCGGTGCCGTCCTCAACGTCGCTTCCGTGGCCGCCGTACGGGGCGCGCGGTTCATGCCGATGGTGCCGCACGGTGCGGCCAAGGCCGGGGTGCTGGCCATGAGCAAGCACCTGCGCGCGGCCGGTGCGCCGCACCACATCCGCGTCAACACCATCGCCCCGGCATGACCCGCACCTCGGCAACCGCACCCATCCTCGACGACCCGAACGGCCCGAAGGAGCAGCTGTAGGCGCGCATTCCGGTCGGGCGGGTGGGGGAGCCGGAGGAGATCGCCCGCGTCGCGGCCTTCCTCTGCTCCGACGAGGCGGCCTTCGTCAACGGCGCCAACCTCATGGCCGACGGCGGCGACAGCGCCATGGCGGGCTGAGCCGCGGTGCGCGTCCGACTCGACCATGTGGGCGCCAACGTACGCGATCCGGCCGCCCAAACCGCCTGGTACCAGGGAGCGTTCGGGCTGCGGAGCGTCTTCGAGTTCCATCTCGACGGGCCCGGCCTGAGCGGCATCGTCCTGGAGCATCCGGACGGCTGGCTCCTCGAACTCCTCACCAGAGCGGGCTCCACCCCCGGCCTCAGGGCACCCGACCCGGTGACGGCCGCCCCCACCGAGGGATACGGGCACTTCGCGGTCACCACCCCCGAACTCGACCTCGTCCACGAGGCCCTCCTGGCCCACGGCGCCGGCGAAGTCAGAAAACCCGGGCCCTCACCGGAGCCGGGCGTGCGTATGGCCTGGGTCGCCGACCCCGAGGGAAATCTCATCGAACTGATAGAGCGCAGCACCACCTTTTCCCCGTGAGATGGAGTGCGGAATGACGAACGCTCTCAAAAGACTCGACAGGGGCACGCTCATAGCCTGCTGTCTGGCCGTTGCCGCCGCGCAGCTGTGCATTACCGTTCCCTCGCCCATCAACGGGGAAATACAGGCCGCTTTCGGTGCCTCCGGTCCGTCCGGGCGCCGCGCGGCAAGAGCGTGCCACTGACCGTCGACGGCAGTACTGCTCACGGTCGTCCGGCGGCGCGGACGGTGCGGCGTGTGCGCGACGGGCGACGTAAGGAGCGTTTTACGGTGGCTTGATGCAACCTGTCCCAAGATGGGCCCTGCTGTCGTCGGGCTGTGCGCCGGTCGTGCTGATCGCAGGATGGACGATCGCGGCGCTGCTCGAAGGGCCCGCCTACGACCCCGCCACGCAGACGATCAGCGTCCTCGCGGCCTACGGCGCCGCGGGATTCTGGGTGATGACCGCGGCGCTGGCCGCCCTGGGCGTCTGCCACCTGCTCACCGCCTGGGGGCTGCGCCCGGCCGCACTGCCCGGGCGGGTGGCGCTGGGCGGCGGAGGGGTGGCGGCGTGCGTGGTGGCTCTGATCCCACCCCCGAGCAGCGGAGGCTCCCTGCGCCACGGCTCGGTCGCCGCGGTCGGCTTCACCCTGCTGGCGGTGTGGCCGGTGCTGGCCGCCGATCGCCGCGGCGTCGCACCGTGGGGACTCAGGCCCGTGCCCTCCCTCACGGCGACCGCGGCGATGCTCGTCAGCGCGGCCTGGTTCATGATCGAGATGCATCAGGGCGGTGCCGACGGTGCCGCCGAACGCCTGGTGACAGCTCTTCAGTCCCTGTGGCCCTTCGTGGTCGTGGCCTCCTGCCTCCGCCACCCTCAGGCCGAGGGCCCCTCGCACTGAGTGAGCTCGAGGCGGAGCGTGCCGAGTCGGGCTTTCTGAGATCCGGCCCGGGGAACTCCCCGCCCTCCGCGCCCGACTCCTGTAGCGGTACGTGCGTCAGGAGGCCGTCGATGAAACAACCCCAACTTGTACCGCCCGCCCTCTGCGGGTTTCTGCTGCTGCTCGCCCTGATCTTCACGGTGTCGTACGCCGTCGGAGCCGCCACCGGTCCCGTCGCGCCCGGCATGCACCGCTCCGGAACGGGCGGTGACGGGGGCGGCGCGGACATGGGGGACACGGGCGGCGCAGGGAACATGGACATGCGGCACGGGAGCGGCGGCTGATGACCATCGAACCGGCACCCTTGATGACCACCACGGACCTGACCGTCGGCGGAATGACCTGCGCGGCCTGTGTGCGGCGGGTGGAGAAGAAGCTCGCCAGGCTGGAGGGCGTGACCGCCACGGTGAACCTGGCCACCGGGCGCGCCCGGGTGAGCCACCCGCCGGACGTACGCCCCGAGGAACTGGTGGCGACTGTCGAACAGGCCGGCTTCACGGCCGCGTTGCCCGAGCAGCCGACGAGGCGGGAGCGTCGGGGCGAGGGGGAGAGGCGGGATGACCGGACGCGCGAGGGAGGACGGGAGTCCGAGGGCCGACGGGGCTCCGAGGACGGACGGGACTCCGGGGACGGACGGGACTCCGAGGGCGGACAGGAGTCCGAGAGTGTCCGGCAGGAGCGTGACCGGCTGCTGGTCACCGCGCTGCTCGCGGTGCCGGTGCTCGTGCTGTCGATGGTGTCCGCCTGGCAGTTCCGCAACTGGCAGTGGCTGTGCTTCGTGCTGGCCGCGCCGGTCGCCGTGTGGAGTTCCTGGCCGTTCCATGCGCGGGCGCTGCGCGGACTGCGCCACTCGACGGCGACCATGGACACGCTGGTCTCACTCGGCGTGGTGGCGTCCTTCTCCTGGTCCACGTACGCCCTGTTCTTCGGTGGCGCGGGGGCGCCCGGGATGCGGATGCCCTTCAGTCTGCTGACCTCAGCCGCGGAAGGCGGCGCGCATCTGTACCTCGAAGCGGCCGTCGGCGTCCCGCTGTTCGTGCTGGCCGGCCGGTTCCTGGAGGCGCGGGCCCGCCACGGCACCGGGGCGGCGCTGCGCTCCCTCGCCCGGCTCGCCGCCAAGGAAGCCTCGGTGCGCGAGGACGACGGCACCGAACGCCTCGTCCCCATCGAGGAGTTGCCGGTCGGGCAGGTCTTCGTCGTACGGCCCGGCGAACGTGTCGCCACCGACGGCGAGGTCGTGGAGGGCAACTCCGCCGTGGACCTGTCGCTCGTCACCGGGGAGAGCGAGCCCGTCGAGGTCGGGCCCGGGGCAATGGTGGTGGGCGGCGCCGTCAACGCGGGCGGGCTGCTGCTCGTACGGGCCACGGCCGTGGGCGCCGACACCCAACTCGCCTGCATCACACGGCTGGTGACCGATGCCCAGGCCGGGAAGGCGCGGGCGCAGCGGCTGGCCGACGCCGTGGCCGGGGTGTTCGTGCCCGTGGTGCTGGCGCTGGCCGTCACCGTGCTCGGGTTCTGGCTCGGGGCCGGGGCCGATCCGCAGGCGGCGATCACCGCGTGCGTGGCCGTCCTGGTCGTGGCCTGCCCCTGCGCACTGGGCCTGGCGACCCCGACCGCGCTGATGGCCGCCACCGGACGCGGCGCCCAGCTGGGCGTCCTGGTCCGAGGCCCGCAGGCCCTGGAGGGACTCCAGCACATCGACACCGTCGTCCTCGACAAGACCGGCACCCTCACCTCCGGGCACATGAGCGTCGCCCGCGTCACGGCAGTGCCCGGCGGTCTCGGCAAGGAATCCGTGCTGCGGCTGGCGGGGGCGGTGGAGCAGGGCTCGGAACACCCACTGGGCCGCGCGATCGTCGCGTACTCCCGCCGGACCCTGCCCGAGCAGGGGACACTGCCCGAGGTACGCGACTTCCGCGCGGAGCCGGGCCGGGGCGTGCGCGGCCTGGTCGAGGGCCGCCTGGTCGAAGTCCTCGCACCCGACGACGAGTTGCCCGCCGCGCTGGCGGAAGTGCTCCACGCGGCGGAGGCTGCCGCGCACACGCCGGTCCTCGTCCGCGTCGACGGGGTGACGGAGGCGCTGATCGAGATCGGGGACGTCGTACGACCCGGCAGCTACCGTGCCGTCGACCGGCTGCGGCGCCTCGGCGTACACCCGGTGCTCGCCACCGGCGACCACGAGGCGCCGGCCCGAGCGGTCGCCTCCGCGCTCGGCATCGACGAGGTCCACGCGCGCTGCACCCCCGAGGGCAAGGCCGACCTCGTACGGGAGTTGAGGGAGCAGGGCCGTCGGGTCGCGGTCGTCGGCGACGGCGTCAACGACGCGGCGGCGCTGGCCGGCGCCGATCTCGGCATCGCCATGGGCACGGGCACGGACGTCGCCATCGGGGCCGCCGACGTGACCCTGGTACGCGGCGACATCGAGGCCCTCGGGGACGCGGTACGGCTCGCCCGGCGCACCCTGGGCACGATCCGCGTCAACCTGCTGTGGGCCTTCGGCTACAACGTCGTGACCGTGCCGCCGGCCATGGTCGGCCTGCTCAACCCCATGGTCGCGGCGGTGGCCATGTCGGCTAGCTCACTGCTGGTGGTGGGCAACAGTTTGCGGCTGCGGGCGTGGCAGCCTGCGCCGGGTCGGGGGCGTGTGCGTGGGGTCCATGGCGGGCGGGGTCGTGTGGGCGGGGCACATGGTGGCGGGGACCGTGTGGGCGCGCCACATGGTGGCCGGGACTGTGTTGGCGGGCCACATAGGGACCAGGGTGATGTGGGCGGGCCACATGGTGGCCAGGGCCGTATGGGCGGGCCACATGGTGACGGGGCCCATGGGCGCGCGGCACATGAGGGCCGAGGAGGTCGTGCCCGATGACCATATCCACAGCCGAGCGGACAGCCGCTCCCCGAGGCCCGCGCCCCACCCGCAGCCGGATCGTCGACGGCCTGCTCGCCGCCCTGGCCCCGATCGCCGCGTGCGGTGTCGCCCTGGGCGGCCTGACCACCTGGGTGGGCTCGGGCAACGCAGGCAGCCCGGCCCGGATCGCGGTCACCGACGGCCGCGTCTTCCTCCCGTACGGCGACGTCCAGGACACCGCCGCCTTCTTCCGGATCACCAATTCCGGGGGCGCGGACGACCGGCTGATCAAGGTGACGTCGTCCGCCGTCCGAGGCGACGCGACACTCAGCCGCCACCGCATGACCAGCGGCCGGATGGCGTATGCGCAGACGGTCGACTCGGCCCGCGTCCCGGCCGGCGGCGGCCTCGCGATGTCGCCGTACGGCCTGGATGTGACGCTGCGGGCTGAGCCGGGGTGGCAGACGGGCACATATGTGCCGTTCACACTCCACTTCGAGCGCGGCGGGCGGATCGAGGTGCAGGCCAGGGTGGTCCGCCCCGGAGAGGACGGGTGGGGGTAGCCCCACACCCCCACACCTCTACTTGTCGGCCCGCTCGCGCGCCCAGTTCCCTCCTGTCGATGTGTCCTGTATCACTCTTCTGGGTCTGAGTGCGGGACGGGGGTGTTGTGCGTACCCACCCGTGACGAGTGGGCCCCGGATGCGAGGATGAGGGCCGTCATGACTGCTGGGTGGGGTGTGCGCACGATACGGGCCGCGGTGTTCGCGTCCGTCTGTGTGCTGCTCGCTGCCCTCGGCCACGTACTGATGTCGGGCGCGACCGTCCCCTGGTGGACGCTGGCGGCCGGTGTCGTCCTCACGGGCGGCGCGGGCTGGTGCCTGGCGGGCCGGGAGCGTGGACTCCCGCTGGTCGTGTCCGTCGTGGTCGTCGCCCAGGGCGGGCTGCACGCGGCGTTCGAGTTCGCGCAGCCCGCCACCGTTGCCGGGCACGACATGGGCGCCATGACCATGGGCGAGGGCTCCACGGATCCCATGTCCATGGATTCCATGGCCTCTATGTCCATGGCCCACATGGGTGCGAGCCACATGAGTCACACGGGCATGGGCCACGTGGGCGTTGACCACATGGGCGTTGACCCCATGGGCATGGGCCACATGGGCATGGGCCACAGCATGTCGGGCACGTCGTCGTTCGGTATGTTCGCCGCCCACACCCTGGCCGCGCTGCTGTGCGGCCTGTGGCTGGCGCACGGCGAGCGTGCCGCGTTCCGCATTCTGCGGGCCGTCGCCGGATGGCTGGCCGCCCCGCTGCGGCTGTCGCTCGCCCTGCCCGTACCACCGCACCGCCCGCGTCTGAGGCCGCGCCGCGGCCGTTCCGACCGGGCGCCGCGGCTGCTTCCGCTCGTCCACACCATTACTTCTCGGGGACCTCCGGCGGGGATCGCTGTCGTCTGACGACAGCAGGTTCCCCGAGGCCGTACGGACACGGACGTCGTCTCGTCGTCGACGGCCGTACAGGTGTCGCTCGTAGACACCGACCGTGCCTCGGGCCCCGGCCGTACCTGCCGTACGGCCGAATCCCCCGCATCCCCGGACACCTCCGGTACGGCGTGCCCGCACGCGTCGCACACGTGGCCCAGTGCCCGGCGGCGACGCCGCAGTGCCCGCCGCCGTGCCGGAGTCCGGACTACCGAGAAGGACTCAGGTGATCACTCCTGCCCTGCCTTCCTCACGCGCGACCCGCGTGAGTCGCACGAAGGCGGACAACACCTCCAAAACGGCCTCCTGTGACGCGTCCACGACCGCGTGGGCGCTGGCCGCCCGCGGCGGTGACCCGGACGCCACCGACCGTTTCGTGCGCTCCCTGCACCGCGATGTCGTGCGGTATGTGGCGCACCTCTCCGCCGATCCGCAGGCCGCCGACGATCTCGCGCAGGACACGTTCCTGCGGGCGCTCGGCAGCCTGCACCGTTTCGAGGGCCGTTCCTCGGCGCGCGCGTGGCTGCTGTCCATCGCGCGCCGCGCGGTGATCGACAGTCACCGGTACGCCGCCGCCCGGCCCCGGCTGTGCGACACCGACGACTGGACGCTGATGGCGGAACGCGCTCAGCCGACCGGCCTGCCCGGCTTCGACGACGGCATCGCCCTGCTCGACCTGCTGGACGCGCTGCCCGACGAGCGTCGCGAGGCGTTCGTCCTGACCCAGCTGGCGGGCCTGCCCTACGCGGAGGCGGCCGAGATGAGCGACTGTCCCGTCGGGACGGTGCGTTCACGCGTCGCCCGCGCCCGGGCGACCCTCGTCGAGCTGCTGACCGAGGCGGAGGCCGATGTCGCGGCCGATGCCGTGGCCGTGACCGTGGCTGAACCGGCGGCCGCGGCCGCCTGACGGGGACGCCGGTGTCGGTTCCCCCTGCCGGGAACTGACACCGGCCTCGCCCCGACTACTGGATCGGGCGGCGCAGATCCGCCCGTGCATCCAGTGGATCGTGGGGAGTTTCGATGCGTTCTCGTGTGTGGCGGGGTACGACGGCGGCCGTACTCGGTGGCCTGCTGGCGGCGGGCTGCGGCAGCGGGGACGGCGGGGGCGGTGGCGAGGCGGGCACCGCCGCCGGCAAGGGCGACTCCGTCGGCTACCCGGTCACCGTCACCGACTGCAGGGGTGCCAGGACCACCTTCCCCGACGCCCCGAAGCACATCGTCACCAGCAACGCCTCCAGCCTGGAACTGCTGCTCCGCCTCGGCGCCGGCGACAAGGTGATCGGCACCGGCTTCCCGCCCGGAAAGGGCACCCTGCCGGGCGAACTCGACGCACAGGCACAGCAGGTCAAGGTGCTCGGCAAGACACTGATCCCCAAGGAGAAACTCCTCGGCTCCGGGGCCGACCTGTACATCGACACCTTCGCCTCGATGAACATGGGCGCGGGAATGGGGGACGCGCCGACCGAGGAGGAGTTCAAGGCGGCCGGTATCAAGCACATCTTCCTGAAGTCCACAGCCTGCGCCGCCGAGAGCAAGAGCCCGGTCACCGACCTGTCCGCCGTCGAGGACGACATCACCTCCCTCGGAGCCGTCACGGGCACGCGCGCGAAGGCGAAGGAACTCGTCGACGGCATGAAGGAGAAGGTGGAGGCCGTCCGGAAGGCGGTGGGCGGCACGCCCGAGAAGGAGCGGCCGACGTACTTCTTCTTCGACTACGACGCCGGCACCAAGCAGCCCATGGCCGTCTGCAACCGTCAGGTCGCCCACGCGGTCATCACCCTCGCCGGGGCCCGCAACGTCTTCGCCGACTGCGACGGTGACTATCGGCAGGTCGGCTGGGAGGACGTGATCGCGAAGAACCCGGACTGGATCCAGCTCGGCGTGCGCAACCGGGGCAGCGAGGCCGGGAACGAGAAGGCATTCGACGAGGCGCGGGAGTGGCTGGAGTCGAACCCCGCCACCAAGGGCCTGAAGGCCGTCAAGGAGGGCCACTTCCTGCGCATCGGCTCCGAGCGGACCACCATCGCCGGCGTCGGCAACGCCGACACCGTCCAGGAGATCGCGAAGACCCTCTACCGGGGCAAGGCCGGCCGACGGTGACCGACACTCTGGTGCGCCGCAAGGGCACGGAGGAGCGGCGTGATCCGGAGGAACCCGCGCGGATGCGCTCCGTGCCCGCCGGGCCACTCGCACTGGTCCTCGCCCTGGCCCTGATCGCCGCCCTCACCGCGGCGGTGTCCTGGGGCTCTACGTCCATCCCGCCCGGCGAGGTGTGGAACGTGGTCGGGCGCCGCCTGACCGGCGAGCCGCCGCGCCCCGGCACCGACGACCTGATCGTCTGGCAACTCCGCGTGCCCCGCGCCCTGTTGGCGGCGCTCGTCGGCGCGGGGCTCGGTCTCGTCGGTGCCGCGATGCAGGCCCTGGTGCGCAATCCGCTGGCCGACCCGTACTTCCTGGGCATCTCCAACGGCGCCTCCCTCGGAGCGGTCGCCGCGATCGTGCTGGGCCTCGGTACGGGCGGCGCGCTCGGCCTCGGACTGTCCGGGGCGGCCTTCGCGGGCGCCCTCGCCACCTTCGCGCTGGTGTGGGCGGTGGCCCGGCGCCGCGGGGGATTCGCGCCGCTGCGGCTGGTGCTGGCCGGGGTGGCGATCGGGCAGTTCCTGTCCGGGTTCACCAGCTACCTCGTGCTCCAGGCCGGTGACGAGCAGCAGACCCACAGTGTGCTGTTCTGGCTCATGGGCAGCCTGAGCGGCGCGAGTTGGCCGCTGCTCGCCGCTCCCGCGGTCGCCGTGCCCGTCACCCTGCTGTGGCTCCAGGCGCGGGCCCGGGGGCTCAACGCCCTGATCATGGGCGACGAGACGGCCGCCGGACTCGGCGTCGACGCCACGCGCCTGCGCCGGGAACTGTTCACGCTGACCAGCCTGCTGACCGGCGTCCTCGTCGCCGTCTCCGGCGCGATCGCCTTCGTCGCGCTCATGGTGCCGCACGCCTGCCGCCTCATCGTCGGCGGCGACCACCGCCGCCTCCTGCCCGTCTCGGCACTGTTCGGGGCGCTGCTCCTGGTCGTGGTCGACATCGTGTGCCGTACGGCCATGGAGACGCAGGAGCTGCCGGTCGGCGTCGTCACCTCGCTGATCGGTGCTCCGGCGCTGCTGTATCTGCTGGACCGGCGGTTGGGGAGCGGGAGTTGAGAACTTCGGGGGAGCGGAAGTCGAGGATCTGGGGGAGTGGCAGTTGAGGATCGACATCGAGGACCTGCACGTCGCCTACGCCGGCCGTACCGTCGTCGCCGGCGCTCATCTCCTCGCGGCCGAGGGCGAGATCACCGGCCTCGTCGGCCCGAACGGCAGCGGCAAGTCCACGCTCCTGCGGACCGTCTACCGGCACCTGAAGCCGACCGCCGGCCAGGTCCTGCTGTCCGGCACCGACCTGCGCCGGCTCAGCCCCGCCGAGGCCGCCCGGCATGTCGCGGCTCTCCCGCAGGAGCGGGGCGGCGACTTCGAGCTGACCGTCCGTGAGGTCGTCACCATGGGCCGTACGCCCTACAAGCGGGCCTTCGCCGGGGAGGACGCCACCGACCGGGACGTCGTGGCCGGCGCCCTCGCGGACGTAGGCATGGAGCGGCACACCGGGCGCCGCTTCACCGAGCTGTCCGGCGGCGAACGCCAACGCGTCCTGCTGGCCCGCGCCTTCGCCCAGCAGCCGGACGTCCTGGTCCTGGACGAGCCCACCAACCACCTCGACATCCGCCATCAGGTCGAACTGCTCGCCCTGCTCCGGGCACAGCGCCGCACGACCCTGGTGTCACTGCACGACCTCAACGCCGCCGCCTCCGTCTGCGACCGGCTGCACGTCCTGCACGACGGCCAGGTGGTCGCCTCGGGCCCGCCCCGGGAGGTGCTGCAACCCGCCCTGCTGGCCGAGGTGTTCGGCGTACGGGCCACGGTGGTGGACCATCCGCTGACCGGAGACCCACTGATCGCCTTCGACCACCGGGCACCGGCGGACGGTCCGGGCGGCCCGGACAGGCGAGCGGGCACGGAAGGGACGGTGGACCCGGCCGGTGCGGGTATCCCTATGTCGGCCCCGAGCGGTGTCTCGGGGGCTGGTCCCGGGCGTCACACAGGTGAGCGCCCACGATCACGAAAGGCTGTGTGAACCATGAACGGCATCGAAGGCATGAACGGCATCGCAGGCGTGAACGGCATCGCAGGCATGGAGGGCCTGGACCCGGTGGCGACCTTCTGCGGCAACTGCGACTGCGGCTGTCCGCAACTGTTCGTCGACCCCGCCGCCCCGGCCGAGCGCCGGGTGATCCTCACGGACGACTTCGGGCAGCGCGTGCAGATGAGCGCCGACCAGTTCTCGTCACTGGTCGCGGACGCCAAGTCCGGCAAGCTGGACGGCATCACCACGGCCTGACGCCGTACCGGGGCACCGACTCCGAGTCGATCACATCTTCGACCACGCCCGGGAACTCAGCCCCCGGCGCCCCCGACCTCTGGAACGAGGCTGCTGTCCGGCAGCCGGCCGGCCGAGGGAGGGGCGCGAGAGTGACGGACCGCTGGGTTCTCGTGGCCGTGGCCCACCTCGACGGCGAAACCCCCCACCCCGCCCTTCGAGGAGCCCCCTCTCATGACCATCCAGGACCAGGAACCCCTCCCGGCCGTGAACCGACAGCAGCCGCTCCCCGACCCGGTCCCGCTGATGGGCTGCCCGTACAAGAGCAACCCCTACCCCCTCTACGAGCGGATGCGCGAGGCCGGACCCGTCCACCGCGTCCTCTTCCCCAGCGGCGTGCAGGCCTGGCTCGTCACCGGTTACGAGGCCGCCCACGCCGCCCTGAACGACGACCGCCTCGGCAAGAACCACGACCGCGGCAACGACCGCTGGCGCGCCCGCGCCTCGATCATGCCCGAGCCGCAGCACTCCCGGCTCCAGGTCCATCTGCTCCACCAGGACCCGCCGCAGCACACCCGCATGCGGCGCTTCGTGACGGACGCCTTCACGCCGCGCCGAGTCGAGCAACTGAAGCCCCGCCTCCAGGAGCTGGCCGACGGGCTGATCGATGCCCTCCCGGAGACCGGGCCCGCCGACCTGGTCGCCGGCTTCGCCGCCCACTTCCCCTTCCAGGTCCTCGCCGAAGTCATCGGCCTTCCGGGTGAGTTGGCCGCCCGCTTCGACCGTGACTGGGGCAAGGTCGTCCAGCCGGTCGGGCCGACGGACCCAGGGCGGGCGTTGTACGAAGCCCGGCTGTACGGCTTGCAGAGCTACATCGCCGAGGTCGTCGCCCACAAGCGGGAGCATTGGGACGACGACCTGCTCAGCCGCCTCGTCGTGGCCCGTGACCGGCGCGAACTGTCCCAGGAGGAGCTGGACTCGATGATCTTCCAGCTGCTGGTCGCGGGCCAGGAACCGGTCACGAACCAGATCACGACGGCCCTGATCGCCCTGTTCCGCCACCCCGACCAGCTCGCCCGCCTGCGCGACGACCCCGGCCTCCTGCCCCGCGCGGTCGAGGAACTCCTGCGTCACGACAGCGCCTTCGAGCTGACCACCTGGCGTTTCTTCGACCAGGACAGTGACCTGTACGGCACCGAGATCCCGGCCGGCGACTCCGTGATCGTCTCCCTGTGCGCCGCCAACCGCGATCAGCACCGCTTCGAGGACCCCGACACCCTCGACCTGGACCGCTCGCCCAACCCGCACCTGGCCTTCGGCCACGGCATCCACTTCTGCCCCGGCGCCGCCCTCGCCCGCGCGGAACTCCAGGTCACCCTCGGCACGTTGCTCGCACGCCTGCCGGGACTGCATCTCGCCATCAGGGACGAGGACATCGAGTGGATCCCGTCCGTCCTGGGGCGCGGCACAAACCACCTGCCCGTCGCCTACGACCGACGCCTGTGAGGCCCGCCTGCAACCGATCCCGCCTGCGACCGACCCCCAACCTCCGACTGATCCCGGCCCTCGGCTGACCCTGGCCTCCGGCTGATCCTCGCCTCGCCCGACCCCGGACTTCGCCCGACCCGGCTCCGCCCGACCCCACCACCTGCGCCACAGTGCCCGGCCCCCCAGCCGCGCCACGCCGCCATGCCCGCATGCCCGCAGGCCCACACGCTCGCCCCCGGAGGAACGACATGCTGCTGACGACCGCACCGGACACGCTCCCCGAGACCCTCGGCGCGCAGATCCTGAACCTGCTCCTGCCGCACCACCGCACGACCGACCCGGCCCCGGCCCGCGTCTCGGCGGGGGCGTTCCCCCATCAGCTGCGCCGGATCACCGACTTCGTCCGCGAGGGCGCCCCCATCGTCTTCACCCTGCCCGGCTTCCCCTGCAAGTCACCCAACCCGGCCAAGACGCTGGGCCACCTCCCCGACATGGGCGAACGCCTCTCCCTCACGTTCCTCGACACGCTCTGCGCGGAGATCGAGCGGATCCACCCGCCCGGAGCCCGCGTCGTCATCTGCTCCGACGGCCATGTCTTCGGCGACCTCATCCGCGTCCCCGACGCACACACGGACGCCTACTCCGACGAACTACGCGCGCTCATAAGGCAGTCGGACCTGCACCGCCTCTCCGTCTTCGACCTGCGTGACGTCCTCGGCGACCTCCCTCACGACGCCAAGCGCGCCCACGTCCACCAGCACTACGCACCCACTCTGGAGGCTCTGCGCACCGAGGTCCGCGCCGACGCCCAAACCCTCGCCCTGTACCGGGGCGTCACCCGCTTCCTGGTCGAGGACACCGCCGACTTCACGGGCACCCGTTCCGCCCTGCAACGCGAGTGCCGCAGACGGGCGTACGGCGTCATCCAGCGCAGCCGCGCCTGGGGCGGCCTGATCGACGACCACCACCCGCGCGCCGTACGCCTGTCGATCCACCCCCAGCCGGCCGGCGCCCGCAAGTTCGGCATCCGCCTCCTCGACGCGCCCGACGTGTGGACCACGCCCTGGCACTCCGCCGCCCTGCGCGAGCGCGACGGCACCTGGACCCTCATGCCCCGCGCCAGGGCGCAGCGGCTCGGCCGCCTCATCCACCACGAGGGCAGACCGAGCCACTTCGAGCGGTGACGGCCCGGAGATCACCGCTCCTCGGCGACCGTCCGCAGATAGGTGCCGAGCCGGGCGATGGCCGAGGGGTTGCGGGGGCTCTCGACCAGGTCGACGTAGTCGAGGACGAAGATCCGCTTGTGCTTGACGGCGGAGACGTTCCGCAGGGGCGCGTAGGAGAGCAGGAACTTCTTCTTCTGCTCGGCGCTCACGTCCCCGTAGTCACAGATCACGATGACGTCGGGGTCGCGCTGTACGACGCTCTCCCAGCCCACGGTGGTCCAGGAGTCCTGGACGTCGTGCATGACGTTGATCCCGCCGGCCTCGCTGATGATCTGCTCGGGGGCGGCGTAGCGGCCGGAGGTGAAGGGCTGGTCCTGGCCGCTGTCGTACAGGAACACCTTCGGCCGGTCGGCGCCCGTGGGGGCCTTGGCCCGCACGTCGGCGATCTCCTTCTTGAAGTCGGCGATCAGCGTGGCGGCCCGCTGCTCGACCCCGAACAGCTTCCCGAGGTTGGTGAGGTCGGCGTACAGGGCATCCAGGGGCGGCATGATGCCGCGTGAGGAGTCGGTACGGCCGTTGTGGCAGGACTCGGTGAGGACGTACGAGGGGATGCCGAGCTTCTTGAGGGCCTCGGGGGTGAAGCCGCTGTCCTCGCGGAAGCCGTAGTTCCAGCCGGCGAAGACGAGGTCGGCGCGGGCGTCGAGGGCGTTCTCCTTGGTGAGCTGGTCCTTCGACAGCCACTTCACCTTGTCGTAGCCGTCCTTCCACGGCACGTCGGTCAGATCGCCCTTGTCGTCGGGCATGGCGAAACCGGCCATGCGGTCCTCCAGACCGAGGGCGAACATCAGCTCGGTGATGCCGACATCGTTGGTGACCACGCGTTCGGGCACCTTGTCGTACGTCACGTCGCGGCCACAGTTGGTGAGGGTGACCGCGGCGGACTTGGCGTCCGCCGACTTCTCCACCGTGGCTCCGCAGCCGGTCGCGGCGACGGTCGCGGCGAGGCAGAGGGCGGTGGCTACGAGCTTGCGCATGTGGTGGTTCCTTGAGGCAGAAGGTCGAACAGGAGCTGGACCACGCCGGTCTCCGGATGCCGTACCGGATGGGCACGTACCCCGAACACCTCGGCGAGCAGGGCGGGTTGAAGAACCTCGTGCGGGGCGCCGGATGCGACGATGCGGCCACCCTCGACGACGTACAGGACGTCGCAGTGCGCGGCGGCCAGATTGAGGTCGTGCAGGGCGGCCAGCACGGTCAGGCCGCTGGTGCGCACCAGGGACAGCACGTCCAACTGGTGGGCGATGTCGAGGTGGTTGGTGGGCTCGTCCAGGACCAGCACCTTCGGTTGCTGGGCGAGCGCGCGGGCGATGAGCACGCGCTGCTTCTCTCCGCCGGACAGCGCGAGGAACCCTCGGTCGGCGAGGTGGGCCACGCCGGTGCGGTCCATGGCCGCGGCACAGATCTCCCGGTCGGAGGCGGCCGTACGGTCCCGGTGCGGCAGCCGCCCCATCGCCACGACCTCCGCGACCGTGAAGTCGAACTCGGCCGACGACTCCTGCGGCAGCGCGGCCAGCACCCGGGCGGCGGCCCGCGGCGCCATGGTGTGTACGTCGTCCCCGGCGAGCCGCACCACGCCCGCGGACGGACGCAGCGCCCGGTACACGCAGCGCAGCAGCGTGGACTTGCCGCTGCCGTTCGGGCCGACGAGCCCGACGAACGCCCCACTGTCCACGGGGAGTCGGATGTCGTCGACCAGTCGTGCCCCTGCGGCCTCGACCGCGACACCCTCGATGTCGAGCCGCATGCTCACCGACCTCCGAACGCATAGCCGCCGCGCCGCATCAGCAGCACGAACGCGGGCACCCCGACGACGGCCGTGATCACCCCGACGGGCAGCTCGGCGGGGGCGAGGAGAACCCGTGACAGCAGGTCCGCCCACACCAGCAGCACGGCCCCGGCGAACGGCGCCACGGCCAGCACCCGCCGGTGATCGGCGCCGACCAGCATCCGTACGACATGCGGCACCATCAGCCCGACGAAACCGATGGCCCCGCTGACCGCGACGACAGTTCCCGTCACGGCGGCGGTGACGAGGAACAACTCCCGTCGCAGCCAAGCCGGTTGGACGCCGAGCACGGCGGACGTCTCGTCCCCCATCGCGAGCGCGTTGAGCGCCTCGGCCCGCCACCGCAGCCACGCCCACCCGGCCGCCACGGTCACCGCGGCGAGCGGCACCTGGGCCCAGGTCGCGCCGCCCAGGCTGCCGAGCAGCCACATCATCGCCGACCGCGCCGCCTCACCCCGGGCCGCGCCGAACACCATGACGGTGGTGACGGCCTCGAAGCCGTACGCCAGTGCCGTCCCGGTCAGGATCAGCCGCAGCGGGGTCAGTCCGTGGGGTGACCGCGCCACGGCATACACCAGCGCCGTCGCCGCGAGCGCCGAGGCGAACGCCGACAGGGACAGCGCCCAGACTCCCAGCCCCGCGAACGCCCCCAGCAGGATCACGGCGTTGGCGCCCACCGCGGCGCCCGAGGAGATGCCCAGCACGAACGGATCCGCGAGAGCGTTGCGCACCATCGCCTGCACGGCCACCCCGACCGTCGCGAGCCCGGCCCCGACCACCGCACCGAGCACGACGCGCGGCAGCCGGATCTCCCAGACGATGGTGTACGCGGCGACGTCCCCGGCGTCGATGGTGCCACCGGTCAGCCCCGCCCCGAGCAGCCGGAAGACATCGCCCCACCCGATCCCGGCGGCCCCGAGCCCGACACCGCACACGAGCGAGACGAGGAGCAGGAGCCCCAGCGCGAGGACGAGTGACACCACGGATGCGCGTGACGCACCGGGCAGCCGTGACTCACCCGGTCTCGGTATCGGTCTCACTGTCCGGGTCTGGCTTCGGTGCACGGGCGGGCGGTCCTTCGCCTGGGGCCGCCTGTGAACATCGATCAGGGAGACAGCCCGTACGACCGTGCCGGCCGCGCGGTCCCCTCTCGCAGTCCACGGCGAGCAGTCAACGGGTCGCACCCACCACGGGCGATCGGGCTCACGCGACGGACCACGGGGTCCCCGCGCACACCGTTGCGGGTCAGCGCCGGACTCTCACCGGACTTCCCCCGCGGGAGGCCCGGGGAGCGTAACAGAACATCCCGCCGGGGCCCGTTCACCCGCGAGTGCCCCCTGGGGTAGGGTCACCGGCGTGTCGGCTACTGACTGGTAGTGCGCCGGTGCGGGGAGTGTCGGAGGGCGGCAGGCAGATGGAATCCCAGTGGGGTGAGAGCGGATCCGTGGGCGTCGAGGGCACCCGGTTGGAGGAGTTGGCTCCCGAACCGCTGCTGACCCGCGACTACGAGACGCGTCCCTCGCTCGTGTAC
This sequence comes from Streptomyces sp. NPDC093591, assembly GCF_044764885.1. Lineage (NCBI taxonomy): Bacteria > Bacillati > Actinomycetota > Actinomycetes > Kitasatosporales > Streptomycetaceae > Streptomyces > Streptomyces sp. NPDC093591. The sequence goes on from NZ_JBIWIY010000001.1 coordinate 142,629, forward strand.
GAGCGGCTGAGGCAGCAGCACGGCCCCGTCGCTCCGGTCGACCTGCTCGGTGTGCCCGCCTGGCTCGTCCTCGGCTACCGGGAGGCCCTGCAGGTCCTCCAGGACGACGACGGCTGGCCGAAGGGGCTGGAGAACTGGCGGGCCCGCACGGCGGGCGAAGTCCCCGCCGACTGGCCGCTCGGGCCCTCCCTCGAGGTCAACCATGTGCTGATCCAGGGCGGCCCCGGATACGGCACGCTGCGCACGGCATGGGACGCCGCGCTCAAACCCTTCCAGGACCCCGGCCACCCGCAGGCGAAGCGGCTGAAGGCGGCCGTCACCGCCTACGCCGACGAACTGATCACTTTGGTCGGACAGGGCGGCGGAACGGGCGTGGCGGACCTGTCCGCACAGTTCTCCCGGCCGCTGCCGCTGATGGTGGCCAGTCATCTGCTCGGCTTCCCCGGTTCCCAGGGCGACGACGCGCTGATGGACATGTGGCGGGTCCTGGACGCCGGTCCGGACGCGGAGCCCGCCCTGGAGCGACTGCTGGCGACGCTCGCGGAACTGGCGGCCGTGAAGCTGAAGGAGCCGGGGGACGACTTCCCCTCCTACCTTCTCGCCGCGCATCCCGGCCTCTCGCTGGACGAGCTGGCCCGTGAGCTGTTCATGCTGCTCGGCATGACCTCCGACCACGTCGGGATCCTCATGTCCAACACGGTGGTCGAGGTCATCTCCGGTGACGGCGACGGCGGTGTGCGCGCCAGCCTGTCGGCCGGGATGATCAGGGAGACCATGAACCGGGTGGTCATGCGCAAGCCGCCGCTGGTGAACTTCGTACCGCGCTTCGCCGCCCGGGACACCGCGCTCGGCAACTACACGATCCGGGCGGGCGACCCCGTCTGGGTCTCCTCCGCCGCCGCGCACGCCGACCCGCTCTTCGCCGACCATGTGGCGGCGGGCAGCGCCATCAGCACCCGGGCCCACCTGTCCTGGGGCGCGGGCCGACGCCAGTGCCCGGCGCGCGAGCTCGCGTCGACGGTCGCGGCGGTGGGTGTGGGCCGGCTCTTCGAGCGGTTCTCCCATCTGGACCTCGCCCTGTCGGCCGACCAACTGCCGTGGCGCTCCTCGCCGTTCATGCGCGGCCTGCGCTCACTGCCCGTACGGTACGAACTCGCCCCGATGCCCCGTCAGCGCGCCGGGCGGCCGCCGACGTCCGCCTCCGCACCGGAGAGCGCCGAGCCGGAAGCCGAGGCGATACTGCCCGCCCCGGCCGCCCGGCAGCGCTCCTCGCTGTGGCGCTATCTGACGGGACTCATCCGCACCGGCCGCTGACCCAGGGCCTGCCCGGCGGATCATGCCGGCGTCGCGGGGTCTGGCACGCACTCCCCCACTGCCTTAAAGGCGTGGGGGGACCCCCAGCCGCGTTGTCACGAGGACACGCGCTCGACCTCGGCCGTGCCCGAGCCGACGGGACCGATCCGCAGCACCGTGCCCGTGAGACCGGTGAACGGCTTGACCGGCACGCGGCCCTCGCCGCCCGGAGGTGTCGCCGTCACCCGGTACGCCGAGGGATCGGCGTCCCCGATCTCGATCTCCAGGACGGCGCGCGCGTTCGGCGGCACGGTCACCCGCACCGCGTGCGTGGCACCGGAGCGGCGTACGGCCACCGACACGGGGCCGCGCACGGAGGGCACCGTCCCTTCGACCTCGGTCAGGTGCCCGGTCCTCGGGCGGATCCGGAACTCCGCCGCCCCGGGCTTGCTGACCTGGACGCCGAGGATGTGCCGGGCGACCGCGTTGGCGGGCGCGGAGGCCCAGGCGTGCGAGAAGGTCATGTTGGACTTCAGGGCGGGATCCCACGCCTCGGTGACGATGGTCGCCTTCAGCGCGTCCAGCATGTGCAGCCAGGAGTTGGTGGCCGAGGAGGTGAGCAGCGCCAGCGCGGCGTCCGCGCGGCCGAGGCGGAACAGGGCGTCGAGGAGGAACTGGGCGCCGTACACGCTCACCTTCATGCCGCCCGCGGCGAGGGTGTCGCCGAGCCTGGCCAGGACCTCGGCGTCGAGGGAGTCCGCGACGCCGAGCGCGACCGGGAAGGCGGTGGCGTGCTGGGCGCTGTGGGAGGTGCCCGCACCGTCGAGGAACCGGCCGGCCGAGGCGTCGAGCAGGGTGTCGCGCATGGCCGTGGCGAGGGTGTCGGCGCGGCCGCGCAGGGCCTTGGCGTCGTCGGCCTTGCCCAGGGCCTCGGCACAGTGGGCGAGCGCGTCGAAGGCCGCGTACTGGAAGGCGTTGACGACGGTGTTGACGTTGGTGAAGACGTACCCGTCGCGGCTTGCGGCCGGCCAGTCGACGAGGTCGCCCAGGTTCTGGCTGGTGTTGCCGGGGGCCTTGCGGACCAGCCCCTGGGAGTCCAGATAGGTGGTGAGGTTCTTCGCCGCGAGCAGGTCGTAGTCCTTGGCGAGCTGCCGGTCGTCGCCGGTGGCGAGATAGTCCTCCCACGCGGAGATCGCGCACATCAGCCGGTACTCGGTGGGCCAGGTGCCCTTGCGGACCAGGTAGTCGTTGGACCAGCGGGCCAGGGCGTAGGAGCGCTGGACGCCGTACTCGGACAGCTGGTTGATCAGGGCGTCGCCCTCGTACGGGCCGCGCTCACGGGTCGGGGTGTCCACGTACACGTCGCCGCGGGTCGCCTCGATCGAGTAGCGGCACAGCTCCCAGACACGGTCGAGGTCGGGGTCGGAGCTGCGGAAGGAGGCGTGCGCGTCGTCCCAGTCGAGCTTCCAGGCACGGCCGGTGACGACCGCCTTCGACAGGTCGACGGACGTGCGCAGCTCGGCCCAGCGGAAGCCGCGGTAGCCCCAGTGCTCGAAGCGCTGGGCGCCGTCGCGCAGAGTCCACACCTCGCGGTAGGTGTTGGTGGCCCGCAGCTGGTACTTGACCGTCCCGTCCGCGTTCAGCTCCTCGCCGAGCCGCACCTCGACGGCGTCGCCCGCGCTGCCGGTGACCTCCAGGGCGAGCCCGCCGACGATCTCCCGGCCGAGGTCGACCAGCCAGCGGCCGTCGGCGACCTCGGTGACGGCCGCCGGGGTGACGTCGTGCAGCCGGACCGGTTCGATCAGTGCCGGGGTGAGTCCGTCGATGGCGGGGCGGACGCGCGCCGCGTGCCAGTCGCCGTCGTCGAAGCCCGGTTCCGTCCAGCCGACGGGCTCCTGGCGCAGGTCCCAGTACTCCTGCGGGACGGTGAAGTAGCTGCTGCCGGCGCTGCCCTTCGCGGGCAGGAGTCCGGCTTGGCGCCGCGCCTTCCAGTGGTCGCCGGAGGAGACGGTGGCCCGGCTGCCGTCGGTGTAGGTGATCTCCAGCTGTGCCAGGAACTTCTGCTGCGAGGTGGTCCAGCACAGCGCGGCCAGCGCGTTCTTGCCACCGCCCGCGCGCAGGGTGGGCGTGATGTCGAACGCCTGGTAGGCGGTGCCGGAGCCGGAACGCACGGAGGCGTGGCCGACCACGGTGCCGTTGCTCCACACCTTGGCCACGTACTGGCGGGCGGGGTCGGGGGAGGTCGCCGCGACGTAGAGGACCGCTGCGGCTATGTCCTTGCCCGAGTCGGTGCCGTACTCGTGCCGCAGCAGCGCCCAGGTGTCGTCGGCGCCGTAGGAGGAGAGCGCGGAGGCACCGGTGGGGAAGGTGAGCGTGCCGCCGGAGACCGTGCCCGCGGAGAAGGTGCCCTTGTCGGAGGTGAAGTCGTCGTCGAGCAGGACGGTGCCGTCGGCGGCCGTGAAGGTGACCCGGTCGTACACCTGGGACTCGGTCAGGCCGTTGCGCAGACCGATGTTGCCGGAGGCGTAGCGGGCGTCGGTGGTGGTGTCGACGACGGTGCCGTTCACGGTGGTGGTGAAGGTGGCGCCGGTCATGGTGACGGAGACGTCGAGCCACTCGCCTGTGGCGACCGCGAAGGGCAGCCGGACCTCGCCGAGGACCGAGTAGGTGCCGTTCACACAGACGTGCTTGCGCAGCACGCCCGGGCTGCCGGCGCGCAGCTGCCACATGTAGTTGTTGGCCGTGTTCGCGGCGCGGAACCACAGCCCCGCGGCCACGGCGGTGATCTTCAGGCGGGTACTCAGAGTGCCGTCGGTCATCACCGGCCCGGCCGGCACCCAGACCGGCTCGGCCTTCCACTCGTCCTCGACCGACGTGGCCAGCAGCACGGGCCGGGACCAGGAGGACCGCTTCCCGCCCCAGCTTCGGACCCGCCACCAGTAGGCGGTACGGGGCTCCAGGGCCGGCCCGCCGTACGGTACGGCGGTGGAGGCGGCGGACTCCTGCCTGCCGGAGTCCCAGATCAGCCGGTCCTCCTCGAAACCGGCCGGAGTGGCGGCCACCTGCAGCTGATACGCCTGCTGGACGGTGCCGGCCCCGAAGTCCGGCATCTGCCAGCTGAACCGGGGACGTTGTCCGGCGCTCGTGCCCAGTGCCTGCGGCAGCAGATCCGCCAGCATCCCGCTCGGCGCGGGCGGCTGCCCCACCGGGGCGGCGGCCGACGGGGCGGCGAGGGCCCGGGGGCCGGTCAGGACGACGGAGGCGGCCGTGACTCCGCCCAGCTGCAGAAGTCTTCGACGCGACAGGTCCCAGGACATGGTGCACCCTCGGTTCGGTTCGTTCGTGAAAGGTTTCAAGCCGATTGCCCGGAGGTTAGGGTTCCGCGTCGGATGTGGTCAATGCCCTGGCCGAGATGAGGTAGGCGAGGATTGAAACGATTTAGTCACTGCCTTCTGAGGGTGGCTCTGGCGTGGACCGGGCCGCGGGGTGATCGACTGGAGGTCACCTTGATGGCGGCGTACGGTCGGATGGTGGCGCGCACCAGCCACTGACTCTCGCCCGAGGGCGCGATGTGATGAGCAACCCCGAACCCGCACCCGAAACGCGGACCACCAGCCCGGAACAGAGGCCGGGCGATGGCCGGGGCAGCGGTATGGCGCTGCTGGTCATCGCCTCCTGCCAGCTGATGGTGGTGCTCGACATCACCATCGTGAACATCGCCCTGCCGGACATCCAGCGCTCGCTCGACTTCTCCACGACGAGCCTGTCCTGGGTGATCAACGCCTACACGCTCACCTTCGGCGGGCTCCTGCTGCTCGGCGGCAGGATGGGCGACATCCTCGGCAGACGGCGCGTCTTCATCTTCGGCGTACTGCTCTTCGTCCTCGCCTCGTTGCTCGGCGGCATGTCCCAGAACGAGTGGCAACTCCTCGCCGCCCGTGCCCTCCAGGGCGTCGGCGGCGCCATCGCCTCCCCGACCTCCCTCGCCCTGATCAGCACGACCTTCCGGGAAGGACCCGAACGCAACAGGGCGTTCGGCGTCTTCGCCGCGGTCTCGGCGGGCGGCGGCGCGATCGGGCTGCTGGCCGGCGGCATCCTGGTCGAGTGGCTGAACTGGCGCTGGGTGCTGTTCGTCAACGTGCCCATCGGGCTGCTCATCGCGCTCGCCACCCCGCGCTGGATCCGCGAGTCCGAGCGCCACCCCGGTCACTTCGACCTGGCGGGCGCGCTGGCCTCCACCATCGGCATGGTGCTGCTGGTGTACGGGTTCATCCGGGCCGCGCAGGACGGCTGGCGGGACCCGCTCACCCTGACCGCGTTCGGAGCGGCCGTCGTCGTGCTGCTCGCGTTCGTTCTGATCGAACGGCGCTCCCGGCAGCCGATCACACCCCTGCACATGTTCGCGGACCGCAACCGGGCGGGCACCTACGGCATGATGCTGAGCCTCGCCGCCGCGATCTTCGGCATGTTCTTCTTCCTCACCCTCTTCGTCCAGAACGTACTGGACTTCAGCCCGCTCCAAGCGGGGCTCGCCTTCCTCCCGGTGAGCGCCGTCATCGCGGTGGGCGCGGGGCTCGCCTCCCAACTCCTGCCGAAGTACGGGCCCAAGCCCTTCATGGTGACCGGCGCCATCCTGGCCGCTGCCGGCCTCGGCTGGCTGACCCTGACCGACGTCCACTCCACCTACGCGGGCAGCGTCCTCGGCCCGATCCTCGTGTTCAGCCTCGGTATGGGCATGGAGTTCGTGTCGCTGACCCTGATGGCGCTGTCCAACGTGGCCACCCGGGAGACGGGCGCCGCCTCCGGACTTCTCAACGCCACCCAGCAGGTGGGCGGCTCCCTCGGACTGTCCATCCTGGTCACGATGTTCGGCACGGCCAGCAACAACGAGGCCGACAAGCAGATCCCCGCCTTCCTGTCCCAGGCCACCCCGGTGGAGCGGCTGCGCTTCGAACGCACCGGGCAGCTCCCGGCGCCGTACGCCGACGAGATCCTCACCGCGGGAGTCTCCGCCGCCTTCATCGTGGCCGCGATCTTCACCGCGATCGCCGCGGTGATCGCCCTCCTCGTCATCCAGGTCCGACCCTCCGACCTGGAGCGGCTCCAGGGCGGAGGAATGCCGATGTCCTGAGATCACGTCAGGCGCCGATTCTCGCCGCGATGATCGGTGCGAGGCGGTCGGCGATGACGCGGTGGCCCTGGTCGTTCGGGTGGACGGAGTCCGTCAGATCGCCGGAGCCCAGCCAGCCCGTCGTGTCGACGAACGAGACCCGGGCGTCACCGCCGTCGACGGCCGCCTTGACGGCCGCTTCGGTCTGCGGGACGTAGCGGCCGCGGAACGTCTCCAGGGCGAAGATCCAGGCCCGCGGATAGGCGGCACGCGCCTTGCGCAGCAGGCTGGCGTACGCCGACTGGAACTGCGTGGAACTGACGCCGTGCCCCACGTCGTTGGTGCCCAGGTTGATGACGACCGCGTCCGCCTGGTAGCGGGAGAAGTCCCAGTCGGGCGTGGGGGAGTTGGGGTTGAGCCTGGTGAACTGCTGCTCCAGGCCCACGCATCCGTCGGCCGTGGCAACCAGACAGGCGCCGCCCTGGGCGATCTGGGTGTGCTCCGCGCCGAGCCGTTCGCCGATCAGCCAGCCGTACGCGGTACGGGCGTTCTGCGAGGTGGTGGTGCCCACGGTGATCGAGTCGCCGACGAACTCGATCACCTTGGCGGGGGCCGAGGGCGCGAAGGTGGTCGCGCCGCTGTCGAGGACCAGCCCCTGGAAGACGGCGTCGCCGCGGTACGAGCCCGCGACCACCTGGTAGTTGACCTGGAGTGTGTGGTTTCCGGAGGCCAGGGCCGTCGGCGTCAGGTCCACCGTGCCCTTGACGTCGTCGTAGAACTTCACCGGCCCGTTGTCGATGCGCGCCCAGAAGTCGATGGTGTTGCGCTGCTTGAGCTTGACCGTGCGGCCGGTGAACCCGACCCGGTAGTACGCGCCGGCCCAGTACGGGGTGTACAGGGTGCTGGAGCTGCGGGTGTCCCAGCGGCCGACGAACTTGATGTTGGGGTCGCCGGGCTGGCCCGGAGCTGCCGCCCTGGTGGACACACCGGCCGCACTGCCCAGTCGGGCGGCGATGACGGGCGCCAGGCGCCCCGCGAACTTGGTGTGCCCCGCCTCGTTGGGATGGCCGTTGCCGTCCTCGTAGTCGGTGCCGTCGGTGAGCCAGCCCGTGGTGTCGACGTAGTGCACCTTGGCGTCACCGGCGCTGTTGCGGGCGCTCACGGCGGCCCTGGTCTCCGGCACGTAGCGCTTCTTCAGCGTCTGCACGGCGAAGAGGTGCGCCGACGGGTGCTTGGCGCGCAGGTCGCTCAGGAACTTGGTGTACGCCGCCTGGAAGGCGGAGCCGGACACGCCGTGGCCGATGTCGTTGGTGCCCAGGTTGACGACGACCGCGCTCGCCCCGTAGCGGGAGAAGTCCCAGCTCTGGTCGCCGGTGCTGCCGGTCCTGAAGTACTGGCCGCTCAGGCCCGTGCAACCGGACTGGGCGACCAGGCAGTAGCCCGCGCGGGCGATCCTGGTGTGCCGCATCCCCAGCCGCTCGCCGGTCTTCCAGGCGTACGAGTCGAGCGCCAGCCGGTCGGTGAGGGCACCGGCGGTGATGGAGTCCCCGACGAACTCGACCACCCCTGACGGCAGGGTGGGACTGACCGTGCGCGCGCCGGGGTCCAGCACCAGGCCTTGGAAGACGGTGTCGCCGGAGCGGTAGGAGATCCGCAGGGTGTGGGTGCCGGAGGACAGGGGCTGGGGAGTGAGGTTCACCGTCCCGCGCACACCGGCGTGGAAGACGTCAGGTCCGCCGTCGACGCTCGCGTAGAAGTTGACCGCGTCCCTCGCCCTGACCTTCACCGTGGTGCCGGTGAAGGCCGTCTGCAAGTACGCGCCGGACCAGTGGGGCACGGCGGCGGTGCCCGAACTCGTGTCCCAGCGGCCCACATAGACGATGTTGGGGTCGGACACCGAGCCGTCACCGGCCGCTGCCCTTGCCGGAGAGCCGCCCGCCCAGGACAGGGAGAGGAGGCAGGCGACGAGCGCCGCGGTGAGGAGGACCGAAAGAGTGCGTCTGGGGTGGGGGGTTGTCGGCACTGTCTGCACTGTCTGCACGGGGATCCCTTTCACGTGGGGGTTGGGAGCGCTCCCATGAAGAACTGTGTTTCGAGAGAAGCAATGAAACGGTTCAGCGTCAAGAACTCCTGTGGAAAGCCGGGGAATTCAGGCGAGTGGCGTGACGGGTGTGACGGCCTTCACGCCGATGTGGCGGAAAGTGATGAATTCCTTACAGAAAAGGCGCGTAAGTGACGGTGATTCACGCGTACTTCACCGGAGGTTCACCATGCGACCGTTCACCCTCAACTACACCGTTCCCAGAGGGATTCCCCAAGCGGTGACGCCGTATCACTTCGACCCGGCGCGCCAGCTGAACGTGCTGCCCGACGGCCGCCCCGCCGTCAGTGACCCGGACCTACTGCTCGCGGTCGGCACGACGACGTCCACCGCCGGATCCGCGACCCACTTCGACGACTGACGATCCGCACGCGAATGACCGTACTGATCCTGACGTCCGAAGAGGACGTGACCGCCGACATGGTGGTGGCCAGGCTGCACGGGACAGGGACTCCCGTGATGCGGCTGGACCCCGCCGACCTGCCGGGCAAGGCCGTGCTGTCCGCCGACTACGCCCACGGTGACTTCGACGGGCACCTGTCGGTCAACGGACACGTGCTCAGCATGAGCGGCCTGCGCTCCATCTGGGTGCGCAGGCCCGGCGAACCGGCGGCACACGCGGCCGACCCCTCACCGTGGCTGACCGCCGAGACCCGGCAGGCGCTGTACGGGATGCTCCACTCCGCCGCCGCACGGTGGATGAACCATCCGCGCAACGCCGACCAGGCCCGGCTGAAACCCTGGCAGTTGAGGGTGGCCCACCTCAGCGGCTTCGCCGTACCGCCGACGGTCTTCACCACGTCACCCCGGCTGGCGCGGGAGTTCGCCGAGGAGTACCGGGACGTGGTGGTGAAGTCCGCCTCGGGGCCGCCCCCCGGCGACCCCGCGCCGGCCCTGCCCACCACCCTCGTCGGCCCCGACACGGACTTCTCCGCGGTCGCGGCCGGGCCCGCGCTGCTCCAGCGGTACGTACCCAAGCGGGCCGACATCCGGCTGACCTGCGTCGGTACCCGGCTGTTCGCCGCGCGGAAGACCGCCGAACCCGGTCAGGTCGACGGCCGCTACGGCGACACCGGGCACGCCTGGGAGGCGGTCCCGGTCCCCGAACGGATCGGCAAGGCGGTGCACGAGTACGTCACCCTCGGCGGACTGGCGTACGCCGCCTTCGACTTCGCCGAGGACGAGCACGGCATCTGGTGGTTCCTGGAGTGCAACCAGGGCGGCCAGTTCGGCTTCGTCGAACTGGAGACCGGGCAGCCGATCTCGGAGGAGGTCGCCCTGTGGCTGGCTCAGCGCAGGGCGGACCGCCGAGCGGAGGGCCGCCGGTGAGTGTCGCCGGGGCCGGGGCCCCGGCGTCCTCCTACGCGGCCAGCTCCTTGCGGATGCGGTCCAGCATGAACGCCGAGGACTCGCGGGCCCGTTCCTCCCAGGCGAAGACGCAGGCGGTGGCGACGCCGTCGAAGTTCAGCTCGCGCAGCGTGCCGAAGAAGGCGTCCCAGTCGACCTCGCCCTGCCCGATGTCCAGGTGCTGGTGGATCCGGGCCGGGGTGCCGGGCGGGTTGAGGATGTAGCGCAGGCCGGAGGAGCCCTTGTGGTTGAAGGAGTCCGCGATGTGCACGTGCTGGAGCTTGTCGCCGGCGTAGCGCATCATCGCCGCGATGTCCGCCGTCGGGTCCGCGCCCGACAGGTGGAAGGAGTGCGGCGCGCAGTACAGGTAGTTCACCCAGGGCTTGTTGATCGCCCGGACCAGGTCGACCGCGGGGTTGTTCTCCTCGCAGAAGTCGTCGGGGTGCGCCTCCAGGTTCAGAGCGATGCCTTCGCGCTCGAACACCGGGAGCAGCTCCTCCAGCGAGCGCCAGAAGGCCGCCTCGCTCTCGGCGGCACGCTCGGGGCGGCCGTTGAACTCGCTGTTCATCAGCGGGCATTCGAGATCGGCGGTGATCTCGATCATCCGCTTCCAGTAGCGGACCGCGGCCTGCCGCTCGGTCTCGTCGGGTGAGGACCACTTGTACAGCGGCAGCACGGAGGACAGCTGGACGCCGTGCGTGCGCAGGGAGTTCTTCAGCTCCACGATCCGCTCGTCGTCGGCGCGCGGGTGCAGGAAGAACGGCATGAAGTCGTCGCGGGGCGACAACTCGATGTACTCGTAGCCGAGTTCGGCGACCGTGCGCACCATCTCGTCGATGGGGAGCGTGCGGAGCATGTACGGGTCGAGGGCGATTTTCACGCGAGACCTCCGTAGAAGGCGGGGCGGGGCTTGAGGTCGGTGGCGACGACGCGGCCCGACTCCAGGGCCTCGACGGTCGCGGCGGTGATGACGGTGGCGGCGTAACCGTCCCAGGCGGACGGTCCCGTGGGCTCGTCACCGGCGGCGATGCCCGCGATCCACTCGCGGAACTCGGTGTCGAAGGCGTCCCGGAAACGGCCCACCCAGTCCGTGAGCACCTCGGTGCTGTGCCGAGCGGCGGTGCGCACGCCGACGGAGGCCGGGTCGGGCAGCCGGACCAGGCCCTCCTCACCGACCGCCTCGCACTGGATGTCGTAGCCGTACTGGCAGTTGACGAAGACCTCCAGGTCGATACGGACACCCTTCGCGGTCTCGAAGAGCATGATCTGAGGGTCCTTCAGATGCGCGAACCGCTTGCTCGTGGCACGCGGCGTGACCACCTGGGTGGAGACGATCTCGTCGTCCAGCAGCCAGCGCAGCACGTCGACCTCGTGCACGGCCGTGTCCAGGGCGGCCATCGAGGAGGTGTACGACTCCGGGACGGTCGGATTGCGGTGGGCGCAGTGCACGATCAGCGGCTCGCCGATGCGGCCGGAGTCGATGACCTGCTTCATCTGCCGGTAGCCGGTGTCGTAGCGGCGCATGAAGCCGACCTGGACCAGGCGGCGGCCGCGTGCCGTCTCGGCCTCGACGATCCTCAGGCAGTCCTCGGCGGTCGTGGCCAGCGGCTTCTCGCAGAACACCGGTTTGCCGGCGGCTATCGCGTTCAGTACGTGCTCGGCATGGGTCGGGCCCCAGGACGTCACGAGGACGGCGTCGACGTCGTCCGCCGCGATCACGGCCGCGCCGTCGGGCAGCACCCGGGCACCGACCGGCGCCGCCGCCTCCTCGGCGCGGGCGGCGTCGATGTCGGTGACCGCGGTGACGCGGGCGCCCGTGACGGTCTCGGTGAGGCGCCGGATGTGTTCCTTGCCGATCCAGCCGGCGCCGATGACGCCTACACGTACGGTCATTTTCTTTCCTTCTAACAGAGGGTCAGGAGAAGCGGGCCCGGAGCTCGGCCTCGAGGGTTTCGAGCGAGCGGCCCTTCGTCTCGGGGACGTAGCGCTTGACGAAGGCGAGCGAGAAGACACCCGCCACCACGAACAGGAAGAAGGTGTTGGAGATCCCGATACCGGAGACCAGCGACGGGAAGACCAGCCCGATCACGAAGTTGGTCAGCCACAGCACCACGGCCGCGACACCCATCCCGAAGCCGCGCATCCGCATCGGGAAGATCTCCGACAGCATCAGCCAGGTCACCGGCGAGATCGCGCCCTGCTGGAAGGCGAGGAAGGTGACGGTCATGGCGAGCACGGCGTAGGCACGGCCGTCACCGGACGGCAGCACCAGGGAGAAGACGCCGATCAGCAACAGGGCGGCGGTGGTGCCAAGTTGACCCGCCATCAGCATCGGGCGGCGGTTGACCCGGCCGAGCAGCCAGATCCCGACGAAGGTGGCCAGCACCGAGATGACGCCGTTGGCGATGTTCGCCGTGAGCGCGCTGTCCGCGGCGAAGCCGGCGTCGGTGAGGATCTGGGTGCCGTAGTACATGATCGTGTTGACGCCGGTGATCTGCTGCACGATGGCGATGCCGAAGCCGACGAACATCAGCTTGCGCACCCAGGGCGTGGCCTTCATGTCCTGCCAGCCGCCGAGCTTCTCCTGCTCTTCCTTGACGGCGAGCGCGGAGACCTCCGCGAGCTCGGCCTCGGCCCGCTGCCGGGACCTGACCTGCTTGAGCACGTCCAGCGCCTCGCTGAAGCGGGCCTTGGAGGCGAGCCAGCGCGGGCTCTCCGGCATCACGAGCATGCCGAACCAGAGCACGACGGCCGGGAGGGTGGCGATCACCAGCATCCAGCGCCAGACCCCGCCGGACTCGCCGCCCACCCGGGCGATGATCGCGTTGGAGGTGAACGCCAGCAACTGGCCGCTGACGATCATGAGTTCGTTACGGGTGACCAGCGCACCGCGCCGCTCGGCGGGCGAGACCTCCGCGAGGTAGACCGGCACCGTCACCGACGCGCCGCCGACCGCGAGGCCGAGCACGAACCGGGCGACGACCATGACGGCCGTCGTCGGCGCCAGCGTGCAGCCGAGCGCGCCGATGAAGAACAGCACCGCGAGGATGAGGATCGTACGGCGCCGTCCGCGCGCGTCCGACATCCGTCCGCCGGTCACCGCGCCCAGCGCGGCACCGAGGAGGAGCGAGCTGGTGACCATGCCCTCGGTGACCGGGGTCAGGCCCAGGTCGTCGGTCATGTACGGCAGGGCACCGTTGATGACGCCGGTGTCGTAGCCGAAGAGCAGTCCGCCGAAGGTGGCGATGACGGTGATGAGCCGCAGCCTGCGCGAGACCGCCGGCGGGGCGTCGTCCGTGCCGGTGGCGGGCGCTCGGGGCGCGTCGTCCTTGAGATCCACGGGGTGCCTCGTCACCGGTCGGCAGGCGTCAGGGCCGGGCGTCGCGTACCGGTGAGGCCGCAGCCCGCCAGGTGCTCACGGGTACGTACGGCGATGGGCAGCGGCACCTCAGGGGCGCACGGATACAGGTCCTGCTCGACGATCACGAACAACTCGGCGTCCAGCAGGGCGAGTTCGGCCACCACATCGGCGGGGTTCGGCACGCCGGCGGGCGGCGAGACACACACGCCGCGCTTGACGGCCTCGCCGAACGACAGGTCCTCCGCGGCGACCTGGGCGAGGATCTCCGGGTCCATCTGCTTGATGTGCACGTATCCGACGCGCTCGCCGAAGCGGCGGATCAGGTCGAGGTTGTCGCCGCCGCCGTAGGCGACGTGCCCGGTGTCCAGGCACAGGTTCGTGTAGCGGGAGTCGGACTCGTTGAGCAGCCGCTCGATCTCCGGCTGGGTCTGGATGTGGCTGTCGGCGTGCGGGTGGACGACCAGGCGTACGTCGTACTCGTCGAGGAGCAACTTGCCGAGCCGGTCGGCGGCCTTGCCGAAGCCCGCCCACTGCTCGGCGGTCAGCTCCGGCGGCTCGGTGAACGCGCCGGTCTTCTCGTCCCGGTACATGGGCGGGATGAGGACCAGGTGATGGGCGCCCGCGGCCGCGGTCAGCTCGGCGACCTGCCGGACGTGGGCGAGCATCCCGTCCCACGCCTCGGGCCGGTGCAGCGCGCCGAAGGCGGTGCCGCCGGAGACCTGGAGGCCGCGGGAGTCCAGTTCCTCCTTGAGCTGCCGCGGCTCGGTGGGCAGGTAGCCGTACGGCCCGAGCTCCAGCCACTGGTAACCCGCCCGGGCCAGCTCGTCGAGGAAGCGGGTGTGCGGGACCTGCTGGTCGTCCTCGGGGAACCAGACGCCCCAGGAGTCGGGGGCCGAGCCCAGGCACAGGTTGCCCACGGTGGTGCGGAGCGAGGTTGGCGCCGTTGCCATGACAGGTCCTTCGGGGAGGGGACGGAAGCCAGGACGTATCCACAGATCGTCTGTCGCGCTCTACTAGCGCGCTCTAGTGCGAGTACGATGACCCTGGTCCAAATGTCATGTCAATAGCTTGTTGCCAGGAGATTTCACGACCCGGCTAAGGTGATCGGCGTCGAAGGGTGGGTTCACAGGTGGATGCAGCGGGCAGGCAGCGGCCCACGATGGCGGACGTCGCCGAGAAGGCGGGCGTGTCCCGAGCGCTCGTCTCGATCATCTTCCGCGACCTGCCGGGCGCGAGCCGTGAGACCCGCGAGCGGGTGCTGCGCGTCGCCGACGAGATCGGCTACCGCCCCGACAACGCGGCCCGGCTGCTCGCCCGCGGCCGCAGCCGCACCCTCGGCGTGATGTTCACCGTCCACCAGACCTTCCAGGCCGACCTGGTGGAGGGCATGTACCCCGAGGCCGAACGGCTCGGCTACGAGGTCCTGCTGTCCGCCACCGGCCAGGGCCGCGGCGAGAGCAAGGCCATCGAGGCGCTGCTCGGTCACCGCTGTGAGGCGGTGATCCTGCTCGGCCCTGACTCGTCGGCCGCGGACCTCGACGCCCTCAGCCGCCGCACGGTCGCCGTCTCGGTCGGCCGCCGGGTGCCCCAGGCGCGGGTCGACAGCGTGCACACCGCCGAGGGCAAGGGCATACGGCAGGCCATGGACCACCTCGTGGAGCTGGGGCACCGCTGGATCGTGCACATCGACGGCGGGCGCGGTCCCGGCTCGGCCGAGCGGCGGCGCGCGTACCGGGCCGCGATGCGCAGGCACGGGCTTCAGGCCGAGCAACGGGTGATCCCCGGCGCGCACACCGAGGACTCGGGCATCGAGACGGGCCGGATGCTGCTGGCCGAGCGTGACCAGGGGCTGCCTCTGCCCACGGCGGTCCTCGCGGGCAACGACCGGTGTGCGATGGGCCTGTTGATGACCCTGACGCGGGCGGGCGTCGAGGTCCCGCGCGACATGTCCGTGGTCGGCTACGACGACAGTCATCTCTCCCACCTGATGCCGATCGGCCTCACCACCGTCCGCCAGGACGCCGTCCTCATGGCCGAGAACGCGGTCCGCTTCGCCGTGGAGCGGCTGGAGAACCCCGGACTGGAGCCCCGCGAGGCCGTATTGGACCCCAAGCTCGTCGTCCGGGGCAGCAGCGGGCCGGCCCCGCGGGGGCCGGCCTGAGGACGAACAGCGGCGAGGCCGGCCGTGCCCCGTCGCGGCCACGGCCGGCCTCGCCTGTCCATGGACGCGCCTAGCGCGTGCCCTTGGCCGCGAACTTCGCGACCTCGTCGACGTTGTCCTTGGTGATGAACGCGGGCCCGGTCAGCACCGGAGCCGTGCCGCCGCCGCTGAAGTTGCCGTTGGTCTTGTAGAGCCACAGCGAGTCGACCGCCAGGTAGCCCTGCAGGTACGGCTGCTGGTCGACCGCGAACTCGACCTTGCCGTCCTGGACGGCCGTGACCAGCTCCTTGTTCAGGTCGAAGGTGGCGACCTTGGCCTTGCTGCCCGCGTCGGCCACCGACTGCACGGCGGTCAGCGCGAACGGGGCGCCCAGCGTCACCACCTGGTCGATGGAGGAGTCCTGCTGGAGCTTCGCGGTGATCGTCGACTTCACGGACGGCATGTCGGTGCCGTTGACGTACAGGATGTCGGTCTTGCCCTTGAAGCCCTTCTTCAGGCCGGCGCAGCGGGCCTCCAGCGCCACATGGCCCTGCTCCTGGATGACGCAGACGGCGTGCTTGGCGCCGGTCTCGTTGAGCCGCTCACCGAAGGCGTTGCCGGCGATGTTCTCGTCCTGCCCGAAGTACTCGAGCATGCCGAGGTCCTTCCAGTTGTCCAGGCCCGCGTTGAAGCCGACGACCGGGATGCCGGCCGCCTTGGCCTTGCCGATCACGGCCTTCATCGCGCTCGGCTTGGCCGCGGTCAGGGCGATGCCGTCGACCTTCTGGTCGATCGCGTTCTGCACCAGGTTGGCCTGGGTGCCGGCGCTCGGGTCGCTGGAGTAGACGAGCTTGATGTTGTCCTTGGCGGCGGCGGCCTCGGCGCCCTTGCGGATCAGGTCCCAGAACGTGTCGCCGGGGGCCGCGTGCGTGATCATGGCCACGGTCATCCGGGGCGTGGTCGTCTTGCCCGCCGAAGCGTCCGCGGAGCCCTCCTCGGACTGCTTGCCTCCGGAGCTGCTGGAGCATCCCGCCGCGAACAGGCCTGCGGCCAGGGCGGCGGCGGTCAGTGTGGCGGCTCGGTGGTGTCTGCGCATGTCCCATGCACCTCGCTGTGCTGGTCGGGGCGGGTTCTCAGGTGGGGGGAGGTTCACGGGTACCGCCCGGTGGATACCGACTGGAGCGCTTCACTAGCGCGCTCTAGTGGCAGGTACTATGCGGCTGCTCGCAGATGATGTCAATGGGTTTGTCAGGACGTATCGACAAAGCTGAGGTGGGAGGGTGCGTCGGCGGGGGCGGCGGGGGGTGCGGTCCGGGGACGGGCGGTCACCGATGCGGCCGATGCGCTGAGCGCGTCGGCGAGCGACACCGCGCCGGCGGATCGGAACCCCATTGAGACCGCTCGTGATCTCTCCTAGGTTGGCCCGCGTGACGATCGAGGTGCCCTACCAGCCGCTGCCGATTCACCAGTCGGACGTGCGTTACGCCCATGGCCCCGACTCCGCCGTGCAGTCCGGCGTACGGGCCGGTGAGACGATCGAGTTCGACTGGAGCGACAGCGCGATCTACCCGGGAACGTCACGGAAGTTCTGGGTGCACGTGCCCGCGCGGTACGACCCCTCGGAGCCGGCGTCGTTGATGGTGTTCCAGGACGGATGGTGGTACCTGGATCCTGAAGGGGAGGTCCGCGGCGCGATCGTTCTGGACAATCTCGTCCACCGCGGTGACATCCCGGTCACCATCGGTGTGTTCGTCGACCCGGGTGTCTTCCCGGATGCTGAGCATCCGAAGAACCGCAACGCCGAGTACGACGCCTACGACGATCGGTACGTCGGCTTTCTCCTGACAGAGATCATCCCTGAGGTCATGAAGCACTACTCGATCGCCGAGGAGCCCGACCGATGGGGTATCTGCGGCGGCAGTAGCGGCGGGAACTGCGCCTTTACCGCAGCCTGGCTACGCCCGGACAGATTCCGCCGGGTGATCGGGTACTTGTCCAGCTTCACGCAGATGCCAGGCGGCAACCCCTACCCCGAACTCATCCCCCAGGTCCCTCGCAAGCCGCTGCGCATCTTCATGCAAGCGGGCCATCGTGACCTGCGCTGGAACGAGCCCGAGGCAAACTGGCTCGCCAACAACCTGCGCGTCGCGGCCGCGCTCGCCGAAGCCGGCTACGACTTCCGCCTCGTCCTGGGCGACGGCGGCCACAGCCCCAACCACGGCGGTGTCCTGCTTCCCGATGCCCTCCGCTGGCTGTGGCGGTCGGACGACAGCCCGGACCAACCGGTGGACTGAGCGCGGCGACTTCGTAGAGGCGACCGTCCCGGATCCGGTTCATGGTGCTCCGGACGTCGTGCGCTGACGTCGTGCGCTTCCGTGTCCCCCGCGGACGGCACGCGAAGTCTCCCCTACTGGTCGACCTCGGCCCGCGCCCAGAGGGCGGCAAAGATCTGGGGGCATGGGCTACGTGTTGAAGCCATGTCCCTGGATGCCTGGCGCGATCGCGATCTGCCTGATGCCGCCCGAGAGGGATACATGATCGGCATCAACTGGAGCGGACCGCCTCGTCGGCTGGAGCTTCACTCCAATGGAAGTTCTCAACCGACTGGCGGCGAGTGACTAGCTCGCGGCGCCGCTTCACACAGAGCGCAGTCGCCGCCAACAGATGCGTGCGCATCCGAGAATGAGGAACGCTTCGTGGATGTCGTCGCGTATCTCCCAGCGGATGCGCAGGCGGCGGAACCAGTGCAGGTGGGCGAACGCGCGCTCGACGACCCAGCGTTGGGTGCCCAGGCCGGAGCCGTGCTCGGCGGCGGGCGATCTGCGGCTTCACGCCGAGGGCCCAGACCAGGCGGCGCCAAGGAGTTCTAAGTCGATCCTGTACCGGAATCGGCTGCCTCAGGGGCGACCGGAGTGGGGCGTCTCCGGCTGGGAAGCCCGCCGGGGAGCGTTCGACCAGGGTGCGGCACTGAACAGCAGCGGACGGCCCGGCCCTCGGCCAACACGCCGCACTGCGCCTACGGGGTTCTGACTGTGGTTCCGTGGAAGCACAGTCAGAACCCATGGGCCGCCGAGTCACACTCAGGCGGGCCGTATCGCGCTGTGGATCGCCGACTCGCCGGCGTAATGGATCGACTCCTCGCGGATGACTGCCCCGGGTCCCGGGGCGTGGATCATCATGCCGTTGCCGGAGTAGATGCCGACGTGGCCGATGTGGAAGAGGACCAGGTCGCCGGGTTCGAGGTAGGTGAGGGCGATTCCCTGGCCGGCCGTCGCCTGCTCCGGTGCGGTGCGCGGGAGGGTGATGCCGGCGGCCTTCCACGCGGCCTGGGTGAGGCCGGGACCGTCGTAGGCGTCCGGGCCCGTCGTGCCCCAGACGCAGGGTTTGCCGAGTTGGGCTCGGGCGAAGGAGAGGGCTCGTACGGCTCGTGTGTCCTGCGGGGCCGTCGCGGTGAGGGGGGTGCTCCTGTCGAGGGCCTGGCTCGTCGGGGTGGGCCAAGCCGTCGTGCCGGGCGGGACCGTGGTGAGGTCGGCTGCGGACTGCGCCTGCAGTGCCTGCCACTGGGCCTCGGCCGAGGGCTGGACCTGGGGTGCGGTGGCACTCCAGGTGTCTGCGGCGGGCAGGGCCTCGGCGGCCGCGAGCGGCGTGCCCTGCTGGGCGGTGTACGCGGACAGCACCTCGCGGGCCCGGGCGAGTTTGTGCTGGTTCTGCTCCTTGGCCGCCCGTAGCGAGGACCGCTGCTGGGGCTCGGCCGCTGTTTCGGCGGTCGGAGTGGGCAGCGCAAGGGCCGACTGGGCGTTCGCGTCGGTCTGCGTGGTCTCCTGCGGGGCTGTCGGAGCGGCAGGCAGGGCGGCGATCGGGCCGGAGGTCAGCTCCGCCACGGGCGCTGTCCCCGTCGCCGGAGCGGACGTCAACTCGGCGACCGGCGCGGCGGGCAGCTCCAGTGCGGCGCGGCCGGGCGCCTCCCGCCCACGGTCGGTGAGACCGTCCCCCGCAATCTCCGCCGGGCGGGCGCGCCGTGCCTCGGCGGGTCGCTCCGGCGTTCTGTCGGCTGGGAGCGCTGCCGGAACGATCGGACCCAGCTTGGAGCGGGCCGCGTCGAACCACTGCCGGGCGACTTGGTCGAGAGCGGGGTCGCCGCGCCTGCCCTCGTCGCCCCGGGGTGCGGTGGCGGGTGTGCCTGCGGCGCCCGTCGGCCGTTCGGCTCGCTTGCGCGATCCCGTCGCCGCCGCGCGGGTGGCGTTGAAGGTTCCCGTGTCGGACTCGGCCCGGTCGTAGAGGGAGCTGACCCGCCGGCTGACCTCCTCACGGCTCGGTGTCTCGTCCCCGACGGAGGGGGCGGCGTTGGCCGTCTGTGCGAGCAGGGCCACAGAGGTGAGGGCCGCCGACGCGAGTGCGGAATTGCGCATGCCGGGGAGGCTCAAAGCCCCCGGACGCGCGGTGCGTTCCGGCGCCATGGGCGACGTACTCCTTCCGTGCTCCGCCTACCGGGTTAGCGGTGGGGGTCCCCCCAGACCGTTCAGGTACTGGGGGAGGGTTCGGGCGGTCGGTCCGGAAGGTGTGCCCTACGACCCTTGCCTCGAAGGGCAGTCGGCCGATTCACCCCAAGTTCGGTTGGGTCCCCGGCTCCAGTGGCCCTGCGGGCGCACCGGACTCGGCGGAAGCCGCGCGTCCCGACGGGGTTCGCCGGAGGTCGTCGTGCGGCCTGAGGCGTAACCTAACCAACTTGTGTCCCTCTCGTGAAGGTTGACATGTGAAATGTCCGATACGTTTTTGTGACCTTCGACTCCCGGAGTCCATCGAGGCCCGAACTCACCTCGCCGCGCGCTGACTTCGCCACGCGCTGTAGTGGTCCAGGACCGTCTGCTCGATCGGACGGTAGGTGATGCCCAGTTCGTTCACGCTCCGGCTGTTGTCCACCCGGAAGCGGATGCCGAGGTGTTTGCGGATGTAGTCCTGCGTCAGACCGAAGGCCGGGCCCAGAAGGCGTACCGGCCAGTGGGGGAGGGCGGTGCGCGGGAGGCGGAGGTCGCGGGGGTGGCGGGTGCGGATGATGCGGGCCATCTCGTGGAAGGACGTCATGGTCCGGTCGGCGACGATGTAGCGGCCCTTCGCCTCCGGGTTCTCCGCGGCCGCGATGTGCGCGTCGGCCACCTCGCGGACGTCCGCCGTGGTGAAGCTGAAGTCCGGGGCGCCGTAGAAGAAGTAGCCCTTGAACAGTTCCTCCAGCAGGAACAGGCTGCCGGACTCCGAGGCCGGGGTGAGGGAAGGGCCCAGGATCAGGCCCGGGTTGACCGACACCATCCGCCAGCGGCCCTGGGCGGCCTCCGCGTCCCACGCCGCGCGTTCCGCGACCGTCTTGGCGTAGTGGTAGGGGTTGTTCTCGACCGTGCTGGTGGTGTTGAAGTACCGCTCCGACAGCACCGCGTCGTCCATGGTCAGTACGTCCGCGTAGTCCCCGAAGATCGCGCCCACGGTGGAGGTGAGGACGAGCCTGTCGACCGTGGGCGTCCGCTCGACGGCGGCCAGTACGTTGCGTGTGCCGAGCAGGGCCGGGTCGACCATGTCCCGTCGACCGTCCCCGATCTTCTCCGGCATGCGGAACGGCGACGCCACGTGGAACACCACCCGGCAGCCGCTCATCGCCTCGTCGAAGGAGCCCTCCTTCAGCAAGTCCGCATCGAACAACGACAGTTGGCCGGGCCGCGCTTCCTGCATCTCCCGCAGCGGCCGCACCTTCGCCGCGTCGGCCGTACTGCGCACGGTGGCATGGACCCGATACCCGCGCTCCAGAAGCCGCTTGACCAGATGACTCCCGACGAACCCGCTGCCGCCGGTCACCAACACGTCTGTCGAGCCGTCCATGTCCACGCCCTCCACCCCTCCCGTCGTGTGGTCGGGGGTCACCTTATGGGCGTCGAACGGCTACCGGTGCGCCAGTGTCCGGTGCGCGCCGCAGCGCCGTCCGGCCTCGCCCTGCGCACCGGCCGCGGCCGGCATCCGCGGTGCGTTCCTCACGACGGACGATCCCGACAGCCCTCACCTGCTCTCCGACCGCATCACCGCCGAGCTCCACGTCGGCCATGCGGATCGGAACTCGACCAGCCCGGCCGCCGAGCCGACGGAACGGCATTGGGCGGCCCCACCCGTTCGCCCAATGCCGTCGCCGTAAGCCTCCGGCCGTCACCAGCGCGGCAGCCGGAGTTCGTACCCCGGTTGGATCCGCCGCATGTAGCCGGTGTCGTCGCGGGAGCGCACGCCCGAGTCGATGTACAGCCGGTGCAGTCGGTTCAGGGCGTCGTGGTCGAGTTCCACGCCGAGGCCTGGGCCGGTGGGGACCTCGACCGCGCCGTCGCGCAGTTCCAGGGCGCCGGGGACGATCACGTCGTCGGCGGAGTTCCACGGGTAGTGCGTGTCGCAGGAGTGGTCGAGGTGGGGGATGGCCGCGCCCACGTGGGTCATGGCCGCGAGGCTGATGCCCAGGTGTGAGTTGGAGTGCATCGAGAGGGCGACGCCGAACGCCTCGCAGACCGCGGCCAGTTCACGGGTGCGGCGCAGTCCGCCCCAGTAGTGGTGGTCGGTGAGGAGCACCTGGATCGCGTTCTGCTCGATGGCCGGCTTCAGGTGCTCCCAGGCGATCACGCACATGTTGGTGGCGAGGGGGAGTGGCGAGTCCTTCGCCACCTCCGCCATGCCGGGGATGGTCGCGGTCGGGTCCTCCAGGTACTCCAGTACGTCGTCCAGCTCGCGCGCGACGTAGCGTGAAGTCTCCACCGTCCAGGCCGTGTTGGGGTCCAGGCGCAGCGGCTGGCCGGGGAAGGCCTCCGCGAGCGCCCTGATCGCGGCGATCTCCTCGTCGGGTGGGAAGACACCGCCCTTGAGTTTGAACGAGCGGAAGCCGTACCGCTGTTGCATCAGCCGGGCCTGTTCGACGATCCCCGCGGGGTCGAGCGCCTCGCCCCAGTCGTCGCCGACCGCCGGGCGGCCGTCGAGGGCGGGGTGTTCGGCCCACTTGTAGAAGAGGTATGCGGCGAAGGGCACGGAATTGCGGACCTTCCCGCCGAGCAGGTCGCTCACCGGACGGCCCAGCAGCTTGCCCTGCGCGTCGAGGCAGGCCACCTCCACCGCCGAGGTGGTCCAGCCGCGCTCGTGGGAGCTGGGCACGGTGGGCAGCAGGGCGGCGTCGATCGCGGCCGAGACGGCGGTCGTGTCGAAGACGTCCATGCCGACGACCACCTTCGCGGCGGCCTGAAGTCGCTCCAGGCGGGCGACGCCACCCGGCGACTCGCCGAGGCCCACCGTGCCGTCCTCCAGAACGAGTTGGAGGATGACGCGCAGGGCGAGCGGCTCGTGGACGCCGCCCGAGTTGAGCAGGGGCGGGTCGCGGAAGGCGATCGGGGTGACGATCAGCTCGCGGATCCGGGTACCGACGGTGGTGCTCATGCGCGGACCGCCTCCAGACCGTGGTCGATGAGTTTCGCCAGCCGGGCGACATGCTCCGGCGTGGGGTCGAGCAGCGGCGCCCGTACGCCGCCGACGTCCAGGCCGCGCAGGGTCACTCCCGCCTTGACGAGCGCCACGGCGTACCCGGGGACCTCGTCGCGGAGTTCGACGAGGGGGCCGTAGAACTCGTCGAGGAGCGTGCTGACCGTCACCTCGTCGGCTTCGGCCAGCGCCCGGTGGAAAGCCAGCGCGATCTCGGGCGCGAAGGCGAACACGGCCGAGGAGTACAGGTCGACGCCGATGCCGCGGTAGGCGGGCGCGGTCATCTCGGCTGTGGGCAGGCCGTTGAAGAACTGGAAGTCCTCGCCGCCGGGTACGGCGCGTACCGCCCGGACGATGCGGTGCATCCGCTCGATGTCGCCGAAGCCGTCCTTGAGTCCGACGACCTTGGGCAGGGCGGCGATCTCGGCCGCCGTGGTCGCGGTGAGGCGGGCGGCGCCGCGCTGGTAGAAGATCACCGGCAGGTCGGTGGCGGCGGTGACCTCCTCGACGTACCGCACCAGGCCCTGCTGCGGCGCCGTCACCAGGTACGGCGGCAGCAGCAGGACGCCGTCGGCGCCGGCGCGTTCGACGCGGGCGGACTGGTCGCGGGCGACCGGGGGCGGGCCGCCCGCCGCGGCGAGGACGGGGACGCGTCCGGCGGTCGTCTCGACGGCGACCCGCGTGGCCCGTTCGATCTCGTCGGGCGTCAGCGCGTGGAACTCGCCGGTGCCGCACGCGACGAACACGCCGCCCGCACCGGCCGCGACGCCGCTGTCGATGTGCTGGGCGAGCCGTTCCTCGTCCAGTGACCCGTCCGCGGCGAACGGCGTCACCGGGAAGAACAGCACTCCTTGGAACTTCATGTCTGCCTCAAACGTGGGGGGTTGGCTCAGCCCTTGGTGGCCCCGGCCGCGATGCCGGTGACCAGCGAGCGCTGGAGGAGCAGATAGACGATCAGGCTGGGGATCAGGGCGATGACCGCACCGGCCAGCACCACCCCGGAGCCGACCTCGGGGTCGGTGCGCAGGATGGACAGGGCGACGGTGACCGTGTAGTCGGTGGGATCCTTGGCGGCGATCAGGGGCAGCAGGTACTGGTCCCAGATCATGATGAAGCCGAGCACGCCGGCCACGCCGAGCGCGGGCTTGCACAGCGGCAGGACGACCTGCCACAGCATCCTGAGCTCGCCTACGCCGTCGAGGCGGGCGGCCTCCTCGATCTCGGCGGGGATGTCCCGCATGAACTCGGTCAGCATCATCACCGAGAAGCCCCAGGCGCCCAGCGGCAGGATCACGCCCCAGACCGTGCCCTTGAGGTCCAGATGGACCACCGGGACGTCGCCGAGGACCAGCGACAGCGGGATCGCGATGACCTCCTCGGGGAGCATCAGCGTCATCATGAACAGCATCATGATCACCGCCTGGCCGCGGAACCGGTGCCGGGCCAGCGCGTACGCGGCGAGCGTGCACACCACGAGCTGGAGCAGCAGGCCGCCGCCCGCGATGACGAGCGAGTTGCCCAGGTAGTCCCAGATGCCGCGCTCGCCTGCCACCCTGAAGTTCAGCAGCGTGCTGTCGTGCGGCAGGAACGACAGCGAGGAGCCGCTGGGGTGGGGGGTGAGGGCGCCGGAGAAGATCGTCAGGAACGGCGCCGCGAAGATGCCGACGGCGATCGCGCAGAGCAGGATCCGGAAGGTCCAGGCGATCCCGGGCCGGTCGCTCCAGCCGAGGGCGGTGTCGAAGCGGGCCGGGGTGGTGCGCCGCGCCTCGGCGGCCAGGCCCTTCGAATCCGGCACCGGCGTCCGGACGGGCTCGATGACGGGGGCGCTCATCGCGCGTCTCCCCTCTTGCGGAGGTAGTTGACCGTGACGGTGAGCAGCAGCGTCACGCAGAGCAGCACGACCGAGGCCGCGGAGGCGCCGCCGATGTCGTTGCGGGTGAAACCCAGGGTGTAGGCGCGGGTCATCCAGACGTCGGTGGACCCCGCGGGGCCGCCGCCGGTGAGGAC
Source organism: Streptomyces sp. NPDC093591 (assembly GCF_044764885.1). Taxonomy (NCBI): domain Bacteria; kingdom Bacillati; phylum Actinomycetota; class Actinomycetes; order Kitasatosporales; family Streptomycetaceae; genus Streptomyces; species Streptomyces sp. NPDC093591. The sequence continues at coordinate 167,473 of NZ_JBIWIY010000001.1, forward strand.
GTAGACCTCGGTGAACACGCGCAGTCCGCGGATCGTCGCGAGCGTGAGCACGATCATGAGCGCCGGACGGATCGCGGGCAGCGTGACGTAGCGCAGCCGCTGCCGGAGCGAGACGCCGTCCATGGCCGCCGCCTCGTACAGCGAGCGGTCCACGCCCGCGAGACCGGCGAGGAGGATGACCATGTTGTACGGCGCCCAGATCCATATGCCCATGGCCATCGTCGAGTAGAGCGCGATGTCCGGGTTGTCGAGGAAGTGGACGGGCCCGAGCCCGAGCAGGTGCAGGCCGCTGTTGAGGAGGCCGTCGCCGGTCGGGTAGTACATCAGCCGCCACAGCTCACCGACGACCGCGGTCGCGGTGACCGCGGGCAGGAAGACGGCCGTCCGGATGATCTTCAGTGAGCGGGCCTGGCCCTCCAGCAGCAGGGCGAGGACGAAGCCGAGCAGGATGGCGCCGACCGACTGGCCGATGCCGAGGACCAGGGTGTGCCCGATGGCGTCCTGGAAGCGGTGGTCGGTCAGGACCCGGGCGTAGTTGTCGAGGCCGATCCACTGGTCGCCGAGGAAGGGCCGTACGTCGAAGAAGCTGAGCCAGATGCCCTTGGCCATCGGCCAGAACTTGAAGACGACGGCGAGCAGCAGACCCGGCGCCAGGAACAGCCAGGGGACGACGGCCTTCTTGCCGAGGACGCCGGAGACCTTGCCTCTGCGCGCCGCGGGGGTGGTCACGGTAGCGGTCATTTCAACAGGTCCTGGTCCTTGAGGTCGCCGGCGAGGGTCTCGTTGAGCTCCGCCAGCTGGGAGCGGACGTCACCACCGCAGTACGTGAAGATCGCGTTGAGGCTGTCGGCGGTGTCCTGCTTGATCGGCGCGAAGTCCGGCGCGTTCGGGAACTGCTGGGAGGAGTCCTCGTAGGCCTTCTGTACGACGCTCCAGCGGGCGTCGTCCCGGACCTTCGCCGCGTCCAGCGTGGAGTTCACGGGGATGCGGACGACGGGCTGGTTCTTGCCGGTCATGGCGAGCCTCTGGCCCTCGGGGGAGACCAGGAAGGCGGCGAGTGCCTGCTCCTGCTTCGCCTTGCCCGTTCTGGCGCCGAAGTAGATGTTCTCGCCGTCGGCCAGCACATCGCCGCCGGCCGGGCCCGCGGGCGCCGGGACGACTTCGTACTTGTCCCTGCCGGGCGTGGTGTCGAACGTGGCGATGTTGTACGGGCCGGTCATGTACATCCCGGCGTTGCCGTCCTGGAAGTTGGTCGCCGTCGAGGTGACGGCGGTCAGGGCGCCGGGCTGGGTGACACCGTTGTCACCGCAGAACAGGTTGTCCTTCATCCAGGTCACGGTGTTCACCGCGGCCGCCGAGTCCATGGCGGGCCGGTAGGTGCCCTTGCCGTCCGGCTCGATGATCTTCGCCCCGCCCTGCCACAGGAAGCTCGCGCCCCACCAGGCGGCATAGCCGTTCTGGGCGCTGCCCGGCACGACCATCCCGTAGGTGTCGGCCTTGCCGTCGCCGTCCGGGTCCTCGGTGGCGAAGGCCTTGGCGACGGAGAGCATCTCCTGCCAGGTCGTCGGTGCCTTCAGGCCGAGCTTCTTCAGCCAGTCCGTGCGGATCATCAGGGTCTGGGCCTGACGGGAGTACGGGATGCCGTAGTGCTTGCCGTCGATGCCCACCGTGGACGACCAGGTCTTGTCGGTGATCTGGTCGTGGCCCGCGATCGAGGCGGGGTCGACCGGCTTGAGCAGGCCCTGGCCCTGGTAACTGCCCATCAGCGCCGTGTCGTTGATCATGACGTCCGGGAGGTCCTTGGTGGACGCCCGGCTCTGGAGCTGCTGGTCGAAGTTGATGACCGGCTGGTAGTCGATCTTGATGCCGGTCTTCTTGGTGAACGCGGCGAAGACCCGCTCGTAGGTGGCGGCGGGGTCCGGATTGCTCCGGGTCCACACCTCCAGCGTGTTCGGGTCGTCGCTGCCCGCACCGCCGGAACCGGAGCCGCACGCGGCCGTTCCGAACGCGAGCGCCGCGGCGACGAGCAGGGCGGCCGGGCGGCGACTTCGTCGGCGATCCCGCATGGGCACACTCCGTGGTTCCATGGAGTTCATGTACATGAACTCTCTTCACGCATCTAAATGATCGGCCAAGCTACGAATCGTTTCGGCCGCATGTCAAGACATGACGGCGAGATTTCACCGGCCTTATAGGGGTAGGCGTCGTTGGGCGGGTGGACGTCGATGGAGTGGGCCTGTGGGCGAGTTCGCGTCACCCCCGGAAAACCAGCCATGGTGCGTTGTGTGCGACTCGGGGAGGTCGCACGGGCGTGCGACCAGTCGAACGGTGTGGGTAAGGGGGTTCCGTCGCGGGGGCGGGCCCGGCCGGTGCTCCGTCGCGACACCCTCTGTGCGGGAACTGTGAACCAGCTGGCCGGGGCGCGCAGGCGTGATGTGTGGATATCGGGACGGCGTCTTCACCAAACCCCCTCCGGGGCTGGCCTGAAGGCGCCTTGCTCGGTCAACTTCCCACACACCAAGGTGGGTTGAGCACTTGAGCATCAGGAGTCACAAGCGCGCTGCTTGAGCCGTGCGGTCGATCGCCCACGGTGATGACGGGGGAAAACTGGTGCGGTGCACGTGACCACGTCGCCCTTCTGGGTGGCGTCTCCGTGCTCCGGGTCGGGAATGCCTACCTCTGCCATCTCTTGGTGCCTTTGTCCGGTACCCGAGACAGGGAGTAGGAGGGGGAATGCCGATGAGCGCGCTGAGCGCCGCCAAGCCGACGTATCCCGGCGTCTACGTCGAAGAACTTCCCAGCAGCACCCGCACGATCTCGACCCTGACCACGTCCGTGACGGCCTTTGTGGGCCACACCCGACGGGGTCCGCTCAACGAGCCGGTACGCGTCACCAGCTTCACGGAGTTCGAGCGCCGCTTCGGCGGCCTGAGCGCGCAGAGCGCCGTCGGCTACGCGGTCCACCAGTTCTTCGGCAACGGCGGCACCGTCGCGGTGATCGTCCGCGTCGCCAAGGCCGGCAGCGGCAAGGCCGCCTGCGTCACCCTCAAGTCCACCGAGGGCCACAGCGAGGGCCCGGTCCTCGAAGTGCACGCCAAGGAGCCCGGACTCTGGGGCAACGGCCTGCGGGTCGCCGTCGACCACGACACACCGTGCCCCGACGAAACCTTCAACCTGCGTGTCTACGACGCCAAGGGCGACGCTCGCGAGAGCTTCACCGGCCTCTCCATGGACCCGGCGAACGGCCGCTACGCGCAGACCGTGATCAACTCGGGCTCCAAGCTGATCCGCGTCGAGGTCGTCGGCGAGGGCCGCCCCGACCCGTCCGGCACCGTCTCCAAGCCGTTCGGCGACGAACTCCCCAACCTGGCCGTCGACCTGACCGTCAAGATCGGTGAGGTGGAGCGCGAGTTCACGCTCTACGACCCCGACTGCGACGGCGAAGCCCCGTGCAGCGTGGCCGAGTTGGCGCTGCTGCTTGAGCGCAAGCTGCGCGCCCTGCCCGACGCGCCCGGCAAGCACGCCTTCGCGGGCGCCGAGGTCACCGCCTTCGGCCGCCGTATCCAGGTCGTCGCCGGCTCCACCGACCCCGAGGACATCGTCCGCTTCCTCGGCGAGTGCGCCAACGACCTCGGCCTGGAGGCCTCCGTCAACCCGCCGGTGTTCCCGCTGGAGGGCGGCGAGGACGGCGAGGCCCCCGGCCCGCGCGACCTCATCGGCTCCGAGGGCGACAAGACCGGCATCCAGGCGCTGCGCGGCGTCGCCGACGTCAACCTGCTGGCGCTGCCCGAGCTCGCGGCGTACGAGAAGACCGAGGACGCGCTCACCGTCATCTCCGCCGCCCAGCGGCTGTGCGCCGAGCGGCGGATCTTCCTGCTGGTCGACGCGCCGAGCACCTGGGTCAGCGTCGACACCGCCCGCGCCGGGCTCGCCGCCTTCGACGCCGTGCGCGGCAACCACGCGGGCCTGTACTTCCCGCACCTCCAGCTCACCGACCCGCTCACGGGCCGGCTGCGCTCCTTCCCGCCCTCCGGCGCGGTCGCCGGCGTCATCGCCCGCACCGACTCCGAGCGCGGTGTGTGGAAGGCCCCGGCCGGCACCGAGGCGCGGCTCGCGGGCGTGCACTCGCTCACGGTCAACCTGACCGACCGCGAGACCGGCCTGCTCAACCCGCTCGGCGTCAACGTCCTGCGCACCTTCCCGGTGACCGGCCCGGTCGTCTGGGGCGCGCGCACGCTGGAGGGCTCGGACGCGCTCGACAGCGAGTGGAAGTACGTGCCGGTGCGCCGGCTCGCGCTGCACGTCGAGGAGAGCCTCCAGCGCGGCCTGCAGTGGGTGGTCTTCGAGCCCAACGACGAGAACCTGTGGCAGCAGATCCGGCTCGCCGCCTCCTCGTACCTGCACACCCTCTTCCGCCAGGGCGCCTTCAAGGGCGGCACCCCGCGCGAGGCGTACTTCGTCAAGTGCGACAGCGACACGACGACCGCCGAGGACATCGAGAACGGCATCGTCAACGTCCTCGTCGGCATCGCACCGGTCCGGCCGGCGGAGTTCGTGATCGTCAAAATCCAGCAGACGTCCGGGCAGTTCGCGCTCTAGGCGCGGGGAATCGTGGAGAACTGAAGGAATCCGATGGCTGAGTTCACGGTCAACGCGCATCGCTTCGACCCGTACAAGAACTTCAAGTTCCTGGTCCTGTGGGACGGTCGTACGGTCGCCGGCATCAGCAAGATCAGTCCGCTCAAGCGGACCACAGAGGTCGTCAAGCACCGGCACGGCGGCGATCCCAGCTCGCCGCGGCTGTCGCCGGGCCGCTCCGAGTTCGAGGGCATCACCCTGGAGCGCGGCGTCACCCACGACCCGGAGTTCGACCGCTGGGCCAACAAGGTCTGGCAGGTCGGCGCCGGGCTCGGCTCCGAGGTGTCCCTCGCCGACTTCCGCAAGGACATCATCATCCAGGTCCTCAACGAGGCCGGTCAGGTCGCCGTCTCACACAAGCTGTATCGGACCTGGCCCAGTGAATACCAGGTCCTCGGCGAGTTGGACGCCAACGCCAACGCGGTGGCCATCCAGTCGCTGAAACTCGAGTGCGAGGGCTGGGAGCGGGACTACGAGGTGCCGGAGCCGGAGGAGCCGTCGTTCCTGAATCCGGCGTAGGGCCTGCCGCGCAAGGCCTGTCCTCCACCCGGAGGGCAGGTCCCGCAGCGCTGTCGAGGCACCGCCCGCTCGCGCGAAACCGGACGACCCGGCAAAGCGCGTCGTGGGACGTCCAGGATCTTCGCAACAGGCCCTGGCAGCAGGCGATCTGACGAAACACGCGGGAATCGGGGGAGGACATGGCGATCACTCGGGCGGCCGACTTCCTGGCCACCTGGGAAGCCGGGCTGGGCCGGGCACCGGCCGGACGTGCCCTGCTGCTGCATCGCGCCGCCCGCCCGGACCTGGGCGGCGAGCCGGAGGCGCTTCTGTCGCTGCCGGTGGGCGAGCGCGAGGCGGACCTGTTCGCGCTGCGCCGGACCCTGTTCGGCGAGCGCATGCAGGTGCGCCTGGCGTGCGGCGCGTGCGGCGAGGACATGGAGTTCGAGCTGGACGCCGGGGAGTTCGCCCGGAGCCTGGCCGTACGCGGCGAGCCGGTGGTGCGGATCACCGAGCACGGCTGGGAGGCCGAGTTCCGGGTGCCCGGCGTCGCCGACCTGACAGCCGCGGCCCGGGCCGACGACCCGCGCAGGGCGCTGCTCGTCCGATGCCTCGTGACGGCTGCACGGGACGGAGTCCCGGTCCCGGCCGACGAACTGCCCGCCACCGTGCAGCGCCGGATCGCCGAGGCGGTCGAGGCGGCGGACCCGGGCGGCGACGTGACGCTCAGCATCGCCTGCCCCGAGTGCGGCGAGGCCACTCGGGCCGAGCTGGACATCGCCTCCTACTTGTGGACCGAACTGGATGCCTGGGCACGTGACTTGCTCCTGGACATCCATCTGCTCGCCACCGCGTACGGCTGGAGCGAGCCGGAGATCCTGGCGCTCAGCCCGCTGCGGCGCCGCTACTACCTGGAGCTGTGTGCGGATGCCTGACTCTTCCGGAGACCGGCCGGGGGACCTCCCGGCGCCCGACTTCCTCGACCGGCTGATCGCCCGGCACGCACCGGCCGCCGCGCCGCGCCCGGACGTGGCACGCGTCCGGCCTCGGCTGGCGGGGCCCTTCGAACGGATCGAGGCGGTCCGGGGCGCGGCCCCGGATCCGGACGACACCGAACCCTTGTGGCCCGTCTCCACCCCCTCTCCCGTGCCGCGGGAGAACACGGCGCACCCCGCCGTTCACGAGGTGCGCACCGAGCGGGAGCGGACGGTCGTACGGATGGAGCGGGACCCCGCGCCGCACGATGCCGCAGCCCGCCCGGCTGCGCCCGCCCTGCCCGAGGTGTCACTGCTACGGCCCGCCGCGCCGGTCACGCCCGGTCCGCGGCCGGTCCCCGACGCCGCGCGCCGCGCGGCAGTACGGGGGATCACGCAGCGGGACACCTCCCCGAGCGCGGCGCCCGCGCCCATCCCCCCGGGCACGGGCGCCGTTTCACCCGCGGCCGTGTCCGCGGCGCTGCTGCCCAGCGCCGCGGACACGGCGGCCGCCCGAGACGCCGCGCGGCAGGTCGCGGGCCGGCGCCCCGGGCGCGGGACCGAGCGGGTGGTGCAGGTGCAGATCGGGCGGCTCGAGGTGACGGCGGCCGGAACACCCCGGGGCAGCGACCGGCAGCGACCGCGGGCCACAGGGCGGCCGGAGACCACGGTGAGCCTGGCGGAGTACCTGGGACGGGGACGCGAGTGAGCGGCACGGAGAGCCGCACCGAACGGACGAGACGGATGAGCAGGACGAGAGGGACCGAGGAACCGACGCCATGAGCAACGCTCTCGCCATCGCCCATGTCACCCAGGCTCTGGCGCTGTTGATCGAGAACAACCTGCGGCCCGAGATCGACATGGCGGTCTCCGTGGAGACCCGCAAGCCACCGGCCGAGCCGCCCACCGACCCGACCATCACCGTCTTTCTCTACCAAGTCACTCCCAACGCATCCCGGCGCAACGACGACCTGCCCACCCGCAGTTCCCAGGGCGCCCTGGTCAAGCGCCCGGCAGCCGCCATCGACCTGCACTATGTGATCAGCGCCTATGGCGAGGAGAACGAGCTGGTCGGCCAGCGGTTGATCGGCTGCGTCGTGCGAACGCTGCATGAGATCCCCATCCTCCCGGCCGACGTGATCGCGGTGGCGGGCGAACGGCCGTACCTGGCCGGCAGCGACCTGGCCGACTCGGGACAGCGGGTGCGGTTCACCCCCACTCAGCTGGACATCGACGAGACCTCCAAGCTCTGGGGAATGCTCCACCAGACCCCGTACTCGCTGTCGGTCGCCTACCAGGGATCACTGGTGCTGATCGAGGGCCGGGAGAAGCCTGTCCCGGCCAAGCCGGTGGAGGAACACACCGTCCGCGCCCTGCCCTTCGGCGCCCCCCACGCACCGGTGCCGCCCGGAGCGCCGGGCCCTGCTCCGGCGGGCACCGCTCCCGTTGCGCAGCGGCCGGCGGGGAGCGGGACGCGGGAGACGGTAGGGCCCACCGTCGCCAAGAAGGCGCAGCCGGAGAAGAAGGCTGAACCGGCCAGGAAAGCCGACCCGGCGAAGAAGGCGGAACCGGCGAAGAAGGCGGAACCGGCCAGGAAGGCCGCCGCGAAGACAGCCACCGCCAGGAAGACGGCCGGCTCGACTCGTTCCCGCAAGCCGTCCGGGACCAGTGGATCCAGCCCGGCCGGATCCGACGCGGCCGGGGACCGGGAGGGCTGAAGCACAGTGCGTACAGCGGGGGAGACGACGGTATGAGCACCCATCAGGGCACCGCACGGACAACCGGGCCCGGGGCGGACGGCACGGCTCTGGCCGGGGCCGTGCGCGCCGTGCTCGCGCGCCTGGACCGGCTGGCCGCCCGCACCGGCAGCAGCGACGGCGAGAGCGATGGCGGCGGTAAAGCCGGGCCTCGGACGGCCGCCCCCGCACCGCCCACTCTGGAAGCCCTCACCACCTGCTTCGGCCTGAGCTCCTTCGAACGCGACGTCATCCTGCTCACCGCCGCCGCCGAGCTCGACCCCAGCACCGCGACCCGGTGCGCCGCCGCCACGGGCGACCCGGGCCGTGCTCACCCCACCTTCGCCCTGGCCCTGGCCGCCCTGACCGAACCCCACTGGAGCGCCCTCACCCCCGTCGCCCCGCTGCGCCGCTGGCGGCTGATCGAGCTGGACGACGAGTCCCGGCTCACGACGACCCGGCTCCGGCTCGACGAGCGCATCCTGCACTTCCTGCTCGGCTCCCCTTACCTTGATGCCCGCCTGCACGGCATGCTGCGCCGCACCCCGGCGCCGGACACGCTCCCCGCCTCCTACCGACGGGCCGCCGAACGCGTCGCGGTGGGCTGGTCCGCGCCCCGGGCCGACGCCCCGCTCCGCGTCGAGCTCGTCGGCGGCGACGTCCGCAGCCGCGCCGACATCGCCGCCGCGGCGGCAGGCAGCACCGGCCTCGGCCTGTACACGATGTCCGCCGAGGACGTACCCACCGACCCGGCGGAACGCGACCGCTTCGCCCGCCTGTGGCAGCGAGAGGCGATCCTCCTGCCCGCCGCGCTCCTCCTGGAGACCGGCGGACTCGAACGCGAACAGGCCGCCGCCACCGACGCGTTCATCGCCTCGGCCGGCGTCCCGCTCGCCGTCTCCAGCCAGGAACCGGCTCCCAGCGCCCACACCCGCGGGGAGCGCGTGCCCGTCCCCGCTCTCAGCGAGGATGAGCACCTCGCCCTCTGGCAGGATGCCCTAGCCGACGTACCGGACGTGCTGCCTGCCCAACTCCGCACCCTGACAGCCCAGTTCCAGCTCCCACCGCACCTCGTCCGATCCGCCGCCGCCACCGTCCGCCGCGACCTGCCCACCGCCGGTGCCGGGAAGGACGGGCCGGACGCCGCCCAACTGCTGTGGCAGGCCGGGCTCACCGAGGCCCGCGTCGGCCTGGACGAGCTGGGGCGGCGGATCGAGCCCGAGGCAGGCTGGGGCGACCTCGTCCTCGCCGAACGGCACTCCCGCGTCCTGCGCGAGATCGTCGCCCATGTCCGCCGGCGCGCCACCGTCTACCAGGAGTGGGGCTTCGCCGGGACACTGCGCCGCGGCCTCGGCGTCACCGCGCTCTTCGCGGGCGGCTCCGGCACCGGAAAGACGCTGGCCGCGGAGGTGATGGCCAAGGAACTGGGCCTCGATCTGTTCATCATCGACCTCTCCCAGGTGGTCAGCAAATACATCGGAGAGACCGAGAAGAACCTCAGCAAGGTCTTCGACGCCGCCGAACGCGGTGGCGCCCTGCTCCTGTTCGACGAGGCCGACGCGCTCTTCGGCCGCCGCAGTGAGGTCAAGGACAGCCACGACCGCTACGCCAACCTCGAAGTCAGCTACCTGCTGATGCGGATGGAGGCGTACCGGGGCCTGGCCATCCTCACCACCAACATGAAGAAGGCCCTCGACCCGGCCTTCATGCGCCGCATCCGCTTCGTCGTCGACTTCCCCTTCCCCGGCGTGGACGAGCGCGCCGAGATCTGGCGGCGGGTGCTGCCCGCCCAGGCTCCCACCAAGGACCTCGACCCCGACCTGCTGGCCCGGCTCACCGTGGCGGGCGGCTCGATCCGCAACATCGCGCTGTCCGGTGCCTTCCTCGCCGCCGAAGAGGGCGACCGTCTGCAGATGCGGCACATGCTCGCTGCCGCCCGCACCGAATACCTGAAGCTGGAACGCTCTCTGACGCCCTCGGAGGTGCACGGATGGGTCTGAACGAGCCGCGGACACCCACCGCGCAGGAGCAGCAGAGCACCGTCCGAGTGGAGATCGGCGAGCTGGCCCTGGACGGCTTCGGCCCCGGCACCGACCCGGACCTGGTGTCGGCGGTCTTCCAGAGCGAACTCACCCGGCTCGTACGGGACGAGGGCGTTCCGCTGGCCGCGGACGGCACCGATCACGTCATCGACGCCCTCACCCACTTGCCGCCCCTGCCCGTCACCACCTCGCCGGTCAGGATCGGCCAGGCCCTGGCCCGGGCTGTCCACGCGGGTCTGTCGGGCCGCGGCCAGGAGCCGGACACCGCCGCCGACCGCTCCGGGCGGCGCCGATGAGCAGCACCCACGACGCGGGCCAGAACTCCCGTACGTCCTCGGCGGCCGCCAAGCGCCGCAAGCGCAGGGAGCAGGAGCGGGCCGCCGCGTCCCGTACCCCGGAGCCCAAGGACATCGTCAGCGGTGCCGGGCTGCCGCTGGACCCCGGCGTGCGCCGGGAGCTGGAGGAACAGCTCGGACAGGACCTCAGCCGGGTACGGCTGCACACCGACCGGGACGCGGGCGCGCTCACCGAGCTGCTGGGCGCGGACGCGGTCGCCGTCGGCCAGGACATCTTCTTCCGGGAGGGCGCCTACGCCCCCGGCACCGCCGAGGGCCGGCGCCTTGTCGCCCACGAGGTCCTGCACACCCTGCAGAATCCGCACGGCCTGGGTGCGCTGCGGGTCGGCCGCGAGCCGGGCGCGGTCAGCCTGCCCCACGAACCCATCGAGCGGGAGGCCGAACAGACCGCCCAGCAGACCGTGCGCGGCGAGAGCCCCGCCCTCGGCCCCGACATCGACCAGGGCCAGACCACCCCCGGCTGGCTCCGCTACGCCACGGTCGACGCCGACCGGATCCGCGCCGAACAGCTCGACCCGGCCACCCTGGTGGACCGGCTGACCAACGGCGTCCTGCGCTCCCTGCGCGGCGACCCGGCCGACCTCTCCGGCCGCGTTCGGGTCGAGCTGTCCCGTATGTCCCCGTACCTGCAGGAGCTCGTCCTCGACCGGCTGGAAGTACGGCTGCTCACCAGCGAGTACGACCGCCTGCTGGAGCGGCTGGCCGAGCAGGAGGCCGACCCGCTCCCGCACGACCTCGAGCCCGCCGACGTACCCGAGCCGCTGCCGGACGCCCTGGAGCTGATCGAGTACTACCGCGAGGCGTACGCGGCCCGCCCCGAGTGGCCCGAGCGCGAGAAGCCCGCCAAGCAGAAGCCCGAGCAGCAGGCGCAGGACGAGCGGCAACAGTCCGGGGAAGAGGAGGAGCAGCAGCGGGAGTCCGCCGAGGGCAGCGCGCGGGGCACTGCACCCGGGCCCTCGTCCTCGGCCTCCTCCGCATCCCCGCAGGGGCAGCGTCGGGCTGAGGAGAGCCAGTCCGCCGGGCAGAGCGCCGAGTCCGAGGCGGCCAGCGAGGAGCAGGACGCCGAGGGGGACAAGGGCGCACGCGAGGAGCGCAGGACCCGCGAGGAGGAGCAGAAGCAGGAGTCGGAGGACAAGGAGCAGGACGGCCCGTCCGAATCCGTCACCCCCGGCAAGGAAACGGAGGCCGAGGACGAGGCCGCGACCCGCGACCAGGAGAGTGCCCAGGGCGGGGAGTCCGACGAGCCCGCCGAAGACGAGCTCCCCCTCGGCCTCGACCCCGACGCGACGTCCGAGACCGACATCGCCGATCCCGGCTCCGAAGGGGCCCAGGACGCGGAGCCCAAGAAGAACAGCGCCTGGGACGTCGAACTCAAGCCCGACGACTTCCTCCCCAGCTCGGACCTGGACGTCTCGGGCGTCCCGACCGCCGACGAGCTGACCCCGGGATCCAGCACCGAGCAGCAGGCCCCGAGTTTCCCGGCTCCGCCGCCCACCAAGGCCGACAAGGTCGAGGCGCAGCGGGAGGCGGAAACCGCCCAGGAGGACGCCGAGGCGGACGTGAGCGACGCCGCGTTCCCGGACGAAGCGGCCGAGCAGGCCACCCGTGACCTGCAGGACGAGCAGCCCCTCGACCAGGAGATCGGCCCGGCCCCCGAGGACACCCCGGCCCCCGAGACCGAGGGCGGCGCCCGCGACACGAGCCCGGCCCCGGAGGACACCACTCCGGAGCCCACCACCCCCGACCCCGAAACTGCGGAACCGGGAAGCGACGCCTCCGCCGGAGGGGCGGGTCCCACCCCGCAACCCACGGCTGAACCCTCTGCACCGGAGACCGTGTCCACCTCTGCGGACCAAGCCGAGGCCCTCGGCGGCGCGGGCACCGCCCGGCAGACGGCCGCTGCGGCACCCCGGCCCCGCCAGCCGCGTCCCGCCGCCGAAGCGACCGCCACCACAGAGCAGGACGGCCTCGCCCCCGGCCCGAGGCAGCCGGACACCGCGGAGGCCCCTGCCGCCGACGCCCCGGCGCCGAGCACAACTCCTGACGCATCCGGCGACGAGGCTGCCCCCGAACCGCAGTCCACCTCGCGTCAGTCGGACACCTCCGAACCCACGGAGGAATCAAACGCCCCGGTCGCCACCCGCGCCGCGAAGGCCGCCCCGGCCCCCGCCCCCAGAGGAGGCGGTGGGGGCGGCGGGGGTGCCCCAGCCCGGAGCAAGCAGGCGAAGAAGGAGAGCCCCGCCCCCGACCTCTCCGCCTCCGACCCGGAATCCGGACTGTCCACCGCCGCCGGATTGAAGCCGCACCAGGCCCTGGCCGCGATGGACGGAGTGCACAACTCGGTCAACACCAGCGTCGGCAACGAACAGCAGGCCCTGGCCGACTCCCCGCCCACCATGGACCGCCCGGCCGGCTCCCCGGAGACCCTCAGCGGCGACCCGGACGCCGCACCCCCTGGCGAGTACTCCGACGACGACGTCAGCACGACCGACTCCCCCGAGGCGGAGGACGCCGAGGTGGAGGGCGCCCAGGCCCCGGAGGGCGAACTCCCGGGCGCGGACTTCGAACTGAGCACCGGCGACAAGATCCTCGCGGGCGCCACCACCATCGGTGCCGGCATAGTCAACTGGGGCAGCAACCTCGTCGGAGCCGGTGACGTCATCGACACCGACGCGCTCGTCCAGAAGGTCCTCGACATGCCGACCGAGGACGAGATGATGGAGCAGGCCCAGGTGGGCACGGCTCCCGGCGTCGGCATGGCGGAGGAGACGGGCGGGCTCACCGAGCAGCAGGGCGGCGAGCTCGACTCGAAAGCCGGCCAGGTCGAGGAGGAGGGCCGCGCCGACTCCGAACAGCCCCTCGGCGAGGACCAGATCTACCCCGACGTCCCGCCCGAGACCCTCACCGCGGACGTCCCCGAGGGAGGTCAGGAGAAGGGCGCCGCGTCCAAGTCCGGTGGCGGCCCGCAGGTCCAGGGCGTTCCGCCGGAGGCCGTCTCGGAGGTGGCCGAGCACGAGGAAGGCCCCAAGATCCAGTCCGCGTTCAAGAAGGGCCAGGGCGACCTGGCCGCCGAACGCGAGAAGAAGGACACGGACTTCCAGGCCTCCCAGCGCAAGCACGAGGAGGACGTCCGAGCCGAGGTCGACGCCAACACCAGGAGCCAGGCCGACGAACGCGAGCGCGCGAAGTCCGAGGTCGTCAACGACCGCGAAAACTGGCGGGCGGAACAGGACGCCGAACTCGCCGACATCGACACGAAGAAGGGCGAGAAGTCCAAGGCGGTCCGGGAGGACATCGACAAGGAGGAGAAGGACACCGACGACAAGGTCGAGCAGCGGGAGAAGGACGACGACGAAGAGATCACGAAGAAGAGCACCGAGGCAACCGAGGAGGCCGAGACCAAGCGCGACGACGCGAAGGAGGACTCCGGCAACTGGGTGACGAAGGCCTTCGACGCGATCAGGCAGTGGCTCGAAGATCTCAAGAACACGATCGTCGGCATCTTCGAGCGGGCGCGCGAAGCCGTCACCAACCTCATCACGAACTTCCAGGAGACGGTGACCGGGTGGATCGAGGAGGTCCGCAACTCGATCGTCGAGATGTTCGAGGAGTTCGTCGAGGCCATCGTCGAACTGGGCCGTGAACTCCTCGAAGCCATCCAGGAGATCGCCGACCGCATCCGCGACTTCATCATCGACCTCATCGCCGACGCGATCGCCTTCATCAACGATCTCGCCAACGAGCTCAAGGAGATGCTCGACGAACTCCTCGACCAGATCGGCCAGATCCTCACCGACATCCTGGACGCCCTGAAGCGCGGCCTGGAAGCGGCCCTCGACGCCGTCGAGGGCGTCCTCAAAGCCGCGATGGACCTCGCGATGGGCCTGCTCAACGCCCTCGGCGAGTGGATGACGATCGCCGGCGACATCATCTCCGACCCCGGCGGCTGGCTCAGCGGCGCCGCCGCCTCCGCCGAGGACGGTGCGAGGAACCACCTGGTCCCGGAGGCCCAGTCGGCGATCAAGCAGTGGTTCAACGACAAGGTCCAGGAGGTCCTGGGGATCGACAAGGAGACCTTCGACCTCCTGATCAGCGGCGGCATGACGGTCGAGGAGATCGTCGAGGAGGCCTGGGCCGCGATCCTGCCCCAACTCCCCATGATCATCGGCGAGCTGGTCATCACCAAGGTCGTCGCGAAGCTCATCCCCGGCGCGGGCTGGGTGATGGCCATCATCGACGCCCTGAAGGCCGCGTACGAGACCCTCTCCGAGATCCTCCGCGCCTTCGGCCTGGTCATCGACTACCTCAAGGCCGTCAAGAGCGGAAACGCGGGCCGCCCCTTCGCCAAAGCCGTCGCGGCCGGCATCGTCGCCCTGATCGAGCTGGTCTACAACGCGCTGGTCAGCGGCCTCGGCAAGTACCTCGGCAAGGTGACGGACCGTCTGAAGGGCGTGGCCCAGGGCTTCAAGGACAAGTCACCGTCGAACCCTGACTCCGACGACCGCAAGAACCAGGGCGACGAGGTCAACGCCGCACAGCAGCAGACCAACAACGCCAACGAGAACCTCAACTCCCCGCCTCAGAACAACCCGCCCGCCAACAACAGCAACAACTCCAACAACCAGTCGACGTCCACCAGCAACCGCACGGACGACGACAAGAAGCAGGACACCGACAACCGCAAGGACTCCACGTCCGACGGCAGCAAGGACAAGGACTCCGACACCACGCGCCGGGACGACGACACCCGCGACAAGGACGGCGGCAAGGACCGCAAGAAGGAAGAAGGCAAGGAAAAGGACAAGGACAAGCCCCGCCGGAAGCCGTCCCCGGCCGGCCGCTCCCACAAGCGCTCCAAGAAGACCACCAAGGCCGCTCTCAAGCGCAACCGCCGCGCCAAGAAGGCCCTGGGCCGCAAGGGCAAGAACAGCAAGACGGGCCGCAAGCTGGACAACGACGCCCGCAAGATGCGCCGCGCCTACAAGAACCGCCGCGACCAGCTCCGGCGGCAGCAGCAACGGCGTCATGAGGAGCGCCGCCGCCAACGCGACGACCGCCGCAAGAAGGAAAACTCCCCGGAGTCCAAGGCTGCCCGCCTCCGCAAAATCGTTGCCCGCCTTGAGCCGCGGACCGATGCTCTGCTCAAACGGGGCGTGAAAGGCATGATTCTAAGAGGTTTCCTTTCGGCGGCAAGACTTCGGTACCGACTTACGGACCTCTCCATTCGGGGAGATGACAGCTTCTCCCTCCATGCAAGACTGAATCCTCAAACTGATTTCTCAAACGGGATTTCCGTTGATAGAGATCGGCTGTTGAGATTCTTGCGACAAGTGGCCAGGGAAGTCGTCTATTCAAACACTTCTCGAGATAGCGCTGCAACGGGAATTAGTCAACAGGTCCTCCCTCGAGGAAGGAAACCGAAAGACCGTACTGTCCTCAAAGTCGAAGAGGGTGTCGGCATGGGGGCGGTTCAGAATTATTCCCGAAGGATGGCGGCAAGCCGGCCGCGAACTTGGGAGGATATCGACCTCGAGAGGAATAACAATCAATCTCCCATAACTATTTCGAGGTATCAGGGGTGGTGGCCCAGTAATCCGAATGAAGTTCCACTGGAGCAACAGGACCGACACGGCATCATTCGAAACAAGGTTGCGAGCGTCCCAATACCTAAGTCCTCATCACAAGCACAGCAGGGCGGCGGCCAGGTGCCAAGCACTGCGAAGGAGAGCTATAAGAAGCTGATCCGTGATGCTTCACAGCCGAGCGTAGGACCGGGTCTGTCCAGGAATTCTTTCGACATCATGAGGGGAGAGAGGCCGGCAAACTCACTCGCCAAGGCTTCCGCCGGGCTGACGGATGTTGTCTCTGACATCGAAGGCATGCGCAGTATCGCCGCAACCACCACCAGTGCACTTATGATGGAAAGTGCGGTAGCGTCAGGGGGGCCTCCGAATCTGGCATCATTCCAAATGATCGCCCAAGGTGCACAGAAGGATGCTGAAGAATTGAATAAGTTCGTGGAGTCTGACAGTCGAAGAGGCGGGAGGGCTGAGGACCTGAGTCAAGGCGCACAGAACATGATGAAAGCCGAACTCGACATTGTGGAAAACTGGATTAAGGGGCTCGATATAAAGGTCAATCGGTCATCGAAGAAAAGTACAGAAGATCAACTATTTGACCAGATCAGGAAGCATGTGCATGCCGCATACGGGACCGAGAAAAACGACGTCGCCGCCTTCCAGATGTGGAACGACGCCAAACGGCAAGGGATGAGCTTCCAGGATTTCCAAAGCGTATTGCGGGCGAGAAAGGGTGCCAGTGGTTTCTGAATCTTCGCGCTATTTTTCTCGCCCCCTGATTATTCGGGGCAACCCTGACGAGGCTGAGGAGCAAGTCGAGAGGGCTGCCGAGTCGCTTGGCTGGCCATGCCGGGGAGAAATCCCCGCAGACCCGGATCAGGGTGTCCCCTACGAGGTCCAATGGATGGCTGGACCGGCGCTCATCCTTCACTTCGTCGTGGACGATCTCTCCAATTGCTCCGTTGTGAGAGTTTCGGGAGATAGTCCGGATTTCGTGGAGTCAGCCGCATTTTTGGTCAAGGGAAGTGTCGACGTCTATTCATTCGAAGAGCTCCTGGATTCCGTAGAGGCGGCTGAGGACACTGAGAAGTCGGCACAAGCGCTCATGCAAGCCAGCGTCGGGGCGCCTCCAGAATTCAGTGAGCGTCTCTTCGGTAGCATCCGCTCGTTCCTCGCCAGCGGGAATCCTGAGCTCCAGGAAGCGGCTATCTGGGCGACGTCCTTCACTCCATTCGCTCAATACCGGGCACTCCTGAACGAGGTTCTTGCTACACAGTCCGACCTTCGTTTGAGGAAGACGGCTATGAGCGTACTCGAGGCTTACGACCACGAGGGGGTACCGGAGCAGTGACCAGATATGCGGACATACCCAAGCCGATTCGGTCCGGGATTGTGATTGTGGATCCCGAACTGGGCACCCCAGAGCGCGTCATCGTGCTGCAGTTCAACCCAGACACCCTCGAACGCTCCCTCGCGCCACAAGCCGCAGGAGGCGAAGGAGAAGGCGAGGGCGACCGGAACGAAGCGTTGCGGCTCAAGGGTCCCGCCGAGGAGACCTGGACCTTCACCGCCGAGATCGACTCGACCGATCAGCTCGAGGTGGCGGCGCCGGACGGGATTCACCCGGAGCTCGCCGCGCTGGAGATGCTGGTGCACCCGACGACGGCGCAGTTGCGGGAGGCCACTCAGGAGGCGAAGAAGGGGACGATCGAGATCAGTCCCATCGAGATGCCGCTGACACTCTTCACCTGGGGGAGCAAGCGGGTGCTGCCGGTGCGGCTGACAGAGTTGTCGATCAGTGAGACGGCCTTCGACGTGAACCTCAATCCGATGCGGGCTTCGTTGAACATCGGCATGAAGGTGCTGTCGGTGAGTGATCTGCCGCCCGAGCACCGGGGCGCGGACCTGTATCTGGCGCACCTGGCGCAGAAGGAGCGGTTGGCCGGGATGACGCCGGGCGGGCGGCTGGGGGCGGTCGGGCTCGGTGGCGGCCGCGTTCTGGGCCGCCAGACGGGACGCCAGTACAGGTGACGCCGGTGCAAAGGACGCGAGTGCAAGTGACGCCGGTCCACGTGACGACCGTACAAGCGACGCCAGCGCGAGTGACACCGGTACACATGACGCCCGTGCACATGGGACCGGCACCAGTGGCACCCGCACAAGCGACACCGGCACCCGTGACACCCGTACAAACAGGGGGAGTTGAGCAGCATGGCCAGCACTGAGCCGTACGAGAGTGCGCTGGACCACATACCGGGAGCGCATCCGTATCCGCGGTCGAGCCGGTACCACGACGCGGAGATCGGGGTGCATGTGCGGGCCGACGGGACGGAGGTGCGGTATACGAAGCGGCGGTTGTTGCCGCCCATCGACCGGAACGCGAGCCCCGAGGACACCACCATCCACACCGTCAGCAGCGGGGAGCGGCCGGACCACCTCGGGCAGCGGTACTTCGGGGACTCCGATCAGTGGTGGCAGATCGCCGATGCCAACCCCGTACTGGATCCACGCGAGTTGACGGACGAGCCCGGGCGGGAGATCGACCTTCCGGTGCCAGGGGTGTTCCCGGGAGCCGGGTATGCCTGATGAGCCGATCGGGCGGGGGCCCGTCCACCTGACCCTGCACATGGGGCCGAAGCTGACCCGCCCGGTGCCGGCGGAGATCGCGGAAGCGCTGCTGTCCTGTCAGATCACGATGACGGCGGGGGAGCGTAGTGGATTTCAAATGGCCTTTGATCTGAGCAAGAAAGGGGCCATTGCGAAGAGGCTGCTGCCCGAGGGGTTCTTCGATCCCAAGACTCGCGTGATGGTGACTGTTTCGATCAAGGGCACCTCGCGGGTGCTGCTGGACGGACTGATCGTGCGGCAGGAGGTGGGGGCGAGTAATCGGCCCGGGCAGTCCACGCTCACCGTGACGGGCGAGGACCTGACCCTGCTGATGGATCTGGAGGAGCGGACCGACCGGTATCCGAACCTCGCGCCGTCGCAGAGGGCCGCGCGCATTCTGGCCAAGTACGCGGATTACGGCATCCAGCCGCACGTCGTCCGCGAGCAGATCGCGCAGCCGCCCAGGCAGGATCTGCGCGTTCACTATCAGACCGGGACCGACCTGCAGTACCTCAACGAGCTTGCCCAGGCGAACGGTTACACCTTCTATCTGGATCCCGGGCCTGTCCCGGGGCGGTCCACCGCTTACTGGGGGCCCGAGCAGCGGCTCGGGCAGCGGCAGCATGCGCTGAACGTGAACATGGAGACCAACTCCACCGTTGATCAGCTGACGTTCGCGTACGACGGTACGGCGCGCGAACAGCCGCAGGTGCGCGTGCAGGATCCGCTGACGCGGGGGACCCGGCTGCTGCCTCAGCCGGATATCGACCCATTGCGGCCGCCGCTCGGGCGCCGGGCCACTCCGGCGCTCAAACGCCGCACGATTTCCGGTACGGCGAAGAAGGAGCTGGGGCAGGCCGAGGCCGAGGCGCTCGCCCGGGCCGCGATGTCGGCGGACGTCATCTCCGGGTCCGGGAGTCTGGACGTGAACAGGCATGGATATCTGCTGCGGCCTCGGGAGTTGGTGGGGGTGCGAGGCGCGGGAGTGACGTACGACGGGGACTACTACGTGAAGTCCGTGACGTCGAATCTCAGCCCCGGCTCGTTCCGGCAGAACTTCACGCTGTCGCGGGAGGGACTGATCGCCCGGAGCGGCACGGTTCGTCCCTGAGGCTTCCCCAAGGCTTCCCCACGGTCGTCAGAAGACGCGGAGAGATACAGGAGCACACTGCACCATGGTCACAGGACCGAAGGACCGGTTCCTCGGCAAGTTCCGAGGCCGGGTCGTCAACAACGACGACCCGCTGCGCATCGGCCGGATCACCGTCGAGGTTCCGGACGTCCTCGGTGACGAGCCGTCGACGTGGGCGCTGCCCTGCCTGCCGTTCACCGGGCCCGAGTCCGGACAGTTCGTGGTGCCGCCGCCCGGCGCCGGCGTGTGGGTGGAGTTCGAGCAGGGGGATCCCAGCTTCCCCGTGTGGACGGGGTGTTGGTACGGCGCCGCCGAGGAACTGCCGCCCGACGCGCGGCGTGAGCTCCAGGCCAACTCTCCCAACAAGCCGGTCGTCGTACAGACGCCCCAGGCGCACAAGCTCGTCATGAACGACACGCCCGGTGCCGAGCAGGGGATTCTCCTCCAGGCGCAGGGCGGCGCGTACATCCGTATCACCAAGGAAGCCGTGGTCATCGCGACCGGCGCGGGCGCGGAGGTCATTCTGCGCGGTCGTGAAGTGACCATCAACGAGGGCCAGTTGACTGTGCTCTCCAAGCGATGAGGAAGACGGGGGAACAGAGAACATGCCCGGGAGTCTGCTCGACGCCGACGCCGTGATCGGCTGCCCGCACGGCGGTCGCGTCACCGCGGCCACCACACCCTCCGGCGGCGTCCGAGCCGGTGGCGCCGCCGTCGCCACAGCCGCGCACAGCTACGTCGTCACCGGCTGCCCGCACACCGTCAACGGCGTGCCCGCGCCCTGCGTGACGGTCCGCTGGACCGCCCACGCCTCCGGCATCACCGTCGACGGCGCACCCGTGCTGCTGGACACCTCCGCGGCGGAGTGCTTCAGCGCGGCCCTCGTGCCGCAGGGGCCGCCCGTAGTCCAGGCCGCGCAGCGAAAGGTCACCGTCCGATGAGCCGCCGAACCAGTCAACGCCCCCGCAGCGACATCGCGTTCCCCTTCCGCGCCGACCGCCGGGGCCGCACCGCGCACGCCACCCACGGCGAGCACGTCCACGACCTCATCGAACAGCTGCTGTTCACCAGTCCCGGCGAACGCGTGATGCGCCCCGACTTCGGCTGCGGGCTCCTCGACCTGGTCTTCGCGCCGACGAGCCCCGAACTCGTCAGCACCCTCGAACTCTCCGTCCAGGCCTCGCTCCAGCGCTGGCTCGGCGACCTCATCGACGTGGAGGCCCTCGACGTGATCAGCGAGGACAACGTCGTGCGCGTGTACCTGTCGTACGCCATACGCGCCGACGGCACCCGGCGCGACGACGTGTTCGAAGGGAGGGCCACGGCATGACCGGTACGACCGCCACCTCCCGCCGGAGCAAAGTACGAGCCGCGCAGCTCAACGGCATCGACGCCGTCGAGGTCAGCGACGACGGGCTGCTGCTCACCGTCACCTTCCTCGGCAAGGCACCCCACGGCCTCGGCTCCGAGAACGTCCGCATCGACGGCGGCCGGCGCATCACCGGCATCACCGCCGTGGACGTGAGTGTGGAGCGCGAGGAGGACCCGGAGCTGGACGACCGGCTCTACGTCACCCTTGACCAGGCCGGCGACACCTCCCGCTACCGGCTCTCCCTCGTCGAGACCGACCCGTACGGCCGCCCTGGCACCGAACCGTTCCGCGGCTTCGACCAGCGCTACCACCGGGCCACCTTCGCCTTCCGGCCCGACTGCCCCACCCCCTTCGACTGCAAGGAAGACGAGCAGCCGGAGACGGACTTCCCCGCCGCGCCCGTCGTCGACTACACGGCCCGCGACTACGACACCATCCGCAAGCTGCTCCTGGACCGGCTCGCGCTCACCACCCCCGACTGGGTGGAGCGCAACCCCGCCGACCTGGGCACGACCCTGGTCGAGCTGCTCGCGTACACCGGCGACCAGATCAGCTACCAGCAGGACGCGGTCGCCACCGAGGCCTACCTCGACACCGCGCGCCGCCGCGTCTCCGTACGGCGGCACGTCCGGCTCATCGACTACGCCATGCACGACGGCTGCACGGCCCGCGCCTACGTCGCCGTGCAGACAGCCGGCGACCACACGCTCGCCCCGGGCACGTACCGCTTCGCCTCCGTCGACGTCCGCTCCCTCGACCCGCACGACCGTCCCGAACCCGGCACCGTCATCGACGAGGCCGACCTCGGCGACCTCGACGAGCGCGGCTCGGTGGAGGTCTTCGAGCCGGTCGTCACCGCCGACCCGCTGGAGCTGCGCGTCGCGCACAACGCGATCCGGCTGTGGACCTGGGGCGGCGAGGTGTGCACCCTGCCGAAGGGCGCCACCTCCGCGACCCTGCGCGACGAGTGGGTCGACGCGGAGACGTGCCGCGATCGCCAACTCGACCTGAAGCCTGGTGACGTGCTCGTCCTGGAGGAGGTCAAGGGCCCGCGCACCGGCACCCCTGGCGATGCCGACCCGAGCCACCGCCAGGCCGTCCGCCTGACCTCCGTCACCCCGGCCGTCGACCGCATCGAGGACCAGCCGGTCCTGGAGGTCACCTGGGCCGCCGAGGACGCCCTGCGCTTCCCGCTCTGCCTCGCCACCCGCGGCGGACGCGACTGCCTGCCCGTCGAGGACGTGACCCTCGCGCGCGGCAACGTCGTCCTCGTCGACCACGGCCGCACCCTGCACGGACTACCCGAGACCTTCACCGTCCCGCAGGTCCCGGCTGTCGTCGCTCCCTGCGACCCGCCGTCCTTCGGCTGCTACGACCGCGACGAGGGCAACGCACCCGCCCGGCTCATCAACTCCCTTACGGATCAGGCGGAAGCCGGCGAGGCGCTGACCCCGGACGACATCCACGAGCTCTTCGAGGTCGTCGGCGAATCCGCCACCAACCGTGCCGGGCTCGGCCTGGAACGAGCCGGCCAGCGCCACGAGCGGGTCGTCCCCGGCACGGCGTACGCCCAGGCGGCCGCCCTGCGCACGCTCCTCGCCCAGTCCGTCTACCCGGGCATCCAGCCCCGCTTCCGTCCCGTCCTCGGCCGTGCGCCCGTCGTGCAGGCGGTGCCCTTCCCCGACCTCGGCACCGTCGCCGCCGGGCAGGCCGAGCGGATCGCCGCGATACCGGGACGGGTCCGGCAGCGGCTCGTCGAGCTGTGGCGCAGCGCCCGCGACCGGGACGGGCTCTCCGAGCAGGAGATCGCCGAACTCGCCGTGATCTACGGCCTGAGGATCCTGGAGAGGATCGAGCTCCGCCGCCATCCCGTCCGTGCCCTGCGCGAACTCCTGCACCGCAGCGACGAGTTGCTCGACGCCAAGCTGCGCCGGATCGAGGTCCTGACCGCACGCGCCCGCGCGGGTACCGTCCTCGACGGACACATCGCCTGGGAGATCGCCCACAGCTGGGGCCCGGCATACGCGGCCGGACTGCACCCGGAGGAGCCGGTGCTGCGCGGTTCGGCGACCGCCGCCCTCGACCTGGACCCGCGCCGCGCCCTGCCCGCCGTACGCCTCCACGAGAGCGGCGACGAGGACGCGGTGTGGGAGCCGCGCCGCGATCTGCTCGACAGCGGCCCGCGCGACCGCCACTTCGTCGGCGAACTCGAGGACGACGGCCGCCTCGCCCTGCGCTTCGGCGACGGGCGGCACGGCGCGAAGCCGACGCCCGGATCCCGCCTCGCCCTGCACTACCGGCTCGGCGGCGGAACGGCCGGCAACGTCGGCGCGGAGGCCATCAACCACCTCGTCGTCCAGTCCGACTGCGAGCCACCGCCCGCCGCCGTGGTCCGCAACCCGCTGCCCGCCAAGGGCGGCATCGAACCCGAACACATCGAGCAGGTACGCCAGTTGGCTCCGCTCGACCTGCGCCGCACCCGCCTGCGCGCGGTCACCGCCGAGGACTACGCGGCCCTCGCCACCGCCCTGCCCGGCGTGCAGCGCGCCGCGGCGGAGCTGCGCTGGACCGGCAGCGTCCAGGAGGCGCATGTCGCGATCGACGCGTACGGCACCGGCGCCCCGTCGGCCGAGCTGCTGGACTCGGTCGCCCAGGCCCTGGAGCCGTACCGGCGCATCGGCCACGACCTCGTCGTCGGCGCCGCGCGTCTCGTACCGCTGGACATCGCACTCACCGTGTGTGCCGAGCCCGGCCACCAGCACGGGCAGATCCTGGCCGAGCTGTACCGCGTACTCGGCAGCGGTGTGCGGGGCTTCTTCCACCCGGACGCGCTGACCTTCGGTGAACCGGTACGGCTCAGCCGCCTGGTCGCCGTCGCGGCGGCCGTGCCCGGCGTGGAGAGCGTCCAAGTCACCCGGCTGCGGCGGCTGTTCGAGCCGGACCGAGGAGAGAGGGAGGACGGCGTGCTGCGGCTCGGCCCGCTGGAGATCGCCACCTGCGACAACGACCCGGACCGGCCGGAGAACGGCCGGCTGGCGATTTCCCTGGGAGGTGCCCGATGACGACGGACTCGACGATCGACGAGTGCGCCTGCGGCGGCGCCTGCCGCGGCGGCCACGACGAGCGCCTCACCCCGGCCCCCGTGCACAACCCGCCCGGCCGCACCGCCCTCGACTACCGCGTCGGCGAGTACGGCTCCTTCCGGGCCGCCCTGCTCGACCGCCTCGCCTCACCGGCGTACCCGGCCCTCAACGGCCTGACCGTGCGCACGCCGGACGACCCGGCGATCGGCCTGCTCGACGCCACCGCCGTCCTCGGCGACCTGCTCACCTTCCACTCCGAGCGCATCGCCGACGAGGCCTACATCCGCACGGCCAACGAGCACCGCTCCCTGGTCCTGCTCGGCCGCCTCGTCGGCCACCGCCCGCGCCCCGGCGTCGCCGCCGCCACGCATCTGGCGTACACGCTGGAGCGCGACCCGCGCGCCGAGGCGCTGGCCGTCACCATCCCGCGCGGCGCCCGCAGCCACAGCGTGCCCGCCTCGGCCGACGAGCAGTCGCTGACGTTCGAGACGAGCCGCGACCTGACGGCCCGCTGGGACTGGAACGAGCTGAAGGTCCGCCGCAGGCGCCCCACCCTGCTCACGCCTGAGGACCTGGAGCGCCGCTCGGAGATCTACGTCACGGGCACGGCGAACTCCCTCCGGACCGGAGACCAGTTGCTCTTCGTCTTCGGCGAACAGGCGGGCGGCGCACGCAAGTTGCTGCCCGTCGCCAAGGCCCGCGTCGACCGGGACGACGAGATCACGGCGATCTCCCTGCCGAAGTCGGCCCCGCCGACCCTGAAGGAGCTGGTCGACGAGGTACGGCGCTGGACGGCGCCGCAGGCCCCGGGTGAGCCCGGCGACGAGCCGCCCACGCCCGAGGTGCCCAATCCGCGGCCGGTCAGCCGACTGATCGAGGACTTCGAGGACCAGGTCCTGGAGCCCTTGCGCGAGGACCTGGACGGCATCAAGACCCCCGAGCGGCTCGCGGCCCGGCTCACGGAGCCCGTCGCACGGCTCGGCGAGGCGCAGGTGCTGGCCGAGCCCTACGAGGACGTGGCGGCGTGGTTCGAGCAGCTGGAGGCGGTGCTGGCCGAACTCGCGGAGCGGGCACTGGAGTTGGCGCCCGCGCAGCCCGCGGAGGCCGAGCCGGGAGTGCGCGACGCGCAGGAGAGCGAGCGGGCCCGGGCGTCCGGCGTCGACCCTCGCGCAGCCGCCCTCCACACCCTGGGTGCCGTCCTCCCCGCCCTGCGCGGAGCGACACCCGCCCCCCACGGCGGCACCGGCCGCCAGCGCCCCGGAGGCGACACCGCACGTCTGCTCTCCGTCCTCAACCCCGCCCTCGGCAGCCTCTACCCGGCCTGGCGAACGGCGGCAGCCGCCGCCCCCGGCACCCGTCAGCTCCTGCGCGAAATGCTCGCCATGCGCGTCACCGCCGCCCCCTTCGGCGCCACGGCCCCGCTCAAGCCCGTCCAGGACGACCGCGGCCGGGTCATCCGCACCGCCGACTGGCCGCTCACCGGTGCCGTGCTGGCGAGCATGCGCGTCGTGTACGACACGTCGGGCCGCACACCGGTCCGGGCGGAGTTCCAGTACGTCGAGGGCAGCAGCTCCGACCAGCGCGCCGAGA
This sequence comes from Streptomyces sp. NPDC093591, assembly GCF_044764885.1. Lineage (NCBI taxonomy): Bacteria > Bacillati > Actinomycetota > Actinomycetes > Kitasatosporales > Streptomycetaceae > Streptomyces > Streptomyces sp. NPDC093591. The sequence goes on from NZ_JBIWIY010000001.1 coordinate 193,080, forward strand.
ACCTGAACACCGCCCAGCCGGTGACGTTCCCGCTCGGCACGGGCCAGGTCGAGCTGTCGGTGCGCTCCAGCCAGGACCGCGACCTCAACTGGCTCAACCGCCGGCCCACCGACTCCCAGGAGCCCGGCGTGACGGCCCGCCTGCTCTCGGGCCTGCCGGAGCGCACGCTCTTCGTGTCCCGGCCGGACGACGAGGGCCTGGTCCACGTCGGCATCCACAACGGCACGTCGGAGCAGATCTCCCTGCGGCCGAACGCCAGTGAGCAGTTCACGCACGGCGAGTACGAGGTGAGCCTCAAGTACACGGTGGGGACCACCGAGCCCAACGTCGAGATCGTCATCGCGAGCAAGCCGGAGCCCCTCAACCGCCGCGTCCTGCAGCTGGACTCGGTGCACACCGGCATCACGGTCGGCAGCTGGGTCGCGATCCAGCGCCCCGCCAAGGGCGCCCAGGACGGCATCCCCGGCGACGCCAAGCTCGCGTTCGTCACCACCCAGGTCGCCGCGGTGCGTACAGCGGCGTACTCCAACTACGGCATCACCGGCTGCGGCACCGAACTCACCCTCACCGAGCCGTGGTTGGACGAGTTCGACGTCCTGCTCTCGCACATCCGCGACACCACCGTCCACGCGGCGGGCGAGCCGCTCCGCCTCGCCGACGAACCGCTCGGCGAGGACGTCCACGGCAACGAGATCGAACTCGCCGAGCTGTACGACGGGTTGCGGCCCGGACGTACCCTCGTGGTGAGCGGCGAGCGCGGTGACATCCCGGGGACGACGGGCGTCCGGGCCACCGAGGTCGTCACCCTCGCAGCCGCCGACCAGACCGTCGACCTCCAGCTCCCCGGCGACCACGTCCACACCCGCCTGACCCTGACCGCCGGCCTCGCCCACCGCTACCGCCGCGAGACGGTCAGGATCCTCGGCAACGTCGTCGAGGCCACCCATGGCGAGAGCCGCGAGGAGGCCATCGGCAGCGGCGACTCGGACCGCGTGAACCAGACGTTCGCCCTGTGGCAGTCCCCGCTCACCTGGCTCGCCGACGACAACCCCCTCGGCGCCACCCCGGTGCTGGAGATCCGGGTCGACGGCGTCCTCTGGCACGAGGTCGACAGCCTCGCCGGACGCGGCCCGGGCGAGCGGGTCTACATCACCGGTTCCACCGCCGACGGCCGTACGACGGTCACCTTCGGCGACGGCATCAACGGCGCCCGGCTGCCGTCCGGCCACGAGAACATCCGCGCCCGCTACCGCTTCGGCACCGGCAGGGCCGCCAACGTCGCCGCCGACCGCGTCACCCAGCCCCTCACCCGGCCGCTGGGCGTCACCCAGGTGACCAACCCGCGCCCGGCGAAGGGCGGCGCGGACGCGGACGGCCCCGGCCTGACCCGCCGTACGATCCCGCTGGCGGTCTCGGCCCTCGACCGCCTGGTCTCGGCGTCCGACTACGAGGACTTCGCCCGCTCCCGCGCCGGCATCGGCCGGGCCGCCGCACGCGAACTCTTCGACGGCCGGCGCCGCGTACTGCACGTGACGGTCGCGGGCACCGACGATGTGCCGATCGACGGCGACTCGGACACACTGAAGGCTCTGCGGGGCGCGCTCACCGAGTACGGGGACATGAACCTTCCCGTCCGGGTGGACGTACGTGAGCTGGTCCTGCTGCTCGTCGCCGCCAAGGTGAAGGTGGCCAAGGACCACGCCTGGGAAATCGTCGAACCGCGGCTCCGCCAGGCCCTGCTCCGCCGACTCGGCTATGAGGGACGTGAGTTGGGGCGCCCCGCCCGTCTCTCCGACGTCCTGGCCACGGCCCACTCCGTGCCCGGCGTCGACTACATCGACGTCGACGTCTTCACCGGCGTGCCCGCGTCCGCGACGCCCGGGGAACTCACCGGGATCCTCACCGACCCCGGCCCGCCGAAGTCGTCGGTCCCGGCGCACCCGGCGACGTACGACGAGAAGATCCACACCGTCCGCGCCGCGAACGGCGAGACGCTGTCGGAGATCTGCGCCAGGTACGGCGTCCCGCTCGCCGAACTCCTGCGCCTGAACCCCGACATCACCGACACCCGGCGCCTGGCGAAGGGCCGTTCGGTGTTCGTCTTCCGCGGTATCCGCCCGGCCCAGCTCGCACTGCTGTCGCCGAGGGCCGCGGACACCCTGATTCTGACGGAGGTCAAGTGATGTCCCCGGACGTTGAGTTCGAGACGCAGACCCCTGCGACGACGTCCAGGGAACCCGACGGGCTCGCCGAGCTGCTGCCCCGCTGGCACCTGCTGCGCGACGCCGAGGAGGGCGAACCGCTGCGCGCGCTGCTCGCGGTGATCGCCGAGCAGCTCGACCGGGTCCGCGACGGTGTCCAGCAGGGCTACGAGGACCTGTTCGTGGAGACGGCGGCGCCCTGGGTGCTGCCGTACCTCGGCGATCTGGTCGGCTACCGTACCCTGCCCGGCTACGAGCGCGTCCTCACGACCGGCCTGCACGACGGTGGCCGCGCCGCCCTCGCCGAGGCCGTCGCCCCGCGCGCCGACGTGGCCGCGACGGTCGCCAACCGCCGCCGCAAGGGCACCCTCCACCTCCTGGAGGAACTCTCCGACCAGGTCACCGGCTGGCCCGCCCGCGCCGTCGAGCTGTCCCGGCAGGTCTCCCACACCCAGCCCGTGAAGCTGTACGGCGACACGGGCGCTCACCGCGGCGAGCGCGGCCGTCTCGTCGACCTGCGCGACAACTCCGCCCTCGACCTCGCGGGCGGACCCTTCGGCGCCACGGCCCGCACGGTCGACGTGCGCCGCGCCAACTCACGCCACAGGCAAGGAGGTTGGACGCCCGCCGGAGTCGCGCTCTTCGTGTGGCGGCTGAAGGCGCACTCGCTCACCCAGTCCCCGGCGTACTGCATCGACCGCGCCCGCAACCTCTACACCTTCTCGATCCTGGGCAACGACACCCCGCTGGTCACCAAGCCGTTCCCGGAGCCGTCGCCCACGCACATCGCGACCATCGACAACGTCCCGGCCTTCATCACGCGCCGCCGGCTCCACGACCGGCTCACCGACTACTACGGCCCCGGCAAGAGCCTCGTCATCCGGCGCGACGGCGAGGACCAGCCCGTACCGCCGTCCGACATCGTGGTCGCCGACCTGTCCGAGTGGCGCTACCGGCCCAAGCGCGGCCAGGTGGCCGTGGACCCGGAACTCGGCCGGATCGCGTTCGGCTCGCGGTCGGCGCCCCGGCAGGGCGTCTGGGTGGACTACCACTACGCGTCCGCGGCCGACATGGGCGGTGGCGAGTACGACCGCCTCGACCGTGAGCCCCGTCCCGACGCCGAGGTCTACCGGGTCGGCCCCGGGCAGCCGTACCGCCAGATCATGGACGCCTACCGGGCCTGGCAGCACGACCGCCGCGCCGACCGGACCGGCCCTTCCGGCATCATCGAGATCACGCACAGTGGCGCCTACCAGGAGCAGCTGGACTTCGACCTCGACCCCGGCGACCGCCTCGAAGTCCGGGCCGCCGAGGGCACCCGGCCGGTGATCCGCCTGCTCGACTGGTACAGCAACCGCCCCGACGCCCTCAACATCCGCGCGGTGTCCGAGGACTGCGCCCCGCACGAGCGTCCGCGCATCGTGCTCGACGGGCTGCTGGTCGCCGGACGCGGCATCAACGTCACCGGCCCGGTGGGCGCGGTCGTCGTACGGCACTCCACGCTCGTGCCCGGCTGGTCGCTGGAGCCGGAGTGCGATCCGCACTCGCCGGAGGAGCCCAGCATCGTCCTGGAGCGCACCACCGCGTGCCTCCAGGTCGAGCACAGCGTCCTCGGCACCATCGAGGTCATCGGCGACGAGGTGAGCGAGGAACCGCTCGACATCCACCTGCGCGACAGCATCCTCGACGCGACGGGCAGTGACCGCGAGGCCCTGTCCGCGCCGGACTGCCGCCACGCGCACGCCGTGCTGCACCTGCACCGCACGACCGTGATCGGCGAGATCCACACGCACGCCGTGAAGATCGCCGAGAACTCGGTCTTCACCGGCCGGCTCCACGTGGCCCGGCGCGGCATCGGATGCATGCGGTACTCGTACGTACCGGCCGGCTCGCGCACCCCGCGCCGGTACCGCTGCCAACCCGACCTCGCCGGGCCCGAACAGGCCGGTCGCGTACGGCCGTTGTTCACCTCCGAGCGCTATGGGACGCCCTGGTACGGGCTGCTCGCCGACCGGTGCGCCGAGGAGATCCGGCGCGGCTCGGACGACGGCGCCGAGATGGGCGCCTTCCACGACCTGTACCGGCCGCAGCGCGAGGACGGCCTCAGGGCTCGGCTCGCGGAGTACACCCCCGCGGGCACGGACGCCGGGATCTTCTTCGTGACGTGAGCCGCACCCACCGACTTTGCGAACCCGCACTTTCCTGAACCAGGGGGACCCCCTTCATGCACGCTGACCTCTCCCGCCTCACGTTCCGCCCGGAACGGCGCTACTCGGCGGTCGTCGCCCAGCAAGGACGCGTCCAGCTCGACGCCGACATCAACGAGCAGACGGCGATCCAGCTCCACCAGGCCCGTACGTTCGCCGCCGATCTGATCGGCCGGTACGGCGGACCGAGCGGCGCCGCGGGCTTCAAGATCGACTATGTGGGCGGCAGGCACGACATCGACACGCTCTTCATCCACGGCGGCCGCTACTACGTCGACGGCATCCTGGTCGACGCGACCCGCCCGGCACCCGGCGTGCCCGTCCCGGACGACGACGCCGAGGACTCCGCGGAGCAGGACGCCGCCGCCCCGCCCGCGTACTGGACCTACTGGGACCAGCCCGACGGCTTCCGCGACCCGGAGAAGCCCGGCGACCGGCTGCCCTCGCCCGCCCAGTCGCCGTTCGTGGTCTACCTGAAGGTGTGGGAGCGTGCCGTCTCCGCCGCCGAGGACCCCGCGCTGCGCGAGGTCGCGCTCGGCGCGGCGATGCCGGACACGGCCGCCCGTGTGAAGGTCGTCTGGCAGGTGCTGCCGCTGTCGCTGGCGGCGCTGGAGATCGAGGAGACCGAGCCGTCCAAGGCGGTCGTCCGGGCCGCCTTCGACAACTGGGCCAAGAAGCAGGCCACGTCCAACGCGCGCCTGGCCGCCCGCAGCGAGCGGCCCGACCACGCCGACGAGGACCCGTGCCTCGTGAAGCCGGACGCCCGCTACCGCGGCCAGGAGAACCAGCTGTACCGCGTCGAGGTGCACGCGGGCGGCGCGGCGAAGGACGCCACCTTCAAGTGGTCCCGCGAGAACGGTTCGGTGGTCTTCCCGGTCGACGAACTCGACGGCACCTGGGTGCAGTTGGCGTCCCTCGGGCACGACGACAAGCTGGACCTGGACGTCGGTGACCACGTCGAGTTCGTCGACACCGCGTACGCCTCCTGCCTCGAACCCCTGCCCCTGCTCCGGGTCGAGGAACTGGACCTGCCGGGCCGCCGGGTGCGCCTGTCCGCCGAGCCCGACCAGTCCGTCGGACGGCTGCCCCACCTCAACCCGTTCCTGCGCCGCTGGGACCACCACGAGGGACCGCGGCGCAAGGGCCGTACGACTGCTCTGAAGGCCGGTGCGGTCCCCGTCGCGGAGGGGGAGTGGCTGCCGCTGGAGGACGGCGTCGAGGTGTACTTCGCCAAGGGCGCCACCTACCGCACCGGCGACCACTGGATCATCCCCGCCCGCACCGCCACCGGCAGCGTCGAGTGGCCCACGGACCCGGCACGCCGACCGCTGCTGCGGGGCCCCTTCGGCATCGTCCGCAGCTTCGCGCCGCTGGCCCTGGTCAAGGGCGAGGGCGGCACCGTCGACCTGCGCCTCGCTTTCAACCCGCTGGCCAGCAGCATTCCGGCCGCGGACGAGGCGACGCTCGCGGCGGAGGAACAGGCGCGCCGCGAGGAGCAGTTGGCGGAGGACCCGTCGGGCGGGCGGTCGCAGACCACGGCGGACGCCGAGGCGGCGGCGGAGGGAGACGAGTAATGGCCAAGCCCCTGAGCGCGTCCAAGATGGTGGAGATCCTCCGCGCGGAGGGTCTGACGGTCCACGAGGTGCGCAGCTGGCGCACCCACAACCGCAACAGCAAGGGCGCCTGGGGCCCGGTGAACGGCGTGATGATCCACCACACCGTCACCAAGGGCACCGAGGCGTCGGTGAACATCTGCTACAACGGCTACTCCGGCCTGCCGGGCCCGCTCTGCCACGGTGTGATCGACAAGAAGGGCCACGTTCACCTCGTTGGCAACGGCCGCGCCAACCACGCCGGCCTCGGCGACAGCGACGTCCTGCGCGCCGTGATCAACGAGTCGAAACTGCCGCACGACAACGAGGCCGACACCGACGGCAACGCCCGCTTCTACGGCTTCGAGTGCATCAACCTCGGCGACGGCAAGGACCCCTGGCCCGAGGCGCAGAAGGAGGCCATCGAGAAGGTCTCGGCCGCGATCTGCCGCCACCACGGCTGGAGCGAACGCTCGGTCATCGGCCACAAGGAGTGGCAGCCGGGCAAGACCGACCCGCGCGGCTTCACGATGGACGGGATGCGGGGGCGCATAGCGCAGCGGCTGAAGGGCGGCGGCGGTGGCGGTGAGCCCGCCCCCGACCCGACGCCCGTGCCCAAGCCGAAGTACGTGCCGTTCCCCGGCAGCGGCTTCTTCCACACCGGCCAGAAGTCCCCGATCATCACGGCGATGGGCCGCCGCCTGGTCGCCGAGGGCTGCGGCCGCTACGAGGAGGGCCCGAGCCCGGAGTGGACGGAGGCCGACCGCCGCTCCTACGCCGCCTGGCAGCAGAAGCTGGGATTCAAGGGCAAGGACGCGGACGGCATCCCCGGAAAGGTCAGCTGGGACAAGCTGAAGGTGCCCGACGGGGGGAAGTGAACCCGGCCTGGCGCGGAGCCGCCCTCAATACCCCGTGGAGGTATTGAGGGCGGCTCCGACTTGTGTGACGGGTCTTGCTCGGCACCCGAAAACAAGTCACACTGGTACCGAACGAATGGTCGGTTGGGAAGCCGGAAGTCGGAAGCTGGTATCGATGACATCGGTGACGGAGCAGCTGCAGGAGCACTTCGATGCGACGATCTCGCGCGACCAGCGGATCGAGCCGCGCGACTGGATGCCGGACGGCTACCGCAAGACGCTGATCCGCCAGATCGCGCAGCACGCCCACTCGGAGATCATCGGCATGCAGCCGGAGGGCGAGTGGATCACGCGGGCGCCGTCGCTGCGGCGCAAGGCGATCCTCTTCGCCAAGGTGCAGGACGAGGCCGGGCACGGGCTGTATCTGTACTCGGCGGCGGAGACCCTGGGCGCCGACCGCGCGGACCTGACGAACCGGCTGATCGAGGGCCGGCAGAAGTACTCCTCGATCTTCAACTACCCGACCCTGAGCTTCGCCGACGTCGGTGTGATCGGCTGGTTCGTGGACGGCGCCGCGATCTGCAACCAGGTGCCGCTGTGCCGCAGTTCCTACGGACCGTACGCGCGCGCGATGGTGCGGATCTGCAAGGAGGAGTCCTTCCACCAGCGGCAGGGCTACGAGCTGCTGATGACGATGATGCGCGGCACCGAGGCCCAGCGGGAGATGGTGCAGGACGCGGTGAACCGCTGGTGGTGGCCGTCGCTGATGATGTTCGGCCCGCCGGACGACGCCTCGCCCAACTCCGCGCAGTCGATGGCCTGGAAGATCAAACGGCACAGCAATGACGAGCTGCGCCAGCGGTTCGTCGACATGACCGTCCCGCAGGCCGACAAGCTCGGCGTCACCCTGCCCGACCCGGAGCTGCGCTGGAACGCCGAGCGCGGCCACCACGACTTCGGCACCCCGGACTGGGACGAGCTGATGCGGGTCATCAAGGGTGACGGGCCCTGCAACGACCAGCGGATGGAGCGGCGCAGGAGCGCCCACGAGGAGGGCGCCTGGGTGCGCGAGGCGGCCACCGCCCACGCGGCCAAGCAGGCCGCCCGCGCGGAGAAGGGAGCGGTGGCATGAGCGCCGACCAGAAGGACTGGCCGTTGTACGAGGTGTTCGTGCGCGGAAAGCGCGGGCTCAACCACGTCCACGTGGGCTCGCTGCACGCCGCCGACGACCGGATGGCGCTCACGCACGCGCGGGACCTGTACACGCGGCGCAACGAGGGCGTGTCCATCTGGGTGGTGCGGTCCGAGCACATCGCCGCCTCGACCCGCGACGAGAAGGACCCCTTCTTCGCGCCCAGCGCCGACAAGGTCTACCGCCACCCCACGTTCTACGACATCCCCGACGACGTCCCGCACATCTGAAGGAGAGGGCATGAGTGACGACCACGTCTATCTGACCCTCGCCGAGGGACACGAGGACGACGCCCGCTGGGCGTACGGCACCGGCTTCGAGGACCCGCTGCACGGCGTCGACACCACCGTGCCCGAGGGCGTCGACGCCGCTGAACTGGCCGCCCTGTGCGTCGAGTTGGCCGACGACGCCCTGGTCTCGGCCCAGCGCCTGGCCGAGTGGATCACCCGCGCCCCCGAGCTGGAGGAGGAGGTGGCGCTGGCCAACATCGGCCTCGACCTCCTCGGCCAGGCCCGCCTGCTGTACTCCCGCGCCGGCCAGGCCGACGGCACCGGACGCGACGAGGACGCCTACGCCTACTTCCGGGACGCCGGCGACTTCCGCAACGTACGCCTGGCCGAACTCCCGTGCGGCGACTTCGCGTTCTCGGTCGTCCGGCTGCTGATGCTGTCCAGCTGGCGCCTCGCGCACTTCGAGCGGCTGGCGTCGCACCCGGACCCCGTGCTGGCGGCGATCGCCGCTAAGGGCGTCAAGGAGCTGGCCTACCACCGGCAGTACGCCGCCGAGTGGGTCGTCCGCCTCGGTGACGGCACCGAGGAGTCGCACCGCCGCACACGCCGGGCTCTGGAGCAAGTGGCCCCGTACGTGGGGGAGTTGTTCACCGCGTACGACGTGCGGGACGAGGTCGTCGCCGTCCTGCGCCAGGTCACCGAGGCCGCCGGCCTGCCCATGCCGGTGTACCGGCCGCTGCCCGGATCCGGCCGCCACGGCGAGCACACCGAGCATCTCGTGCCCCTGCTGGCCGAGTTGCAGGGCGTGGCCCGCGCCCACCCGGAGGCGACATGGTGACCACCCTGCTCGACGCCCGGCGCGCCCGGCACATCGCCGAAGGGGTGCCGGACCCCGAGCTGCCCATGCTCACCCTGGCCGACCTGGGCGTCCTGCGGAGCGTCGAGACGACCGAGGACGGCACCGTCGTCGCGAGCCTGACGCCGACGTACTCGGGCTGCCCGGCCATGGCCGAGATGCGGGCGGACGTGGCGGCGCGACTGCGCGACGCCGGGTACGCGCGCGTGGAGATCCGTACGGTCCTCGATCCACCGTGGACCAGCGACTGGATCACCCCGGCCGGCCGCCGCAAGCTCGCCGAGCACGGCATCGCCCCGCCCGGCCCCGCCCCCCGCGCCGGCGGCCCGGTCCCGCTCGTGCTGTCGCCCACCCGGCACGCGGTGACCTGCCCGCGCTGCGGCTCGGCGGACACCGAGGAGACCTCCCGCTTCGCCGCCACGTCCTGCAAGGCGCTGTGGCGCTGCCGCGCCTGCCGTGAGCCGTTCGAGTACGTCAAGGAGATCTGAATGGAAGGCCTGAGGGAAGCACAGACGGCTGCCACGGTACGCCCGCGCACCCGCCGCCGTCCGGCCTTCCACTCCCTGCGCGTCGCCACCCTGACACCCCTGTGCGCGGACGCGGTCGCCGTCGGCTTCGACATCCCGCCGGAGCTGGCCGAGGAGTTCGCCTTCGCGCCCGGCCAGTCGCTGACGTTGCGAAGGGAGATCGACGGGCGGGACGAGCGGCGGTCGTACTCGATCTGCTCGCCGGTCGGGTCGAGCCCGCGGATCGGCGTACGGGTCGTGCCCGGCGGCCTGTTCTCGTCCTGGCTCGTCGAGGACGTGCGCCCCGGCGACACCGTCGAGGTCATGGCCCCCACCGGCGCCTTCACCCCCGACCTGACGACCCCCGGCCATCACGTGCTGATCGCGGCGGGCTCCGGCATCACGCCCATGATGTCCATCGCCGAGTCCGTCCTGGCCGCCGACTCCCGCTCGACGGTCACCCTCTTCTACGGCAACCGCCGCACCGGCACGGTCATGTTCGCCGACGAGCTGGCCGACCTGAAGGACCTGTACCCGACCCGGTTCCAGCTCGCCCATGTCCTGTCCCGCGAACCCCGTGAGGCCGAGGTGCTCTCCGGCCGGATCGACGCCGACCGGCTGTCGACGCTCATCGACGCGCTGGTCGACGTGACGAGCGCCGACCACTGGTGGCTGTGCGGCCCGCACGGCATGGTCCGGGACGCACAACGGGTGCTGGAGGGCCTCGGGGTCCCGGCGGAGCGGGTGCACCAGGAGCTGTTCTACGCCGACGACGAGCCCGTGCGGGAGGTGCACCACGAGGAGGGCGGCCCGCAGGGGCCCGTCAGCCAGGTCACCATCACCCTCGACGGCCGGTCCACCACCGCCGCGCTGCCGCGTGAGCGGACCATCCTCGACGGCGCCCAACGCACCCGCCCCGACCTGCCGTTCGCCTGCAAGGGCGGCGTCTGCGGCACCTGCCGGGCCCTGGTCACCGACGGCAAGGCGGACATGCGGCGCAACTTCGCGCTGGAGGCGGCCGAGGTGGACGCCGGCTACGTCCTGACCTGCCAGTCGTACCCGGTCTCGGAGACGCTGACGGTGGACTACGACAGCTGAGCCGGCCGTAGGAAGTCGAGTGGCGAGGAAAGCGAAAGGACTAGTTCAAGAAGGAGTTGAGAAGGAAGTCCCTTCATGGCCTCGCCACGGCCGACTCTAACAGTCACGCGGGGATCAGGTCGCGCAGATTTTCGGGGGTGACGATCCGCGACTCCGGGTGCAGACCGTCGGGCCGCTGCAGGCCGATGTAGGTGACGGGGCCCTCGGGGACCGTCTCGCCGTCCCAGAGGGTGGTCGACGAGGCGTCCAGCAGACCGGTGAGGTAGCGGACCGTCAGCTGCTCGCGCTCCACGATGCCGCGCAGCAGTGTCGCGACCGAAACCCGGTTGGCCTCGACCCGGTTGGCGGCCGGAGTGCCCTTCAGGTACAGGTGCAGCCACTTGGCACGCCACCGGCCGTCGCGGCCGCGCTGGAACGCCAGCGGCAGCGCGACCCGGCCCGGCCCGCGCAGGCCGGACTTCATACGCACGGTACGCGGCTCGAACGGCCGGCCCTGCTGCCGCGCCTCACGCAGCATGAACCCGAAGAAGGACTCCTCGACCTCCTCGAAGCCCTCCCCGGAGAAGATGTTGACCTGCGGGACGATGAACTCGCCGCGCGCGGCACCGAGGCGCAGGTCGATGAACTCGGAGGCGCCGTCTGGCGCCTCGGTGATGTCACCGGAGTGCTCGCCCTCCAGGTCCTTGAGGTTGGTGTACGCCAGCCAGCAGACCGTCGCGTAGTCGGCGTCGAGCATCAGCGCCGACAGGTCGTAGTCGGTGCGGTGGGCGGCCTGCTTCCAGTACACGAAGAAGCGCAGCAGCTCGCCGTCCACGGGCGACACCGAACCGCGGGGCAGCACGCCGAGCCCGGCCGGGGCCGCCCTGCCGCTGAGCGGCAGCGCGACATCCAGGACATCCGGGTCGATCAGCAGATGGCCCGGGGCCGGCAGGCGGCGCCGTATCTCCGCGTCGAGTACGGCGATCAGACGCTCGCGCTCGGGCGGCAGCACGGGCGGGCGGTCGTCCTCGGTGACCCAGGCGCGGCCGAGCCGGTTCACGAACACGCGGGGCTCGCCGGTGTCCTGCGCGCGGTTGGCGAGGTGTTCGCGGACCGACAGCAGGACCCGGCCGGACACGTCGCCCACGACCTCCTCGGCGGCGGCCGCGACCGTGGTGCGCTCGTCCTGGTCGAGGGCCATGCGCAGCAGCCGGTCCAGGGAGCGGAACAGCTTTCCGGGCGCGGACTTCAGCAGCTCCGCCGCGCCGGTGACGTCGTGCATGCCGAGCAGCTCCTCCACTCGGCTGTCGAAGGAGCGAGCCTTCTTCTCGCCGCGGGCGACCGCGAACACGTCGGCGGCGTGCGGCCACTGCGGGTACTCGTGCGGGTGCAGCCGCTCGCCGAGCCGCTTGAAGTCCTCGCGGTACGCGTGCACGTCCGCGAGCTTGGCGGGCGCTGCGGCGACCACCGAGTCGAGGCCCGCCAGCAGCGCACGGCGCACCGGTCGGGTAAGTCCGCGGAACCGCGTCGCCTCCACAAGGGTCACGTCACCGCCCGACACCGCGCACGCCAGCCGCAGCACATCGGTGACCGTGTCCAGGAGAAGCGCCGAACCGGCCCGCAGACGAGCGCGGTTGATCACGGCACGGTTCTCCCGGACCGGGATCTGCGCGGGCTGCGGCCCGTCGGCGCAGGCCTCGGCCAGCAACTCCAGATCACGCAGTCCGTCCTCGCCGAGCGGGGTGCCGCTGCCCGCCAACGCCAGGTACAGGGCGGTGACTTCGGCATCCGCGTCGGTGCCCAGGTGCAGCACCGTCACACGGTCGCCGGCCGCCGCGATCAGCTCCTCGTGGTGGCCCAGCATCTCGGCGTAGGTGTGCTGGTAGCGGCCGTACGACGGCAGGGTGAGCAGGTCGACGGCACCGTCGCTCACCTGCTCCAGAACACTCGCGCGCGTCGCGTCGTCCGTGAGGGCCTCGGCGATGCAGCGCGTCCAGAAGTCGTACGTGTCCGGCACGTTGGCCGGGAAGTCGACGAAGTACACGTTGTGCCGCACATGGTCGCCGACCATCTCGCGGACCGTGCCCAGCGTCCGTACCGCGGTGTCGACGACCGTGCCCTCGGACAGCCCCGACAGATGGGCCAGCAGCTCCGCCGAGAGCTTGAAGCCCGCGGACATCAACGCGGCGTCGAACTGCCGTGCCGCGACGGCGCCTTCCCCGGCGGGGCCCGCGGGGGAGGGGAGACGGTGGACGTGCCGGATGACGAGGGGTTCGAGGCGGTGGACCATTCCCGGATGATCCCGCATGCGTACGTGTGTGCGCATGCGGGTTTTCTGCGTCGAACGCGGTGTCGGATGCCGCATCGGACGCGGCATCGAACGCCGCGTCGAGAGCGGTGGAGTACGGCGTCGCGCACGGTTTTCCTCACCCGTCGTACTAGTCATATGTACGGAAATTTGGGGGGTATCGTTCACGGTTCGGCCGGGCATCGTTAGTTGGCGGGGTTCGAGGTGAGAGGGGAACGATGCCGTCGTCGTCGATGCGGTTGGCCGATGCACAGTCACAGCCGGTGCTCAGTCCGCCGGCGCCTGTCGCCGTCTTCCTGGTGGTCACGATCGAGCCGGGCGGCGAGCCGGAGGTCCGTGATCTGCTCGCCGGGCTCGCGGGACTGGTACGGGCCGTCGGGTTCCCGAGTCCCGACGGCGGCCTGTGCTGCGTCGCCGGAGTGGGGTCCACGGCCTGGGACCGGCTGTTCGGCGATCCGCGCCCCCGGGAGCTGCACCCCTTCAAGGAACTGGAAGGGTCACGACACCGCGCCGTGTCGACCCCCGGCGACCTGCTCTTTCACATCCGCGCCGCCCGCACGGACCTGTGCTTCGCCCTGGCCGCCGAGATCATGAAGCGGCTGCGCGACGCGGTCACCGTCCAGGACGAGGTCCAGGCGTTCGCCTACTTCGACTCGCGCAACGTCCTCGGCTTCGTCGACGGCACCGAGAACCCGGTCGGCCGGGCGGCGGCCGAGGCGGCGGTCGTCGGGGACGAGGATCCGGCGTTCAGCGGCGGAAGCTATGCCATCGTCCAGAAGTACCTGCACGACGTGGACGCCTGGGAGGCCCTGGCGGTCGAGGCCCAGGAGAAGGTGATCGGCCGGTCCAAGCTGACCAACATCGAACTCGACGTGCCCGGCTCCCACAAGGACGTGAACACGGTCACCGGCCCGGACGGGGAGGAGCTGGAGATACTGCGCGGCGCCATGCCGTTCGGCAGGCCCGGGCACGGCGAGTTCGGCACGTACTTCATCGCCTACGCCCGGACGCCCCGGATACCGGAGGCCATGATGCGGAAGATGTTCCTCGGCGGCCCGGAATCCGGCCCCGACCCGATCCTCGACTACTCGCAGGCCGTCACCGGAACCCTCTTCTTCATCCCGCCGGTCACTTTCCTCGAGTCGATCCAGGAACGGTCCGTGACGGACTGAGCCGACGGGAGGCGTGGGCGGGTTCACCGGGCCGGGCTCCGGCGGACGGACCCGCCCACGGCGAGACGTGGAGGGGGCTAGGTCAGGGGCGCTCCGCGGCGCGCTCCGCGTTGCGCTCCTTCAGGCGGGCCGCCTCCTTGCGGACCTCGGCCTGGGTGGCGCGCTCCTTCCGCAGCCACTCGGGCTGCTCCTGCTTCAGCGCCTCGATCTGCTCGGTGGTGAGGGGCTCCGTGACGCCGCCGCGGGCCAGGCCCGCGATGGACACGCCGAGCTTCGCCGCGACCACCGGGCGGGGGTGCGGGCCGTCACGTCGCAGGTCGCGCAGCCACTGCGGCGGGTCCGCCTGCAGCGCGTTCAGTTCCGCGCGCGTGACGACACCCTCTCGGAACTCGGCAGGGGTGGCTTCGAGGTACACACCCAGCTTCTTGGCCGCGGTCGCGGGCTTCATGGTCTGGGTGCTTTGGTGCGACGTCATGGTCTCAAGGGTATCGACCGGCTGACCCCCCGCCGACCACGGCCGGTAACCTGGCCAGGTGACAGGCTCGGAAGTACCTCCTTCATCCCCGGAAGCACCGCCTTCGTCCCCGGAAGCACCGCCTTCGTCCCCGGAAGCAGCCGCTTCCTTCCGGCTCGCGTACGTCCCGGGAGTGACCCCCTCGAAGTGGGTGCGGATCTGGAACGAGCGCTTCCCCGACGTCCCCCTCACCCTCCACGCGGCCACCGCCGCCGAGGCGCCCGACCTGCTGCGGGACGGAGCCGCCGACGCCGGGTTCGTCCGGCTGCCGGTCGACCGTACGTTCTTCAGCGCGATCCCCCTGTACACCGAGACCACGGTCGTCGTCGTCCCCAAGGACCACGTCATCGCGGCCGTGGAGGAGGTGACCACGGACGACCTGGCCGACGAGGTCCTCTTCCACCCCCTGGACGACGTCCTCGACTGGGAGCGGCCACCGGGGCAGCCCGCCTTCGAGCGTCCCGCGACCACCGCGGACGCCGTGGAGCTCGTCGCGGCCGGCGTCGGCCTGCTCGTCGTACCCCAGTCGCTGGCCCGTCTCCACCACCGCAAGGACCTCACCTACCGGACGCTCGTGGACGCCCCCCAGTCGAGCATCGCCCTGTCCTGGCCGGAGGAGGCGACCACCGACCTGGTGGAGGACTTCATCGGCGTCGTCCGCGGCCGCACGGTCAACAGCACCCGCGGCCGCACCACGTCCCAGGCAGCCCCGGACCAGCCCAAGCGCAAACGCCCCGAAGGCACCGGCAGCCCCCGGCGCCAGCCCGGAACCGGCCGGAGCCCCCGCGGCGGCGCCAAGGGAGCCAAGGGGACCGGCCGAGGCAAGCCCCGCCGCCGTTCGTAGCGGACGGCACCGGCCTCATGCGGTGGCCGCCGTGAGCCTGCGCTCCAGGTCGCGCAGGTCCTTGCCGATGCTGGAGCGGACCTGCCGGCCCATGAGCGGCGCCGCCAGCCGGTAGAAGCCGCCACCGCCGCCGCGGACCCGGATGCGGGCGAGGGTGCCGTCCGGGTGCGGGTCGAAGGCGTAGGTGACGTGCATCGGCATCGGGCCGGCCACGGACACCATGTCCAGCAGCCGCGGGAAGTCGTACGACGCCACGCGCAGCACGTAGTCGATGCGCCGACCGAGGAAGTACGCCGTCCGCGTGACCTCGGCGCCGACCCCGAAGCCGCCCGCCTCGGCCTCGCGGGTCAGCTCCGCGGTACGGATGCCCTGTGTCCAGTCGGCGTCGTGGCGCCAGTCCATGGCGTACTCGGCCACCTTCTCGGGAGGCAGCGGGATCACCCGCTCCGCCGATACATCGATCGTCACCTTGCCAGGATCACCGTGCCGGGCGGGCGGCGCACGTGCAGCAGGGCCCCGAGTACCGGACCCGGGGCCCTGGGCGGGCGGCGGCTCAGGGGGCGTACGTGGCCTGCTCCGCCGTACGCACCACCGTCTGTCCGTCGGCCTGGCTGAGCAGACCCGCGCTCACCCATGCGTTCACGGTGGACCGCACGCGTGTGACCAGCGCACCCTTGCCGCTGAACGGCGCCCCGGCCCAGATCTCGTCCAGGAGCGTGGTGCCGTCGGACTTCGCGGGATTGGCGACACCTGAGTCGCTGTTGCCGAAGATCACCCTTGGCTCCGAGCGCCGGAAATAGGCGTGGGTCGGGTCCTCGGTGCCCTCGAAGAAGGGGGCGAACTCGGTGCCGCCCAGGGTGTAGTGGAGCGGTTTGCCGGACACCGGGGTGAGGGACGGCAGCAGGTCGCCGGAGAGTCCGGCGTTGCGGTACAGGCCCAACTGGAGGTAGTCGGCCGAGGAGTTGCGGCCGACCAGGTTGACCGGGCCGTAGAACAGGGTCTGCAGGGACGGATCGTCCAGGGCCTTCTCGACCCGGAGCCGGAACGGGAGCGTGACGCGTACGGTGTCGCCGCTGCGCCAGGTCCGGGACACGGTGAAGTAGCTGCCCGCGACCGGAGTGCCGCCGACCGCACTGCCGTTGACGGTCACCTTGAAGCCGCCGGACGCCCAGGACGGCACGCGCAGCTTCAGCTCGAACGACGCGCTGCCCCCGCCGATGGTGATCGTGGAGCCCTGTTCCCTCGGGTAGTCCGTGCTCTGGGTGACCGTGACGCCCTTCTCGGCCCAGGTCAGGGTGGACGGGCTGTACAGGTTGACGTACAGAGCGCCGCCGTCGGCCTTCTTGAAGTACACCGAGTCCTGGTACTTCGTGGCGCTCTCCATGCCCGTGCCCTCGCAGCAGGTCGTGCCCTGCTTGGGGGTGTAGTCGCGCACGTGCCCGGGCTTCAGGCCGATGAAGTACGTGACGAGGGGCTTTTCCGCGTCGGCCTTGTCCTGCTTGGAGCCGAGCACCTGGTTGTACAGCGCCCGTTCGTAGTAGTCCATGTACTTCGGGTCCTGCTCGTGGAAGAACAGCATCCGGCTCAGTTTGAGCATGTTGTACGCGCAGCAGGTCTCGGCGTTGGTGTCGCTGATCGTGCCGGCGACGACCCCGCGGGCCTTCCAGAACTCGGCCGTGCTCGTCCCGCCGATGCCGTACATGCGCTGCGGGACGACCATGCCCCAGAAGTTCTTCGCGGCCGTGAGGTAGCGGGCCTCGCCCGTGGCGTCGTACAGCCGGACGTAACCGGTGAAGATCGGGATGTGCTGGTTGGCGTGCAGGCCGTCCAGGATGTCGGTGTTCGCGGCACAGGCGTCGATGAGCCTGTCCAGGTCGAACAGCTTGGCCAGCGCGAGGTGTTCGGCCTTCCCGGTGATCGCGTGCAGGTCGACGATCGTCTCGACGATGCCGCCGAACTCGCCGCTGGAGAAGATGCCCCACATCCGCTGGAGGGTGGCGTCGGGCAGCTTGGACAGCCGGGAGTACATCCAGTCGCACATGCCGGACGCGAGGTCGAGGGCGCGGGCGTCGTCGGTGGCGAGGTGGGCGTCCAGCAGGCCCTTGAGGATCTTGTGCGCGGTGTAGTACGGCGCCCACACCCTGGTGTAGTCGCCGCTGGTCATCGACTCCAGCTCGATGAACTGGGTCTCCGGGTACGCGGCGAGGAACCCGGGGTGGCTCGGCCCGCCCCAGGTGCGGCGCAGGGTGGCGGTCAGCCCGCGGCCGGAGGCGTCGGCGAAGGTGCCGCCGGTGGTGGTGGCGAAGTAGTACGACGCGAGGTTGCCGAGCCCCGCGGAGGAGTTCTTGGCCTCGTTGGTCTGCAGGGAGGTGATCTCGGCCGCGGTCAGGGCCCGCCCGTACACGTTGAACTCGTCGAAGGCGCCCGCGTACACCGGGTCGCCGGAGAAGTTCGAGCGGCCCAGCCAGTTGTTCGTCAGGGTGCCCAGGACGGACGGGTTGAGCGTCATCGAGGTGTTCTGGGCGACGGCGGTGCCGTTGACGTAGAGGGTGCCCGTGCTGCCGGAGATGGTCACCGCCAGATGGCTCCACTGGTTCAGCGGCAACGCGGCGGTGCCGTTGAGCCCCTGCTCCCCGCCCGGCCCGTTGGTGGTGATGGCGAACCGCGGCACTCCGTTGGCGTTGCGGCCGGCCAGGTACATGTACCGGGTGGTGTTGTTGCCGAAGTCGAAGACACGCTGCCAGTTGGCGTTGTGGGTGGGCTTCACCCAGACCGACAGGGTGATCGCCGCGGCACCGCCGAGCACGGCGGCCGGGAGGTCGACGTACTGGTAGGAGCCCCGTACGTTCTCGTGCGCGCCGCCCCACTTCCCGGTGACGGCGAGCATGCGCGGGTCGCGGCGCAGCGCCTCCCGCACCTCGGTCAGCGCCCCGACCATGGTCCCGATCTTGTCGGCGTACGCCTGCTCCCCGGTGCTCGCGTACGCCTGCGACAGCATGCTCAGGAAGTGGCCGGTGTAGTGGCCGCGGAGGTTGCCGTTGGCCTCGCCGTCCAGTCCCTCCCAGCCGCCCGGGGCCACCGCGCCGCCCGTGGCGAGCCCGGCGTTGGCGCGGAAGACCTGCAGGAGCCGGTTCACGTCGTAGCCCCGGCCGTGATCGAGCATCAGCTGACGCTTGCCGGCGAAGACGCCCGGCCTGAGGGCCACGTCGTCGAGGGCGAAGGGCTGGACGGTCCAGGTGGACGGGGCGGCGGCCGCAGCCTGCGCTTCCTGTACGGCAGCCGCAGCCTGAGCCTCCGGAACGGCGGCCGCGGCCCGGCCGGTTGCCGCGAACGAGGCCGCGGGCGTCGCCGCCGCCAGCGCCGCGGCCTGGAGAAGTGCTCTTCTGGAGAGGGGCGGTGCCATGTGGGCTCCTCCACGAGGTCAACGCGGTTCGGTATATCGAACACTGTGCGAATGGTCGACCAGACGTTATGCGTGGGGTGAGGAGCCGTCAACGGTGCTGACGGGATTGGCACTCGGGGACGGGGAGGCGGGGAAGCGGATCTGCTGATGGCCGCGACCGCGGCGGACGCGGTCGTCGGCGGGCAGCGGACTCAGGAACTCCGGATGGCACACTTCGGGTCCCGGGCGGAGTGCGCGGCACCGACGCCGAGGGCTTCGGGCTGCCGGTCGCCGATGATGTCGAGGTGCGTCACGGAACGCTCCCGGCTCATCTCGACCCGCTGGCGCACTTCGTAACTGACGATCCTGCCGGTCGTCAGCTGTTCGTACGCCGTCGGCGAGCCGGCCACGGAGAATCCCAGGCGGCTCTCGGCGGTCACCGTCAGGCCCGCCTGGCGGGCGAACTCCTTGGCACGTTCCCGGTCACGCTCCTCGGCACGGAACGGCGCGGCCGACTCGAAGCGCCTCGCCTCGGTCATCGGTACCCCGCCCTGTGACCGCGCGGCCACATAGCCGTAGACGGTGTCCGGTACGTTCTGCTCGTAGTGGGGCGTCTTCGCGGCGGCCATCGGTCCCTCCGGGAGGATGGAGCTCGGACGCATGCCTCACGGCAGCCGGCCACGCGCGCCGAGCATGGGTGTCGGCAGGGAGGTGACGGGCCTCGCGGTGGGCGCGAGTGCCTGTGGAACGGCGCGTGCGCGAGCACGTACCACCGCCAATCCAACCATTGGTTGCCTATCGCCGCAAAAGGCGCTAACTGGAAGCCCAGTTGGCCGGTCGGCTCAGCGGTCCAGCTGACGGTGGTCAGAAGGAGGCCGTCGACCGCACGAGCCAGTCGTACGCTCCGCGCGCCGTGAACTCCCCTTGCCCGCCCCGCAGTAGCAGGCCGGCCGTAGCGAACTCCGGGGCGTCCGCGTGGGCGGCCACGTACGGGATCGCGATGCAGCGCATTCCGGCCGCGTGCGCGGCGGCGGCGCCGGGGGCCGCGTCCTCCAGGACCACGCAGTCGCCCGGTGCCGCGCCGAGCCGACGGGCCGCCTCCAGGAAGACGTCGGGGGCGGGCTTGCCGCGTTCGACCTCGTCGGCCGATACGACGGTGCGCAGATGGGCGTCCAGGCCGGTGCCGGCGAGGATCGCCGTGATGGCCCCGTGTGACGAGCCGGACGCCACGGCCATCGGCACCCCCTCACCCGCCAGTAGTTCCACGAACTCGCGCATCTCGGGGTACGCGCGCGTGGCGGCGCGGGCGAGTTCCAGATAGCGGGCGTTCTTGGCGGCGAGCAACTCGTCGACGGAGGCCCGCAGGCCGTACTCCCGCTTCCAGAGCGTGACCGTCTCCAGCGTGCTGATGCCGACGTACCGCTCGTGATCCGCCCATGTGAAGTCGGGGACTCCGTGCTCGGCGAGGATCTGCCGGCCCGCCTCGTAGTAATTGGGCTCGCTGTCCACGAGCGTTCCGTCGAGATCGAAGATGACCGAAGTGCCGTTGAGACCGCTCATGGGCCCAGGATGTCAAAGGCCTCACGGGTCATCTCGGCCTCGAAGGTCACTTCCGGGCCGCCGTCCGCCCGATCGACGCCACCAGTGGCAGCAGCCGGTGCGGGACGCGCTCGCGCAGGGCCACCTCGGTACGGGTGCGGACCACGCCGGGCAGGCTGATCAGCTTCTGGATCACGTCCTCCAGATGGGCGTTGTCGCGGGCGACCACCCGGGTCAGCAGATCCCCGCCACCGGTGATCGAGAAGGCCTCGACGATCTCCGGTACGGCGGCGAGCGCGTCGCCCACGTCGTCGAGATGGCCCTGGGTGACCTCGATGTGCACGAACGCCAGCACGGGGTGGCCGAGCGCGGCGGGGGAGAGGGTCGGCCCCGTGCCGGTGACCACGCCGTCCCGCTCCAGCCGGTCGAGCCGCGCCTGCAAGGTTCCCCGCGCGACGCCGAGGATGCGGGCGTACTCGCGCACGCTCGTGCGGGGCTGCTCCAGCAGCAGCCGCAGGATGCGGGTGTCGAGCTCGTCCACGGCCATGGCATCCGGCCTTCCTCGTACGTGGTCCGTTGGCTCGCTGGTGGACGCTGCGGGACCGAAATGTCTGTGCCAATGGCCCAGCATATTCGACGCCACTTGAGCCAGTCGCTCCGGCGATGCTGCAATGGGACCGTCGATGGCGCTGCGGACCTCCGCGGCGCCTTTTTCATGCCGATTCGGAGGGCGGAAAGCAGTGCTGAAGAGGGTGTTCGTGGCGCCGGACCCGGGCCGGGCGCGGCTGCGCTTCGCCGTGCGGGCGGTCCTCGGCATCGGGCTCGCGGTCGTCGTCTGCGCACTGGCCGGACACTCCCTCGTCGGTGCCGTCACCGGGGGGCTCGCCGCGCTGCTCGCCCTGTTCACCGTCACCGACCCCACGGTCCGCGGGCAGGCGGTCACCACCGCGCTGCTGCCGCTCGTCGGCCTCCCCGTCCTCGCGGCGGCGGCCGAACTGCACGACCACCCCGTCGCCCGCGACCTCACCTTCCTCGCCGTCGTCGGCGCGGGCGTGTATGCGCGCCGCTGGGGACCGCGCGGTCACAGCCTGGGCGTGTTCGCGTTCATGACCTTCTTCGTGGCGCAGTTCCTGCAGGCGACCCCACGGCAACTGCCCGAGCTCTACGCCGCCGTACTGCTGTCCCTGCTCACCGCCGCCGCCGTGCGTTTCGGGCTGTGGTGCTACGAGCGCCGTACGCCCCCGGCGCCCGCACCGGCACCGCCCGGCGGCAGCGGACTGGCCCGTGTGACCACGCGCCAGGCGATCCAGGCCACGGCCGGCGCCGGCTTCGCCCTGGTCGTGGGCCAACTGGTGTCCGGGCAGCGCTGGTACTGGGCCGTCGGCGCCACCTGGTGGATCTTCGTCAACACCACCTCGCGCGGCGAGACCCTGGTCCGCGGCTTCCGCCGGATCCTCGGCACGGTGATCGGCATCGGCCTCGGCCTGCTCATCGCCGTCCCGCTGAACGGCGCGGGCCTCCCCACGGCGGTGCTCCTCGCCGTCTGCGTCTTCGGCATCTTCTACACCGCCGCCGTCTCGTACAGCTGGATGATGCTCTGCGTCACGGTGCTCGCCGAGCTCCTCTACGGCCTCCTGGGCGTCCTGGATCCCGCCCTGCTGGCGCTGCGGCTCGCCGAGACCGGCGTGGGCGCGCTCGGCGCCGTGCTGGCCGTGCTGCTCGTCCTGCCCGTCACCACCCACACCGTCACGGACGCCTGGATCCAGCGGGCCCTGCGCTGCGTCCACGCGGCCACCGCCGAGGCAACCGCGCGCCTCGCCGGTGACGCGACCGCCGACCCGGCCTCGAAACTGGCCGAACTGGAGCAGCTGCTCGGCCGGGTACGGCTCTCGGTCGCCCCGCTCGTGCACCCCCTGAACCCGATGCCGGCCCGCAAGCGGCGTGCTCGCCGCGTCCTGGCCCTGCTCGACGACTGCGCCCGGGAGATCCGCGGTCTGGCCGCCGTCGCCGCCGACCCGGAGGCCTCGCACGACGCCCGCCTGGCAGCCGCGTGCTGGCGCGTCGAGGCCGCGGTCGAGGCGCTCACCGGCGGCACGGACATCACCGTCCCCACCGAGCAGCCGACGGCGTCGGATCCCGCGCTGGCCCATCTGCACGGCCTCGAGCGCGCCCTGGCCGAACTCGCCCAGCCCCTGCGCACGCCGTCCGGTTCGCGGCTCGTGGGGGCATGAGACGACCGGTCGGGCAGGGCCTCGTCTCGGGTGGGCAAGTGACTTGGCCGGCACTCGGGCCTTGAACGGCTCGGGTCGGTATGTCGCTTTGTCGGCCACGTAGAGGGTGGATCAGGCCATCCGCCGGGTAACCCGGCGTCATCGGACGCACGGAACCCGCGAGCCGCGCGGGAGCGGCCCGCGGGCGAGCCTCCTGGGGGTGGCGTACGCCTTTCTCCACGCAAGGACCGGCCTTCGGCGCACGCGTCGCCCGACGCGACGTCACGCCCGTCTTCCGCCGTACGTACTCGCCGACGATTAGGTGACCTTGGTCTAGACCGATGATGATCCGCTGCTACCGTCACCCCGGACGGCACCCGACCGGAAGGGGACAGCGGTGGCAGACGTGGGCAGGCGGGAACGACGGGGAACGCGGGCCTACATCGGGTCCTTCACGGCTGCCGGAGGCCATGGCATCACCGCGGCGTCCGTGGCCCCGTTCAGCGGCGCGCTGACCGTCCTGAGCGGCGTGGACGACGTGCCCGACCCCGCGTACCTGGCCCTGTCGCCCGGCGGTGACACGCTCTACGCGGTCAGCGAGACCGCCCAGGGCGCGGTGGCCGCCTACCGTCTGACCGGGGCCAAGCCGGAGCTCATCGGATCACCGGTGCCGGTGGGCGGCAGCGGACCCACGTACCTCAGCGTGATCGCCGGCCACGTCCTGACCGCCAACTACGGCTCCGGCAGTGTCACCGTCGTGCCCGTGCGCCCCGACGGCGCCCTCGCGGACGCCCCGGCCGCCGTCCTCCAGCACACCGGCTCGGGCCCGCACACCCCACGCCAGCAGGGCCCGCACGCCCACCAGGTGCAGCCCGACCCGAGCGGCCGCTGGGTCGTCAGCGTCGACCTCGGCACGGACTCGGTGCGGGTGTGCACGCTGACCGACGGCGCCCTCGACGTGCACCGGGAGATCGCCCTGCGGCCCGGCTCGGGCCCGCGCCATCTGGCCTTCCATCCGCACGGCAGGTACGCGTACGTCCTCAACGAACTCACCCCCACCGTCACCGTCTGCCACTGGGACGCCGACGACGGCACGCTGAAGCCGCTGGCCGAGACGCACGTCCTGCCGGGCGCCCCGGCCGGTGACGCCTATCCGTCGGGGATCGTCGCCTCGCCCGACGGCCGCTTCGTGTGGACCGCGACACGCGGCGAGGACGTGCTGTCGACGTTCGCCGTGGCGGGGGATGAACTGCGGCTGGTGGGGACGGTGACCTGCGCCGGGCACTGGCCGCGCGCGATCACCGAGGCGGGCGGCTTCCTGTACGTCGCGAACGAGCGCTCCGGCGACGTGTCCTGGTTCGCCCTGGACCCGGCCACGGGACTCCCACGCTACGAAGGCTCGATCGAGGCGCCCGCGGCGTCCTGCGTGGTCATCGGCGAGGGCGCCGACGAGGCATGACCGGATGTTCGCCGGCTGCCCCAGGAGTGCTGAAGGGACGCCGAAGGGCCCGCTCCGTGTGAGGAGCGGGCCCTTCGGCGTTACGGCTGTGACGTGCGCGTCAGCGCACCGGCGTGCCCTGTGGCTGCTGCGGGGCGATGCCCAGCGCCGTCGTGTACTTCGACAGGGCGAGCTTCCCGATCGCCGGGTACGGGCCGAGTGCCTCGGCGGCGGAGCAGCCCGCCTCCTGGGCGGCCTGCGCGATCAGGCTCGCGTCGATCTCCGGCCCTATCAGGTACGGCGCCAGCGCCAGCTGCTGCGAGCCCGAGGACCGCAGCTGCTCGGCGACGGCCGTGATCGAGCCGTCCTGGTCCAGGGCCGCCGCCATCACCGGCACAGCCAGGCGCGCGGCGAGCAGCATGCCGGTGATCCCGGCCGCCTGCACGGCCTCCTCGCCGCCCACAGAGGCGAGGATGATGCCGTCCGCGGCCGTGGCCACGGTGAACAGCCGGGCACGGTCGGCGCGGGCCAGACCGGCCTCCGACAGCCGCACGTGCAGCGCCTCGGCGAGCAGCGGGTGCGGGCCGAGCACATCGGTGAGGTCGGCCGCGACCCGGCTGTCCATCACGGCCTGGCGGATGACGCGCAGCAGCGCGCTGTCCGGGCCGGCCAGCAGTGGCACGACGACGGCGACCGGGCCCTCCGGCTCCTTGACCTCCACACCTGCGGCGATCGCCTGCTCATAGCGGGCGATGCGCTCCTCGGCGGCGTGCACGAGCACGGACTGGAGCGTGGGGAACTCCACGTCGTCGCCGTCGACGTACCCGATCCGGGCGTCGAGACCGGGGAGCTCGGAGCGGGCGATGCTCACGACCTCCTCGGCCAGGCCGCGGGTGGCGGCACTCGGCGTGCCCGGCACCGCGAGGACGAGCGCGGGCGCGCCTTCGGGAGCCGCCAGGGGCTCGGGTCGGCGGTGCCGCCCGGGCTGACGAGGTCGCGGCATTCGTACTGGCAGGCCGGACGCGGGCCCAGTGGGGGAGCTCATGGCGACGCATGTTACTGGCTTCTTGGGCTCCCCTGTTCGGGGAGGGTGCAGGTGAGCGGTATCCGTCCGCATTTGTCTGATTGAGTTACGTGCGGTGCGGAAGCGGACGGCGTAGGTGGATCAGTCCCTCTTTCCGGTCACCACGCAGAGCATCGCCTCGTCACCCGGAAGAGTGAACGCGTTCGCCGCCAGGTCGGTCGCGATACGTACCGCCCCCTGCAACGGATCCCCGGCGGCCGACACCCGCCGCGCGTGCGGCAGCCGCTTCGACAACTCCTCTTCCAACGGTACGAGAAGAGGGGTGCCCATCTTGAACAGGCCCCCGGTGAGCGCGACTTGGGGCTCTCCGGAGGTGGGGCAGACGGCGGCCGCCGCTTCGGCCATGTGCCGTGCGGCGGCCCGCACGATCTCCGCGGCCACCGGGTCGCCGTCGGCGCAGGCGGCCACGTGCGGGGCGAAGGAGGCGAGGACGGCGGGACGGTCCGGGCGCGGATAGAGCTTGCCGGGCAACCCCCGCACCGGGCCGAACGACTCCTCGGCGCGGGCCAGCAGCCGGGCCGACCCACCGGGCCGCCCGTCGTGCGCGCGCAGCGCCGCCTCCAGCCCGGCCCGTCCGATCCAGGCACCGCTGCCGCAGTCGCCGAGCAGATGCCCCCAGCCGTCCGCGCGGCGCCAGCGCGTCAGGTCGGTGCCGATCGCGATCAGCCCCGTACCGGCGGCGACCACGGCGCCGGCACGGGGCCCGAGGGCGCCCACATAGGCGGTGACGGCATCGGCGGCCAGGGCGAGGCGCCCGATGCCGAACTCCCGCTCCAACGCGGCGGGCAGCTCGGCGCGCAGTCCGTCCCCCAGGGAGGCGAGCCCGGCGGCACCGACCACGGCCGCCCCCAGCCGAGCGACACCGGTCTCGGCCACCAACGCCCGGACCATGGGCACCAGTTGCTCCATCAGATGCCCGGCGTCGATGCCCCGCCCCCCGGTTCGCACGGGCTCGCCGGACTCCCGCCGTGCCAGCGCCCCCTGGCCGACGGTGCCGACGACGACACGCATCCCGGACCCTCCGGAGTCGACGGCGAGGAACCCGGAGACGTCGGTCACGGCAGGCGCCAGTCCACCGGCTGTCCTCCCTGTCGGATCAGCAGGTCGTTGGCCCGGCTGAACGGGCGGGAGCCGAAGAAGCCGCGGTCGGCGGACATGGGGGACGGGTGGGCGGACTCCACCGACGGGAGGTTGCCGAGCAGCGGGCGGAGGTTGCGGGCGTCGCGGCCCCAGAGAATGGACACCAGCGGCTTGCCACGGGCGGCGAGCGCCCGTATGGCCTGTTCGGTGACCTCCTCCCAGCCCTTGCCGCGATGAGCGGCCGGCTTGCGCGGGGCCGTCGTGAGCGCCCTGTTGAGCAGCAGCACGCCCTGCTGGGTCCACGGCGTCAGATCGCCGTTGGACGGCTGCGGCAGCCCCAGGTCGGCGTTCAGCTCCCGATAGATGTTGATGAGGCTGCCGGGCAGCGGATGCACCTCGGGCGCGACCGAGAACGACAGCCCCACGGCATGTCCCGGGGTCGGATACGGGTCCTGTCCGACGATCAGGACCCGTACGTCGTCGAAGGGCTGCTGGAAGGCCCGCAGGACGTTCGGCCCGGCCGGCAGATAGGTGCGTCCCGCGGCGATCTCCGCGCGCAGGAAGTCGCCCATCGCGGCGATCCGATCGGCAACGGGTTCCAGGGCCTTCGCCCAGCCCGCCTCGAGGATTTCATGCAAGGGTCGTGGTGCCACGGCCGTCACCCTACTGCCGTACCGGCAGCGGTGATCAACCGGTGGCCAAGGCCGGCCCGTAAGCCCCGCCACCTCGGACGGCTCATGCGATCACCGCGGCCCGCACGCACAGCACGTCCGGCAGATGCGACGTCAGCTGCCGCCAGCTGTCGCCGTCGTCGGCCGACGCGAACACCTCGCCGTTGCGGTTGCCGAAGTACACGCCTGCCGGGTCCGCGTCGTCCGTGCACATGGCGTCGCGCAGCACCGTGCCGTAGTGGTCCTCCTGCGGCAGTCCTGCCGACAGCGGCTCCCAGGTCTTGCCCGCGTCCGCCGTACGGAAGACACGACATCGGTGGTCGGCGGGCACGCGGTCGGAATCGGCGTTGATCGGGAAGACGTACGCCGTCTCGCCGCGGTGGGGGTGTGCGGCCATCGCGAAGCCGAAGGTGGACGGCAGGCCCTCGCCGATGTCCGTCCAGTGCGCGCCCGCGTCGTCGCTGCGGTACACGCCCCAGTGGTTCTGCAGATAGAGGCGGTCCGAAGTCGCCGCGTCCTGTGCGATCTTGTGCACGCACTGGCCGAACTCCGGGTTCGGATCCGGCAGGAAAACGGCGGAGACACCGGAGTTGGACGGAACCCAGCTCGCACCGCCGTCGGCCGTCTTGAAGACGCCGGCCGTCGAGACGGCGACCGTCACGGCCAGGGGGTCGCGCTTGTCGGTGAGCACGGTGTGCAGGCCCTCACCGCCGCCGCCCGGCACCCACTTCGACCGGGTCGGGTGCTCCCACAGCGGGCGGATCAGCTCGAAGGTCTCGCCGCGGTCCTCCGAGCGGTACAGCGCGGCCGGCTCCGTGCCCGCGTACACCACGTCCGGCTCCGCGGCCGCCGGGTGCAGTTGCCACACGCGCTCCAGGGAAGCGTCCGTGTCCTTCGGGAACTTGACGGCCGGCCGGGCCGGTTCGGTCCATGTGCGGCCCAGGTCGTCGGAGTGGAACACGGACGGGCCCCAGTGGGCGCTGTCGCCGCCCGCCAGCAGCCGCGGACGCTCGCCCCGCGTGTCGATGGCGACCGAGTACACGGCCTGGGCGTTGAAGTAGGGACTCTCGTCGAACTCCCAGGTGCCACCTCGCCTCCGCCCGATGAACAGCCCCTTGCGCGTGCCCACGGCGAGCAGTACCTCGGTCATGCCGATCACCTCCGCGACGTCTTTGTCTCAGGTACCGGCCAGTCTGCACCCCAGCACTGACAGTCACCTCTGGAAAGGCCGACATCGCAGGTCAGGGCGGCGATGATAGCTCGCAGCCGCGAGCCGCGGGGGTTTTCCGGCAGACATCCGCGGGGACCGCGTGACCCGTGCCACGGTCGTCTCCCGGTACGTGCAGTGAGCATCCGCCTGCCCTCTCCCGTATGGGAGGGAGGTGGGTCCGGCAGGTTCGTGCGCTCAGGAGGAGGAAGCCTTCGATGGCGTTCCGTGGTCCGAAGGTGTGGCTGTGGCGGTGGCGGCGCAATCCGCTCAAGCGCCGGGCCGACGCGGTGGAGGCCTGGGTGCTGCTCGCCGCCTGGGCGCTCACCGTCCTCGCCGGAGTGCTCGCCGGCCTGGCGACGGCCGGCACGGTGGAGCAGGGGATGGCCAGGGAGCGCGTCGAGTGGCGCCCCGTCGTCGCCCTGCTCACCGAGCGGGCGCCGGGCACGACCGACGCGCGCTCCGGCACGTCGAGCGGCGCGAGCGTGTGGGCGAAGGTCCGCTGGAGCGCACAGGACGGTTCCGCGCACACCGGACAGGCCCGCGTCCGGCCCGGCAGCGGCGTCGGCACGCCGGTCACCGTCTGGACGGACCCGCAGGGCCGCATGGTGACCCAGCCCGCCACCGCCTCCGAGGCCCGCACCCGGGCCACTCTGGTCGGCGGTCTCGCGGGAGTCTGCGCCGCCTGCGTACCTTTCGTCGCCGGGCGCGCCCTCCGCAGTCGCCTGGAGAGCCGGCGCATCGACCAGTGGGGCTACGAGTGGGCACGGTTCGGCCCCCTGTGGGGTGGGCGGACGACAGGCTGACGGCTGTACGCGGGGTGGGCGAAGGGGCGTGGCTGCCGTACCCGTGAAATGGCCTGATCGCCCGGCCTGTCCGATCGCGCCGTACGGCGTCCCGGCGGCGCAGGGTTGGATGCCCGGCGGCCCGGACCGCCAGGGGATGCGGTGGGCTCGGCTGCGCCCGAGGGCGGTCGGCGGCCCCCCGAGCCGGCGGCCACGGGCCGGGCGAGCTCCTCCCGTAGGCCCGTCCCTCGGGTCCGTGCGTTGCTGCGCCCGCGGGGGACTCCTGTCAGAACGCCGGTAGTCCGGGTCCCGGGCGGTCAGGGCCCTGACACAGGCTGGCTGTCGCCTACGACCTCCCTCTGACAGCAGAGGACGCGGCGACCCGCAGACCATGTCCGCCTGGGCGGAGGCGGTGGCCCGGTCCGCGGGCCCGGCCACCTGGCGGCGCGCCCGGGTCGAGCCCGGCGATGTTCCGCCCGATCAGCCCTGCCCAGCTCCGCGCCCTGCGGCCTCCCCCGCCCGATCAGCCCTGCCCCGCTCCACCTCACTCAGGTGGCCCCGAGCCCTAAGGGCCCCCGCCCGACCACGAGGAGCCGCGCCTCACACCCCACCCGGCAGCGCCCGCGCCAAAATCCCGTCTACATCGGCGGCTTCCGGCAGAGTCCCGAACGCATGCCCCCAGTCGCCGCCGAGCCGGCTCGCGCAGAAGGCGTCGGCAACCGGCGCGGGGGCGTGCCGGACCAGGAGGGATGCCTGGAGGGCCAGGGCCATCTGCTCGACCAGGCGGCGGGCGCCGGCCTCGGAACCGGCCGCGAGCAGGCCCTTCAGACGGGTGACGGCCGCGTCCAGCCGGGCGTCCACCCCCTGCGCCAGGGCGAGTTCGGCGAAGAGGGCCTCGACGGTGGCCGGCTCCCTGCTCAACGCTCGCAGCACGTCGAGGGCGTTGACGTTCCCCGAGCCCTCCCAGATCGACAGCAGCGGAGCCTCGCGATAGTGGCGGGGCATGCCCGACTCCTCGACGTAGCCGTTGCCGCCCAGGCACTCCAGGGCCTCGGCGGTGAAGGCGGGCCCTCGCTTGGTGACCCAGTACTTGCCGACGGCGGTGGCGATCCGGCGGAACGCCGCCTCGGCCCCGTCCGCGTCGTCCCCGCGCACCGCCCGGTCGGCCGCGCCGGCCAGCCGTAGCGTGAGCGTCGTGGCGGCCTCGGACTCCAGCGCCAGGTCGGCGAGCACGTTGCGCATCAGCGGCTGGTCGAGCAGCCGGGCCCCGAACGCGCGGCGGTGCCGCACATGGTGCCCCGCCTCGACGAGCGTCTTGCGCATCAGCGTCGCCGACGACATCACGCAGTCCAGGCGGGTGCAGTTGACCATCTCGATGATCGTCTTGACTCCGCGCCCCTCGGGCCCCACCAGCCAGGCGACGGTCCCGTCGAACTCGGGCTCGGAGGAGGCGTTGGAACGGTTGCCCAGCTTGTCCTTCAGGCGCTGGATGCGGAAGGTGTTGCGGCTGCCGTCGGGCAGGACGCGCGGCACGAGGAAGCAGGACAGGCCGCCGGGAGCCTGCGCCAGCACCAGGAAGACGTCGCACATGGGCGCCGAGGTGAACCACTTGTGCCCGCGCAGCGTGTACATGCCGGGCTCGGTGGTCGGCGTCGCCGTCGTGGTGTTCGTGCGGACATCGGAGCCACCCTGCTTCTCGGTCATCCCCATGCCCGCCAGCAGACCCCGCTTCTCGGTCGGCACGCGCAGCTCCGGGTCGTACTCCCGGCTGGTCAGCAGGGGTTCGTAGACCTTCGCGAGCTCGGGCTGCCGACGGAGCACGGGGACGGCGGCGTAGGTCATCGACGTCGGGCAGCCATGCCCGGCCTCGGTGTGCCCCCACACCAGCCCGCCGGCCGTCCGGGCGACATGGGCGCCGGGCCGCTCGTCCGCCCAGGGCGCCCCCGCAAGCCCCTCGGCGACCGCGACCCGCATCAGGTGATGCCAGCTCGGATGGAACTCGACCTCGTCGACGCGACGGCCGTACCGGTCGTGCGTACGCAGTTCCGGCTCGTGCCGGTTGGCCAGCTCGCCCCACTCCTGTGCCTCGGCGCTCCCGGCCCGCAGCCCGAGCCGCCGGATGTCCTCCTCGGCCCACCCGGCGCCCTCACGGCGCAGCCCTTCGAACAGGGCCGTGTCCTCGGACGCGTCGTAGGGGGCCAGGGGAGGGGGCTGGTTGGTGACGTCGTGGGTGGCGTACCGCCCGGTCGGCTCCTGCGTGAGTACGGCTGACTCCTGCGTGAGTCCGGTCGGCTCCTGCGTGACGCCGGGCTGCTCCAGCGAGGCACCGGACTGCTCCTGCGCGGGTATCGAGACCATGCCGCCAGTGTTGCACTACGGCTGCGGTTGCAGCAATCCTGTAATACGTCACCGTCGCCCCGCCCCGTACAGTCGTCGCCATGCCGAACAACGCGTCACCGCAGGCCGGAGAGGTGGGACTGCGCCCGCTGTCCGCCCGGTCGGTCGTCCTGAGCCTGCTGCTGGGTCTGCATCCGCCCGAGCTGCCGGTGAAGGATGTGGTGCGCAGTGTGGAGCCGTTCGGGATCGCGGGATCCACCGTGCGGGCCGCGCTCAGCCGGATGGTGGCGGCCGGAGACCTGCGGCGCGCCGACACGGTCTACCGGCTCAGCGACCGGCTGCTGGAACGCCAGCGGCGCCAGGACGACGCCGTCCACCCCGCGACCCGGCCCTGGCGCGGAGACTGGGAGATGGTCGTGGTCACCGCCACGGGCCGCGGTCCCGCCGAACGCGCCGACCTGCGCAACGAGTTGACCCGGCTCCGGCTCGCCGAGCTGCGTGAGGGCGTCTGGCTGCGACCGGCCAACCTGCTCCGCCCCCTGCCGGACGAACTCGACCAGGTCGCCGAGCGCTGCACGGCCCGCCCCGACCGCCCGGCGCGAGAGCTGGCGGCGAGCCTGTGGTCGCTGGACGTGTGGGGAGAGACGGGGCGCGCCCTGCTCACCCATGTCACGCACGCCCGCCGGCCGTCCGACCGCTTCACCGCCTTCGCGGCCGTCGTGCGGCACCTGCTCGCCGACCCGGTGCTGCCCCCCGAACTCCTCCCGGCCGACTGGCCGGGCACGCGACTGCGGGCGGCGTACGCCGACTACCGGCGGGAGCTGGCCGAGGACACACCCGCGCGTGACGACCGGGCTGCCGTCGAAGCTCCACGCGCGCGTACCGGCCAGAAATGACGAGGCGGCCGTACGAAGCGCCGTGCGGGGACGCTTCGTACGGCCGCCCTCCCCGGGGGGGACCACCTATGTGTGAGACCTACCGGTGTGTGACCCACATGTGTGAGACCGACCTGTGTGTGGCCCACATGTGTGAGACCGACCTGCGTGTGACTCACCCATGTGTGAGACCGACATGTGGGCGAGCGAGGTCTACCTGTAGGTGATATCCGAAGTGGAGTACAGGCAGTTCGTGCTGTCCGGACCCGTACCCACGGCGGTGTTGTTGTTGTACTTCTGGCAGGGGATGACCTTGCGGCTCGCGTCGTTGAGGATCGTGATGCCGCGCAGGGTCGCCACGTCGCCCCGGTTGACGTTGATGCCGACGAGGCGGGCCGTGGAGCCCGTGCCGGTCACCTCGATGTTGCTGAGGTTGACCTTGCGGGTGTACGGCGTGGAGCAGTCACCGCAGGAGCGGTACAGCGTCTTGAACTCGCTGACGGCGAAGTTGGAGATGTTCACCGTGCCGGGCCCGTTGTGCTGGAAGACCTTGTCGGCCGCCTTCTTCGCGCCTCCGCCGATCACGTTGTACGTGGAGCCGCCCCGGAAGGTGGCGGCGTCCTCGCCGACGTCCTCCCACCACACGTTCTGCAGCGTGCAGTTGCCCTCGCAGTGGATGCCGTCGGCGCCGGGTGCGCCGATGATGACGTTCTTCAGCGTCGCGCCGGCCGCGAGCTTGAAGATCGGGTCCTGGCCCTCCTCCTGGCCGTCACCGGCCAGGTCCCCGGTGCCGTAGAACCGCTTCATGCCGTAGTCCTTGGTGCCGGACACGGAGATGGTGGCGGAGGTCCCCTGGCTGCCGTTGGGCGTCGGCCAGGTGGCGGCGCTCGCCGGCGGTACTCCGATAGTCGTGATCATGACAGACGAGAGGCCGAGTGCGGCCAGACCGCCGGTCAGTGCGCGCCGGCGGGAGCGGGGCTTTGCTGGTGAAGTCATGTCCCGGATGCCTTCTTCCAGTTGGGGGGTGGTCAGATCTTTCCGGCGCCCGCGCCGGACGTCACCGAGGCGACGACGGTGGACGCGGACTCGGCGGCGTAGCTGTAGGGCGGCGTGGTGAAGGTGCCGACCCGGGAGATCTCGGTCGCGGCCCCGCCGAGATCGTTGCCGCGCAGATTGGCGTAGCCGTCCACGTCGCTGCTGCGGTTCGTGGTGACGGCGATCTTGGTGTCGCGGAAGACGTTGTTCTCCACGAGCATCTGTGCGCCCATGCGCGAGTGGCAGGCGGTGTCCGCGCCGGCCACGTAGTTGTTGTAGAAGTGCCCGGTGCCGAAGCGCAGGCTGGGGATGCGCGAGTAGACGTTGCTGAAGTGGTTGTGGTGGTACGTCACCTTCAGGTGCCCGGTGTCCTCGCTCGCGTTGTTGTCGCTGTGTCCGACCAGTGAGCCCTTGAAGTGGTCCTTGAAGGTGTTCCAGGACACCGTGACGTTGTCCGAGCCGTGGTTGATGTCCAGCAGACCGTCGTAGTAGTCCTTGTCGTGATCACGGTCGGCCGAGAAGGAGTTGTGGTCGATCCACACCTTCGTCGACGCCTGGACCGTGATGCCGTCGGACGGCGCCACGGGCTTGCTGATGTTCAGGTTGCGGACCACGACGTTCGTGACGTTCTTCAGCCGCAGCCCGCCCCCGGTGAACCCCGACGACGAACCGACGCCGAGGACCGTGGTGTTGGAGCCGACGTCGACCTGACCGCTCAGCGAGATCAGGCCGTTGACCCGGACGACCTTGGCCGAACTGCCGGTGACCGCCGTCTTGAAGGCGTCCAGCGTCGAGACCGTCACCGCCGAGGCGCTGCCGCCACCGGTCGTCCCGGCCCCGAATCCGACCGGTGAGGTCTCGGCGGCCCCGGCGGGCTGCGGCAGGACGAGGACGGCGGCGGTGGCGAGAGCGGCCGCGGCCGCCGTCACCAGCGCGGTTCTTTGCGGGCGTGCACGTGGGGGGAGAGTACGCATGCGGGTGCGTCCCTTCAGAAGGACTTACTCGATCGTGTACGTGAACGGTGTGTGTCATACAGAACGCCGCGCGCGGGCAGGGTGACCGTGTGGGGGTGCGGCGGTGCGGCTCGGTCAGCCTGTTGAACGGAACGTAGAGGGCAAGCGCTTTCTGGTCAACGCTTTGCGCAAAAGAATCCACTCAGTCCTGGTGGGAGGTAAGGGCTCTCTTCGCGCCTGCCGTGGGAGCGCTTCCATGATGAGCGTGTCCATGCCACGATGCCCTCCGGGCGTTGTTCCTGCGAGAGGGCGAGGCCATGCCGACTCCACGTATGCGTACGTTGATCAGCGCGCTGGTGCTCACTCTGCTGGCCTTCGGCGTCGTGGCCGTATCCCCGGACCGTGCCGCCGCCGGCAGCCCAGGGGCGGACCGGGCCGGACCGCTCCCCGGCTCCTTCGCCTGGTCGTCCAGCGGACCACTGATCGCGCCGAAGCCGGACGCCGCGCATCCGATCGTCTCGGTCAAGGACCCGACGGTGTTGCGCCACCACAACCGCTGGCACGTCTACATGACGACGGCCGACACCTCCGGGCGATGGAGCCTGGCCCACACCAGCTTCACCGACTGGTCCCAGGCGGCCGCCGCACCACAGACGTTCCTCGACACCAACCCCGCCATCGGCAACCGGTACGTCGCCGCTCCCCAGGTGTTCTACTTCGCGCCGCAGAAGAAGTGGTACATGGTCTACCAGAGCCCGCTGCCGAGCTTCTCCACCACCGACGACCCCTCGGATCCGGGCAGTTGGAGCGCGCCGCGGAACTTTGTCGACGCCGAGCCGCCGATCGTCACGGAGAACAAGGGCCCCGGCGGCTGGCTCGACTACTGGGTCATCTGCGACGACACCGACTGCTATCTGTTCTCCTCCGACGGCAACGGCCACGAGTACCGCTCGCGCACCACGGTCGCCGAGTTCCCCAACGGCTTCCGCGACACGACCATCGTCCTGTCCGAACCGAACCGCTTCGACCTCTTCGAGGGGAGCAACGTCTACCGCCTCGGCAGCAGCGGCAAGTACCTCATGCTCGTCGAGGCGCTGGCGACCGGCTCCGACTGGCGGCGCTACTTCCGCGCCTGGACGGCCGACAGCCCGGGCGGCGCCTGGACACCGCTGGCGGAGACCGAGGCCAACCCCTTCATACGATCGACCAACGTGACGTTCGGGCCTGGACAGCCCGCGTGGACCACGGACTTCAGCCACGGCGAGATGATCCGCGACGGCGTCGACCAGACCCTCACGATCAACCCCTGCCGCCTTCGGTTCCTCTACCAGGGGATGGACCCCGCCGCCGGCGGCGACTACTCCCAACTCCCCTGGAAGCTCGGCCTGGTGACCCAGACCAACAGCTCCTGCTGACCGGTACAGACAGCGCCAGAAGGGACAAGGACGTGCCCACCCCCACCGGCACCACCGTGAGAAGACCGCTCCAGGCGTTACTCGTCGCCCTCGCGGCCCTCCTGCCGCTGCTCGCGGCACTGCTCGTCACCGCCCCCGCGGCCGCCGCCCGCACCGAGGCCGCCGACGTGGTCCCCACCGCGACGCTCACCGAGGTCACCGACTTCGGCACCAACCCCAGCAACCTGCGCATGTACCTGTACGTGCCGGACAGCGTCACAGCGAACCCGGCCGTCCTGGTGGCCGTGCACTGGTGCACCGGCTCCGGCCCGGACATGTACAACGGCACCGAGTACGACACGCTCGCCGACCAGTACGGCTTCATCGTGATCTACCCGTCCGTCACCCGCAGCAGCAAGTGCTTCGACGTCTCCTCGCCGCAGGCGCTCAAGCGCGACGGCGGCAGCGACCCCGTCGGCATCAAGTCCATGGTCGACTGGGTCACCCGCACCTACGACGCCGACACCGGCCGCGTCTTCGCCACCGGCATCTCCTCCGGCGCGATGATGACCAACGTCCTGCTCGGCGACTACCCCGACGTGTTCGCCGCGGGCGCAGCCTTCTCGGGCGTCCCCTTCGGCTGCTTCGCCACCACCGACGGCTCCGAGTGGAACAGCGCCTGCGCCAACGGCACCGTGACGCACACGCCGCAGGAGTGGGGAGCCCTCGTGCGCGGCGCCTACCCCGGTTACACCGGCCCCCGCCCGCGCATGCAGCTGTGGCACGGCACCGAGGACGACGTCCTGCGCTACGCCAACTTCGGCGAGATGATCAAGCAGTGGACGAACGTCCACGGCGCCGGCCAGACCCCGGCCGCCACGGACACACCCCAGTCCGGCTGGACCCGCACCCGCTACGGCGGCACCGGCGACCGGGCACCCGTCGAGGCGATCAGCCTCCAGGGCGTCGGCCACAACCTCTACAGCCAGGGCATGGCGGCCCGGGTCCTCACCTTCTTCGGCTTCGACAGCGGCGGCCCCGCACCCCAGCCCCAGCCCGGCACCTGCAAGGTGAGCGCCACCACCAACGCCTGGAACACGGGCCTGACCGCCTCCGTGACGATCACCAACACGAGCACGACGGCGGTCAACGGCTGGCGGCTCGGCCTCACCCTGCCCGCCGGCCAGACGATCACCAACGGCTGGGGAGCCACGTACACCCCGGCCTCCGGCGCGGTGACGGCGACCAACGCCTCCTACAACGCGGCCCTCGCACCAGGGGCGAGCGTCAGCATCGGCTACCAGGCGAACCACACCGGCAACAGCGCGGCGCCGGGCGCGCTCACGCTCAACGGGACGGCCTGTACGACAGGTTGATCCCCGTGGACCGCTGGGGGTCGGGCCAGGCGACGCCTTCGGCCCTCGCGATCCGCCCGCCGCACACGATCAGCCCTCGCCGCGGGTGCCCCGGGAAGGTGTCCGGGGCACCTGTGGGCGGATGACATGCCGTTTTGCGGGAACCCGGGCCCCACGAAAGGCGATGTCACCGTACGACCGGCCGAGGGTGAGCGAATGGTTCTGGGACTCCTCACACGCACAGTCACACGTCCGGCGGCCGCCGCGGCCGGACTGGTCGCGGCCGGCCCTCGGCTGCTCGCCAGAGGAGCCGCCCCCGCGGTGGGGGCCGCCGCGGGAGCCGTGGCAGGGACGGCCCGGGCAGGCGTACGGAGCGCCGACTCCGCGGCGCGGGTCGTGCGGGTCGCCCGCAACACGCTGCCGCTGCGCTCGCACCCCTGGCGCTCCGGCACCCGGATCCACCTCGCACTGCGGCCCGCGGCACCGGAGCACGTACGGCGGCAGGGGGGGACGGAACGCGTGGCGCGCCGGGTCGCCGCAGCGCTGCTGGAGCGGCCCGACGTGGCCCTCGCCTACTGGGACGGCGGCCTCGGCCGACTGGTGGTGACCGCCGTC
The DNA here is from genome assembly GCF_044764885.1 of Streptomyces sp. NPDC093591. NCBI lineage: Bacteria > Bacillati > Actinomycetota > Actinomycetes > Kitasatosporales > Streptomycetaceae > Streptomyces > Streptomyces sp. NPDC093591. The sequence goes on from NZ_JBIWIY010000001.1 coordinate 230,596, forward strand.
GAGGAGTCCGTCAGCGACCGAGTGGTGGAGAAGGCGTCCGAGATCGCGGCCCGGCACGGCCTGGCCCAGACGGACGAGGCGGTGGAGGAGATCCCGCACCCGGCCGACCCCGCCGGAGTACGGGCGGCCGCCGCGACACTCGCCGCCGACGGCATCGGCATCGCGGCCGCGTTCATCGGCTACGGGATGCGCCTGCCGACCACGCCCAGGTCGGTGACCGCGCTGGTGACGCTGGCGCGGGAGAACCCGCGCTTTCGCGGCTGGCTGCGCGCCCGGCTCGGCCGTACGCGCATGGATCTGGTGCTGGCCGTCGTCAACGCGGCCGTCCACGGTGCCGGCCGGACCCCCACCGCTCTGGTGCTGGACGGTTCGCTGCGCTCGCTGCAGCTGGCGGACACGGTGGCGCGCGCGGCCGCGTTCGACATGGTCCACGACGAGGTCTGTGTGCCCGAGCGGTGCAGCGTGGCCGGCGGCCACTGCCCGCGCCCGCCGCTGCGCACCTCCCCGGCCCAGGAGTACGCGGCGCACGCCGAGACCGGCAGCCTCGTCGGCGCCCTGGCCACGCTGCTGGTCAAGCACGACGGCACCGAGGCGGCCGAGGCCGTGCTCGCGGGTTCCCCCAAGGCCGCCCGCTACGGGCCCGCCGCCTTCCACGCCGTACTGAGCTGTGCGCTGTCCCGTACGGGCGTCCTGGTGCGGGACCCCGAGAGGCTGCGGCAGCTGGAGATGGCCGACACGATCGTGCTGCATCCGAGCGCGCTGCGGACCCGCGGAGCCGGCGCGGACCCCTGGGCGGAGACCGTGCTGGACGCGGCCCGGCGGGCGGGCCTGCGCGTGGTGATGGTGGACGATCCCGCCCTGGCCGATTTCACGAACCTCGCCGACCAGGTGGTGAGCGACGAGCGGTCGCTGAGCGATGTGGTGAACGCGTTGCGCGCCGACGACGGCGTGGTCGTCACGGTCGCCCGGCCGGGGGCGGGCGACGAGGACGTGTTCGACGGGCTGCTCAGCGGCGATGTGGCCGTCGCCCTCACCGACGGCGAAGGCGCCCTCGTCTGGGGGGCGGACGTGCTGGCCCCGCACGGTCTGGCCGACGTGTGGCGGCTGCTGCGGGCGGTCCCGGCCGCTCGCGGGGTCGGCCGCAGGTCGCAGGTCCTGGCGCGGTCGGGGGCCGCGCTGTCCGGGCTCCTGGTGGCCATCGGCCAGTCCGGCCGTGGCCGCCGTACGCCGTGGCCCGGGCTCCGTCACACACCGGTGGACGTGAGCGCGGCATGGGCCCTGCTGACCGGCGTGCGAGCGGCCCTGGGCGTGGCGGTGGCCCGGGCCCCGCACCCCCGTCCGCGCGTGGCCTGGCACGAACTGGAGCCCACCGAGGTCCGCGACCGGCTGGAGCATGAACACGAGGCGGAGCCGGAGCCGACCCTGCCCGAGCAGCTCACCGACCGTGCGCGCAAGGCGATCCGAACGATGGGCGAGAAGCGCGCGCTGGCGCCGGTGAGCGGGCCGCTGCGACTCGCCCGGGCCGTGCGCGGCGAACTCGACGACCCCCTGACCCCGGTGCTGGCCGTCGGCTCGGCGGCCGAGGCGATCCTCGGCTCCGTCGTGGACGCCCTGCTGGTCGTCGGCGCGCTCGACCTGAACGCGCTGGTCGGCGGCATCCAGCGGATGCGGGCCGAGCGGGCGCTGTCCGGGCTGCTGGCGAAGCAGAAGCGCAAGGCACGCGTCACGACCGACGAACCGGAGCCCGAGCCGCATCTCGTGGACGCCGCCAAGCTCCGCCCGGGCGACCTGATCGAGCTCCGGGCCGACGACGTGGTGCCCGCCGACGCCCGTCTGGTGTGGACGGACGGCCTGGAGGTGGACGAGTCCGCGCTCACCGGGGAGTCCCTGGCCGCCGACAAGGGGACCGACCCGACGCCGGACGCGGCGGTGCCGGACCGCCGCTGCATGGTGTTCGAGGGTACGACCGTGGTGGCCGGGCAGGCCCGGGCCGTCGTGGTGGACACCGGGGACCGCACGGAGGCAGCCCGGGCCGTGGCCCTCGCCTCTCGCAAGCCGCCGTCCGCCGGAGTCCAGGCCCGGCTGCGGGAACTCACCGACAAGGCGCTGCCGTTGACCCTCGCGGGCGGCGCCGGGGTGACCGCCCTGTCGCTGCTGCGCGGCACGCCGATCCGCCGTGCGGTGAGCGGCGGCGTGGCCGTGGCCGTGGCCGCCGTCCCCGAGGGGCTGCCGCTGGTGGCGACCGTGGCACAGCTGGCGGCCGCCCGCCGGCTGAGCCGCCGCGGCGTTCTCGTCCGGGCGCCGCGCACCCTGGAGGCGCTCGGCCGGATGGACACCATCTGCTTCGACAAGACCGGCACCCTCACCGAGAACCGGCTGCGCCTGGTGCGCGTGGCCGACACCGACGGCACCGTCCGCAAGCCGGACGAGGCCGACGGCACCCTGCGGGTCGCGGCCCGCGCCTGCCCGCAGCTCAACGGCGGCTCCGACCGGCCGGTGCACGCCACCGACGAGGCCGTACTCGACGCGGCGGGCCCCGACCCGGAGTGGACCCAGAGCGAGGGTCTGCCCTTCGAAGCCGGCCGGGGCTACGCCGCCGCCGTCGGCCGGGCCGAGGACGGCCGCCCGGTACTCGTGGTCAAGGGCGCCCCCGAGACGGTGCTGCCCGCCTGTGCCGACCTGCCGTCGTCGGCGACGGAGACGGCGCAGCGGCTGGCCGGCGACGGACTGCGCGTCCTCGCGGTGGCCCGGCGCCCCCTGGACGCGTCGGACGAGGCGGCGGACGTCCTGGAACAGCCCCTGCGGGAGCTGGAGTTCACCGGCCTGCTCGCCCTCGCCGATGTCGCGCGCGACACGTCCACGGCCCTCGTCGAGGGCCTGCGCAAGGCGGGCGTACGACCCGTCATGCTGACCGGCGACCATCCGCAGACCGCCCGCGCGATCGCCGCGGAACTGGGCTGGCCCGAGGACACCGGCGTGGTCACGGGCGATGAACTGGCGTCCGCGGGCCGGGAGGAACGCGCCCGGCTGCTGCGTGACATGGGTGTGGTGGCCCGGGTCGCCCCCGAGCAGAAGCTCCAGGTCATCGAGGCGCTGAGGGACGCCGGCCGGGTGGTCGGCATGGTCGGCGACGGCGCCAACGACGCCGCGGCGATCCGTGCCGCCGACATCGGCGTCGGCATCAGCGCCCGGGGCTCCGCGGCCGCCCGCAACGCGGCCGACCTCGTCCTCACCGACGGCGACCTCACGGTCCTCATCGAGGCCGTCGCCGAGGGTCGGGCCCTGTGGCACAGCGTCGCCGACGCCATCGCCATCCTGATCGGCGGCAACGCGGGCGAGGTCGGCTTCGGCCTCCTCGGCACCCTCCTGTCGGGCGCGTCGCCCCTGTCCACCCGCCAGATGCTGCTGGTCAACCTGTTCACGGACCTGTTCCCGGCCATGGCGGTGGCGGTGACACCGAAGGAAGACGGCAGCGAACCGGGCCGGGACGGTCATGCCGCCGCCGAGGGCACCGAGCCCGGCCAACGCGACCCCGCCCTCCCCGAAGGCACCGAACCCCTCGGCACCTCCCTCCTGGGCGCACCCCTGATCCGCAAGATCCGGCACCGCGCCCTGACCACCACCATGGGCGCCACGTGCGCCTGGCTGATCGGCCGCTTCACCCCCGGCACCGCCCGCCGCTCCACGACGATGGCCCTGTGCGCGGTGGTCGGCACGCAGCTCGCCCAGACCCTGGCCGACCGCCGGGGCAGCCCGCTGGTCCGCGCCACCGCCCTCGGCTCAGCGGCCGCCCTCTTCGTCCTGGTCGAGACGCCCGGCCTCAGCCACGTCTTCGGCTGCACGCCCCTCGGTCCCGTCGCCTGGGCGGGCGTCGCCGCGTCGATCGTGCTCGCGGTGATCGGCCAGCGGGCCGTGCCGTACCTGGAGCGAGCCGTCATGCAGCGGGTGCCGACGGGGTGATCTCGGCCGAGGTGACCGTGCCGGCCCAGGGGCGCGGGGGACAGCCACCCCTACGAGCAGGCGATCAAACGGACCGGTGGTACTGGTCCGGCACATGCACCTCCCCGCCCAGCTCCCGCGCCGCGTGCCGCGCCCATGACGGACTGCGCAGCAGCTCCCGGCCGAGCAGCACCGCGTCCGCCTCGCCGTTCGCGATGATCTTCTCGGCCTGCTCGGCTTCGGTGATCAGCCCCACCGCGGCGACCGGCAACGTCGTCTCGGCCTTCACGCGCGCGGCGAACGGCACCTGGTAGCCCGGGCCGACGGGAATACGGGCGCCGGAGGCGTTGCCTCCGGAGGAGACGTCGAGCAGGTCGATGCCGTGGCGCTGGAGGTCGGCGGCGAAGCGGACCGTGTCGTCGGCGGTCCAGCCGTTCTCGTCCAGCCAGTCGGTCGCCGAGATACGGAAGAACAGCGGCTTGTCGTCCGGCCACACCTCCCGTACGGCGTCCACGACCTGGAGCGCGAATCGGGTGCGGTTCTCGTACGAGCCGCCGTACTCGTCGGTGCGGTGGTTGGAGTACGGGGAGAGGAACTCGCTGATCAGATAGCCGTGGGCGCCGTGGATCTCGGCGACCTCGAATCCGGCGGCGAGGGCACGGCGCGCGGCGTCCGCGAACTGTCCCACGACCTCCTGGATCCCGGCGACCGTCAGCTCGGTCGGCACCGGGTGCCCGTCGGCGAACGGGAGCGCGCTCGGCGCCACCGGCTGCCACCCGTGCGCGTCCGACCCCACCGGCGCACCGCCCCGCCAGGGCTGGTCGGTGGATGCCTTGCGGCCGGCGTGTCCCAGCTGGATGCCGGGCACCGTGCCCTGCGACACCAGGAACTCCGTGATCCGGCGGAGCCCCTCGACCTGGGTGTCGTTCCAGATGCCCAGGTCGTACGGGGTGATCCGGCCCTCGGGGCTGACCCCCGTGGCCTCGACGATGATCAGTCCGGTGCCGCCGGCCGCGCGGGCCGCGTAGTGCGCGAAGTGCCAGTCGTTGGGGACGCCCATGTCGGGGCCCTGCGGTGAGGCCGAGTACTGGCACATCGGGGGCATCCACACCCGGTTCGGGATCGTCACGTCGCGCAGGGTGTAGGGCTCGAAGAGCGCACTCACGGCTCACTCCATTCGTCACGGGGACCAGCGGTCGACTCGTACGATAGGCATCGTAGTACGGGAAGCGTCAAACTACGAGAGTTCTCGTACAAGAATTACGAGGCTTCTCGTACAATGAGGGGAGCCGAGTGAAGTGGAGCGCCGCCGTGACCAGCCCCGCTGTCAGCAGCCGGGACCTCCCGCACCCCACACGCGAGGAGATCCGTCTGGAAGACGTGCTGCACGCGCTCTCCGACCCGATGCGGCTGCAGATCGTGCGAGAGCTCGCCGCCGTCGGCGACGAGCTCTCCTGTTCGCACTTCGATCTGCCCGTGACCAAGTCCACCACCACGCATCACTTCCGTGTGCTGCGCGAGAGCGGTGTGCTCCAGCAGGTCTACCGGGGCACGGCCAAGATGAACGGCCTGCGCAAGGATGACCTAGACAGCCTCTTCCCGGGACTCCTCGACTGTCTTCTCGACGCCGCCGCCCGGCAGGCCGTCCGCCTCGGCGGCGCCTGAACCGGCATGTGAGTCAGCCTTCGAGCCGGCCTTTGAATCGGCCTTCACGGGCAGGTGGTTGAAGAGCAGGTTCAGCACGATCGCCGTCAGACAGCCCGCGCTGATCCCGCTGTTCATCACCGTCTGGAACCAGTCCGGGAACTTCGCGTAGACCGTCGGCACGCCGACCGGCAGCACCCCCATGGCCACGGAAACGGCCACCACCGTCAGGTTGTTGTTGCCCTTGAAGTCCACCTGAGCGAGGGTCCTGAGCCCGCTCGCCGCCACCGTTCCGAACATCACCAGACCCGCACCGCCCAGCACCGGCGCCGGTATCGCCGCCACCACCGCGCCCAGCTTGGGCAGCAGACCGAGCAGCACGAGGATGCCGCCCGCGGTGGCCACCACCCAGCGGCTGCGCACCCGGGTCATCCCGACGAGGCCCACGTTCTGCGCGTACGCCGTGTACGGGAAGGTGTTGAAGACGCCGCCCAGCACGGTCGACAGCCCGTCGGCACGCAGACCGTCGGAAAGGGAACGCGGCGAGACCTTGCGGTCCGTCATCTCACCGACCGCGATGAAGTCACCGGTCGTCTCGGTCATGCACACCAGCGCCACCACCAGCATCGACACGATCGCCGAGAACTCGAAGGTGGGCGCCCCGAAGTGGAACGGCGTGCTGATCCCGACCCAGTCCGCGTCCCCGACCCCGTCGAAGTCCGTGAACCCGAACGGCACCGCCACCGCGAGTCCGACCGCGATGCCGATCAGCACGGCGATCCGGCTCAGGAACTCCGGCGCGAACCGCTGCACGCCGAGCACCACCGCGAGCACGAACGCGGCCAGCGCGAGGTTCTTCGGCTCCCCGAACCCGGGTGAACCGACGCCGCCGGCCGCCCAGTTGCCCGCCACCGGCAGCAGCGAGAGGCCGATGATCAGGATCACGGTGCCGGTGACGAGGGGCGGGAAGAAGCGGAGGAGTCTTCCGAAGACCGGTGCCAACAGCACGATCGCGAGCCCTGCGACGATCACCGAGCCGTAGATCGCGGGCAGTCCGCCGCCTGTGGTCCCGATGAGCACCATCGGGGAGACCGCGGCGAACGTACAGCCCTGCATGATCGGCAGCCGTACGCCGAAGCGCCAGAAGCCGATGCACTGGATGAGGGTGGCTATGCCGCACACCAGGAGGTCGGCGGTGATCAGGTACGCGAGGTCGGCGGGGGACAGTTTCATCGCGCCGCCGACGATCAGGGGGACGGCCACGGCGCCGGCGTACATCGCGAGTACGTGTTGGAGGCCGAAGGCGGCCAACTGGCGGGCGGGCGGGACTTCGTCGACGGGGTGTACGGGCGCGGTTGTGGTCATGGGCGGGACCGTAGACTCCTTGAACAGATTGTTGATTTCGGGGGTGTTGCCGGTTCGTTTCCCGCTGCAGGCCCGCGCCTCTTACGGGGCGCTCTCGTGCGCGGCGGTCATCAGTGACTGCCAGTCGGGAAGCTTGACCACACCCCTGCCCAGCGACGCACCCAGCTCCGCCTCCGCCCGCTCGATCGCACACCAGCCCGTCCACTCGACCGGCTCGATCCCCTCGGCACGCAGTGCCGTGAGCGCGTCCTCGGGCACTTCCTTCCGTACGAGCGCGGAGGCGTCCTCCAGCAGCGACGTCACCGTCTCCTTCGCGCACGGACGGTTGGTGCCGATGACGCCCGTGGGGCCCCGCTTGATCCAGCCCGCCACGTACTCGCCCTGCGCCACCGCACCCTCGCGCAGCACGCGACCGGCGAGGTGCGGGACGGTGCCGGTCGCCGGGTCGAACGGCAGCCCCTCCAGGGGCACTCCGCGATAGCCCACCGAACGCAGCACCAGTTGCGCCTCGATGTCCTCGTACCGGCCCGTGCCCGTCACGCCCCCCTGTCCGTCGGGTGCCGTCCGCTCGAAGCGCACCGCGCCCACGCGACCCTCGTCGGCGAGGACTTCGACGGGGCGCAGGAAGAAGCGCAGCCGGATGTGGTGGCCGGCGTCCCGTGCCGGGGCCTCGGCCCAGCCGCGCAGCACCTCCACGTTGCGGCGCTGTGGGGCGGGCAGGCCGGAGGGGTCGGTGTACGCCGGATCCAGCGCCAGCTCCGCCGGGTCGACGGTCACTTCCGTGTCGGGCAGGGTGCCCAGCTCCCGCAGCTCCTTGGTGGTGAAGCGGGCCTGCGAGGGGCCGCGCCGCCCGACCATGCTGATGTCCCTGACCCGGCTCGCGGAGAGGGCGGTGAGTGCCGCCTGCGGCATGTCGGTGGGGCTCAGCTCGGCCGTGCCCCGGGCCAGCATCCGCGTGACGTCCACCGCGACGTTCCCGACGCCGATGACCACCGCCGAGCGCGCGCCGAGGACGAACCCGTCGTCGACGGCGTCCGGATGGGCGCTGTACCAGGACACGAACTCGGTCGCCGACCAGCTGCCCGGCAGGTCCTCGCCGGGAATCCCGAGGTGCCGGTCGGTCGCGGCGCCCACGCAGTACACCACCGCGTGGTACAGCTCCCGCAGCCGGTCGATCGACACCCCACCGGGTCCGACCTGGACGCCGCCGAGGAACCGCACCCGCTCGTGCTCCAGGACGGTCCGCAGGTTGTTCTGCAGGGACTTGATCTTCTCGTGGTCCGGCGCCACCCCGTACCGCACCAGGCCGTACGGGCACGGCAGCCGGTCCAGGACGTCGACGAGCACGCCCGGATCCTGCTGTACGAGGCCCTGAGCGGTGTAGCACCCGCTCGGGCCGGAACCGACGACGGCGACACGCAGCACGGCGGAACTCCTTGTCCGAGGGGCCTTCGGGGATCGTCGGGAACCTTCCGGGATCTGCGGGGATCTTCAGGAGTCGCTCTCGAGTCCAGCATCGCACCGCGGCCGCTCCGCTGACAGGGTGCTGTGCGCCGGACGGGAAGCGTGTTCGTTCGTATGGAATGTGATCATGAGGTTACGTTGCGTGTGTGCTGGAAGCATCCTTTCTTAATCTTTCCGATCGCTCTGCGACCGACGGCGCCGTGTCCGTGTGGCACGCGTGGGAAGTGCGGGACGACGCCGGGGCCATGGCGTGGTTCGGGGTCCGGCTGGAGTTCGTCGACGGCGCCCGGGTCGAGGCACTCGCCGTGGTGTGCGAGGGGTGTGTCTCCATCGAGGACGTACGGGCCGAGCCGGCGCTGTCCCTCGACGACCTGACCTCGCTCGCCGACTGGATCGAGGCGCCGCTCTTCGACGCGGTCGGGATCGGCGCCGAACCCGACCGCGAGGACCTCGGACCGAACCCGGACCGGACGGTCTGGCCCGGGGGCGTCGAGGGGCAGTGGCTCGTCGCGCAGAAGTACCGCGCGGCGCAGGAGGAGGGTGCCGACCCGGTCCTCGCGGTGATGAGCGCGACGGGACACGGCCGCCGCAAGTCACTCCGGCTGATCGGCCAGGCCCGCGACGCGGGCTTCTTGACCCGGCGCCGCGCCCGCCGCTGAGGGTGACCCGGCGGGCCGTGAGGGAGGAGCGGTCGCGCCGCCCCGCGCGCTGTGGACGCGGAAGGAGACCGACTTCGTGACCGCCTGGAGCAGGTTCGCGCAGGCCAGTGCCGCCCACAGGGCGGTGAGCCCGCCGGCCTCGGCCACGGGGACGGCGACCATCGCAAGGGCCCCGAACCATACGGCGGTCGACACCAGGCTCGGCATGGTGCGCTTGAGCCCGATGAGAGCGAATCCGGCGACCGCCTGAAGGGCGTCGGTGACCACCACCAGCAGGACCAGGGGCAGCAGGCTCACCACCTGGGGGCGCAAGGCGTCGTCCGAGGTGAACAGCGGTACGACCGAGTGCCGGAAGAGGAGCAGAACGGCGCCCAGCACGGCGACGGCGCTCAGCGTCACACCGACGCCCGCCCGGAGGCTTCGCCGTACGCCTGCGACGTCACCCTCGCCCGCAAGGCCGGCTGTCAGCGGAACCATGGCCTGACCGACCGCCACCGCCACGGTGAACATGACGTTCACCAGCGACTCGGACACGCTGTGGACGGCGGCGCTGTCCGTACCGACCCGGGCTGCGGCGAACGTCAGCACACCCAGCACCGCGAACTTGATCAGTACCGTCCCCGCGAGCGGGATCCCCACTGCGGCCAGCCGCAACATCCGGCGTGGATCGGGCCTTCCAGGGCGGAGCGGGTGGCCGGCCAGGACGGTGCGGCGGCGCAGGGTGGTCTGGTTGGCCCATGCCCCGGCCACAGCGGCGGCGAGCATGGCGACGCCCGCGCCGGTCAGGCCGTACGTCGGGAGGGGGCCGGGTGCGCCGACCAGCAGAACCGACAGCGTGACGGAGGTGGCGGTGCTCAGCAGCCCGGCCCGCATGACCTGGGTGCCGTGGCCCAGGGCCACCAGGACGGAGGTTGCCGACTGGCCGACGGCGATGAACAGCACGCTCCCCGCCAACAGCAAGGGGAAGACGCCCAGTTGGTCGAGCACGGCAACCGGTACCCCCACCGCATCGCCGATCAGCGGCACCGAGGCGACGGCTGCCGCGCACACCACTCCGACGGTCAACGCCAGCCACATCGCGTTCCGGACGATCGGCCGCAGTGCGTCGGGCTCGCCCTTGCAGGGCACGACGAACGGCATGACCCCGCGCAACGCGCCCGCGACGGTCGCGGTGGCCGGAGCGAACACGGCGGTGGTCACGGCGAAGGCCGCGAGCGAGGCGGTGGCGTGCCGGCCGAGCAGTGCCGTGTCGACGAGTGCGCCCGCCGAGGCTGCCAAGGTGCTCAGGTACAGCGGCAGCGCAGCCCTCGCGATGCTCCGAAAGGCGTTCTCGTCGCTCACATACGGCGATCCTGTCACCGTCCGTCTTCGCGTGCGGCCGCTGCCGGCATGTCCCCGAACTCCGCGCAGGCGCAAGGTCAGAGCATGTCCCGCATCCGCGTGATCTCGCTCGTCTGCTGAGCGACCACCTCGTCGGCCATCTCCTCGACCTCGATGTTGTTGCCCTGTCCCTTCACGTCCGTGGCCATGGTGATCGCGCCTTCGTGATGGGTGATCATCAGAATGAGGAAGAGCTGGTCGAACGCCGCCCCTCGCGCGGCGCGCAGCTTCGTCAGCTGTGCCTCGGTCGCCATGCCGGGCATCGAGGCGTGCTCGTGGCCGTCGCTCTTCTCGGCCTTCGCGGCCTTGCCGTGGCTCGTCAGCCAGCCCTTCATGGCGGTGATCTCCGGGCCCTGCGCGGCGGCGATCCGCTGGGCGAGTTTCCTGACCTTCGCCGACTCGGCCCGGTCCGGGGCGAGTTCGGTCATCTTCAGGGCCTGGGCGTGGTGCTCGATCATCATGCGCGCGTAGGCGACGTCCGCCGAGTTGGGGGAGTCGTCCTCGGCGCGCTGCCGTGCGGCCTCCTCGGCGGTGAGCATCCGGTTCGACTCGCCGGGCTTGCCCGGTGCGATCACCGAAGGCCCGCCCTCTGCCGCGGACTTGGTGCCGGAGCCGGAGTCGCAGCCGCCCAGTAGGAGCACGGTCGCGGCGGCCAACGTGGCCGTGGCGAGGGCACCTTGGCGCAACGGTCTCTGCGTTACATGTTTCCTGCCCCCTATTGATATGCGCATGGCGAAGACGATACTCGGGCTTGCGTGAACCGTTCCAGTGGGAACGGACAAGGGAGGAAAACAGTGATCCTGTTCAGCAGTCCCCGAACACGGCGCAGACACCTGGCAGTCACCGCTGCCGCCGCAGGACTCCTCGCCGCGTTGCTCACCGCGCAGCCGGCCACCGCGGTCCCCGACCCGGGGGACGGCCCTGCCGCGGAGCAGGAGGTCTCCGAGAGAACCCGGGCCGAAGTGCGGGAGGCTCTCGCGGACGGCGAGATACCCGGTCAGGACGAGATCGTCCACTCCGACAACATCAAGCACGTGGCCAATGTCCCCAAGGACGTGCTGGCTGACACCAATTCGGACCTCGCCTTCCAGGGCGACTACGCCTTCGCCGGCAACTACGACGGCTTCCGCATCTTCGACATCAGCAACCCGAAGGCGCCGAAGACCGTCGCCCAGGTTCTGTGCCCCGGCTCGCAGAACGACATCTCCGTCTCCGGCGACCTGCTGTTCCTGTCCACCGACTCCTCGCGCAGCGACAGCAGTTGCAACAGCACCACGCAACCCGCGACCGAGAAGTCCTCATGGGAGGGCATGAAGGTCTTCGACATCAGCGACAAGTCCGAGCCGAAGTACGTCGCCGCCGTCGAGACCGCCTGCGGCTCGCACACCCACACGCTGGTTCCCGAGCGCAGGAACGTCTACGTCTACGTCTCCTCGTACTCGCCGAACGCCACCTACCCGGACTGCCAGCCCCCGCACGACGGCATCTCGGTGATCAAGGTGCCGCGCAAGGCCCCCGAGAAGGCGGCCGTCGTGGGCTTCCCGGTGCTCTTCCCCGGTGAGGGTCCCGACGGCGGCGGCAACCCGGGCGCGCCCACCAACCCGGGCGTCTCGAAGACCACCGGCTGCCACGACATCACCGTGCTGCCGTCGAAGGACCTGGCCGCGGGCGCCTGCATGGGTGACGGCATCCTGTTCTCCATCGCCGACCCGGAGCACCCGAAGATCATCGACCGGGTCCAGGACAACGTCAACTTCGCCTTCTGGCACTCGGCGAGCTTCAACCAGAAGGCGAACAAAATCGTCTTCACCGACGAGCTCGGCGGCGGCAGGGCGGCCACTTGCAACGCGGAGATCGGCCCGAACCGCGGTGCCAACGGCATCTATGACGTCGTCGGCAAGGGAGACGGCCGCAAGCTCGTCTTCCGCAGCTACTTCAAGATCCCCCGCCATCAGGCGGACACCGAGAACTGTGTCGCCCACAACGGCTCGCTGATCCCGGTCAAGGGCAAGGACATCATGGTCCAGGCCTGGTACCAGGGTGGCGTCTCCGTCTGGGACTTCACCGACTCGGCCAACCCGAAGGAGATCGCCTACTTCGACCGGGGCCCGCTCACCACCGACACCATCAGGTCGGGCGGTTCGTGGTCGGCGTACTACTACAACGGCTACATCTACTCGAACGAGATGGCCAGGGGCTTCGACGTCCTGAAGATCGACGACCGGCGCACGGACCCGGCCCGCTGGGTCAGGATGCGTGAGCTCAACGTCCAGACCCAGCCCGACTACTTCGGCTGACGGTCCGGGCGGCCGGGGGCAGCCCCGGTCGCGAAGAAGCGCGACAGATCCGTCTCGCAGGTCCCGCCGGGCTCGCCCTCCGAGTCCGGCGGGACTCCCCTCTCCCACTCCAGCCCGTAGCGCTTGAACAACTCGGCGCGCAGCACCGGCACCGGCATCGGCACGCCGGGCACCAGCGCCGAGAACACCGCGCCCATGAGCAGCGCGCGCAGCATCGGGTAATCGGCGTCGACGTCCCGCGAGCCGTACCGCACGCAGGTGTCCCGCAACAGCTCGGCCAGCCGCCGCTGGTCCGGGCACTGGAAGAACTCCTCGGCCTGCAGGATCCCCGCCATGTGCTGGCGCATCAGCACGGGCCGGTCGCGGGCCAGGCCCAGGATCGCGTCGATGGCCCGCGCCATCCGCTCCCGGCCGTCCTCGGTACGCGGCTCGCGCTCCAGCGCCTCCTCCAGCGTGCGGTGCATCAGCCGGTGCACGGCGGCCTGCACCAGCTGACGCTTGCCGGGGAAGTAGTACGACACCAGGCCGCGCGCCGAGCCCGCTCTGTCCGCGATGTCGCCCAGCGTGGTGGCCTCGTAGCCGCGCTCGCCGACCAGTTCCACCGCCGCCTGCAAAAGCCGCTCCCGGGAACGCCGCCGCAACTCTTCATTGACCGAGGCGCTGCGCGGGGACATGCTGTAACTCCTGCGTTGACTGGCTGCCAGCCAACTATACTCAACGCATCCGGCCCGGCCTCGATACGGCCTGGTCAGGGTCGCCGTCTGCCCTGGGCGACGCGGGGGATCGTCCAGGGCGGACCCGGCCCCTGGATGCGGATGGTGACCGGAGGCTACTGATTCACTCGCGGCCGGGAAGCCACGTGTTCACCCGTGGCCCGGAAGCTACTGCTTCACCCGCGGATCGGAACCGTTCGCCCGCGGCACGGCGCTCACGAGATCCAGCACCGGCCGCAACCCGTCCGGCCGCTGTGCCGCCGGCAGATGGTCCACGAAGTGCACCGCGCAGCCCAGGGCCGCCGCGCCGCCGTCCGCCCGCCGGTTGTCGCCGACCATCACCACGTCGTGCGGATCGGCGTCGAGTTCCGCGCAGGCGGCCGCGAAGAGGCGAGGGTCGGGCTTCTGGATGCCGTGCTCGTACGACAGCACATAGGCGTCCACGTACGGATCGAGTCCGTGCTCCCGGAAGACCGGTCGCAGATCCCAGCCGATGTTGCTGACCACCCCGACACCGATGCCCCGCTCACGCAGCGTCCCCAGCACCTCGGTGGCATCCGGGTACGGCGCCCACGCGGCCGGTGCCATGTGGCGGTCGTAGAGCAGGTCGTGCAACCGGTCGTCCGGGAGCGGCACATGCCGGGAGAGCCCGGTGTAGGCGGCCCGGTGCAGCTCCGCGCTCTTGTCGCGCACCCCCCACACGCTCGCGACGTCCTCGGGCAGCCAGGAGGGGTCGGCCCCGCCGGGCAGCGCCCCCATCGCCTCCAGCGCCTGCGCCGCCTCCACCAACTCGGCCTCGGCAAGCTCCACTCGGGCCTCGGCGAGCGCTCCGCGCAGCCAGGACTCGGTGGACTCGACACGGAAAAGCGTTCCGGAGAAATCGAACAGGACTGCGGTCATGGCGCGGATCCTACGGGGCCGCGTTCCACCGCGCGCAAAGATCGCCGCAACAGCACGCGCGGACGGTTCAGCTCTGCCGGCGGGCGTGCACCCGCACCGCCAGCACCACGACCAACGCGCCCAGCAGCCAGCCGGCGACGACGTCCGTGGTCCAGTGGACCCCGAGCCACACCCGGGTCAGACCGACACCGGCCACGGAGATCACGGCCACGGCGGCGGCCGTACGCCGCAGGGCGCGTTCGGCGCCGTAGTGGTGCAGGAGCCACAGCATCAGGCCGCACACGACCGTGGCCGTCATGGCGTGGCCGGAGGGGAAGGCCGCGTAGTGGGCGGAGTCCACGGGGTCGGGCCACACAGGGCGGGGCCGGTCCACCACGGCCTTCAGGGTTTGCTGGATCACTGTGGCGAGCGCACATGTGGCCACCAGCCATACCGCCGTCCAGCGTGCAGCTCTGCGCCACACCAGCCAGATCGCGACCGCCGCGGTCAGGATGCGCATGGTCCACGGATCCCAGACCCAGTCCGTGAGGATGCGGAAGGCGTGGGTGACGCCGCTCTCGGCGACCGCCCAGCGGTGTGTGGTCTCGGCGATGTCGCCGTCCAGGTTCATCAGCGGGTACCACCGGACCGCGACCAGGGCGAGCAGCAGCGCGGAGCACAGGGCCAGGCCACCGGCCCAGCGGATGGTGCCGCGCTCGGCCGGCGGACGGGGCGGGGACTCGACGGACTGGGTGTGCATACTGCGATCCTCGCCGACGGGCGGGGCGAGAGGCCAATGGGGGGTGGGTTTGCGACGCCCGCCACAGGCGGCAGTCGGTTCATGGTCTGTGGCGACCGCGCCTGTTGGGGGTGTCGGAGGCCTGCGGAGCGCCGTCTCAGAGGGTCAGCAGCATCGCCACCATCGCGATCCCCATGGACAGCCGGCAGGCCTGCGCCAGCTCGGGACGGTCGCCCCATCCGACGGCTCCGCCACCGGCGGCCACGGGCACCAGCCGGGCACCGGACAGCAGTACGTACCCCATGAAGTACAGGAGCAGAGCACCCGTCACGAGCGGGAAGCCGGAACCGCCGTGTCCGCCGTCGTGCCCGGGGGCGGCGGCCATCGCGACCGCCATGTAGACCATGGCCGAGGCGCCCACCAGATGGTGCAGATGGTGCGCGCCCGCCCGCGCCGACCACAGGGCGTGCAGGGCGGCCGCGCCGAACACGGCCGCGTAGGCGGGCCAGGCCCACGACGGTGGTGTGAACGCCGCGGCGGGCACCGCCATCGCGGCCATGCCGAAGCCCATCAGAGCCTCGCCGCCCGCGGCCCGGCGCTGCTCCTCGACGCCGCTGCGCATCCGCAGCAGACAGTAGGCCCCGGTCGCCGCACACAGCGCGACCAGCAGCCAGCCGTGCGAAGCCGGTCCGTGCACGCGCACCCTCCCCGCTGGACGTTCTCGGACAGTCCGTCGATGCCCGGGCCGTGCGGCGCGCACGCGAGCGCAAGGATGTACACGGGGAGCATTCGACGGAGCACGGCATGTCACCTCATATGTTTTACGAGTAAAACACTTGCTAAGGTGATGGGTATGAAACTGGTGCCGGGTACGAACACCCGCCTTCCGCTGGCCGGAGTGCTGCGCCTGGGCCGGCCCCCGGAGATCTGGTTCAAGCCCGCCCTGAGCGTGGTCGTCGCCGTCGCCCCGCCCAACCTCGCCCTGCTGGCACTCGGCCGGCTGGACCTGGCGATGTACACGATGGCCGGGTCGCTGTGCGCGCTCTACGCCCACAACCGCCCCTACGCCGCCCGGGCCCTCGCCCTCGCGTGGGTGGTGTTCGGCATGCTCGGCGGTCTCGCCGTCGCCCTGGTCGCCGCCTCCCTCACCGCCGACGCCGCCGTCCTGGTCACCGTGGGCGCGGTGCTGGCCGCCGTGCAGAAGGTGCTGTGCGACGCGACCCGCATCGGCCCGCCCGGCAACGTGGTCCTCACCTTCGTCAGCTCCGCCGCCCTGTTCACCCCGCAGTCCCTCGACCGGATCCCCGGCCACCTCGCGCTGGCCGCCGCTGCCGGCGCCTGGGCCTGGCTCGTGGGCATGGCACCCGGCCTGCTGCGACCGCACGGCCCGGAGCGCCGGGCCACCGCGGGCGCCCTGGAGGCGGCCGCCGTGTACGCCGAGACGCGCGGCACCGGCGAGGACAGCGCTCGGGCCCAGGTGACCGCTGCCGCCGCCGTAGAGGCCGCCCGGCAGTCCCTGCACTTCGCGGGCCGCCCCTCCGAGACCCGCCGCGCCCTCGAACGCCTCGTCGTCCGCGCCGAGGTCGCCCTCGCCGCCCCGGCCGACGCCGACCCCGGGCTCCTGCGCGGCTGGGCCCGGCAGGTGCGCGGCAACCGACCGGTGCCGGAAGTCGACGACCTCGCGGGCCTCGGCGCCGAACCCGCCTCAGTACCGCACCCGTTGTGGCGCCGCCTAGGCCCCCTCGCCCCGCTCGCCGTACGCACCGCCCTCGGCTGTGCCCTCGCCGGTTACGTGTCCCTCGCCCTGGGGATCGGCCGCCCCTACTGGGCCCTGGTCACCGCGGCATCCCTCTACCAGGCCAACCTCACCCTCACCTGGGGCCGTGGCGTCCAGCGGGTCGTCGGCAACCTGCTCGGTGTCCTGCTGTTCGCCGCGCTGGTCCCCCTCGCCCACACCGGTGAGGCCGCCCTCGTCCTGTGCTGCCTGGCGCTCAACTTCGGCGCCGAGGCGCTGATCGGCCGCAACTACTGGCTCGGCAGCGTCTGCGTGACCCCGATGGCACTGCTCATCACCGAGTTCACCGGGTTCCGGGAACCCGGGCTGCTGATCACCGAGCGCGTCGTCGACACCCTGGTCGGCGCGCTCGTCGGTCTGGCCGCCGCCGTGGCCGTACCGGAGCGGCGGTGGCAGCGGGTCGTGCGCACCGAGCGGACAGGACCCCGTACGCTCGCGGCGACGGGGCGGAGTCAGGGACCGCGCCCGGACCAGCGCACAGGCGACACGACGGAGGGCGTACGGCCATGACGGGGACCAATGGCGGGCCGACCGGGACGAGACAGGACACGGTGGCCGCCGTGGTCCGGCAGTGGCAGGCCGTCCATCCCGACCTGGACACCGCGCCCATGGAGATCATCGGCCGCATCAACCGCTGCGCCGCCCTCCTCCAGCAGGCCGAGGACGCCCCCCTGCGCCGGGCCGGCCTCAGCCGCCCCGAGTTCGACCTGCTCGGCGCGCTGCGCCGAACCGGCCATGAACTGACCCCCAGTGAACTCGCCCGCGAGACCTTCTCCTCGGGCGCCGCCGTCACCAAACGCCTCAAGCAGCTGACCGAACGCGGCCTGGTGGAGCGCCGCGGCGACACCCGCGACCGCCGCGTCGCCCACGTCCGCCTCACGGACGCGGGCCGGGACCTGGTCGACGGCATCCTGCCCGAGCAACTCGCGTACGAGACGGCCGTACTGTCCGGCATGGACGCGCAAGGGCAGGGCGAACTGGCGGCCCTGCTCGGCGAGTTGCTCGGCCGGCTGGAAGGGCGGCTGGGCGCGCTGCGCGGCTGACCGGACCGGGCCCCGTCACTTCTCGTCGGCCGCCCGGTACACACCGAACATCGCCCCCTGCGGGTCCCGCAGCACGGCGATGCGCGGCCCGTCGGGGACGGAGGTGGGCTCCATGAGGGCGGTGCCGCCCGCCTGCATGGCGTCCGCGGCCGTCGTGTCCACGTCGTCCACGGCGAAGTACGGCAGCCAGTGCGCCGGCACCTCGTGCGGGAACTTGTCGTCCATCGTCACCATGCCGCCGAAGTCGGCGCCGTCGATGCCCCACTGCGTGTAGTGCTCGGAGGCGTTGACGCTCCAGCCGAACACCGTCGTGTAGAACTCCACCGCCCGCTCGGGCGCCCGTGTCAGCAGCTCCACCCAGCCCAGCGAGCCGGGCGCGCTGAGCAGCCCCGCGCCCGGGAAGGCCCGCGCCTGCCACAGCTGGAACGCCGCGCCCGTCGGGTCCACGGCCACCGCGAAGCGGCCCACGTCGAACACGTCCATCGGACCGACCAGCACCGAGCCGCCGGCCTCCGTCACGCGTGCGGCGGCGGCGTCGGCGTCCGGCACCGCGAACGACACGTTCCACGCCACCGGCTGCCCCTCCTGGTACAGCGGCGTCAGCGCGGCCACCGCGGCGTCCCCGAGGTGCGCGATCGTGTAACCGCCCGCCTCCTGGCGGGGATCGGTCTCGGCGCGCCAGCCGAACAACCCCTCGTAGAACCGCTTCGCCGCGGCCAGGTCGTCGGTCCCGAGCTCGGTCCAGCAGGGCCCGCCGGCCACCGGCTTGTCGAGCTTCATGGCGCTCCTTCCACAGACAGGCCCCTCCAGCACGCTAAGCCCCACCCCGCCACCCGGCCAACCGACGAAACCCACCGGATCCGGGGCCGCCACCGCCGTACATCTGCTGCGCTGGGGACATCCGCGAGCCCGACTGGTCCATCCGCCATCCGCCATCCGCCGACCTCGCGCGGACCGGACTCCGACGAGGCCGCAGACCTGCTGACGAACGCCTGCCCGGCCCGGTCGGCCGGCCGGCTGGAACGTACGTGCCGTCCACGAGCGGCCCGGCGGGGGAGTGGCACCCGTCTCACGGCGTACGTCGACGGGCGCGCCCGCCCGACCTGCACGATGATCGGCCGGCTGGCCTCGGCCGGCCTCCGGGAACCGGCCCGCACCGACCGTCGCCGGGAACACCGTCCGCAGTGAGTCAGATCCCCGGCCGGTACCGCAGCGGATGATCCGCCGGCACCTCCACCAGCACGATCGGTGTCCCGTCCGGATCGGCGATCCACATCTCGACCAGCCCCCACGGCTCCTTCACCGGTGGCCGCACGATCTCGACGCCCTTGCCCCGCAGCTCGTCATGCGCCGCCGCCACGTCCTCGACCTGCAGCCAGAGCCGGACGGCCGGGGACGGCGGGGTCTCGGAGCGGCCGGAGACCTCCAGGAAGCCGCCGCCGAGGAAGTACACGGTGCCGCGCTGCGGCCCCGTGCCGAACTCTCGGTAGACGGCGAGTCCCAACTGCTCGCCGTAGAAGATGCGGGAACGCTCGGGGTCGGTGGGCTGGAGGAGGGTCCGTCCGCTCAGTACGTGCACCATGCGGCCGGAGCTTAGGGCCTGTCCGGCGGCTCATGCCGGCGTCGCGGGGCGTGGCACGCCCTCCCTCACTGCCTTGAAGGCGCGGGGGCACCCCCATCGCCCCGCTCGGGTCGACTGAAATGCACCGCACCTCACAGTCGGCCTGACCGCCGGACAGACCCTGGTGGCGCGTTACTCTCGGCGATGCCCGACCCGCGCCCGAGAGTGGAGATGCGCACCATGGAAACCGCCGCGACGCCCGCCGCCACCGGCCTCACCTTCCGCGACGCGACCGACGCCGACGTGGACGCGCTGGTCGCGCTGATCGAGTCCGCCTACCGCGGGGACTCCAGCCGGGCCGGCTGGACGACGGAGGCGGACATCCTCGAAGGGCAGCGGACCGACCCGGAGGGCGTGCTGCAGGTCATCAAGTCACCCGACAGCCGACTGCTGACGGTCGAGCGGGACGGGCAGGTCGTCGCCTGCTGTCAGCTCGAACACCGCGGCGACCACGCCTACTTCGGGATGTTCGCGGTCAGCCCGGCACTCCAGGGCGCGGGCCTCGGCAAGGTGATCATCACGGAGGCGGAGCGGCAGGCCCGCGAGACGTGGGGCGCGACCGAGATGCACATGACTGTGATCTCCGTACGGAACGACCTGATCGCCTGGTACGAGCGGCGCGGCTACCGCCGTACGGGACGGATGACCCCGTTCCCGTACGGCGACGAGCGCTTCGGCATTCCGCAGCGCGACGACCTGCAGTTCGAGCTGCTGGTCAAGGAACTCGCGGCGCTCACGCCGTGAAGCGGCCGGTGCGTTTGATCTCCGGGTAGTCGGTGGTCGCGCCGTCCAGTTCCAGGGCCCTGACCAGGCGCAGGTGGTCCTGGGTGTTGACCACCCAGCCGATGATCCTGAGGTCCGCCTTGCGGGCGTGCTCCACGACCTCCAGGGTGAGCCGGCGGATGTTCAGGCAGACCGTTTTCGCGCCGACCGCGACGGCCCGGTCCACGATGTCGGTGCCGTAGCGGCTGGCGATCAGCGCGGTCCGTACCCCCGGCACCAGCCGGGCGATCTCGGCGACCGCGTCGTCGTGGAACGAGGACACCTCGACTCGGGAGACGAGATCATGTCCGGTCATCACCTGCGCGAGCGCCCGAGCCGCCGCGACGTCCTTGATCTCGGCCTGGAGCGGTGAGCGCACCGCCTCCAGGACCTCTTCGAAGACCGGGACGCGCTCGCCGCGGCCCGCGTCCAGGGCGCGCAGCTCGGCGAGGGTCTTGTCGGCGATCGGGCCGGTGCCGTCGGTCGTGCGGTCCACGTCGGTGTCGTGCATGACGACGAGGGCGCCGTCCTTGCTCAGGTGGAGATCGAGTTCGATGCAGTCGAGGCCGGCCTGCTGGGCGGCGACGAAGGAACGGAGGGTGTTCTCGGGTTCGACACCCATGACTCCGCGGTGACCGATGGTAAGGAAGTTCAAGGTTCAACTCGCTTCCGTCGACGGCGGCTCGGCGTGCGCGCGAACCGGAGCGCACTGTTCGCGCGGCAGTGCCGCAGCCTAGTGGCCCCGGCTCGTGATGAACCCCACGTGTACACAGGGTTTGCGGCGGTCGACGTGGCGTGCCTGGATCGCAAGCCTTCCCGTGGTCACCCTGGGGTGGGCGAGTCCCGCGGGCATTGACCGCCCGCCGCGGGCTTCCCCACTGTCGGCCTCCCGTATGCCCAGGCGCGGGCGGGGTATGCGCCATCCCGGTGACCAACAGGAAAAAGTGCGGTGACCATGGAGGTGCGCAGGATAATTTCCGGAGGCTCCTCTTGCTGGGAGAAACCTCGTATGTATACGGTCTCCTTACGCGAGGTTCTCCCGTGGAGGATGGGACATGACGGAAATTCTTGTGCAGGCGGCTTCGGGGGAGCAGGTTCCTCCCGCGACCAGGGTGGTGGAGCACCCGGCGTGGCCGGTGCTCAAGGATGCCGTGGAGCGGATCCGGCCATGGCAGTCCAAGGACGGGTCGATCGACTTCGAGGCCGAGGGCGCGCCCGAGCGCGCGGACGCCGAGGCCGCCGTGCGGCGTGTCGTGGAGGCCGTCGAGGAGCTCTCCGCGCTGCTCCCGCACGACGCCGACTATCACGCGGCCCTCGTGAAGGACCTCCAGCGCTGGGCCGAGGGTGGCTTCGAGGTGCCCGACTTCCTCGACTCCCTGCTGGCCTTCCAGCCCGCCGCGAACCGTGCCGACGGCCTGCAGCACCTGGTCGTCTTCCCGATGTACACGCAGAACGGCAACCCCGACCGCAACCTCGAGGCGGTCGTGCTGCGCATGGTCTGGCCGGAGTGGCTGGCGGAGCTGGAGCGCACCCGCTACGACAACCCGCTGTTCTGCGGCATCAAGTTCGAGGACTTCACGGCCGGCTACGACACCAACTCCGCTGTGCTCTTCCCGGAGACCATCGCCGTGCGCGAGGCGCCGGAGCGCTTCAGCTGGGGCGGCATCTTCTGCGACCGCGAGGCCGCCCGCTTCCGCCGCGTCACCGACGCCGCCGTCGACATCCTGGGCCTGGACCTGCCCGAGGACATCGCCGCGATGGTCCACGACCAGAAGCGCTGCGAGGAGGCCTTCGTGCTGTGGGACATGGTCCACGACCGCACCCACAGCCACGGCGACCTGCCGTTCGACCCGTTCATGATCAAGCAGCGCCAGCCGTTCTGGATGTACGGCCTCGAAGAGCTGCGCTGCGACCTCACCGCCTTCAAGGAGGCCGTGAAGCTGGAGGCGGAGGGCGTCCCGCAGGCCCGTGACGTGCAGTACGCGGTGCTGTTCGACCGCATGTTCCGCTTCCCGGTCACCGGTGACCGCAACCGCAACTACGACGGCCTCGGCGGTCAGCTGCTCTTCGCCTACCTGCACAAGCACGAGGTCGTCCGCTGGACGGACAACAAGCTGTTCATCGACTGGCAGCGTGCCCCGCAGGTCACCAACGAGCTGTGCGCCGAGATCGAGAAGCTGTACCGCGACGGCATCGACCGCCCCAAGCTCGTCCACTGGTTCGCCGGCTACGAGCTCGTCTCCACCTACCTCGCCCCGCACCCGGGCTCCCGCTGGGCCAAGGGCCCGGATGCCCTGGACCTGACCCAGCCGCCGCGCAAGCTCGTCGATGACGTGCTTCCGGACGAGTTTCCGCTGAGCATGTTCTATGAGGCCCTGTCCAAGAAGCTGAAGAACGTGATCGCTTCCGCCAAGGGCATCACGGCGGACAGCGCCGAGCGGGTCGCCGCGTGAGCGACCGCGACACCCGGAACACTGCTCAGTCTGCTCAGGAGGCGAAGAAGATGGCGGGGAACGGAGCTCTCAGCGGTGCGGTGATCGCGGTGGCCGGAGCGGGCGGGCCCGCCGGCCGGGCGGCGCTGCTGCGGCTGGCCGAGGCGGGCGCGACCGTCATCGGCTCGGACAACGACCCGGAGCGGCTCGCCGAGGCCGTGGACGCGGCGAGCTACGCGCACGGCGGTGCCACCGTCGTCGGGGACACGGTCGACCTGCTCGACCGCGACGCCACTCGTGACTGGGCCACCCGGATCGAGAAGGACTTCGGCCGCGTCGACGGCCTGGTCCACCTCGTCGGCGGCTGGCGCGGCAGCGAGACGTTCGTCAAGACGAGCCTCGACGACTGGGACTTCCTCGAACTGCTGCTCATCCGCACCGTGCAGCACACCTCGCTGGCCTTCTTCGAGGGCCTGCAGCGCAGCGAGCGTGGCCGGTATGTGCTCATCAGTGCCGCCGGCGCCACCAAACCGACCGCGGGCAACGCCTCGTACGCCGCCGCCAAGGCCGCCGCCGAGGCCTGGACGCTCGCACTGGCCGACGCCTTCCGCAAGGCAGGGGGCCCCGACGGGCCGACCTCCGCGGCTGCCATCCTGGTGGTGAAGGCGCTGGTGCACGACGCGATGCGCGCCGAGCGACCCAACGCGAAGTTCGCGGGCTTCACGGACGTCAAGGACCTGGCCGATGCCGTCGTCGGCGTCTGGGACAAGCCCGCCGCCGAAGTGAACGGAAAACGCCTGTGGCTGACCGAGAAGCCGTGAACCCTCCGAAGACCGACGCCCGTCGCCATCACGACCCGGACGTCCGCGGCTTCGCCAGTGACAACTACGCCGGCGCCCATCCGGAGGTGCTCGCCGCCCTGGCCCTGGCCAACGGCGGGCATCAGGTCGCCTACGGCGAGGACGACTACACCGAGAACCTCCAGCGGATCATCCGCAGCCACTTCGGCGCCACCGCCGAGGCGTTCCCGGTCTTCAACGGCACCGGCGCGAACGTCGTCGCGCTCCAGGCGGTCACCGACCGCTGGGGCGCGGTGATCTGCGCCGAGAGCGCGCACATCCACGTCGACGAGTGCGGGGCGCCGGAGCGGGTCGGCGGGCTCAAGCTGCTCACCGTACCCACACCCGACGGCAAGCTCACCCCCGAGCTGATCGACCGGCAGGCATACGGCTGGGACGACGAGCACCGCGCGATGCCGCAGGTCGTCTCGATCACCCAGAGCACCGAACTCGGCACCCTCTACACGCCGGACGAGATCCGCGCGATCTGCGACCACGCCCACGCGCACGGCATGAAGGTGCACCTGGACGGCTCCCGGATAGCCAACGCGGCCGCCTCCCTGAACGTGCCCATGCGGACGTTCACCAACGCGGTCGGCGTCGACATCCTCTCCCTCGGCGGCACCAAGAACGGCGCACTGTTCGGCGAGGCGGTCGTCGTCCTCAACCAGGACGCCGTCAGCCACATGAAGCATCTGCGCAAGCTGTCCATGCAGCTCGCCTCCAAGATGCGCTTCGTGTCGGTGCAGTTGGAGGCCCTGCTCGCCAAGGACCTGTGGCTGCGCAACGCCCGCCACTCCAACGAGATGGCCCAGCGCCTCGCCGAGGGCGTCCGCGCCGTGCACGGCGTCGAGATCCTCTACCCCGTGCAGGCCAACGGCGTCTTCGCCAAGCTTCCGCACGACGTGAGCGAGCGGCTGCGGAAGAGGTTCCGGTTCTACTTCTGGGACGAGGCGGCGGGAGTCGCGCGCTGGATGTGCGCGTTCGACACGACCGAGGAGGACGTGGACGCGTTCGTGGCGGCGCTGAAGGAGGAGATGGCGCGCTAGGCCATCCCCTCCTCGGCGGGCCGACCACGCCGGTTCAGCCGTTGACGACGATCCGCGCGCTGTTGTTGCGCAGGTTCGGGTCGAACTTGCGGATGGGCAGCTCCGGGTCGTCGTTGAGGGTCTCGACGGTGGCGCGCGCCCCGCGCACCACCTCGTCGATCCGCAACCGCACGTCGAAGGTGTGGGACGCCTTGTCGTGCAGGTAGTGCGGGGTCCGGCAGTAGTACGTCGTGACGGACGGCCCCTCCTCGGACGGCGGCTCCGCCCCGCACTGCTCCTCCGGCAGGCCGACCACCGTGGTGCCCTCCGGCGCCTGGAACCGTACGGTGGCCACGGCAGCGCCCGCGCCGAGCGAGGCCACCCATGCCGGGCCACGGTTGTGGACGGTGATGCCTGCGGTCACGGTGTCGCCGGCGGCTCCGCGCACCCTGCTGCCGGTGAGCTTGAGGTCGGCGGTGTTCCTGGCGTCGAGGAGGACGGACCGGTAGTTGTCCGAAAGGTCGAGGTCCTCCTCGCCGGCCGCGGCCCGCTGCGCCGCCACCGGGCGCAGGTTCAGCTCGGGGCCCGTTCCCCGGGTCCACGTCGCGTCACCGCGGGCCTCTTCCAGTGCCTTGTCCGAGTAGGGCAGGACCGAGTGGTCGAACCTCTCGTACAGCGCCTTGCGCCCGACGCCGAGCGCGGTCACCAGCTCGTGCCGCCCGCCCGGGGCCACCGCCTCGTCCAGCACGCAGAGCGCGGACGTACCCGTGGCGTGCTCGCTGTACTCGCAGTTGGAGTGCCGCTCCTTGAGTCGCAGCCCGTACGACGCGTCGACCCACAGCAGCGTGCGGTCCACCGCGCGGTTGCCGCTGTTGGCGACCGTCGCCCGTACCTGGGTGTTCGTGCCGGGCGTGAGGTCCCGCTGGTCGTCGGCCTGACTGAGCCCGAGGTCGGGGCCGTCGGCCAGGGAGATCCGGGTCTCCTGCGGGAACGCCGTCAGGTCGCCGGCGGTGGCCTCGTAGCGTACGTACCCCCACGCGTCGAGGTCGGCGTCCGGCAGGGCCCGTAGCCCGAGCTGGGCGGCCGTCACACTGTCCGTCCCGGCCGGCATCGCCGGGACGTCGCAGACCGCCCGGACCGGAGTCTCCGGCATGCAGTTGCCGGGCCAGGACACGGTGGCGAAGAAGGCGATCTCGCCGGCGTCGACGGTCAGGCGGCCGGCGGGCAC
Source organism: Streptomyces sp. NPDC093591 (assembly GCF_044764885.1). Classification (NCBI taxonomy): domain Bacteria; kingdom Bacillati; phylum Actinomycetota; class Actinomycetes; order Kitasatosporales; family Streptomycetaceae; genus Streptomyces; species Streptomyces sp. NPDC093591. Next base: position 256,423 of record NZ_JBIWIY010000001.1, read on the forward strand.
ATCGTTGTCGGTGTTGTCGTGGGTGACGCGTACCTCAAGGGCCCGGTCGGGCACGGCACCGCCCGCGTCCGGGCCGGGCAGCACCGTCTCGGACGGCACACTGATCCACAGCTGGTCGGACGAGGCATGCACGGGCGCGGCCCCGGCCGCGGCCAGGGCACAGCCGGCGAGCGCGGCTCCGAGCAGACGATGCTTCATGACTTCCCCCTTGTCGACGCTCCGTCAGAGGCCAGACCCGCGGCACGGGGAGGGGGTTGTAGACGGGCAGCAGGTTGCGGCGATGTTCAGCCGTTTCCGAAGCACTAGGGGCACCGGGACTGAAATTCCGCATACATATGCGGCGAGCAGAAAATATATTGACCCGAGTCCGAGCTGGCGCATACGCTCAACTGCCATGCAGATGATTCAGCAAACCGCCGACCTGTCCGCGTACTTGGCTGCTGACGAGGTGATCGACCATCACCATCCGCTCGTCCGCAAGCAGGCTGCCAGGCTCGCCGACGGCGTGGCAGACTCGTATGAATATGCGCGCGCGGCGTTCGAGTTCGTGCGGGACACCATTCCGCACTCACAGGACTCCGGCGATCTCCGCGTCACCTGGCGCGCCTCCGACGTCCTGGAGCTGGGCACCGGCATCTGCTACGCCAAGGCCCACGCGCTCGCCGCGCTGCTGCGGGCCGAGGACATCCCGACCGCGCTGTGCTACCAGAAGTTCGAGGTGGTGCACGGGCTGGTCGCCGTACGGTTCAACGGCGCCTGGCACCGGCAGGATCCGCGGGGCAACAAACCGGGTGTGGACGCCCAGTTCTCCCTGGACGGCGAGCGGCTGGCCTTCGAGCCCGACCCGGCGTCCGACGAGACGGACTATCCGCTGCTTTACGCCGCGCCCCACCCGGTCGTACTCGACACCCTCAAGTCCGCCCACGACCGGCCACACCTGTGGCGGACACTGCCAGCCGCATTCTGATTCCCTGGACAGGACAGGCGTCGCGCCCAGAGGGGCGCGGGGCCGTATCGATGTGCGGCTCCGCCGCGTGGGCGGGACCGGCTACGACGGAGCCGCAGACGACGGACGGCGCACCGCGGCACTGCCCAGAACTCAGACGGTGCCGCACTCGACCGAAGACACTTCGTGGCACTGTCCAGCCGCGTCACCCAGCGGAGCGCCTAGCGGGCCTCGGCCTCGCGCACCTGCTCCGGCGTCGGAGCCGTGCCGCCGAGGTGGGCCGGCATCCACCAGGTGTCGTTGGCGTCCTTCGGCCGCACCGGGTAGGCGCGCTGCGCGGCCTCCAGGAGCTCCTGGACGCGCTCGCGCAGCTGACGGGTGATCGCGCCCGCGTACTTGTCCTTGGAGGCCTCGATCGCCTCGCCGACCCGGATCGTGATCGGGATGTGGCTGCGCTTGAAGTTGCGCGGGTGGCCCTTGGTCCACAGCCGCTGGGTGCCCCACACGGCCATCGGGATGAGCGGCACGCCGGCTTCCTGGGCCAGCCGCGCGGCACCCGACTTGAAGCTCTTCAGGGTGAACGACTGCGAGATCGTGGCCTCCGGGAAGACCCCGACGATCTCGCCGGACCGCAGCGAGTCCAGCGCGTGCGCGTAGGCCGCCTCACCCTGCTTGCGGTCCACGGGGATGTGCTTCATGCCGCGCATCAGCGGCCCCGAGATCCGGTGCCGGAAGACGGACTCCTTCGCCATGAAGCGAACGAGACGTTTCTGCGGGAGCGCCGCCAGTCCGTTGAAGACGAAGTCCAAATAGCTGATGTGGTTGCTCACCAGCACAGCGCCCCCCGAGCGCGGAATGTTTTCCGATCCCTTGCAGTCGATCTTGAGGTCCCACGCCTTGAACAACGTCTGGGCGAAACCGACGACGGGACGGTAGACAAGCTCTGCCATGGACGGGGTGGACCCTTCCTTCTGTGCCTGGGAAGGAAGCTCCCAGTGGGAAAGTTACGCAGCCGTAGGTTTACGGCATCTCGCAGATCGTGCCCCAAGAACGGCCGGGGAGCCAGTCCCAGTGCCTGTGAACCGCGAGATCCTCGTCACGTCCACCCGGATCGACCTCGGATTTTGAGACCGCCTTTACCCTGTGCGCACCGTCACCCGCCGTACGAGCAAGTACATCTCGCAGCCCAGGCAGTACCCGAAGGCGGCGTTCAGGAAGGCGGCCGCGAGCGCGGCCCCGGTCGCGGCGAGCCCCAGCCAGTCCGGCCCGAGCGTGTACCCGACCAGCCCGAGACCCGCGAAGACCAGCCCCACCGCCTGTGCGAACCGCGGCGGCTGCGGCGCCTCGAACTCTGTCGGCGGCCCGATCCGGGGACGTACGGCCTTGCGGAACAGCAGGCCGTACGGCGAACGGCCCACCCCGCCCGCCGCGCCCAGCGCGAACGCCAGCGTCTGCCAGGCCAGCAGCCAGGCGCTCCCGGTGACCAGAACGACCGCCAGCACCAGGGTCGTCACGGCCGCCCCGAAGCGCGGCCCCCTCACGTCGATGTCCATGAATCAAGCATTCCGCAACGGACGGGCTTCGGGGAGCCGGGAATCTTTGCAGTCTCGTGAAGGGTTGAGCAGGGTGATGACCGGACTTGTGGTGTGCGTGGTGGTGCTCGTCGCGGCGAGCGCGTACGGAGTGCTGCATCAGCGGCGGAGCGGGAGAGTACGGGTGCGCGGGCGGGACGACGGAAAGCGGCTCCAGGCGGCCGAGTTGGGCGGGCCGCTGGGCGAGCGCGCCACCCTCGTGCAGTTCTCCAGCGCCTTCTGCGCACCCTGCCGGGCCACCCGGCGGGTGCTCGGCGAGGTGGCGGGGATGGTCTCGGGCGTGACCCATGTCGAGCTCGACGCCGAGGACAATCTGGAGCTCGTCCGCCGGCTCGACATCCTCAAGACGCCGACCGTGCTGGTCCTCGACGCCGACGGCCACGTCGTACGGCGGGCCACCGGTCAGCCGCGCAAGGCGGACGTCATCGCCGCGCTGGGCGAAGCGGTCTGAGGGGCCGTGACGCCGAGGGTGAGTCATCTCCCACATCGCGGAACCCACTTGACTGCGTGCACCACCTATCGTCAGCCTGACCGTATGCCTGAGGAACTCCTTCTCTTCGGCCGGGTCCATGTCGACCTGGCCCGCACCGCGAGCGCGCGCTGTCCGGGCTGTTGAACGGCCACGGACCCGCACACCTCCCCTCGCAGAAGGACAACTCCATGACGGCCACCTCCGGCCTCGACACCCCTCAGCTCGCCTCTCCCGACCTGCTCCGCTCCGTCTTCCGGCGCCATGCGGCCGGTGTGGCGGTGATCACCGCCTGCGGTGAGACGGGCCCGGTCGGCTTCACCGCCACGTCCCTCACCTCCGTCTCCGCCGAGCCCCCGATGCTCTCCTTCGGTATCGGCACCGGTGCCTCCAGCTGGCCGGCGATAGTCGCGACGGACCATGTCGGCGTCCACATACTCGGCGAGCACCAGCAGTCGCTGGCGGCCACCTTCGCCCGCAGCGGCGCCGACCGTTTCGGTCCGTCCACGGCCTGGCGCGAAGGGCCCGAGGGTGTACCCGTCCTCGACGACGTCCTCGCCTGGATGGTGTGCCGGATCGTGGGGCGCGTGCCCGCGGGCGATCACCGCATCGTGCTGGCCGAGGTCCTCCTCGGCGACCCCGCGGGCCCCGGGCGTCCACTGGTGTATCACCAGGGCCGGTTCAACGGCCTGCGTGACTGACCTCACCCCGCCGATGTGACCGAACAGCCCTTCCCTCGTTCTGCGAAGCCGTCGATTTCCGATTACGCTGCGTTGCGAAGGTCACAGTTCAAAGCGCTTGCTTAGCGGGAACGAACTGGGTGTACTGGCGAGTAATATTTCGCTCGGAGCGCGGGTCGCCCCGAACGGGAACGGCCACTTGGGGCGCCTATGCTGCCTGCAAGTAGGCAGCAGAGAAATGTCGACGCAGTAGGAGAGCCGGCGTGAGCTTGAGGATCGTTGTCACCGTGAAGTACGTGCCCGACGCCACTGGCGACCGGCACTTCGCCGATGACCTGACCGTCGACCGGGACGACGTGGACGGTCTGCTCTCCGAGCTCGACGAGTACGCCGTCGAGCAGGCGCTGCAGATCTCCGAGAACTCCGACGACGACGTGGAGATCACCGTCCTGACGGTGGGCCCCGAGGATGCCAAGGACGCGCTGCGCAAGGCGCTGTCCATGGGTGCCGACAAGGCCATCCACGTCGAGGACGACGACCTGCACGGCACCGACGCCATCGGCACCTCCCTGGTGCTGGCCAAGGCGATCGAGAAGGCCGGCTACGACCTGGTCATCTCCGGTATGGCCTCCACCGACGGCACCATGGGCGTCGTACCGGCCCTGCTCGCCGAGCGGCTGGGCGTCCCGCAGGTCACCCTGCTGTCCGAGGTCTCCGTCGAGGACGGCACGGTCAAGGGCCGCCGGGACGGCGACGCCGCCTCCGAGCAGCTCGAGGCCTCCCTGCCGGCCGTCGTGTCGGTCACCGACCAGTCGGGTGAGGCGCGCTACCCGTCCTTCAAGGGCATCATGGCCGCCAAGAAGAAGCCGGTGGAGTCCTGGGACCTGTCCGACCTGGACATCGAGGCCGAGGAGGTCGGTCTCGAGGGCGCCTACACCGTCGTCGACGGCGCGGCCGAGCGTCCGGCCCGGACCGCCGGCACGATCGTCAAGGACGAGGGCGAGGGCGGCAAGCAGCTCGCTGAGTTCCTCGCGAGCCAGAAGTTCATCTAAGGGTCCGCTGGCCCGCTCGAGGCTCAACCCCCTTACCGCCCCTCAGACTTCGCAATCCGCAGGAGAGCAATCCCATGGCTGAAGTTCTCGTCTACGTCGATCACGTGGACGGTGCCGTCCGCAAGCCCACCCTGGAGCTGCTGACCCTGGCCCGCCGCGTCGGCGAGCCCGTCGCCGTCGCGCTGGGCAACGGCGCCGCCGACACCGCCGCCACGCTCGCCGAGCACGGCGCCGTCAAGGTCCTCACCCACGAGGCCGCCGAGTACGCCGACTACCTGGTCGTCCCGAAGGTCGACGCCCTCCAGGCCGCCGTCGAGGCCGTCTCCCCGGCCGCCGTCCTCGTCCCCTCCTCCGCGGAGGGCAAGGAGATCGCCGCGCGTCTGGCGCTGCGCATCGGCTCCGGCATCATCACCGACGCCGTCGACCTGGAGGCCGGCGACGAGGGCCCGGTGGCCACCCAGTCGGTGTTCGCCGCCTCGTTCACCACCAAGTCCCGTGTCTCCAAGGGCACCCCGGTCATCACGGTCAAGCCCAACAGCGCCGCCGTGGAGGCCGCCCCGGCCGCCGGCGCGGTCGAGGCTCTGTCCGTCACCTTCTCGGCGCAGGCCACCGGCACCAAGGTCACCGGCCGCACGCCGCGTGAGTCGACGGGCCGTCCGGAGCTGACCGAGGCCGCGATCGTGGTCTCCGGTGGCCGTGGCGTCAACGGCGCGGAGAACTTCGCGCTCATCGAGGCGCTCGCCGACTCGCTCGGCGCGGCCGTCGGTGCCTCGCGTGCTGCGGTGGACGCCGGCTGGTACCCGCACACCAACCAGGTCGGCCAGACCGGTAAGTCGGTCTCGCCGCAGCTGTACATCGCCTCCGGCATCTCCGGCGCCATCCAGCACCGTGCCGGTATGCAGACCTCGAAGACGATCGTGGCGATCAACAAGGACGCCGAGGCCCCGATCTTCGACCTGGTCGACTACGGCGTGGTCGGCGACCTGTTCGACGTCGTCCCGGCCCTGACCGAGGAGATCAAGACCCGCAAGGGCTGATCCCACCCCGGCCTGAACGAGGCCCCCGTGACCGTCCGGCGGTCACGGGGGCCTCGTGTCGTCCTCGTGTCACCCCAGACTCAGGAACGCCTGCACGGGCAGATGGTCGCTCGGGAACTGGCCGCCGTCGGAGAACGTGTTGATCGCCGCCCGGTGCGCCGTCACACCGGGCGTGGACAGGATCCAGTCGATGCGGTCGCCGTTCGGGGTCAGCGGCTTGTAGCCGTGGAAGGTCGCGTACAGCGCACTGCGCTCGCGCGCGGTGTCCCACGTGTCGACGAGACCGGAGCCGAGCAGGGTGTCGTACACCGAGTTCTCATGGGCGGCGACATTGAAGTCCCCGGTCACCACGACCGGCAGCGAGCGGTCGAACCCGGCGATCCGCGCGGCGATGAGTGAGGCGCTGCGCTCGCGCGCGTACTGGCTCACATGGTCGAAGTGGGTGTTGAGGACGTAGAACTCCCGTCCGCCGTCGGCCAGATCGCGGAAGCGGACCCAGGTGACCATGCGGGCGAAGGCGGCGCCCCAGGTGTTGGAGCCGATCACGCTCGGGGTGTCGGAGAGCCAGAAGTGGTCGTACGCGGTCGGGCGGAGGCGGCGGGAGTCGTAGAAGATCGCCATGGATTCGTCGCTGCTGCCGTGCAGCCGGCCGGTGCCCACCCAGTCGTAGTGCGGGCCGAGGTCGGTGTCGATGTCGAGCAGCTGCGAGAAGACGCCCTCCTGGGTGCCGACGACGTGCGGGGCCTCCCGGCGCAGCAGCTCGCGCATCACGGGTCTGCGCACGGCCCAGCTGTTCGGTTCGGTGGTGCTCGCGAAGCGCAGGTTGAAGGACATGGCCCTCAGGTGCCGACGGGGCGGGCGTTCGCCCGCCGAGGCGGACGGCGTGGGCAGTGCTGTACTGGAGAGGGGCGCGGTGACCGCCGCGGCCAATGCGGCCTTCAGGCCCAGACGGCGCGTGACTCGGCTGTGGTTCGGCACTGAGGCTCCTTCGCTGGGAACTGCCGGACGAGTCGTGCGGGGCGTGCGTATGGAAGTGTGATACCGCCTCCCCGAGATGGGCGTGAACATGTCGAGATGGTGGAGTGACTCCCCGTGGGCAGGGTGTTGACCAGCCGGAAGGTCCCCGGATAACTTCGTTCTACGGATTGTTGATTCCGTATAGCGGAAAACAGGAGGGTGTGGGAATGGGTCAGGGCCAGCAGGAGAAGGTGGCGACGAGCCTCGCGGGCGCCGTCAGCGAGGAGATCAGCGCCTCCCTCGCGCCGGTCGACGCCGAACTGGAGCGCCGCTACCCCGGAGACCCCGGCGGCCGCCAGCCCGTCCACACCGTCTACGTCCCCGGCGACGTCTTCGCCGCCGACACCATCCGCTCCTGGGGGGACCGGGCACTCGCCGCCCTCGACGAACACGCCCCGGACGCCGCCTCCTTCGCCGCCGTCCTCGGTCTGTCCGAGGAACTCGCCGGGCCCGTGTACGCGCGCGTGCGGGCCAAGCTGGAGCGCGAGCCCATCGAGGACATGCGCGTCGACTTCGAGGACGGCTACGGCCCCCGCCCGGACGCCGAGGAGGACGAGGCGGCCGCCCGCGCGGCACGGCTGATCGCCGAGGCGTACGCCAACGGCACGGCGGCGCCGTACATGGGCATCCGCATGAAGTGCATGGAGGCGCCCGTACGCGACCGGGGCATCCGCACCCTCGACATCTTCCTCACCGGCCTGATGGAGGCCGGCGGCCTGCCCGACGGGCTGGTGCTGACGCTGCCGAAGGTGACGTACGCCGAGCAGGCCACCGCCATGGTCCGGCTGCTGGAGGCCTTCGAGAAGGCACGGGGCCTCGAGCCCGGCCGGATCGGCTTCGAGATCCAGATCGAGACCAGTCAGTCCATCCTCGCCACCGACGGCACCGCCACCGTCGCCCGCATGATCCAGGCCGCCGAGGGCCGCGCCACCGGCCTGCACTACGGCACCTTCGACTACAGCGCCTGCCTCGGCGTCTCCGCCGCCTACCAGGCCAGCGACCACCCGGCCGCCGACCACGCCAAGGCGATCATGCAGGTCGCGGCGGCGGGCACCGGCGTACGCGTCTCCGACGGCTCGACGAACGTCCTGCCGGTCGGCCCGACCGAGAAGGTCCACGACGCCTGGCGACTGCACTACGGCCTCACCCGCCGCGCCCTGGCCCGCGCCTACTACCAGGGCTGGGACATGCACCCCGGCCACATCCCGACCCGGTACGCGGCCGTCTTCGCCTTCTACCGCGAGGGCTTCGAGCAGGCGGCGGCCCGGCTCGCCCGGTACGCGAACCGGTCCGGCGGCGACGTCATGGACGAGCCCGCCACCGCCAAGGCCCTCAGCGGCTATCTGCTGCGCGGTCTGGACTGCGGCGCCCTCGACATCGCCGAGGTGGCCCGGCTGACCGGTCTGACCCGTGCCGATCTGGAGGGATTCGCGGCGCCCCGGCGCGGCGACCTGACGGTCTCGGTCAAGTAGCGGGCCGGTCACAGCCGCAACCACCGGCCGATGTCGTCACTCCTGCCCCGTAGTCTGTACGCCACGCATTGACAGTCACAGGTGTCACAGGAACGGGGCAGCGGTGTCTTCGGGGGAGCACGGACAGACGGACGAGGCCGGTCGGCTGCTGGCCGGGCGCTATCGCGTCGTGGCGCAGCTCGGGCGCGGCGGCATGGGCGTGGTCTGGCGGGCCCTCGACGAGGTCCTCGGCCGCGAGGTCGCCGTCAAGGAGCTGCGCACCTACACCGATGCCGACGGTCCCGAACTCGCGGATCTGCGGCTGCGAATGCAGCGCGAGGCCCGTGCGGCGGCCCGGGTGCGGCATCCCGGGGTCGTGGCGGTGCACGACGTCGCCGAGGTCGACGGACGTCCGCTGATCGTCATGGAGCTGGTCGACGGCCCGTCCCTGGACGACGTGCTGCGCGAGCGCGGCACCCTCGATCCGCGCGAGGCGGCCGGCATCGGCGCCAAGGTCATGGAGGCGCTGGCCGCCGCCCACGCGGTCGGCGTCCTGCACCGTGACGTGAAGCCGGGCAACATCCTGCTCGAGAGTTCCGGCCGCGTGGTCCTGACCGACTTCGGCATCGCCGCCATGGAGGACCCGGGCGACGGCGAGGCCACCCGCCTCACCCACAGCGGCGCACTCGTCGGTTCCCTCGACTACTTGGCTCCCGAGCGCGCCCAGGGCGTCGAACCGGGCCCCGCCTCCGACATATGGGCCCTGGGCGCCACGCTGTACGCGGCCGTCGAGGGCTCCGCGCCCTTCCGCCGTACGTCGACGTTCTCCACGCTCACCGCGATCGTCACCGAACCGCTGCCGGAACCCCACCGCGCCGGGCCGCTCGGCCCCGTCCTGCAGCGACTGTTGGACAAACGACCCGAGTCCCGCCCCCAGGCCGACGAGGCGCGGGCACTGCTCCAGGCGGTGGCGGAACCGGACGGCACCGACTCGCGGACGACCGCACTGCGCAGGCCGGCGGGCGCCGGGCCCGCGGGGGAGGACAGGGAGCTCAGCGTCCCGTCGGCGCCGGTCGGCGGGCCACCGGAGGCAGCGGGCCTGAACGGGCCGGGTGCCGGGGCGCCGGGGCCGAACGGACCTGCCGGGCAGGTGTACGGCGGCCAGGGACAGGGCGCGCAGGGAGCGCACGGCCCCGCGACCCCCGGCCAAGGCACGCCGTCCGCCCAGAGCTTCGGCGCCGTCGGCCATCCCGGCTCGGCCGGGCACGGACACGGCACCCCGGGGCAGCCGCCCACATCGCCGTACGGCAGCACGCCGATACCGTCCGCCCCGCACCCCTTCGGCAACCCCGCGCCGCCGCCACAGGGCCCGGACGCCACCGGCCCCATGGCCACGTCCCCCCGACGCAAGGGCCGTGCCCTGCTCGCTGCCGTGGCCGTGACCCTCGTCCTCGCGGCGGCCGGAGGCGCGGTCGCCGTGCTGAACGACAAGGGCGACACCAAGTCCGAGGCGCAGGGCACGTCGTCCACCACCTCCGCGGACGCGTCCGCCCCGGCGACCGGCAGCCCCGACGCCGATCGGTCGGGCGACGCGAGCCTCACCGACCAGGACGACGACAAGACCCCCGGCGCGACCAAGACCCCGAGCCGCACGGCGGAGGCCGAGCCCACCGACCGGGCCACCACCTCGTCCCCCACCAAGACCTCGGACGACGGCGACACCAACGGCGGTACCACGGGCGGCGGTTCCGGCGACGGCGGTACGACCGGCGGGGCGGGAACCACGGGCGGAGGCGGCAGCACGGGCGGTGGCGGCAGCACACCGACCGCGTCCTGCACCTCCATCGGGGGCGGCAAGTACAACTGCCAGGTCTGGAAGCAGGCCAAGTCGTACAACGCCTCCGGTACCGAGGTCGGCGTCCTCAACGCGGGCACCAACTACTTCTACTGCCAGCAGAACCTGGGCCGCCGCGAGACATACGGCGAGTGGACCAACGTCTGGTGGGCCAAGACGGACGACGACAGCGGCAACACCGGCGTCTTCGTCAGCGACGTCTACATCGAGGGCGGCAACAACGACGAGCCGGTGCCCGGACTCCCGGTCTGCTGAACCCGTACGTACCTCTCCAGGCCGGAGGCCGTCACCAGCTTCTCCTCCGCCAACAGCCGGGTGCCCCGCTCGCACAGCAGCGCGTCGGCACGCGCCCGCGCGACGAACTCCTCGGGCGTCACACCGAACAGCTCTCTTAATCGGGCGGACTCCCCGAGGAGTTCGGTGAGCAGGGCCCGCTGACCGGGGTGGGTGCGAGGCCCGCCGTTCCCGTTGTGCAGCACCCCGTGACGGTTGACGTACGCGAAGGCACCAGGGAGCGCCGTGCCGTCCGCCAGCACGATCCGGACCTCGGGCGCGGCCAGCCAGGCGCGGCTGTAATTGCCGTGCGGCAGCGGCACCCCCTCGCTCGCGTCGATGACGGCGAGTTGCTCGACATCCAGCCAGGTGAGGAACAACTCCGCCACGGCAGCCGGTGCGTCGAAGGGGGAGGCCGACACATATCCCATGCGGCTCACATGCGCGGAGACGCCGACCCCGATGCCCGTCACCCGCGCCTTCACCATCGGGATGGGCGCCGTGATCCCGAACTCGGCCATCTTGTGCCGGAGTTGGCCCGGACAGGCGTTGGAGCCGACCGCGAGAACGGGCACCCGGTCGTCGTACACCAGCCGGTCGAGGGGCAGCAGTCGGTTCCCGTCGAGGAGGCCGGAGTCCTCGGGCCACGTGCCCGGGTAGAGCAGGGGATGCTCGCGCGGCGCCTCGGCCAGGCCCTGTGCCTCCAGGGTGCGGTCCTCCACGGGCCGCTCAGTCCGCCGGCGGCAGCTCGCCCGAGCCGCGGGTGATCAGCCGCGTCGGCAGCTCGATGCGCTCCGGCGTGACGAGGGTGCCGTCCAGTTGGCGGAACAGGCGCTCGGCGGCAGTGCGGCCGATCGCCGCCGCGTCCTGGGCGACCACGGTGACGCCGGGCTGCAGCAGGTCGGCGAGTTCGATGTCGTCGAAGCCGACGAGGGCGACGCGGCGGGACTGCTCGGCGAGGACCCGGATCACGGTGACCGTGACCCGGTTGTTGCCCGCGAAGATCGCGGTGACGGGGGACGGGCCGGTGAGCATCTCCTCGGCCGCCCGGCGGACACGCTCCGGGTCCGTGACGCCCAGGGACATCCAGGAGTCCTCCACCGGTATGCCCGCGTCCTCCATGGCGGCCCGGTAGCCGCGCAGCCGCTCGCCGGCAGTGTGGATGCGGGGCATGTCGCCGATGAAGCCGATCCGTCGGTGTCCGTGGGCGATGAGATGGGCGACACCGTCGCGGGCGCCGCCGTAGTTGTCGGACAGGACGCAGTCGGCGTCGATCTTCCCGGCCGGCCGGTCGACGAAGACCGTGGCGACGCCCGCCTTGAGCTCGGGCTCCAGATACCGGTGGTCGTCACCGGCCGGAATGATCACCAGCCCGTCCACCCGGCGTGCGCACAGCGCCAGCGCCAACTCCTGTTCGCGGTCCGGGTCCTCGGCGCTGGAGCCGTTGATCAGCAGGGCCCCGTGCGCCCGGGCGACCTCCTCGACCGCGCGGCTGAGCGGGCCGTAGAACGGGTCCGCGAGATCCTCCAGGACCAGTCCGATGCTCGCCGTACGGCCCTTGCGCAGGACCCGCGCGCTGTCGTTGCGGCGAAAGCCCAGCGCGTCGATGGCCTCCTGGACGCGGCGCTCCGTCTCCGGGGTGACGCCCGGCTCCCCGTTGACCACACGCGAGACGGTCTTCAGGCCGACTCCGGCACGCGCTGCGACGTCCTTCATGGTCGGACGGTTGCCGTAGCGGTTCTCGGAGAGGCGGTCGGATCGGCGGATGGTCTCGGGCACGATGCGGTGTCCTGTCCTGTCGTCCACGGGGATGCGTCGGTCCATGGGTTTGTATGAGGATGTGGCGTCGACAATAGACCCTGGACAACGTTGTCAGATCCAGGGGACACTGTCCACCGCAATCTCCGGCCTGCGCCCCCACCGCGAGACCGGCTCGCCCATTTCCCGTGGTTGACGGGGAGATCCGAATGGTTGACGGGGAGAACTGACACTGATGCACACCGACCTCGTGGCTGCGCTCGACATCGGCGGCACCAAGATCGCCGGAGCGCTGGTGGACGGCCACGGCACGATCGCGGTCCGGGCCCAGCGCGCGACGCCGGCGCGGGAGGACGGCGAGACGGTGATGCGGGCCGTCGAGGAGGTCGTCGGCGAGCTCACCGCCTCGCCCCTGTGGGAGCGCGCCACCGCCCTCGGCATCGGCAGCGCGGGACCGGTGGACGCCTCCGCCGGCACGGTGAGTCCGGTGAACGTGCCCGGCTGGCGCGACTATCCCCTGGTCCGGCGTGTCCGGGAGGCGGCCGGTGGCCTGCCCGTCGAGCTGATCGGCGACGGCGTGGCCATCACGGCGGCCGAGCACTGGCAGGGAGCGGCCCGGGGCCACGACAACGCGCTCTGCATGGTCGTCTCCACGGGCGTCGGCGGCGGTCTGGTCCTGAACGGCCGGCTGCACCCCGGTCCGACCGGCAACGCCGGCCACATCGGGCACATCAGCGTCGACCTGGACGGCGACGAGTGCCCGTGCGGTTCGCGCGGCTGCGTGGAGCGCATCGCGAGCGGCCCCAACATCGCCCGACGGGCACTGGAGAACGGCTGGCGGCCCGGCCCGGACGGCGACACGTCCGCCGCCGCCGTGGCCGCCGCCGCGCGGGCCGGTGACCCGGTCGCCGTGGCCTCCTTCGAGCGCGCTGCGCAGGCCCTGGCCGCCGGGATCGCCGCCACCGCGACCCTCGTCGAGATCGACATCGCCGTGATCGGCGGGGGAGTGGGCAAGGCGGGCGACGTCCTCTTCACGCCGCTGCGCAAGGCGTTGAGCGACTACGCCACCCTGTCCTTCGTGCAGCGCCTGGTCATCACGCCGGCCCAGATGGGCACGGACGCCGGGTTGGTAGGAGCCGCGGCGGCCGCGCTCGCCGCGAAGGCGGGGGCGACCGCGGCGGGGGTGTGAGGGCGCGGCGGGGCAGGAACGTTCACTCGCTGGGAGGCGGTGGGTGGGGAACGTGTGCAAACGCCGAGGGCCTGTGAATTCGGATCGTGCCGACGCTCGCGTCGCCACTCTTCTCCATCTCGCGTCTGCACGCTCCCCTGCGCGCGAACCGGCTTCGCCCGGCCCCCCATCGCCCGGGCTCGGGTCGCCTGGAAGGCGCAGTCCCTTTCGGCCCGGCCTGATCCAGATGACAGGCGCTGGTGAAGCGATGTCGTTCGGAGGGCCGCCCGAGAGGACCGGCGGGTAGTCCGCCGACGCGTGCACTGTTGCCGCGTCCGCTGGTTCGGCCGCCCACGTCAAGGCGGATCGGTGGGTCCGGGTGCAGGGCCGCGCCCAGCGAACTGCCCGCCGTGCAGGCGACGGCCGCCAGTTGGCCCGGCACGGCCCGCGGGCCCCTGCCCGGAACTGTGCGGACCACCGAGGGTGCGGAGCGGACCGCCGAACGCGGCAACGGCACATCCCTGAGGAAGCCGGTACGCAGGACCACACCCCCTCCGCGTCCCCCTGGTGCGGATGCCGGAGCGCCGCTGTCACCAGGCCGAGTCCCCCCAGCCCCACCAGTGCCTCGAACGGCCGCATGCACCGGCCGAGCCGCGGGCGGCAGCGTCGCCGACAGCAAGAAGGCCGGCGGGACTTCCATCGCCACCAGGGGCGGCACCAGCTGCCGAGCCGCCGCACCTCGGCCGGGCGCCGCAGCACCGGCAGCCGCCCACGCCCACCCGCACGGTCGTCAGTGACCAGACCTGGACCTGTGCGACGCCGCAGGAAAGTTTTGAACATGTTCAACTGTCTGCGCTAAGCTCGTTCTCACACCAGAGGGGGAGCCGATGAAGATAGTGATTCCTGGGGGAACCGGGCAGGTGGGAACGGTCCTGAACCGTGCGCTGACCGCCGCGGGGCACGAGGTGGTCGTCCTGACCCGGCGGCCCACGCGTGCCGGCGAGGTCCAGTGGGACGGTGAGACGGCGGGCCCGTGGGTCACGGAGATCGACGGCAGCGACGTCGTGATCAACCTGGCCGGCCGCAGCGTCAGCTGCCGCTACACCGCGCCCAATCTGCGGGCCATGATGGATTCGCGAGTGCGTTCCACCGAGGTCGTGGGCGAGGCGATCGCGAGCGCGGCCCGGCCGCCGCGGGTCTGGCTGCAGATGAGCACGGCCACCATCTACGCGCACCGCTTCGACGCGCCGCACGACGAGGCCACGGGCGTCATCGGCGGCAGCGAGCCCGATGTGCCGGACTACTGGGGCTACAGCGTGCGGATCGCCAGGGCCTGGGAGCGGGCGCAGGAGGAGGCCGACACGCCGCACACCCGGAAGGTCGCCCTGCGTTCCGCCATGGTGATGAGCCCTGACCACGGCGGCGTGTTCGATGTCCTGCTGCGGCTGGCCCGGCTGGGGCTCGGCGGTCCCGTCGCGGGCGGCGGACAGTACGTCTCCTGGATCCACGACCGCGACTTCGTCCGCGCGGTCGACTTCCTGATCGACCGGGCGGATCTCACCGGGCCGGTGAACCTCGCCGCCCCCGAACCGCTGCCGCAGCGTGCCTTCATGCGGACCCTTCGCTCCGCGTGGGGCGTTCCCGTGGGGCTGCCCGCGACGAAGTGGATGGCGGAACTCGGCGCGTTCGCGCTGCGCTCGGACACGGAACTCCTGCTCAAGAGCCGACGTGTCGTTCCCGGCCGGCTGCTCGACGAGGGGTTCGGCTTCGACTACGCCCGATGGCCGGAAGCGGCCGACGATCTCGCCCAGCGCGTGCGGCTGCGCCGGCGCGACCGGCGGCGGACCGGGCCCGGGACTCCCGCCCTGTCCCGATTGTCCGGAGGCGGGGCGTGACCCCACAGTCCGTTTCGCCGTTGAACCGGCCATGAAGAAGCGCAGCATGCTTGCCATCGCCTCCCTCGCCACCGGCTTCGTCGTCGCGGCGGTCACTCCGTCCCACTCGGCCGAGTCCTCGGGCGCCCCCGGCACCGGGTCTCCTGCCGCGGGTCTGCCCGACATCGGCGGTCAGCCCAAGGTCGGCGGCCTGGACATGGGCGGTCAGAGCAAGCTCGGCGGTCTCCCGATGAGCGGTCAGACCAAGGTCGCCGGGATCAGCGTGGACCGCGCCCTGGACACCGTCGGCACGGCCATCAACCGCGAAACGGACCGCGCCGTGAACAACGCCCCCCACAAGAAGAAGCGCTGACGAGCACGACCGACCCGATCACGCGGCGCCGTACCCCGTATCCGAGCGGGTGTCGGCGCCGTTGTCATGCGCTCTCTACTGGAGCTGGTTTCCGTGGCAGGGTGGAGCGGGCAAGCCACAGGGGGCCAACAGAAGAGGGGGAAACGTGATCGTCTGGATCAACGGCGCGTTCGGTGCGGGGAAGACCACCACCGCACGCGAACTGATCGAGCTGATCCCGAACAGCACGCTCTTCGACCCCGAGGTCATCGGCGGAGCACTCACCCACCTGCTCCCGCCCAAACACCTCACCGAGGTCGGCGACTTCCAGGACCTGCCGATCTGGCGGCGTCTCGTGATCGACACGGCTGCCGCGCTGCTCGCCGAGCTCGGCGGGACCCTCGTGGTTCCGATGACGCTACTCCGCCAGGAGTACCGCGACGAGATCTTCGGCGGCCTCGCCGCCCGCCGCATCACCGTCCAGCATGTGCTCCTCGCTCCGGCGGAAACGATCCTGCGGGAGCGAATAGCCGGGCGGGAGCTCCCGCCCGATCTGCCCGACGGCGAGATACGGATCCGGCAGTGGTCGTACGACCACATCGAGCCGTATCGCGCCGCGCTCGCTTCCTGGCTCACCGCCGACGCCCATCCCGTCGACAACGGCGGTCTGACTCCGTACGAGACAGCTGCCCGGATCGCCGAGGCCGTCGGCAGCGGTACGGTCCCCGTCTGCGACATCGTGCAGACGCCCGAGCCCACCGCCGAGACCGTCGCCTCGGGGGTCCTTCTCTTCGACGAGCAGGACCGGGTGCTGCTCGTCGATCCCACGTACAAGGCCGGCTGGGAGTTTCCCGGCGGCGTCGTCGAGTCCGGGGAGGCGCCCGCGCGCGCGGGTATGCGCGAGGTCGCGGAGGAGACGGGGATACGGCTGGAGGACGTACCGCGGCTCCTCGTCATCGACTGGGAACGGCCCTTGCCCCCGGGCTACGGAGGTCTGCGGCTCCTCTTCGACGGCGGCCGTCTCGACTCGGCGGAGGCCGAACGTCTGCTGCTGCCGGGACCCGAGCTGCGTGACTGGCGCTTCGTCACCGAGGACGAGGCCGCCGATCTGCTGCCGCCGGTGCGTTATGAGCGGCTGCGGTGGGCGCTGCGGGCGCGGGAGCGCGGGGCGGCGCTCTATCTGGAGGCCGGGATTCCCATGTCCTGAACCACCCGGCGCAGTTCCTCGTCCGGGTACGGCGTCAGTCTGCTCTCGTGTACCAGCCGGCGCTTGAAGTCACCCATGGCGGCGGCGAGGGGCGCGTTCCGGACGAGGATGTCGGCGGCGGCCCGCGGGATTCCCTCGGGCCGCATGCCGTCGGCGCAGTCCCGCACGAAGGCCTCGCGCTCCGGCAGGCCGTACCCGTACAGCGCGGTGGCCAGCCAGTTCACCAGGTGGGTGGCGGTGTAGCAGCGGTCGTAGAGGCGGTGTCGGTCGAAGAACTCGCGCTCCTGAGGCGTGAGCGGGAAGCGGGCCGACAGCGCGAGGCCGTAGTCGGCGAGGTAGAGCTGCCGTCCGTCGGTGAGGATGTTGTTGAAGTGGGCGTCGAAATGCAGGAGTTCGCGCTCGTGGAGGAAGTCGGTGGCTGCCCTGAGTCCCTGCTCCACCCATGCGCACGCGGCGTCGGCGCCGTCCGTGCGCAGCTGGGCGTCGAACCAGTCGTGCAGGGTGTGGGGCACGTACTCCAGGAACAGGGCCAGGCTCGCGGACGCCGTCCGCAGCCCCTTGATGCGCTCGCGCACCTGCGGGTCCCCGCCCCAGTAGGCGACGGCCCGCTCCACGTCGGCCAGCGCTTCATGCAACGGCTGGGGCGCGTCGGGCAGGACCCGCCAGTGGTGCATCAGCGGGAACCCCCCGAACCGGTCGGCCAGCACCCAGTTCGTGGTCATCGTGTGCACGGCGAGCTCCCGCCAGGCACCGAACCCCGGACTGCCGATGCCGTAGTGGAAGTACGCCGGCAGGCCGAGGAGGTTCGCCGTGGAGCGGACGTTCTCCGGCCGCAACTCGACGTCGGTGAGCGGGACTCGCTTGACGAAGACCCGGCTGCCGTCCACCTCGATCAGCGTCGACCGTCCGCCGATCCCGGTGCCGAGCGGCGCGCCCGACTCCACGAGCTCCCCGAGTGCGTGGTCGGAGAGCAGCGCGAGGGACGTGGCGATGTCGGTGTGGGCGGCGAGGCGCCGAGGATGGGTCATGGAACCATCCTCGGCGCCAAGTCCCTCAACTCGCCGCGTAATTGCGCAGGAACAGCGCCTCGGCGACCGACAGGCGCTCCAGCTCCTGCGGGGACACGCTCTCGTTCACGGCGTGGATCTGGGCCTCCGGCTCGCTGAGGCCGATGAGGAGGATCTCCGCGTGCGGGTAGAGGGCGGCGAGGGTGTTGCACAGCGGGATCGAGCCGCCCTGGCCGGCGTACTGCATCTCCTGGCCCGGGTACGCCACCGCCATCGCGTCCGCCATCGCCTGGTACGCCGGGCTGCTCGTGTCGGCGCGGAACGCCTGGCCCTGGCCGATCTGCTCGGTGCGTACTCGGGCACCCCACGGGGTGTGCGTCTCCAGGTGGGCTTGGAGCAGCTTGGTCGCCCGGGCCGCGTCCACGCCCGGCGGCACCCGCAGGCTGATCAGTGCGCGGGCGCTCGCCTGTACGGACGGGGTGGCGCCGACGACCGGCGGGCAGTCGATGCCCAGGACCGTGACGGCGGGGCGGGCCCAGATGCGGTCGGCGACCGTGCCGGAGCCGATCAGCTCGACGCCGTCGAGGACCTTGGCGTCCGCGCGGAACTGCTCCTCGTCGTACTGCAGGCCCTCCCACGCCGACTCGCCGGTCAGCCCGTCCACCGTGGTCGAACCGTCCTGCGCGCGCAGTGAGTCCAGTACGCGGATCAGCGCGCCGAGCGCGTCGGGCGCGGCCCCGCCGAACTGGCCGGAGTGCAGGTTGCCTTCGAGCGTGTCGATCTGCACGCGGACGAGGGTCATGCCGCGGAGCGTCGAGGTGACCGTCGGCAGGCCGACGCGGAAGTTGCCCGCGTCGCCGATGACGATGGTGTCGGCCTCCAGCAGGTCCGGGTGCTGCTCGGCGTACCGCTCAAGACCGCCCGTGCCCATCTCCTCGGAGCCCTCGGCGATCACCTTCACGTGGACGGGTATGCCGCCGTTGGCCTTCAGGGCGCGCAGGGCGAGCAGGTGCATGATCAGGCCGCCCTTGCAGTCGGCGGACCCGCGCCCGTACCAGCGGCCGTCGCGCTCGGTCAGCTCGAAGGGCGGGGTGCTCCAGGCGGCCTCGTCCAGCGGGGGCTGCACGTCGTAGTGGGCGTACAGCAGGACCGTCCTGGCGCCCTCGGGGCCGGGCAGGTAGCCGTACACGGACTGCGTGCCGTCGGGGGTGTCGAGCAGCGCCACGTCCTGGAAGCCCTCGGCGCCGAGCGCGTCGGCGACCCAGCGGGCGGCGCCTTCGCTCTCGCTCTTCGGGAACTGATCGAAGTCCGCCACCGATTTGAACGCCACCAGCTCGGTGAGCTCCGCCTTCGCCCTGGGCA
Source organism: Streptomyces sp. NPDC093591 (assembly GCF_044764885.1). NCBI lineage: Bacteria > Bacillati > Actinomycetota > Actinomycetes > Kitasatosporales > Streptomycetaceae > Streptomyces > Streptomyces sp. NPDC093591. The sequence goes on from NZ_JBIWIY010000001.1 coordinate 275,523, forward strand.
TCAGGGAGGCGACGGTCTCGGCGACCGGATTCGACGACATGGGCACGCTCCTCGTGGGTGCGACGTTGTACGTATGAGTGCTGTGATCCTCCCACAGCGGCCTGCGACGATGCCCGCCGTAGGATGCGGGGGACAGCAGCAGGCGGCGGCTTGATCGGGAGCAGTAGACCATCGTGAGCAGCGAGAACTCTTCGGCGGACGACGTGCAGCAGGTGTGGGACGTCGTCGTGGTGGGCGCGGGACCCGCGGGAGCCTCGGCCGCGTATGCGGCGGCCGTCGCCGGGCGGCGCGTGCTGTTGCTGGAGAAAGCGGAGCTGCCGCGCTACAAGACATGCGGCGGCGGCATCATCGGCCCCTCGCGCGACTCGCTTCCGCCCGGTTTCGAGCTGCCCTTCCGGGACCGCGTGCACGCCGTCACGTTCTCCCACAACGGCCGCTTCACCCGCACCCGACGCTCCAAGCAGATGCTGTTCGGGCTCATCAACCGCCCCGAGTTCGACCAGCAGCTGGTCGAGCACGCGCAGAAGGCGGGCGCCGAACTGCGTACGGGCGTCACCGTGCAGCGTGTCGAGCAGCACGGCTCGGCGGTGCCGGACCGGCGCAGCGTCGCCGTGGTCCTGCAGGGCGGCGAGACGCTGCTCGCGCGGGCCGTCGTCGGCGCGGACGGCAGCGCCAGCCGGATAGGAGCCCATGTCGGGGTCAAGCTCGACCAGGTGGATCTGGGCCTGGAGGCGGAGATCCCGGTGCCGGAGACGGTCGCCGAGGACTGGAAGGGGCGGGTGCTCATCGACTGGGGGCCCATCCCGGGCAGTTACGGCTGGGTGTTCCCCAAGGGGGACACGCTCACGGTCGGTGTGATCTCGGCGCGCGGTGAAGGAGCCGCGACCAAGCGGTATCTGGAGGAGTTCATCGGACGGCTCGGGCTCGCCGGGTTCGAACCGAGCGTCTCCTCCGGCCACTTGACGCGCTGTCGCGCCGACGACTCGCCGCTGTCGCGCGGGCGCGTGCTGGTGTGCGGTGACGCGGCCGGCCTGCTGGAGCCGTGGACGCGCGAGGGGATCTCCTTCGCGCTGCGGTCGGGGCGGCTCGCGGGGGAGTGGGCGGTGCGGATCGCCGAGGCGCACGACGCGGTGGACACCCGGCGTCAGGCCCTGAACTACGCCTTCGCGATCAAGGCAGGGCTCGGCGTCGAGATGAGCGTCGGCAAGCGGCTGCTGATGGTGTTCGAGCGCCGTCCCGGCCTCTTCCACGCGGCGCTGACCGGTTTCCGGCCGGCCTGGAAGGCGTTCATGGACATCGTCCGCGGTTCCACGTCGCTGGGCGAGATCGTGCGCACCCACCCCATGGCCCAGCGCGCCCTGACCGCGCTGGACCGCCGTGCGGCGCCGACGGGGGAAGAGGCCCCTTCCTGACGACGGCCACGGGTCACTTCCGGATGCTGATCCGGAAGACGGGGTGGTCCGGGGCGCAGGCGATGATCTCCTCGTCGGAGGACTTCGCGGTGACCCCCTGGAAGTACTGGTTGACCTCCCAACCCCACTTCTCCAGGTAGGTCCGCAGGATCGGGAGCTTCTCGTCGTCGGGAAGCTCCACCGCGGAGAACTCACGCACCTTGCGCCCGACGCGCAGCTCTCCGCCGCCGGCGGCGCGCATGTTGCGTACCCACTGGGAGTGGCCGCGGGCCGAGACGAGGTACTGCGTGCCGTCGTACGTGTGCGGGTTGACCGGGATGCGCTGCATCCGGCCGCTCTTGCGCCCGCGCACCGACATCTCCGCCGAGCCCGCGAGGCTGAGCCCGTGTCGGGCCAGCCAGCCGATGACCGTGTTGAGGCGGACGTTCAGCGGGCTGCCCTTGAGGTAGTACGGCGACGACATGGTGACCCCCACAGATGGAAACCGATTGAGAGAGCGGTGCTCTCGCTTGAGAGCAGTGTGTACGAGATCGCTGATCCAAAGCAAGAGCACTGCTCTCGAATGTGTGCGCTGCTCTGCTTCTCGTGGGAGACTGCCTCACATGAGCAGCACCGCACAGGGCGCACGGGCTCGCGCCAGGATCGAAGTCACCGCGGCCATCAAGGACGAGGCGCGCAGACAGCTCGCGGCCGAGGGCGCCGCCAAGCTCTCGCTGCGTGCCGTGGCCCGGGAGCTCGGCATGGTCTCCTCCGCCCTCTACCGCTACTTCCCCAGCCGGGACGATCTGCTGACCGCGCTCATCATCGACGCCTACGACTCCCTCGGCGAGCGCGCCGAGGCCGCGCGCGACCAGGCGGCCGACGCCGGGCCCGTGCGGCGCTGGACGGCGGTGGCCGAGGCCGTACGTGACTGGGCGCTGCGGCATCCGCACGAGTACGCGCTGATCTACGGCTCGCCCGTCCCCGGCTACACCGCGCCCGACACCACCGTGCCGCCCGCCTCCCGCGTCGGCCTCGTCTTCATCGGCATTCTCCGCGACGCCCACCACGGCTCCGCCCCCGACTCCGGCCTCTCCGAACCGCCCCTGCCCGCCGAACTGCGCCCCGAGGCCGAGCGCATGGCCGCCGACCTGGCCCCCGACCTCCCCCCGGCGAACGTCGCGGCCCTCGTCGCCTCCTGGGCCGAGCTCTTCGGGCTCATCGGGTTCGAGCTGTTCGGGCAGTTCAACCGGGTCGTGGAGGACCGGGAGACGTTCTTCCGGCATGCGGTGACCAGGCTCGCGCACGGCGTGGGGCTGCTGGAGGGTCGGCCGTAGGCCGACGCGGGGCGTCAGGGCACCGGAGCCGGCGGCGACGGGGTGTCGACGAGGCGTTCGCCCAGCGGGTGGGCCGCGACGAGGCGGACGATCGTGGACGTACTTGAAGGGGTGGCCGAGTGCGATCTCGTCGAGCACGGTTTCTGAAACGGTGAGGTGCTCCGCCGTTTGGGGCCCGCGGCCGCGGACGTACTTCGCGGGGAGTACGTGTGATCACCACGTCCGGGTGACGCCGCCCCGCCGTCATCGCGTCTAGCGTGGCGGACATGGACGAGCAGCAGGTGCGTCGGGGTGGCGGGCCGCCGATGTGGTGGCGGCACGGGCCGCCGTGGTGGAACCGGTGGGAGGACGGCGAGGAGCGCACTGCGCGTTGGCCCTGGCGCTCCACCGTGCTGATCACGGTCTTCGTGATGGCCGGCTCGAACTTCGCGGCCGAGGGGCAGCTGGACGACCGGGAGGCCCTCGACCCCTTCGCCCGTGCGCTGCTGTTCGTGGCGGCGGGAGTGCTGCTGTGGCGCAAGCGGTATCCGGTGGCCGTCGTGTTCGGTACGGCGGTGGCCGCCACGGTCTACCTGGGCGCCGGTTATCCGTACGGGCCGGTCTTCGTGGCCGTGGCCGTGGCCTGCTTCAGCGCCATCGTCACCGGGCATCGCAAGGCTGCCTGGGCGGCCGTCGGAGTGTTCTGGGCCGGGCACGCGCTGGTGGCCCACTGGCTGTACCAGTGGCTGCCGCCGTCCGGTGATCCGGCCGCGCCCTGGGGGCAGGAGGGCGTGATCGCCGCCTGGGTCGCGGCGATCGTAGCCGTGTCGGAGCTGGCGAAGACCCGGAGCGAGCAGTGGGCGCGGGAGCGGGCCGAGCGGGCGCAGGCGGCGCGGCGGCGGGCCGACGAGGAGCGGCTGCGGATCGCCCGCGAACTGCACGACGTCCTCGCGCACAGCATCTCCGTGATCAATGTGCAGGCGGGCGTCGGCCTCGCCCTTCTCGACACCGACCCCGAGCAGGCCCGTACGGCGCTCAGCACCATCAAGGCCAAGAGCAAGGAGGCGCTCGGCGAGGTCCGGCAGGTCCTCGACACTCTGCGCGCCCCCGGCGACGCGCCCCGCGCCCCGGCGCCCGGCCTCGACCGGCTCCCCGAACTGGTGCGGCAGGCCGCGAGCGCGGGCCTCACCGTCGAGGTCGAGGGCGAGCCGCCCCGCCTGGCGCCCGGCACGGACCTCGCCGCCTTCCGGATCATCCAGGAGGCCCTCACCAATGTCGTACGCCACTCGGAGTCGAGGCACGCACGCGTGCACCTCGATCACGTCGGCGGGGCGACGCTACGGCTGTGTATCGACGACGACGGTCCGGCAACTGGCGGCGACGCGGGCGGCAGCGGCAACGGACTCGCCGGAATGCGGGAGCGGGCGGCCGCGCTGGGTGGCACGATCGAGGCGGGCCCGCGCGCCGACGGCGGGTTCCGGGTGCTCGCCGTACTGCCGTTGAAGGCTTCCCACGAGGTGGAGGAGGACCGGTGATCCGCGTACTGCTCGCCGACGACCAGTCACTGGTGCGGGCCGGCTTCCGCGCGCTCCTCGACGCGCAGCCGGACATCGAGGTGGCCGGAGAGGCCTCCGACGGCGAGGAGGCCGTGGGCAAGGTGCGCGAACTGCGGCCCGACGTGGTCCTGATGGACATCCGCATGCCGCTCCTCGACGGCCTCGCCGCGACCCGCCGGATCACCGACGACGGCGACCTGACGGGCGTCAAGGTGGTCATGCTCACGACCTTCGAACTCGACGAGTACGTCTTCGAGGCCATCCGCTCGGGCGCCTCCGGCTTCCTGGTCAAGGACACCGAGCCGGAGGAACTCCTGCGTGCCGTACGGGCGGTGGTCGAGGGCGACGCGCTGCTCTCGCCCGGCGTGACCCGCCGCCTGATCGCCGAGTTCGCCGCCCGCTCCAAGGAGCCCGCGGCCGCCGGCTCCCTCGCCCAGCTCACCGAACGCGAGCGGGAGGTGATGGCCCTGGTCGGCATCGGACTGTCCAACGAGGAGATCGCCCGCCGCCTGGTGGTCAGTCCCCTCACCGCGAAGACCCACGTCAGCCGCACCATGGTGAAGCTCGGCGCCCGGGACCGGGCCCAACTCGTCGTCCTCGCCTACGAGTCGGGGTTGGTCCGCCCGGGCTGGCTGGGCTGAGCCGCCTCGTCCCCGGCGGCTTTGCGTCGCCCGAAGCGGACCAGCACGCTGACGACACGGGCGACGAACACGACGCCGGCCGCGGTCGCTCCCGCTCCGACGAGTGTGCTGCGCGCCCCGGCCGACAGGTCGAAGGCGAACGCCGGTCCCGCCACGGCCCCGAACAGCACGGCCGCCGCGAACGCCGCGCTGCACAGGGCATATCCGATCTCGACGGTGATCGCGTCCCGCTCGGCCTGATCGCGCCGTCCCCCGTACGTGGTCATACAGGGAAGTCTCACAGGCGTGAGCCCGGCGGAGCAAGCGGCTCCCGCCGGGCGCACGGTGAAGGAGGCGCCCCTAGTCGCGCACGCCGACGCGCTCCGCCTCCTGGGACAGGGACTTCGCCACCACGACGGTCCGCCGTTCGGGGAGGGTGCGCAGTCCCGTGAGGGATATCAGCAGACCCGCTACCGCGATCACCGTGATCACGACGAGGGCGGGCAGGTAACTGTCCAGAACCGCCTGCGGGGACGCGGGCTCCCCGGGAGCGTTCGCGGTCAGGACCGCCGTCACCACGGCCAGGAAGAGCGCGCCGCCCACCTGGACCGAGGTGTTGAGCAGGCCCGAGACCATGCCCTGCTCGTGTTCGTCGACGCCGTTCGTGGCCTGCACGTTGAGCGAGGGGAAGGTCAGCGCGAAGGCCGAGCCGACCAGCAGCATGGTGGGAAGGATCACCGCCGCGTAGACCGGGTCGAGGTCGATGCGCAGGAACAGGACGTATCCGGCGACCATCAGGGCGAAGCCGATCGCGATCAGGCGTGCCGTGCCGAACCGGTCGATGATCGCGCCGACCTTCGTCGCCGACAGCGCCACGAGCGCGCCCGCCGGCAGGAACGCCAGCGCCGTGTGCAGCGCCGACCAGCCGAGCAACTGCTGCATGTACAGCGTGACCAGGAACTGGAACCCGATGTAGCTGCCGACGAACGTCAACGCTCCCAGCTGCGCCCGTACTTGGGCCCCGGAGCGCAGCACGCCCAGCCGGACCAGCGGGCTCGGGCTGCGGCGCTCGACGGCCACGAAGGCCGCCAGCAGGACGACGACGGCGACGAAGGACAGGATCGTGCGGAGGGAGCCCCAGCCGACCTCGGGTGCCTCGACGACGGTGAAGACCAGCAGCAGCATCGAGGCCGTGCCGAGGACGGCGCCGGGGATGTCGTAACCGCCGTCGGCCCGCTCGCGCTCGGTGCGTGGCAGCAGCTTCAGGCCGAAGAACAGGGCGATCAGTGCGATGGGCGCCGGGAGCAGCATGGTGAGGCGCCAACTGGCCTCGGTGAGCAACCCGGAGAAGACGAGGCCCATCGAGTAGCCGGTGGCGCCGCAGGTGGTGTAGATCGCCAGTGCGCGATTGCGGATCGGGCCCTCGGCGAAGGTCGTGGTGATGATGGACAGGCCGGCGGGAGCGGTGAAAGCCGCGGCCAGGCCCTTGATGAAGCGGCTGGCGATCAGCAGGGGACCCGAGTCGACGAGCCCGCCGAGCAGGGAGGCGAGCGCGAAGACGGCGAGGGCCACCAGGAAGACCTGGCGTCGGCCCAGCAGGTCGGCGGTGCGGCCGCCGAGGAGGAGCAGGCCGCCGTAGCCCAGGATGTAGCCGCTGACGATCCATTGCAGGGTCGAGGTGGACAGGCCCAGGTCGGCGCCGATGGACGGAAGGGCGACACCGACCATCGACACGTCCAGCGCGTCCAGGAACATCGCGGCGCACAGCACCAGCAGGGTGCCCCACAGCCGGGGGGTCCAACGTCCCTCGGACGTGGGGGTGGTGAGCGGAGAGGTCATGCCGAGGACACTACATGCATGCGCATGAGATGCAAGCGCATTTAATGCTGATGCAATGAATTCCGCGTTCTGCTACGGTGCGCCCATGGCGGCGAAGAAGGCCGAGCAGGCGCTCGTGGACCAGTGGCGGGACCTCCTGGCGCTGCACGCCCGCACACAGTGCGAACTGGACCGTGCGCTGCACCAACACGGCCTGTGCGCCAGTGACTTCGAGGTCCTGGACGTACTGGCCGCGGGCTCGCCGCGGGGTGGCTCGGGGAGCGCCGGGGCACTGCGTGTGCAGGAGATCTCCGAGCGGGTGCATCTCAGTCAGAGTGCGCTGTCGCGGCTCATCGCCCGGCTGGAGAAGGACGGTCTCGTCCAGCGCTGCATGTGCGAGGAGGACCGGCGCGGTGTGCGCGTGGTCCTCACGGCGAAGGGGCGCTCGCTGCACGGCGAGGTGCTGCCGGTGCAGCGTGCGGTGTTGACGAGGATGCTCGCGAACTGAGCGGCGTAAGCCCTGGGTTCGGCTCAGATGACGGCCGAGTTCTCGCGCCACAGCGCGGCCACCGAGGCGTCGCCGGTCACGCTCGGCAAGGGCAGCCGGTTCCACAGCGACAGATACAGCAGCGCGGCCGGTCCGGCGATCTCGCAGTCGGCCCGGCCGGTATCGCCCCGCTCGGTCGAGGGCGGCTCCGGGGACAGTCGTACGGTCCACACCGCGTCGTTGGTGTCCGTCGCCCGCACCCGCAACATCCGAGGCTCGGCGCTGCGGACCCGGCTCTTGGGCCGGGCATGGAAGCCGCGCAGCAGCTCGTCGATGCCGTCCACCGCGAAGTCGGCGTCGAGCTCGCTCGGTGTGCCGCCGCGCGCCGCCTCCGCGTCGAAGCGGTGCACGGCCGTCTCGTGGGCCTGTCTGCGTGCCCAGAACGCGAGCGGCGAGGGTGCGGGCAGGAAGTGGAAGCACTGGATGTCGGGGGAGGCGGAAGAGAGGGTGTCGACGAGGTGACGGTGTCCATCCCGGAACCAGGCCAGGAGGTCGGCGCCGTCGAGGTCGGGCGGGCTGTCGAGGGGACGGGGGGAGGTATGGCCGTCGGCGACGAAGGAGGCCGCCCAGCGATGCACCAGCCCCGTGTGCCGCACCAGATCGCGGACTTGCCATTCCGGACAGGTCGGCACCTTGGCATCGACCCCCGCCTCCTCGGCGGCCGCGGCGAGCAGCAGGCCCTCGTGGTCCAGGAATCGAACGAACTCGGCTGTCTCCATGGGCAGAGTCTGCACGATGGAGCGCGGTCGAAGGGAAGGACCGGGGTGGGGGTGAGGTGGGCCGGCACGTCTTCGGCGACGGTCGCTACGAGTCGTTCGGTGCAGCCGAACTCGCCCGCCTCCCAGGGCGGTTCACGGGTGCAGGGCGAAGAGGCAGAACTCGTTGCCCTCGGGGTCGGCCAGGACGTCGTGGTCCTCGTGCCGGGCCCGGACGGTCGCGCCGAGGGCCACGAGCCGGTCGACCTCGCTCTCGGGGGCGGCGGAGACGAGGTCCAGGTGCAGCCGGTTCTTGACGCGTTTGGGTTCCGGGACCAGCTGGCACCACAGGCGGGGGCCGCCGTCACGGGGCTCGACGAGCACGGTCGGATCGTCCTCCGGGTCGGCGATCCCCAGGGCGCGCAGACGGGCGAGCTCGGCGTCGTCGTACGGGGCGACGGCGTAACCGTCGAGGGCGGCGGCCCAGAAGCGGGCCGTGGCGGCCGGGCGGGCACAGTCGATGACGATGTCGTGGAGTCGCGCCATCGGGCCATGGTGTGCGGGGGAGGGGGAGGGCGGCAATGGCCGGGGCGTGGTCGGAGGCCGTGCTTTCGAGAAGGGCCTCCAGGTCGCACCCGTCATCGCCGCCGGTTCGGATCGGCCGGAAGGCGCCGCACCTCACAGCCGGCCTGATCCGGATGACAGGGCCTGGGCTCCGGCTCAGTCGGCCGCCGCGCGCCGTGTGGCGAAGCCGATCAGCGCCGCCGCGGCCGCCAGCACGGCGACGCTGGTCAGGGCGGTGGACAGGGAGAACCAGTCGGCCATGAACCCGATCGCGGGCGGCCCCAGCAGCATCCCGCCGTAGCCGAGCGTGGAGGCGGTCGCGACGCCGCTGGGTCCGGCGAGCGTACCGGCGCGTTCGACGGCGACCGGGAAGAGGTTGGCGAGGCCGAGCCCGGTCACGGCGAAGCCGATCAGCGCCGCCCACACGGACGGGGTGAGGGAGCCGAGCAGCATCCCCGCGGCCGCGGTGGCGCCGCCCGCGACGACGGTCCTGGTGCGGCCCAGGCGTTCGAGCAGGACCGTGCCCGTCAAGCGCCCGATGGTCATGGCCAGTGCGAAGCACGAGTACCCCACGGCAGCGAGCCCCGGCGAGGCGCCGAGGTCCTGTTCGAGATGGAGGGCTCCCCAGTCGGCCATGGCTCCTTCGCCGTATGCCGTGCACAGCGCGATCACCCCGAAGACGGTCACGAGTCCTCGGGTGCGGCGGTCGAGGCGGCGCGGGGTGCCCTGGTCGGAGCCGTGCCGTGGGGTGTCGGGTGGCCGCGGTGGCTCGTGCCGCAGGAGAGTGGGCCCCGCGAGCGCGGTCACGATCAGCCCGATGACGGTCAGGCCCAGCAGGTGCCGGGTGGGGGAGAGGTGGCCGGCGACCAGCCCGCCCAGACCCGCGCCGATCATGCCGCCCAGGCTGAAGGCCGCGTGGAAGCTCGGCATGATCGGCCGCCGGAGGGCGGCGACGAGATGGATGGCGGCGCTGTTGAAGGCCACGTTGATCCCGCCGTAGGCCGCTCCGAAGAGCAACAGGACGGCGCCGAGGGTCAGGGCGGAGTGGGTGAGCGGAGGGAGGGCGACGCTGAGGGAGAGCAGGACGGCGCAGACGACGGTGACCTGGTGGCTGCCGTAGCGGCGGCACAGGCGGCCGGTGAGCACCATCGTGATCACGGCGCCGGCGGAGACGCCGAGGAGGGCCAGGCCGAGGGTGCTGGCGGAGGCGCCGGTCTGCTGCTTGATGGCCGGGATGCGCACGACCCAGCCGGCGAAGACGAAGCCGTCGAGGGCGAAGAAGACGGTGAGGGCGATGCGGAGTCGGGTGAGTGCGCCAAGTGGCCTGTCCGGCACGGCGTTGTGCGAACGGAGTTTGTTTATGAGCGGCACAAAGTCAGGCTAGGTGACTCGTGTAGGCGGGGCAAGGGAGCGCCCACACCCGTCGAATCCCCTCACTCTGTTCCGGCGGGCGGGCGGCTCGGGCCCAGGAGTGCGCCGTCAAGCCCGCCCATGCGCCTCCTGCGTGCGCCGCGACAGCGAGTCGATGACCACCGCGGCGAACAGCACCCCGCCCGTGATCATGAACTGGACCGCGGTCGGCGTGTCCGTGATCGCCATGCCCGAGGCGATCGACTGGATGACCAGCATGCCGAGCACCGCAGACCAGGTCGTACCCCGTCCGCCGAACAGGCTGGTGCCGCCGATGACGGCCGCCGCGATGGCGTTGAGCAGCAGGACGCCGGAGCCGGAACTCTGGCTCACCGAGGTGATCCGCGAGGCCAGGAACAGACCGCCGATCGCGGCCATGGTGCCCGACACCGCGAGCACCGCGGTCTGCACGCCCGTCACATTGAGACTGGCGCGGCGGGCGGCCTCGACACCGCCGCCCAGCGCGTAGACCTGACGACCGTAGTGCGTGCGGCGCAGCACGATGTCGAGTCCCGCCACCACCACGAGGAAGATCAGCAGGGCCAGCGGCAGACCCTGGAAGCGGTTGAGCAGGTACGCCGCGGCGAAGGCGACCACCGCGAGAGCGCCCGTGCGTACGACGATCGCCTGGAGCGAGCGGTGCGGCATGCCGACGGACCTGCGGCGCAGCGCGTCCTGGTACGACACGAGGAAGACCACGCCCGCGGCGACGGCCGCCAGGCCGTAGGCGACGGCGTCGTCGGTGAAGTAGTGGTTCGTCAGCTTGGCGACGAGCCCGTTCTCGTCGAGGTTGATCGTGCCGCTGGTCCCGAGGATGTACAGCATGAGGCCGTTCCAGGTCAGCAGCCCCGCCAGCGTGACGACGAACGCCGGCACCCGCGTTCTGGCGAAGGAGAACCCCTGCACGGTTCCCGCCGCGGTGCCCGCCAGCACCGCGATGACGAGGGCGAGCCACTCGGGTACGCCGTTGTTGACGTTCAGGACGGCGAAGACGGCCGCCGCGAGGCCGCTGATCGAACCGACCGACAGGTCGAGCTCACCCAGCAGCAGCACGAAGACGATGCCCACCGCGATCAGGCCGGTGCCCACGATGTCGACGCTGAGATTGGACAGGTTGCGGGGGGAGAGGAAGTTCTCGTTGAGGGACTGGAAGATGATCCAGACGGTGGCGAGGACCAGGACGACGGGGAGCGAGCCCAGTTCCCCGGCGCGCACCTTGCGCCGGAACAGGTCGACCGAGCTTTCCACGGCCCGGGTGACGGCCCGCTCGCGCTGCGGCCGGGGGGCCTCGGAGGTCTCGGTCCGTGCGGTGTCCGCCTTGCCGCGCATGTCTTTCACCACCCCGCCTCCCGGTGGGTCATCTGGCGGGGAACGTTCTCCGTCGCACCGGTGACGGAGGCGATGATCTGTTCCTGGGACGCGGTGTTCACGTCGAAGAACCCGTTGTTGCGGCCGAGCCGCAGTACGGCGGCGCGGTCCGCGAGCGCCTTCACGTCGCCCATGTTGTGGCTGATCAGGACGATGCCCATACCGCGGTCGCGCAGTTCGTCGACGAGGTCCAGGACCTCGGTGGTCTGCTCGAAGCCCAGGGCGGCGGTCGGTTCGTCCAGGAGGAGCACCCGCGGGTCGCCGAGCAGCGAGCGAGCGATGGCGACGGTCTGCCGCTGGCCGCTGGACAGGGAGACGACGGGGGCGCGCAGATCGGGGACGCCCCTGGTGAGACGGTCCAGCAGATGTCTGGAGCGGCGTTCCATCTCCATCTCGTCGAGGAACCCGAACCTGCGGATCTCCCGGCCGAGGAACAGATTGCCGACGACGTCGAGGTTTCCGCACAGCGCGAGGTCCTGGTAGACGGTGGCGATGCCGAGCTCGCGTGCGTCATGGGGGCGCCTGATCTGGACCGTGCGCCCCTCCCACTCGATGACGCCCTTGTCCGCCGGGATGACGCCGGAGATCACCTTGACCAGGGTGGACTTGCCCGCCCCGTTGTCGCCCAGCAGGGCGACGACCTGGCCGGCGTGGATCTCCAGCTCGACATCGCTGAGCACCTCGACGACACCGAAGCGCTTGCACACGCCACGCAGCGCCAGCAAGGGGGGAGCCGGCACGGACACCATCTCCTTCCCGGGGCCCGGCGAGGGCCGGACCTGGTCTCGGGGCGCGGGCCGCTCAGGTCAGCCCGACGTCCTCGCAGGCGGCTCTGAGTTCGGGAGTGCAGATCTGCTCGGTCGTGTACACGCCGTCCTTCACCAAGGTGTCCTTGATGTTGTCGGCGGTCACGGACAGGGGGGTGAGCATGACGGCCGGAACCGCGTCGGCGCCGCGGGTGCTCACCTCGTCCGTGGCGACGCGGTCGAGGCTCTCACCGCGGGCCGCGGCGACGGCCATGGTGGCGGCGGCGGAAGCCTCGGGCGCGAAGGGCTTGTACACGGTCATGTACTGATCGCCGCGCAGGATGCGCTGCAGGGCCGTGAGTTCGGCGTCCTGCCCGGTGACGGGGGGAAGCGGGTCGACCTTGTTCGACTTGAGGGCGGAGATGCTGCCGCCGGCGAGGCCGTCGTTGGCGGCGTAGACCCCGTCGATGTTGCCGACGCCGAGGGCGGAGATGGCGCCGGACATGTTCATGTGCGCGTTCTCCGGCCTCCACTGGAGCGTGTCGTACGCCTTGCCGATCTTCACCCGTCCCTCGAGCACGAACAGCGCGCCCTTCTTGAACGACACCGCGTTGGGGTCGCTGGGATCGCCGTTCATCATCACGATCTGGTGCTCGGCGCCGTCCCCCATGGCCTTCAGCAGCGCCCGGCCCTGGAGTCGGCCGACCTCCTCACCGTCGAAGGAGACGTAACCGGAGATCGGTCCCTCGGCCAGACGGTCGTAGGCGATGACGGGGATGTCCGCCTCGTTCGCGCTCCGGACCGCCGCGGCGAGGGATCTCGCGTCCACGGCCACGAGCACGATGGCGTCGACTCCCGCGGTGATCATCGAGTCCATCTGCTCCTGCTGGAGGGCCACGTCGCCCTTGGCGTTGGCATGCTCGACCGCGCACTCGCCGCACAGCTCCTTGATCTTCGTCTCGAGCAGCGGGCCGTCCTGTGTCTCCCAGCGGGCGGTGGTGGAGTCCGGCAGCAGCAGACCGATACTCGGCTTGTCTCCTCCGCTCGTTTCGCCCCCGCCGCCCGGCGAGCTGTCGCCCGACGACCCGCAGGCCGCGAGGGCGACGGCCGTGCAGAGCACGGCCACGGCCATGGCCGCGTCCCGGGTGCGGGTCTTCATCGGAGAGACCTCCCTTGACCTTCGCCGTGCGTGGGGAGGGGGCGGTCACAGGGGTCCTGGCGGATCACGGTCGCCGACCTCACACGCGGCCGCTCGCGCGCTGCCGGGCAGAAGTCCGACCACGTCGTCAGTGTGACACCGGCCGCGGTGATCTGCGAACGCGGTGGATCGGCCCGCGGTGACGTCCGCCGGAGAAGGTGATGACGCCCGTCTGTCCTGATTGCACTCCTATGCGATTCTGGTGGGAAGGTGCCTCTATATCCCCATATGTCGGCACCGGCGGCATGGGCGGGAGGTAGGGAGCGGACATGCCTCAAGACGGCCGTTCCTGGGCCGGATTCCCCGAGCTGCGGGCATCCGAGGCCGGCTCCGCGGACATCGGTTCACCGCCTCCGGTACCCGAGGTCGCCGCGGTCGATCGGGTCCTCAGGTTCGCCGGAGCGGCGCTGGTGGCCGTCTACGTGCCCGGCGAGGGTGTGTCCGATGCGGGTGTGTCCGATGCGGGAGAAGAGGAGCTCCGGCTGGCGGAGACGGTCGGCTGCGCCACCTCCGAGTACGGGCTGGCGGAGCACCTGCCCGTCTCGGGCGGCTCACCCGCGGCGTACGCCTTCCGCACCGGCCGCCCCTTGTGGCTGAACCCCCCTGAACTCGCCTCCTATCCCGAGGGCGGGCCGACGCCGCCACGGGCGGAGCTGTCGCTCGGGGCGCTGCCGCTCGGGTCGGACGGCAGCCGGCTGGGCTGCCTCGTCGTCGTGGGCGCCGCCAGAACCGGCTTCGAGGCCGAGCACCGGCGCTTCCTGGAGCGGTACTCCGACGCGGTCGCCGGCCTGCTCCAGGCCGGAGAAGGCCGGCCCGCGCCGGTGCCGCTGCTCGGTCCCGCCCTGCGGAGTCTGCGGGTCGGCTCCTTCGTCCTGGTGCCGAACACCGGCCTGGTCGAGGCGGACGGCATCCTGCTCGACCTGGTCGGCATCACACCCGACGACTTCGACGGCAAGGCGGACACGCTGCTCGCGCATGCCCTCCCCGAGGACATGCACGCGCTGATGTCGGTCCTGGAGCCGTCCACGCCCGCGTTCGGCCGACGGGAGCTGGAGTTCCGGGTCCGCCGCCCCACCGGCGAGATGCGCTGGCTCAACCTGAGCTGCCGGCTGGTCCCGGGCGCCGACGACCGGCCGGACCAGGTGCTGGGCGTGGTGACGGCGACGTCGGTGCTGCGCCGGAGCGCCGACGACGTCGCCAGGATCCAGTGGCTGACCGCCGCGCTCGACGACGCCACGGAGGTCCGCGACGTCGGCCGCGTGGTCGTGGCCGCGCTGCGGGAACCGCTGGGCGCCGACCGGGTGGCCCTCGCCGAGCTGCGGGACGACCGGCTCACCGTCACCATGCTCGACCCGCCGCAGCCCGCGGCCTGGCCGGAGACCTGGCGGGCGCAGTGGCGATCGGAATGGCCGGACGCGCCGGTCAGCGCCCTGCCCACCCTGCAGATGGCACTGCGCGACGGACGTACGGACCTGTGGCCGGCCGGTACGGCCTTCGAACCCGGACTGGAGGGCATCGGCACCGGCGGCCTGGCCGTCCTGCCGCTCCCCGCCAAGGGCCGGCCCGCCGGTGTCTGCCTGGTCGGCTGGGATCAGCCGCACGAGTTCGCGCCCGAGGAGCGCTCCCTGCTCACGGCCACCGCCGCCCTGGTCGGCCAGGCCCTCAAGCGCGCCCACGCACACGACGCCGAGCAGGAGCTCGCGACGCTGCTGCAGCGCAGCCTGCTGCCCAGGCGTCTGCCCGAGCTGCCCGGCGGCACGGCCGTCGCCCGCTATCTGCCGGCCAGACGGGGGCTGCAGGTGGGCGGCGACTGGTACGACGTGATCGCGCTCTCCGAGGACCGGGTGGCGCTGGTCATCGGAGACGTACAGGGGCACAGCGCCGGAGCCGCGACGATCATGGGCCAGATGCGTACCGCGGTCCGGGCGTACGCGGTGGAGGGCCACCCGCCCGACGTGGTCATGTCTCACGCCAATCGCCTGCTCGTCGGCATGGAGACCGATCTCTTCGCCACCTGCTGCTATGCCGAACTGGACATGGACGAGGGCACCACCCTGTTCGTCCGGGCCGGTCACCTCGCACCGCTGGTCCGCCATCCCGACGGCAGGACCGAGGAGGTCCAGGTCGAGGGCGGACTCCCGCTCGGCGTCCTCGCGGAGGCGGAGTTCCCCATGACCTCGGTCGTCCTGACCCCGGGCACGGTCCTCGCCCTGGTCACCGACGGCCTGGTCGAGTCCGCCGACCTGCCTCTCGACGAGGGCATGCGCCGCACGTCCGCCGCGCTCGCCGAGGCCGATCCGGCCGATCCGGGCCGCATGGCCGACGCCCTGCTGGGCGACGTGGGCCGCCGTGAGGACGACGTCGCCCTGTTGCTGCTGCGCTACGACGGCATGAAGATCCGCCCGACCAGGGCCGGTTGGGCGGTGTGGCGGCTGCCCGACGCCGTCATGCACGCCCGCCGCTTCACCGCGCGCACCCTGCGCCGGTGGAAGGTCGAGGAAGCCACCGATCCCGTCCTGCTTGTCGTGTCCGAACTGGTCACCAACGCCCTGGTGCACACCCAGGGCCCGGTCAGCGTCGATCTGACGCTGAGGGCCGGCCGGGTACGGGTCAGCGTGAGCGACTCCTCGCCGCGCGCACCCGCCAAGCCCGTGATCGTGGACTGGGAGTCGACCGGCGGCCGAGGGCTGCTCCTTGTCGAGGCGATGTCCGAGTCCTTCGGCTCCGTGCCGGTGGCCGGCGGCAAGCAGGTGTGGAGCGAGATCGCCGTACCGCACCGCGAACCGGATCCGGCCCCGGCGGACGCGGAACCAAGACCCGAACGAGGGGGTCCGCCATGAGGATCCTGCCGACCCGTGCGCGGCGCGTCATCGCGGTGCTCGTCGCCGGACTCCTGACGGCGTCCCTGGCCGCCTGCGGGGGAGACGACGAGGCGGGCGCGGACAGCTTCACCGTCGGCCTGCTGCTCCCCAGCCGCGCGGTGCCCCGCTGGGAGCACTCCGACAAGCCGCTGATCGAGGAGCGGCTGAAGGAGCTGTGCCCCGACTGCACCATGCTCTACGCCAACGCCGAGAACGACGCGACGCGGCAGCGGCAACAGATGATCTCCATGATCACCAAGGGGGCCGGGGTGCTGATCCTCGACGCCGCCGACACCAGAGCGCTCCGCTCCTCGATCCAGGAGGCCCGCAGGGCGGGCGTTCCGGTCGTCGCCTACGACCGGCTCGCCGAAGGCCCGATCTCCGGCTTCGTCAGCTTCGACGGCGGCCAGGTCGGCAGACTCCAGGGCGAGGCGCTCCTCGAGGCCATGGGCGACCGGCCGCGTGCCCGCGACGTCGTCATGATGAACGGCGATCCCACCAGCCCCAACGCGGCCTGGTACCGCAGCGGCGCGCTGTCCGTCCTCACGGGCAAGGTGCGGATCGGCAGAACCTACGCCACTCAGGGCTGGAGCACGGACAACGCCCACGCCAACATGTCCGCGGCCATAGCGGCCCTGGGCCCGGAGCGGATCGGCGGTGTCCTGGCGGCCAACGACGCGATAGCCGCGGGCGTCATCGCCGCTCTCAAGAGCGCCGGGGTCCGGCGGCTGCCCCCGATCACCGGTCAGGACGCCGACCTCGACGCCGTGCGGCGCATCGTCAAGGGCGAGCAGTACATGACGGTGTACAAACCGTTCCGGGCGGAAGCCACCGCGGCCGCCGCCATGGCCGTAGCCCTGGGACGCGGCGAGGACGTCCGGGACATCGCCAAAACGAACACCGACAGCCCCACGACCAAGGACATCCCGTCCGTCCTGCTCACCCCGACGGCGGTCACGGTCGGCACCATCGAGCAGACACTCGTCAACGACGGCGTGTACACCATCGACCAGATCTGCGTCCCGAAGCTCCGGTCCGCCTGCGAGCGGGCCGGACTCCTGCGGTGAGCGGGGTCCCGGCCGTGCGCCGACTGTCCGGGTGCCCTCAGAGGTGCGACGCTGGGACGAGAGGTATCCGCCGAGGGAACTCGGGAGGGCACGATGGGACGTGACGTGCCGGCCCTGGTGTTCACGCGGGAGGATCGCCGCCGGTACCGGGAGAAGATGCACACCTGCCTCGATGTGCTGGCGCAGATGCTGCGCGAGTCGACCTTCGAGAGCGAGCGCCCCCAGGTCGGGCTGGAGATCGAGCTCAATCTGGTGGACGCCGACGGTCTGCCGGCGATGCGCAACACCGACGTTCTCCGGGCGATCGCCGATCCCGCCTGGTCGAGCGAGCTGGGCCGCTTCAACCTGGAGATCAACATCCCGCCCCGGCAGCTGACGACGGGCGGCCCCGGCGCCTGGGAGCAGGAGATCCGCAGCGCGCTCAACCACGCCGAGGAACGCGCCTCGGCCGTGGGCGCGCACCTGATCATGATCGGCATCCTGCCGACCCTGGGGGAGGCGGACGTGGGCGAGTCCGCCCTCTCCGGCGATCCGCGCTACCGGCTGCTCAACGAGCAGATCTTCGCGGCCCGGGGCGAGGACCTGCGGATCACGGTGGACGGCGTGGAGCGCCTGTCGACGTACGCCGACACCATCACCCCCGAGGCCGCCTGCACCAGCACCCAGTTCCATCTGCAGGTCTCCCCGAGGGAGTTCGCGGACTACTGGAACGCGGCCCAGGCCGTCGTGGGCGTCCAGATCGCCCTGGCGGCGAACTCGCCCTTCCTGTTCGGCAAGGAGCTGTGGCGCGAGACCCGCATCCCGCTGTTCGAGCAGGCCACCGACACCCGCCCGCAGGAGATCAAGGCCCAGGGCGTACGACCTCGCGTGTGGTTCGGGGAGCGGTGGATCACCAGCGTCTTCGACCTGTTCGAGGAGAACGTGCGCTACTACCCGGCGCTGCTGCCGCTGTGCGACGACGAGGACCCGCAGGAGGTGCTCGGCCACGGCGGCGTGCCGCAGCTGGGCGAACTGACGCTGCACAACGGCACGATCTACCGCTGGAACCGCCCGATCTACGCCGTCACCGGCAGTGGCCCGCATCTGCGCATCGAGAACCGCGTCCTGCCCGCCGGACCCACGGTGGCGGACATCATCGCCAACGGCGCCTTCTACTACGGCCTGACCCGCGCCCTGGTCGACGAGGACCGGCCGGTCTGGACGCGGATGTCCTTCTCGGTCGCCGAGGAGAACCTCCACACCGCCGCCCGCGACGGCATCGACGCCCGCCTGTACTGGCCTGGCATGGGCGAAGTGCCGGTCACGGAACTGGTGTTGCGGCGCCTGCTGCCGCTGGCCCACCGGGGCCTGGAGCTGGCCGGCATCGACGCGGCTTGGCGCGAACCCCTGCTCGGCGTCATCGAGCAGCGCTGCGTCACCGCCCGCAACGGCGCCCTGTGGCAGGCGGAGACGGTCCACCAGCTGGAGAAGGGCGGCACCGCGGACCGGCGCGAGGCGCTGCGGCAGATGACCACGACGTACATGGACTACATGCACCTGAACGCGCCCGCGCACACCTGGCCCGTGGACTGACCCTCGCAGGGGATCAGCCGACGCCGGACCCCTTCCACTCCTGTGCGGGCGTCAACGGAACGGGAACGGGCGCCCGCGCCGACGTCGTCAGCTCGATGCGGCGCCCTTCGGTCGACGACCGAAGGAGCGCGCTCATCGTCTCCAGCACATGCAGGGCGAGACCGCCGTCCGCGCGCGGCGCCCGCTGGGCGTCGGCGGTGACGAAGTCGACCAGACCGACGCCCCGTCGGCCGTCGACGTAGCCCGCCGAGGCCGGGAGCGTGCGCCACCGCGTGGCGCCGAGTTCGAAGAGCCGTACCTCACCGTCGAAGCGGTTCGGGTCCGGAACCGCCAGGGTGGCCGCGTCGCCGTGGACCTCGATCGGCACGGCCGTGGTGGCCACGCCGTCGAAGCTCGTCGTGAGGGTGGTGAGCGTCCCGCCCACGTGTTCCAGCACGCTGGAGACATGCGTGTCCACCTCGACCGGTATCCGCTCGCCCGCCCGCGCCCCGGAACCGATGACGCGCTCGCCGCGCAGCCGCCCGCCCGCCCCGATCACGGCACGCACCGGACCGAGCAGGTGGACCAAGGAGGCGAGATAGTACGGGCCCATGTCCAGCAGCGGGCCGCCCCCGGCGGCGTAGTAGAAGTCGGGGTGGGGATGCCAGCGTTCGTGTCCCGGCGTGACCATGACGGCCGAGGCGAACTGGGGGCGTCCGATGCTCCCCGCCTCCACAGCCGCCCGAGCCGTCTGGATGCCGGTGCCCAGGACGGTGTCCGGCGCGCACCCCACACCCACCCCGGCCTTCGCGGCCGCCTCCATCACGGCGTGCGCTTCGGCGAGGTCGGCGGCGAGCGGCTTCTCGCCGTAGACGTTCTTCCCGTGGCGGACGGCGCCGAGGGCGATCTCGGCATGAGCGGCGGGGACGGTGAGGTTGAGCACCGTGTCCACCTCGGGACTGCTGAGCAACTCCTCGACGGCCAGCGCCCGGACGCCGGGCAGGTCGGCGGCGACCGCGGCCGACCGGGAGGCGTCGAGGTCGGCGACCGCGGTGACGCGTACGGCGGGATGACCGACGAGGGTGTCCAGGTACGCGCGGGAGATGACGCCGAGCCCTACGACGCCGATGCGGTGCGCGTCGCCCACAGCATGCCCCTCTCGATGACGGTGCGCACGTTCGGGTTCCGCAGGACGTCCAGGCTGTGCCCCGGCGTCGCCACCATGACGCGCCCGGCACCCCACCGGCGGGTCCAGACCGCCGGTGACGTGACCGGGCGGTGCCAGGGCTGCCACGGCCGGGCGGGATGGGTGGTGGTGGCCAGCACGTCGATCAGGTCGTCGTGGAGCACCCAGTACTGCTCGGTGTGCAGTTCGAAGTCGTCGAGGCCCGCCGTGATCGGGTGCTCGCGGCCCAGCTCGGTGATGTTGACGGTGTACGGCAGGTAGTTGTCCTCCTGGCCCCCCTGACGTTCACACGGCTCCTTGCCCGGGTGGGTCGCGAACTGCCCTCCCACCAGGTGGAGATAGTCGGAGGAGGCGCGGAACGAGTCGGCGATGCCGCCGTGCCAGCCGGTGAAGCCGGTGCCGGCCATGACCGCCGCGGTCAGTCCCGCCAGCTCTTCCGCGGTGATCTGCGACATCGTGACGCACTGCACGACGAGATCGGTGCCGGCCATCTCGGCGCTGTCGGCGTAGACCTCGGTCGACTCCTCGACCCTTACGGTGTACCCCTCGCCGCGCAGGAAGGGCAGGAACAGCTCCGTGGCCTCGACCGGCCGATGCCCTTCCCAACCGCCTCGGACCACCAGGGCGTTCTTCCGCGTCATCTCGTTGCATCACCGTTCCCGTGGCCGACCCGTAGAACCGCTCCCTCACTATGCGTCGGTCGCCGGCGCACAGGAAGGGGCGCCGAGATCACGAAAGTTTCGCCCGGGCGCCGACCGTCCAACAGGCCGCGGTGAAGCGGACTTCCGAGCCGTGCACAAACGGTTCGAAGGCGGCGCGGACCGTTTCGACGACCCTTGCGCGGGTCTGCTCGTCCACCTCGGGCAGCACCTGACCGACGGGACCGAGCCGGGTGAAGTAGCCGACCAGTTCCCGCTCGGGCAGCGTGCAGGTCACGTCGACCGGCCGGATGTCGATCCCGGACCACCCGCTTTCCTCCAGGATCCGGTGGACCCGTTCCGCGTCCGCGAACGCGAACTGTCCCGGCCCGTCCGGCCGGCGGGCGGGGAGGTTCGGCAGGAGCGGTGCCGCGGCGCGTTCGGCGGTCGTCATGAACGGATTCTCCGCAGGGCTTCGCCACGCGATGAACCGGAGCCCGGCACCCTCCCGGGCCGCGCGCCGGAGATTCGCGAAGGCCTGGACGGGGTCGTTGAAGAACATGACGCCGAAGCGCGAGATGACGAGGTCGAAGTCGGCGGGTTCGAAGACGTGATCTTGTGCGTCGGCGCGGATGAAGGACACCGCGGTGCCCTCCCGCTCGGCGCGCGCCCGGGCGGCGGTGATCATCGGTTCGGAGATGTCGACACCGACGCACCGGCCTGCCGGACCGAGCCGTCGCGCGACGGCCACCGTGGTGCCGCCGGTGCCGCAGCCGACATCGAGCACATGCTCCGCGCGCTCGGCGGCGACCGCTTCGACGAGGAGATCCTCGAAGGGCCTGAGCACCTCGTCCAACACCGCCTGCGCATCGACCCAGGCGTGACCGCCGGGCCCGTTCCAACGGGCCGCCTGCTCGTCCTGGCTCCTGCGCTCCATGTCCATGATCGTCTCCTGTGCTTGCGTTCGTCGGGCCTCGATGACAGCGTGCTACTTCAAGTCGACTTGAGGTCAAGGACATGACGGACCTGGACATCGCCGAGGTGGCGCGGCGCGCCGGAGTGCCCGCCTCGACGCTGCGGTACTACGAGGAAAGAGGGCTGATCGCCGCCACCGGCAGGCGCGGCCTGCGCCGTCAGTACGACCCCGGCGTGCTGGAGCGCCTGGCGCTGATCGCGATGGGCCGGACCGCCGGGTTCTCCCTCGACGAGATCGCGCGCATGTTCGCACCGGACGGACGGCCCCGCATCGACCGGCAGATGCTCGCGACCAAGGCGGAGGAACTGGACCGACGGATCCGCGAACTGGGCGTCCTGCGTGACTCCCTGCGCCACGCCGCGGCCTGCCCCGCGCCGAGCCACATGGAATGCCCCACCTTCCGCCGCCTCCTCGAAGCCGCCGCGTCCGGCGCCGTCGCGGTGCCGAGGAGGCGGGCTCCAAGGCGACGCGAAGCCTCTGGTGCGGGGGAGGAGCGGGCGTCGTCGGATCCGGCGTAGAGGCGATTCCTGGAACCGGCTCAGGGCCGACCCAGGGTGGGCCCAGGGCGGGCCTGGAACCCGGCCCAGGCGGGTTCAGGACCGGCCCCAGTGCGGGCCCTGGAACCGGCTTGGGGCCAAGGCTTGGGGCCAAGGACCGGTCCCAGGACAGGCCTGGAACCGGCCCGGATTCGGCCCAGGACGGGCCCAACCCGGCCTAGATCCAGCCTTGCTCCCAGGCCCGGTGGGCGGCCGCATGGCGGGTCGGGGTGCCCAGCTTCGACATGGCCGCGGAGAGGTAGTTGCGGACCGTGCCGGGGGCGAGATGGACCTCGGTGGCGATCTCGGCGATCGACGCGCCGGTGCGGGCGGCGCGCAGGACCTCCAGCTCGCGGTCGGTCAGGGGGCAGTCGTCCTCGGTCAGGGCGGAGGCCGCGATGTCCGGGTCGACGTAGCGGCGGCCGTCGGCGATGTCGCGGATGATCTCGGCCAACCGGGCCGCCGGCGTCGTCTTGGGCACGAACCCGCGTACGCCCGCGGCCAGCGCCCGGCGCAGCACGGCGGGCCGGGCGTGCCGCGTCACCAGGACGATCCGCGTGGGCAGTTCGGCCCGGATCTCCTCGGCGGCGCGCAGCCCGTCGGTGGGCGGCATCTCCAGGTCGAGGACCGCGATGTCGGGGCGGCGCTCGCGGGCCAGCCGTACCGCCTCGGTGGAGGTGGACGCCTCGGCGACGACGGTGAGGTCCGGTTCCAGCGCGAGCAGGGCGGCCAGGGCGCTTCTGAGCAGGTCCTCGTCGTCGGCGATCAGCAGGCGGATCATCGGGCGGCTCCGTCCGCGGGGTTCGGCGAGCGCGGTGACCGGGCCGATTCCGCCGGGTTCGCCGGGAGCGCGGCCGAGACCTCGAAGCGGTCACCGTCGTGGTCCCAGGTCAGCTCCCCGCCGGCCGCCCCCAGCCGCTCGGCGAGGGTGCGCAGGCCCGTGCCCTCCAGGGCGGCGGGATGCTCCTCGGCGCCGTCGTTGCTCACCCGCAGACGGGCGAAACCACCCGCGATCCGGTAGTCGACCTCGGCGTGCCCGGCCCGGCTGTGCCGGAGCACATTGGTGGTGGCCTCCCGCATCACCAGCCCGAGGAGATGGCGGGCGGAGTCCGTGAGGCCGGCGGCCACTGCATCGGGGTCGACGGCCATCCGCGCGTCGATGTCGGCGGCGGCGAGCACCCGCGTCGCGTTGGTGATCTCGTCCTCCAAGGTCGTTCGACGGTACCCCTGCACCACCGCCCGGGTATCGCTGAGGGCGTCCGCCGCCAGCCGCCGTATCTCCTTCAACTCCGCGGCGGCGCGCGCCGGGTCCAGCTCGACGAGCCGTGCCGCCAACTCGCCCTTCAACGCGATCACTTGGAGGTGATGGCCCTGGATGTCGTGCAGGTCGGCCGCGAACCGCAGCCGCTCCTCCCTGACCGCCAGCTCCGCCTCCAGCCGCCGCGCCTCGTCCAGGCGCCGAGCCGTGTCCCAGGCCCACAGCGGGCCGAGCGTCACCCATGCCGTGAAGGCGACCAGCCCGGCCGGGAACAGCGCGGCGTACGCCAGCTCCCCGTCCCCCGCGACCAGGCTGACCACGCCCCCGGGCAGCGGCGCGAGGGCCACGGCGCCCGCGATCAGCAGTCGCCTGCGGTGCGGCGGGAGGTACGTCGCGACGATCGCCACCACCAGGGCGGGCGCGACCGGCCACAGCCCATAGTCGCGCAGGGCGAGGGGGAGTGCGGCCAGTACGACTCCGGCCCCTGAGGCGGTGAGCAGCCGGCCCACGGGCGGGCGGCCGGGGGACGCGTCCGTCACCGGCAGGAGCGCGAGCCGCCGGCTCAGCAGGACGACGCTCGCCCACACCTCGACCACCAGCGCCGCGGCGGCCGGGACGCGGGCCCACAGCGGGACGTCGCCGTCGAGGACCCACTCGCCGACGAAGACGGCCAGGACACCCGCGGTCATGCCCGGCACGGTCCACCACGTGTAGCGACGCAGGCTCGTCAGCCCCGCCGCCCCGCGATCGATCGACCCGTCCCCCACCCGCTCATTGTGTCCCAGACCGCATGACAAATGTCATGCGCGGACGTGACAACTCCACGCCCGTGCAGGGGGATTCGGCACTACTGACGGCCTTCGCCCAGGTCCAGCCTGGAGGGGTCGGCGGATACCCCGCCCCCGTACCGAAGGAGAGCCGCCATGCAGGCACCCCACACGCACGCGACGGCGGACCGCCCCCATCCGGCCGTCGTGCTCACGCGGCGCTGGCCCACGGCCCTGGCCGTGGTGGTCGTCGTCCTCAACGTGATCGCATCCGGCTCCGAGGACGTGGCCGACGCGGTCGGCGGTTTCGGGGAGACCCTGCCGTTGCTGCCGCTGATCTACCTGGTCGTGCATCAGATCGGAAAGCCACAGGCCACCTGGCCGGTGCTAGGGGCCGCGCTGGTGGTGGGGTTCGCCCTTCCCTTGCAGGACGTGGTCGCCCCGTCGACGGTCCTCGTCGCCCTCGCCCTGCTCCTTCTGGCCTGGGGCGCCCTCCGCGGGACACCGCACGGGCGGGCCGCGCTCGGCGTGCAGGCCGTGGGCGCGCTCGTCTTCTGCGGGCTCGCGCTGGCCGGGCTGGCGGTCGATCCCGACCTGGGCCGCTATCTGCTGGCGGCCGGCTGGTTCTTCCACGGCGTGTGGGACTTCGTGCACCTGAGGCTCGACAAGGTCGTCTCCCGTACGTTCGCCGAGTGGTGCGGTGTCATCGACGTACTCGTCGCCGTCCAACTGCTCTTTCTGGTCTAGCCGGCACGAAGAACGGCCGAGAAGTGCCGGGGCGGGGCCCGTAACCGGGCTCCGCCCCGTACGTTGCCACCAGTGGTCTCTCCTGTCCGACCGCCAACTCCGCGCACCGGGAGCCCCCTTGGACACCGAAGACACCGCCGACGCCCTCCGTTTCGGCCCGCTCTCCCGCCGCAGATTCCTCCAGGCCACCGCCACGGCCACGGTCACCACCACGGCGCTCGCCACGGCCGGTACGCCGCTCGCGGCCGCCGCCTCCGACACGACCACCGCCCTCTCCTTCACCGCCGCCACAGGGGGTTCCGCGACCCTCGCCCCGTCCGGCGACCGGCTGGTTGCCGAGGTCCAGAACGTCCTCTGGTCCCTCCCCCGGGGCGGCGGCACCGCCGTCCCGCTCACCCCGCCCGGCCTCGAACCCACCCGTCCGCAGTTCTCGCCCGACGGCAGCCGTCTCGTCGTCTGCGCCTACCGCGGCGGCGGCTTCCACCTCTGGACGCTGCGGCCCGACGGCACCGGCCTGCGACAGCTCACCGACGGACCGTGGGACGACCGGGGCCCGGCCTGGTCGCCGGACGGCACGCGGATCGCGTTCGCCTCCGAGCGCGGCGGCGACACCGTGACCGGCGCCCCGTACCGCATCTGGGTCGTGGACGTGCGCACCGGCACGACGACCCGGCTCACCGGGCGCCCCGGGCAGCAGGGTCCCGGACAGGACGGCCGCTGGGAGGACTTCGACCCGGCGTGGTCGCCCGACGGGGAGCGCCTCCTTTTCGTACGGGCCGCCGTCACGGCGACGGGCACGCTCCGCGCGACCACCCTCGCGTCGGTGGCCGCGGACGGCTCGGGCCCGGTCACCACCGAGCACACCGACGACTCCGGCGCCCAGCTGATGACCCCCGCCGTCTCGCCCACCGGGCGCCTCGCCCACCTGCGCACCACGGCCTCGCCCGCGGCCTCCTGCACCCTCGTCGTGGACGGGAAACCGGTCGCCGTTGACGGAGACCTCCTCCCCGCGCCGCCCCGCTGGACGGACGGCGAGCGGCTGCTCCTCACCGTCGACGGACACTTCCGCCTGCTCGACCCGGACGCGCCGGCCGGCGTCGAGGAGATCCCGTTCACGGCGACGCTGCCCGTGCACCGCCCTCGCTACCGCGGGAAGGCGTACGACTTCGACGGCGCCGGCACCCGCCCCGTCCGCGCGCTGCACCTGCCCGCCCTGTCCCCGGACGGCCGCGCGGTCGCCTTCGCCGCGCTCAACGCGCTGTGGACCGCCGGCACGACAGGGGACCGCACACCCCGCAAAGTCCTGCAAGTCCCCTCCACCCGCTATGTGTCGGCCCCGGCCTGGACGCCCGACGGCACGGCGCTGGTGTACGCCGACGACCGCGCCGGACTGTTCGCCGTGCGACGCCGTGACCTCGGCTCCGGCGAGGAGACCGTGCTCGCCGAGGGCGGCCGTGTCTTCCCCGCCCTCTCACCCGACGGGACGCGGCTGGCCTGCCTCGACATGTCCGGCAATCTCGTGGTGCGCGACCTGCCCGACGGCGCCGAACGCGTCCTCGCCGCACCGCTCGGCGCGGGCGGGCTGCCCGGCCGGCCCAGCTGGTCGCCCGACGGCCGGTACGTGGCGCTGTGCGACCGCAACCGCCTCAACCAGCGCTTCCGTGAGGGCTACAACCTCATCCGCGTCGTCGACACGACCACCGCGACGGCCACCTTGCACGCCCTCGCCCCCCACACCTCGCTCTCCGACCGCTACGACTCCGGCCCCGTCTGGTCTCCGGACGGCCGCTGGATGGCCGTCATCGCCGAGTCGGCACTGTGGCTGCTGCCCGTGCGGGCCGACGGCACCCCGGACGGCGAGCCCCGCCGGCTCACCACCGAACCCGCCGACCATCCGTCCTGGTCCGCCGACGCCCGCACCCTGCTCTACCTCTCCGCGGGCACCCTGCGCCTGCTCGACCTCGGCAGCGGCCGGACCCGTACCGTCCGCGCCCCGTTGGACTACCGCCGACCGCGCCCGGCCGACACGGTCGTGCACGCGGGCCGCCTCTGGGTCGGCACCGGACCGGACGTCCGCGAGGACGTCGACGTCGTGATCCGTGACGGCCGGATCGCGGAGGTCTCCCCGCACCGCGCCGGCCGCCCGGCCGCACGCCGCGTCGACGCGGGCGACCGCACCGTGATCCCGGGCCTGTGGGACGCGCACACCCACCCCTGGCAGACCACGTACGGCGGTCGCCAGACCGCGCTCCAACTCGCGTACGGCATCACGACGGCCGTCTCGCTGGGCGGCTTCGCCTACGAGCAGGCCCGCATCCGGGAGGCGGTCGCCGCCGGCGTGCTCGCCGGGCCCCGGCTGCTGACCACCGGCGAACTCCTCGACGGGGCGCGGGTCGCCTACAGCATGGGCCGCGCCCACCGCACCCGCGAGGGCCTCAGCCGCTCACTGGCGCGCGGGGCGGCGCTGGACTGGGACTTCGTGAAGACGTACGTAAGGGCCCCGGGCTGGGTGATGAAGGAGGCCGCGGACTTCGGGCACCGGCGGCTCGGGGTACGCAGCGGCGGCCACCTGTGCACCCCGGGCGTACAACTGGGCCAGGACCTGACGACCCATCTGCAGGCCACACAGCGGCTGGAGTTCGGCCACGCGACGTCCGTGACGGGGCGGGCGTACCAGGACGTCGAGGAGATCTACACCGCCACCGACTTCCACCTCGTCGCCACGCCGTTCACGGCACTGGCCCTCCTCGGGGCCGACCCCGCGCTCGCGCACGACCCTCGCGTCACCGCGCTCATGCCGCCGTGGGACACCGCGCTCGTACGCCAACAGGCCGGGCAGCCGCCCACCGGCGCCCAACTGGCCAGGCTGGCAAGGGAGATGGATGTCTACCGGCGGATCCTCGCGGGCGGCGGTCTGGTCGCGCTCGGCACCGACCAGCCGATCGTCCCCGTCGGGCTGCACCTGCACCTGGCCCTGCGCGCCCTGCACCGCGCCGGCCTGTCCCCGGCCGAGGCACTGAGCGCCGCCACGCTGCTGCCCGCGCGCGTCTTCGGTGCCGAGGCTGACCTCGGCACCGTGGAGGAGGGCAAGCTGGCCGACCTCACGGTCGTGGACGGCGACCCGTTCACCGACTTCGCCACGCTGATCCGCACGGTGGCGGTCCTGCGCGGCGGCGTCCTCTTCGCACAGGCGGACCTGGTCGACGCCTTCGACGGCGTCACGGAGCAACAAACGGAGACGGCGGAGGAGTGGCGGGAGGTGAGCCGCCGTATGCGCCGCGAGGGGTGCTGTGAACCCTGAGCGGGTCATGGTTCACACACACTTCCTGTCACATCTGCGCAGGAGCATCACTCGGACTGCACACAGCCTGTCCAAAGCGTCGTTAGCGTTCTGGCCGTTCGATACCGCGTGCTAACGGAAAGACCGCAGATGGACTACTGCTCCTCGTGCCGGCGGCATCTCAATGGGGCCCTCGTGTGCCCCGGGTGCGGCGCCTACGCCCCGGACATCGCTCCCTCCGCGGTCGGGGGTCCCGCCGTGTCGGCCCTGCCGGGCACGGCGGCGACCGCGACGACG
This sequence comes from Streptomyces sp. NPDC093591, assembly GCF_044764885.1. Taxonomy (NCBI): domain Bacteria; kingdom Bacillati; phylum Actinomycetota; class Actinomycetes; order Kitasatosporales; family Streptomycetaceae; genus Streptomyces; species Streptomyces sp. NPDC093591. The sequence continues at coordinate 303,916 of NZ_JBIWIY010000001.1, forward strand.
GCGTGGGACACGCCCGCCGACGACACCTGGTACGACGGCTACTTCCGTGACGAGGCCGCCGCCCCTGCGGCCGCCATGGACGAGACGGCGGCGCCCCTCGCCCCGGCCGCCGACGTGGAGGACGTCCCCGTCGCCCCGGAGGGCCGGGCGGCGCGGCGGCGCCAGCGGGCCCGCTGGAAGAAGAGCCAGCGCCGGGCCGTGGTCGCGACCGCCGTTGCGCTGGTCGGAGGCGGTCTGACCGTCTCGGCGATGGACCGGGGGGCCGGGGACAAGGCCCAGGCGGCCACCGCGCCGGAGAATCCCAAGACGGCGGCCGCGGAGCAGCAGGTCTCGGAGCTCACCCGTCCGGCGTCCACGCCGCAGGACACGCACCGGTCCCCGCGCACCAGCACCACGCCTCCTTCACATCTGACTCCGACCCACGCCTCACGTCCGCAGTCGGTGCCCGACCAGCGCACCGCGCCCCAGGTCACCCGACCGGACGCCGCCGCGACTCCCACCGCGGCCGCCACGCCCGCCCAGCAGTCGCAGGCCGTCACACCGGCGTCCGGGGGAACCGGCTCCGGCGACAGCAGCGGTACGACGACCGAGCAGGAGCAGACGCCGGCCCCCTCGGCGACCGAAGGCTCGGACAGCGGCTCCGGCACCGGAACGTCCACGTCACCGTCGAGCCCCGCACCGGAGGAGACCTCGCCGGCGCAGCTCTGCGTGCTCAACCTCGTCTGCCTCTGAGCCCGCCGGGGCACGGACCTGATCGCCGGACCGCACCCCACCTGAGATCGTCGTCACCCTCCCGCATCCCCACACAACTTCGTGGATGCGGTCATGCTGGAAGAAGCCGGACGCCAGACCCTGGCAGCGCCCGGCACCAGCAGAGCAGGACGTCGCCCTCAGGAAGGAACAGTCCATGGTCGAGCAGGACGAGCGCTTCGATGTCGTGGTCCTCGGAGCGGGCCCCGGCGGCTATGTCGCCGCCATCCGCGCCGCCCAGCTGGGCAAGCGGGTGGCGGTCGTGGAGGAGAAGTACTGGGGCGGCGTCTGTCTGAACGTGGGCTGTATCCCCAGCAAGGCACTGCTGCGCAACGCCGAGCTGGCGCACATCTTCACGCGTGAGGCCAAGACCTTCGGCATCAAGGTGGACGGCCAGGTCACCTTCGACTTCGGCGAGGCGCTCCGCCGCAGCCGCAAGGTGGCCGACGGCCGCGTCAAGGGCGTCCACTTCCTGATGAAGAAGAACAAGATCACCGAGATCGACGGCCGCGGCACCTTCCTCGACCCGCACACCCTCCAGGTGGCCGGCTACGACGGCGACACCCGCACCATCGGCTTCGACCACTGCATCATCGCCACCGGCGCCACCCCGAAGCTGCTGCCCGGCACCCGGCGCAGCGCCCGCGTGGTGACGTTCGAGGAGCAGATCCTGGCCGAGGAACTGCCGCGCTCGATCGTCATCGCGGGCGCCGGCGCGATCGGCGTCGAGTTCGGATACATCCTCCACAACTACGGCGTGAAGGTCACCATCGTCGAGTTCCTGGACCGGATGGCCCCGCTGGAGGACGCCGAGGTTTCCGCCGAACTCGCCAAGCAGTACCGCAAGTTGGGCATCGACGTGCTGACCTCCACCCGCGTCGACACCGTCGACGAGTCCGGCGAGCAGGTGCGCGTCACCGTGACCGGCAAGGACGGCGCCCAGCAGGTCCTGGAGGCCGACAAGGTGCTCCAGGCCATCGGCTTCCAGCCGAATGTCGAGGGCTACGGCCTGGACAAGACCGGCGTGAGAGTCACCGAGCGCGGCGCGATCGACGTCGACCGCCGCTGCCGTACGTCCGTCCCGCACATCTTCGCCATCGGCGACGTGACGGCGAAGCTGATGCTCGCGCACGCGGCCGAGGCGATGGGCGTCATCGCCGCCGAGACCATCGCGGACGCCGAGACGATGGAGCTGGACTATGTGATGATCCCGCGCGCCACCTACTGCCAGCCGCAGATCGCCAGCTTCGGCTACACCGAGGAACAGGCCCGCGAACTGGGCTACGACGTCAAGGTGGCCAAGTTCCCCTTCACCGCGAACGGCAAGTCGCACGGCCTCGGTGACGCGACCGGCTTCGTGAAGCTGATCAGCGACGACACCCACGGCGAACTCATCGGCGCCCACCTCATCGGCCCGGACGTCACCGAGCTGCTGCCCGAGCTGACCCTGGCCCAGCAGTGGGACCTGACCGTCCACGAGGTCGCCCGCAATGTGCACGCCCACCCCACCCTCGGAGAGGCGGTCAAGGAGGCGGTGCACGGCCTCGCCGGACACATGATCAACTTCTGACCGTCAGCCGTCGAGCCACCAGCGGGCCGCCGCCCAGGCGAACGCGTAACCGAGGCTGTTGACCGCCCAGTGCAGGGCCATGGGCGCCAGCAGGCTGCCGGAGCGGCGGCGCAGCTCGCACAGCACGACCCCGGCCAGGGCCGTGGCGGCGATCGCCACGGCCACGGTCGGTGCCACGCCGGCCGGGCCGTCGCCGAAGACGGAGCCGACCGCGGCGTTGGAGCGGTTGATGCCGCGGGACGGCATCAGATGCCAGAACCCGAACAGCAGCGACGACACGCCGGTGGCCCAGACCGGGCCGCGCCGCCGCCTGATCATGGCCCACAGCACACCGCGGAAGGCCGTCTCCTCCAGCAGCACGGTCCCGAACGGCACCCGCACCAGCGTCACCCACAGCAGCCGCCCCACGGACAGGTCCGCGGCCCTGGCGTCCCGGAACGCCTCGCGCCCGGCCGGCACGGCGAGGAGGAGCAGCAGGACGAGCAGGACGACTCCCGCCAGGACGGGAGCCCATCGCAGTCCCCGGCGCATCGCCGCCGCGTCGAGCCCCAGTTCGGCCGACGTGAGACCGTCCCAACGGGCGATCAGCAGCAGGACCGCCGTCGCGGCCACGCAGATGACCACGTACAGCACGGGACCCCGCGCGAGCCAGTTGTTCAGCAGGTTCGCGACGGCGAGAGCGGCGACAGCACAGACGATCGGCATCCGGCTTCCAGCATCCCCCGCCGCGCTCCTGCCGTCGAAGCACCGCCCTCCACCCGCGACGGCACCCACCCCGCCCAGTGGCTGCCACCCCCAGGCACCTCCTCCACGGCCGGCCCGCACCTGTGGCGCCGCGGCCCCCGGTTGAGCATCCTCGGTGGTACCGCATCCCCAGGGAGGCACGATCCCCATGCCGGCGAAGAACCTCACCGTCAACCGAGCCGCTCTCGGCCATCGCCTCGCCTACGCCCTGCGCCACCCCGACCGGGTGCCCCGCCATCTGGCCCGCACCGCCCGGGACATGTGGCTGCGCCGCCGCCACCCGGACCACGTCTCCTACTACCGCGCCGTGATGCGCTCCGACACCCGGGCCGACCCGGACGCGGCGGTCGGCAGCCACAGCCGTGAGCGGTGGCTGGCGCTCGGGGCGATGCAGTTCGACTACCTCGTCGGCCACGGTCTGCGGCCCGAGCACCGGATGCTGGAGATCGGCTGCGGCAACCTGCGCGGCGGCTGGCGATTCATCCGCCACCTCGACCCCGGCCACTACTACGGCATCGACATCTCGCCCGACATCCTCTTCGCCGCACAGGACACCGTCGTGGAGATGGGCCTGCAGCAACGCCTCCCCACGCTGACCCCGGTGCGGGACCTGACCCTGCGGTTCCTGCCCGACTCCCACTTCGACCTGGTGCACGCCCACAGCGTCTTCTCGCACTCACCGCTGACGGTCATCGAGGAGTGCCTGGCCAACGTCGGCCGGGTCCTCGCCCCCGGTGGCTGGTTCGACTTCACGTTCGACCGTACCGAGGGCGAGGAACACCACGTCCTGCGGGAGGACTTCTACTACCGCACCGAGACCCTCGTCGCTCTGGCCGAGAAGCACGGCCTGCGGGCCCGCTTCATGACGGACTGGGAGGAACTGCCGCACGGCCAGTCCAAGATCCGGGTCACCCACGCGGTGTGAACCGATTCCCCGTCAGTAGTCCACTGTTTCCGGTCAGTAGGTCATCTGTCCCGGACTCTTGACTCGTCATGCGGTAATGGCCATCCTCGTCGCACGTATTGCGAGGTCATGACAATCGGACCCCGCATCCCGCCGACCGAGGGACGTGGGCTGTGACCAGTGCCGGACGCCCGTACCGCAGACGCAAGAACGTCACCGTGGTGTCGCTCCTCCTCCTCGTGCTGGCCGTCGCACTGGGCCCGACGCCCAGTTCGGCGGCCGGAACCGACTGGTGGGTGCCTACCGCACGGCCCGCACCGGACTCCCAGGTCAACGTCACCGGAGAGCCCTTCACCGGCACCGACGCCAAGGGCGAGGTGCGCGGCTTCGTTGACGCGCACGACCACATCTTCTCCAACGAGGCCTTCGGCGGCCGCCTGATCTGCGGAAAGCCCTTCTCCGAGCAGGGCATCGCCGACGCCCTCAAGGACTGCCCCGAGCACTACCCCGACGGCTCCCTCGCCATCTTCGACTTCATCACCAACGGCGGCGACGGCAAGCACGACCCGGTCGGCTGGCCCACCTTCAAGGACTGGCCCGCCCACGATTCGCTGACCCACCAGCAGAACTACTACGCCTGGATCGAGCGGGCCTGGCGCGGCGGCCAGCGCGTCCTGGTCAACGACCTCGTCACCAACGGCGTGATCTGCTCCGTGTACTTCTTCAAGGACCGCAGCTGCGACGAGATGACGTCCATCCGGCTCCAGGCCAAGCTGACGTACGACCTGCAGGCCTACATCGACAAGATGTACGGAGGCACCGGCAAGGGCTGGTTCCGCATCGTCACCGACAGCGCGCAGGCCCGCCAGGTCATCGAGCAGGGCAAGCTGGCGGTCATCCTCGGCGTCGAGACCTCCGAGCCGTTCGGCTGCAAGCAGATCCTCGACATCGCGCAGTGCGGCAAGGAGGACATCGACAAGGGCCTGGACGAACTGCACGCGCTGGGCGTGCGCAGCATGTTCCTGTGCCACAAGTTCGACAACGCCCTGTGCGGCGTCCGCTTCGACGAGGGCGGCCTCGGCACGGCCATCAACGTCGGCCAGTTCCTGTCGACCGGCACCTTCTGGAAGACGGAGAAGTGCACCGGCCCCCAGCATGACAACCCCATCGGCGGTGCCGCGGCCCCCGAGGCCGAGAAGGAGCTCCCGGCGGGCGTCGAGGTCCCCTCCTACGACGCGGACGCCCAGTGCAACGTCCGAGGCCTCACCGACCTCGGCGAGTACGCCGTGCGCGGCATGATGAAACGCAAGATGATGCTGGAGATCGACCACATGAGCGTCAAGGCCACCGGCCGCGCGCTCGACATCTTCGAGGCCGCGTCCTACCCCGGCGTGCTCTCCTCGCACAGCTGGATGGACCTGAACTGGACCGAACGGGTCTACAACCTCGGCGGCTTCATCGCCCAGTACATGCACGGCTCCGAAGGCTTCATCGCGGAGGCGAAACGCACCGAGGCCCTGCGCGACAAGTACGGCGTGGGCTACGGCTACGGCACCGACATGAACGGCGTCGGCGGCTGGCCGGCACCGCGCGGAGCGGACGCACCGAACAAGGTCACGTACCCCTTCAAGAGCGTCGACGGCGGCTCCGTCATCGACCGCCAGACCACCGGCGAACGCACCTGGGACCTGAACACCGACGGCGCCGCCCACTACGGCCTCGTCCCGGACTGGATCGAGGACATCCGCCGCGTCGGCGGCCAGGACACGGTGGACGACCTCTTCCGGGGCGCCGAGTCCTACCTCGACACCTGGGCGGCCTCCGAGAACCACCGGGCCGGCGTCAATCTCGCGAGCGGCGCGACCACGACCGCCAGTTCCTCGGAGTGGAGCCTGTTCACGAGCTACCAGCCGCACCGGGCCGTCGACAGCGACGGCGGCACCCGCTGGGCCAGCGACTGGAGCGACGACCAGTGGTACAAGGCCGACCTCGGCTCCACCCACCTGGTCGGACGGGTCACCCTCGACTGGGAGCGCGCGTACGGCAAGTCGTACCGGATCGAGCTCTCCACCGACGGCGTGAACTGGCGGACCGCCTGGTCCACGACATCCGGCGACGGCGGCCTCGACACGGCCAGGTTCACCGGCACACCGGCCAGATATGTACGCATCCAGGGACTGGACCGCGGCACCGACTGGGGCTACTCCCTCTACGAGGTCGGCGTCCACAGCAGCTGACACCCACGAGAGGGGCTCCATGGCACGGTTGCCGTCCGCCGAGCGGCGGCGACAGCTCACCGAGGCGGCGATCAGGGCGATGGCCCGGGACGGCGTACCCAACACCACGACGCGGTCCATCGCCGCCGAGGCAGGCGTCTCGCTGAGCGTCTTCCACTACTGCTTCGACTCCAAGCAGGAGCTGATCGAGTCCGTCATCACCACCCTCACCGACCACTCCGTGACGGTGGTGAAGCAGGCCATACGGCCCCGAGCCACCCTCGAGGAGACCGTCCGGGCCGGCTTCCAGGCGTACTGGGAGCATGTGCGCGCCCACCCGGACGAGCACATGCTCACCTACGAACTGACCCAGTACGCCCTGCGCCGGCCCGGCTTCGAGCATCTGGCCCGGCGCCAGTACCAGCTGTACACCGACACCTACGCCGAGCTCATCGACCAACTGCGACACACCATGGGCCTGCGGCTCCACGTGCCCGTCCCCGTCCTGGCCCGCTATCTGGCCGCCATGACCGACGGGCTGACCCTCAACTTCCTCGTGCTCGGTGACGAGGCGGCCTGGAACGACATCCTCGACACGGTCATCGCACACATCGCCGGGCTGGTACGCGACAGCTGACGGGCAGGTCATCCGCGTACGGCGGCCCGCTCACGGTCCGCTTCCGCGGGGCCCGGCGCGTCCCGCCGGAAGAGCCACCGCAGGTCCGGCTCCACCACGAAACGCAGGACTCTCCGGACGGGCGGGGTGCACAGCAGGGTCACGACCACGGCGGCGACGACGGTGACGACGACCGCGCCGAGCGGCCGCTGGACCCACACCGGGTCGTACCAGCCCCAGAACTTGGCACCCTGGGCGACGAAGCCGTGCAGCAGATAGCCGTACAGCGTCCCCGCACCCAGCACGGTGCACCACATCCGCCGCCCGGGCACCCACGCGAGGAAACAGGCCACCAGAAGCAGCGAGCAGACGAACAGCACCGGCGTCATCACGACCCCGTACCACGCGGGCGCACCCAGTTCCTCGGCGCTGTCGCGGTGGTAGAACCAGCCGCCGGTCATCCGTGGCACCGCCCAGTACGCCACCACGAACGCGCCCGCGAACACCGGCACGGCCGCGATCCGCACCGAGCGGCGGCGGACCAGCCGGAAGTGCTCCGGCCTCAGCAGCAGACCCAGCACGAAGTACGGCAGGAACTGCAGCGCCCGCTGCAGGTCGAGGTCGTTGCCTATGGACGGCGAGAGCGTGGCGAGCATCGCCACGACGAGCGCGAGCGGCACCGGCAGGCGCACCCGCAGCCACAGCGGGGTGGTCAGCCGCCACAGGAACAGCGCCACCAGGAACCACGTCAGATACAGCGGGTCCAGCAGACTGACCGGGCGGTCCGGCTCCTGGTCGGTCCACCGGGTGAACAGGGTGTACGCCGTCTCGAAGACGACGTACGGGACGACGAGACCGGTGACCAGGCGTTTGAGCCGCTCCGGGCGGCCGTCGAAGCCGCGCGAGAAGTATCCCGATATGACGATGAAGGCCGGCATGTGGAAGGCGTACACGAGCATGTACAGCGCGCTCACGGCCCGGCTGCCGTCGCGCAGCGGCTCCCACGCATGGCCCACCGCCACCAGCACGATCGCCGCGTACTTGACGTTGTCGAAGAACGCGTCCCGGTGCTTCGAAGGCGCAGGTGACGGCGCTGTGGCGGGAACGCGAGCGGTGTCCACCGCCCCGCTTGCTGCGACGCTGTGCTGAGACATCCCACGCGCCTCACCACTTCGGGGCGCCGTAAACCTCCGCAGGTCAACACGGCTTTTCGCCCGCGAGGAGGGGCGTCGCGATACGGCCGGTCGGGGTGTCGGCGTAACCCGTGTGAACGCCCTGAATGGTGCGACCGGAAGGAATGGCTGACGGTGGATCACGTCAGGCCTGGCTCCAGTGGTGATGAAGCGTCAGCCGCCCAGGCCATGACGGAAGGACTCACCTATGCGCTCTGTCCGCATGCTGCTCGCCACCGCGACGGCCACGGCCGCACTGGCGATCGCACCCGCAGCCTACGCCGTTACGGCGGGTGACTGGGACCACGAAGACAATTCCTACAGCAAGGAGCACGACAAGGAGGGCAAGCACGACGCGCCTCGCGGCGGAATGCACACGGGTGGCGGAGCGCTGACCGCCGTCACCGCCGAGGACGACGACTGGGGCGCCTCCAAGGACCCCAAGCCCGACAAGGAGGGCAAGCACGACGACGGGGGCAAGAAGGAAGAGGGCGGCAAGAAGGAAGAGGGAGGCAAGCACGACGAGGGAGGCAAGCACGAGGAGGGGGGCAAGCACGAGGAGCCCCGTGGCGGGATGCGCACGGGTGGCGGAGCGCTGACCGCCGTCACCGCCGAGGACGACGACTGGGGCGCCTCCAAGGACCCCAAGCCCGACAAGGAGGGCAAGCACGACGA
>NZ_JBIWIY010000001.1:312660-733929 GCF_044764885.1 Streptomyces sp. NPDC093591
GACGGGGGCAAGCACGACGAGGGAGGCAAGCACGAGGAGGGGGGCAAGCACGAGGAGCCCCGTGGCGGGATGCGCACGGGCGGCGGAGCGCTGGCCGCCCTGCACAACGACGACGACTGGGGCGGTGGCAAGGACCCCAAGCACGACCCGGACAGCTACCGGAGCAAGGACGGCGGCCACGACGAGGACTCCTGGGGCGGCGACCACGACAAGGGGTCCTGGAAGGAAGACGACCACGGGAAGGACTCGTGGGGCGGTGGCCACGACGAGGACTCCTGGGGCGAGGACCACGGCAAGCCGCACGGAGGGATGCACACCGGAGGCGGCGGTCTCGCCTCGCCGGGTGTCACGACCGGCGGGCTGGCCGCGCTGGCGGTCGCCGGCACCGGCCTGTACGCGCTGCGTCGCAAGAAGGCACCCGGATCCGCGTCCTGACCCATGCCTGACCGCATGACCGCTGTGGCCGCCGCACGTGCGCCGCGCGTCGCGGCGGCCCCGCCCGCCCTCCCGTCCGCTGTGTCCCCAGCCGTGCCCCAGTGAGGTGGTGCCCGATGGCCGCCGGCCGTTCCTCTTCCCCCGATGCCGACCCGGCCCTCCACGACGCCGGTTCCGTGGCCTCACGGCGGATAAGGCGCGCAGCCGCGGTGACGTTCTGGAGCGTGGTCGCCGTCATCACACTGATGGTGACCCTCCCGGACGGCCGGTACGAGGAGCCCGGAGGCCGCTCCGCCCCGCACGCTCCCCCCGCGGTCGAACCGCACACCCCGTCGGCGGCCGAGTCGTCCTCGCCCGCCCGATGGCATGTGGGCAAGCATCTGCCCCGGTCCCGGCCGACCCGCCTGCTCATCCCCAAGATCTCGGTCGACGCGCCCTTCACCGACCTCGCCATCGGCAGTTCGGGCCAGCTCCAGCCCCCACCGGCCCACGACACCAACCTCGTCGGCTGGTACGCCAAGGGGGCATCCCCCGGTGAGACGGGCACGTCGATCATCGCCGGACACGTGGACACGGCGACCTCCGCCGCGGTGTTCGCGAACCTCAGCGAGCTGAAGAAGGGGGACCGCTTCCAGGTGGAGCGGGCCGACGGGCGCAGCGCGTCCTTCGTGATCGACAGCGTGGAGACGTTCGACAAGGACAGCTTTCCGAGCCGGCGCGTGTACGGCGACACCCCCCGGGCCCAGGTCCGGCTCATCACCTGCGCGGGGGACTACGACCGGCAGGTCAAGGACTACACCGCGAACCTGGTCGTCTTCGCCCACCTCGCCTGAACTCCCTGGCCCCGCTGTTTCCGCACCGCGCCACTCCGCGCCGACCTCGTGTCTTACAGTGACTGCGACCAGTTCCGGTGACTGAACCTGTGAGGTAGTCGCGAACCATGCCGACCGAGACGTTTGAGTTCCAGGTAGAGGCCCGTCAGCTGCTCCAGCTGATGATCCACTCGGTCTACTCGAACAAGGATGTCTTCCTGCGGGAGCTCGTCTCCAACGCCTCCGACGCGCTCGACAAGCTGCGCCTGGAGAAGCTGCGGGACGACTCCCTCGACGCCGACGTGTCAGACCTGCACATCGAGATCGCCGTCGACAAGGAGGCCCGTACCCTCACGGTGCGGGACAACGGCATCGGGATGTCGTACGACGAGGTGGGGCAGCTCATCGGCACCATCGCCAACTCGGGAACGGCCACGTTCCTCAAGGAGCTGCGGGAGGCCAAGGACGCGGCCGGGGCCGAGGGGCTCATCGGCCAGTTCGGTGTCGGCTTCTACTCCGGCTTCATGGTGGCCGACGAGGTGACGCTGGTGACCCGGCGGGCCGGCGAGAGCCAGGGGACCCGCTGGACGTCGCGCGGCGAGGCCACTTACACGCTCGAGACCGCCGAGGACGCGCCGCAGGGCACGTCCGTCACGCTCCACCTCAAGCCCGCCGACCCCGAGAACCAGCTGCACGACTACACCTCCCCGTGGCAGATCAGGCAGATCGTCAAGCGGTACTCCGACTTCATCACCTGGCCGATCCGGATGGTCCCGGAGGCGGCCGAGGGCGACGGCGACACCCCGGCCGAACCCGAGACGCTGAACTCCATGAAGGCCCTGTGGGCGCGTTCGCGCGACGAGGTGTCCGACGACGAGTACCACGAGCTGTACAAGCACATCAGCCACGACTGGCGCGAACCGCTGGAGACGATCCGGCTCCAGGCGGAGGGCACCTTCGAGTACCAGTCGCTGCTGTTCATCCCCTCGCACGCCCCGCACGACCTGTTCACGCGGGACTTCAAGCGCGGCGTCCAGCTGTATGTGAAGCGCGTCTTCATCATGGACGACTGCGAGGCGCTGCTGCCGCCCTACCTCCGCTTCGTCAAGGGCGTCGTCGACGCGGCGGACCTCTCGCTCAACGTCTCCCGCGAGATCCTCCAGCAGGACCGGCACATCCGGATGATGCAGCGCCGGCTGACGAAGAAGGTCCTGTCCACGGTCAAGGAGTTCATGACCAAGGACAGCGACCGCTACGCCACCTTCTGGCGGGAGTTCGGCACCGTCCTGAAGGAGGGCCTGGTCACCGACTCCGAGAACCGCGACGCCATCCTCGCCGCCTCCTCATTCGCGACCACGCACTCGGACGACGAGCCGACCACGCTGGCGCAGTACGTGGAGCGGATGAAGGACGGCCAGGACGACATCTACTACATCACCGGCGAGTCCCGGCAGAGCATCGAGAACTCCCCGCACATGGAGGCGTTCCGGGACAAGGGCATCGAGGTCCTGCTGCTCACCGACGCCGTCGACGAGGTGTGGGTCGACACCGTCGGCGAGTACGAGGGCAAGCGGCTGCGCTCCGTCGCCAAGGGCGAGATCGACCTGGACGCCAAGGGGGACGAGAACACCGACGACGAGCGGGAGAAGCAGGCCGAGGAGTACTCCGGTCTGCTCGGCTGGATGGGCGAGCAGCTGGACGAGGACATCAAGGAGGTGCGCCTGTCGACGCGGCTCACCGTCTCTCCGGCCTGCGTGGTCTCCGACGCGCACGATCTGACCCCGGCCCTGGAGAACATGTACCGGGCGATGGGCCAGGAGGTGCCGCGCACCAAGCGGATCCTGGAGCTCAACCCCGGCCACCCGCTGGTGAAGGGCCTGAACCAGGCGTACAAGGAGCGCGAGGACCGCACGGAGCTCGCCGAGTCCGTCGAACTGCTCCACACGCTGGCGGTGCTCGCCGAGGGCGGCCAGTCCAAGGATCCCGCGCGTTTCGTGAAGCTGGTGGCGGACCGGCTGGAGCGCACCTTGTAGGGGGCGCCGTAGGCCATGTGGTGGTGTGCGCGGGCCGTTGTCAGTGGCCCGCGCTACCTTCCTTGAAGTCGGCCTGTGGCCCTATTCCTGGAGGATTCATGGCCTCGCGTCTCAACCCGTACATCACCTTCGCCGGTGACGCCCGGCAGGCGATGGAGTTCTACAAGGAGGTCTTCGGCGGCACTTTGGTGCTCAACACCTACGCCGAATTCGGCCAGAAGGACACCCCGATGGCCGACAAGATCATGCACGGCATGCTGGAGACCCCCAGCGACTTCACCCTGATGGGTGCCGACACCCCGACGGGTGATCACAACCCGGGCAACAACATCTCCGTGAGCCTCAGCGGCGACGACGACGCCGAACTGCGCGGCTACTGGGAGAAGCTGTCCGACGGCGCCTCAGTGACCGTGCCGCTGGAGAAGCAGATGTGGGGTGACGTCTTCGGCATGTGCACGGACCGCTTCGGCATCACCTGGATGGTCAACATCGCAGGGCAGGGTGGCTGAGGGAGCGCGTCAAACGCACGGTCATCACCGCGGAACGGGGGGTTCCGGGCCCGGTGGTCCGGGCCCGGAACCTCCGTCACAGCGTGGTCAGTTCGTAGAAGCCCCTGCCGAACGTCGCGGCCACCAGACGATGGTGACCGGCGTCGTACTCGATGTCGTCGACCGGCACCTGCGGCATGCCCCGGCCGAGGCGCAGCCAGTGGGGGACGCCCGTGACACTGGTGAACACGCCCTGGTCGGTGGCGATGTAGAGGATGCCGCCGCGGGCGACGACCAGGTCGTTGACGGGGGCCGCCGGGAGGTTGCCGGACAGGTTCCGCCAGTGCCGGCCGCCGTCCGTGCTGCCGTACACATGGGGCAGCGGGGAGCCCGAACGGTAGCCGGAGTGTGTGGTCCAGACGCGGTCGGGGTTCTTCGGGTCGACGACCACCCGGGTCACCCAGGGCAGTCCCTCGGCCAGCTTCGTCCAGGTCGCCCCGAGGTCCCTGGTGACCCAGACGCGGCCGTCGTCCGTGCCCACGTACACGGTGCGTCCGTCGCCGGCCGGGGCGATGGAAGTGATCGTCCCGTAGTTGGTGTAGATCGGGTCGGGGCCCGGGCCGCCCGACAGGTCCGGACTGACCGGCCGCCACGTCTCGCCCCCGTCCGTGGAGCGGTTGAGCACCTCCGAGCCGTAGTAGAGGATCTTCGGGTCGCGCGGGTCGAAGACCACCGGGGTGAACCAGTTGCGGCGTTGGTACGTCGTCCGGTCGGCGAAGTACGTGAGTGTGTCGCCGCCGTCGGTGGAGCTGAAGCAGTTGCCGTACTGGTAGCAGGCGAAGACGTTGTTCACGTCGGTCGGGTTGATCAGGTTCTCCTCGCCGTCGCCGCCCAGGTACTCGTTGAACGACTCTCCGCCCCAGGAGCGCAGGGAGCCGTTGTCCTGGGCGCCGCCCGAGATCCTGGTGACGTCCTGCGGGCTGATCGCCGCGCTGTAGAGCTGGGTGTACGGCTGGTGGCGTGCCTTGACCCAGCCGCCGTCGCCGTTGGCATCGGAGCGGTAGACGCCTCCGTCGTTGCCTATGTACACGCGGCCCGGGCGGCGTGGGTCCCACACCATGGCGTGGTGGTCGACGTGCAGGCTGGTGTCGTCGGCGCTCCAGGTGCCGCCGCCGTCCTTCGTGGTCATCAGGGGGACGCCGGCCACATGCACGTGCTCGCTGTCGCGCGGGTCGATCCACACCTTGCCGAACCACCAGCCGAAGCTGGACTGGGAGCCCGTGAGGTCCGCGTTGGCAGGAGTGCGCGTCCAGTTGTCGCCGCCGTCGGCGGAGGCGTAGAAACCCTCGAAGGGACCACTGGCCTTGTTGGCGATCGCGTAGAGCTTCTCGCCCGCCACCGCCAGGCCGATACGGCCCACGTCGGGGCCCTCGGCGGGCAGTCCGCCGCCGAGCCGCTGCCAGGTCGCGCCGTCGTCCGTGCTGCGGAAGACGCCCGAGCCGACACCGCCGTACGTCCGCAGCTCGGGTGTGCGCCGGTGGTCCCACAGCACGGCGTAGAGCCGGTCGCCGTCGATGACGATCTCCGTGGCGCCGGTGAACTCGTTGGCGCCGGTGAGGATCCGCTTCCAGGAGGAGCCGCCGTCCTCCGAGCGATAGACGCCACGGTCGCCACCGCCGTTGTACAGCGAGCCGGCCGCGGCGACATAGATACGGCGCGGGTTGGCGGGGTCGACGGTGATGGCACTGATCGCGCCGGAGTCGCGCAGCCCGATCGGCGTCCAGCTCTTGCCGCCGTCCCGGCTCCGGTACAGGCCCGTCCCCTCGTAAGTGATGCTCCCGCCCCCCGGATTGGGCTCACCGGTGCCCACGTACAGGGTGCCGTCGGGGGCGGTGGCCACCGCGCCCATGGCCTGGGTCCAGCTGTCGGGCCACACCGAGTGGAACGTCGCCCCGGCGTCGGTGCTGCGCCACAGCCCGCCGCTCGCGGCGGCGGCGTACAGGGTGTCGGCGCGCTTGGGGTCGAGCGCGAGGGACACGATCCGTCCGCCGATGTTGGTGGGGCCGATGCCCTTCCAGCGTCCGCCGACGGTCGGCAGTGCGCGGGCCTGCGCGGCGGCGAGGTCATGGGCGTGGCGCGGCATCGACTCGCCCGGCAGGGTCTTCTGGAGGTAGCGGTACTCCGCGGGGGCGGCCGGCCCACGGACCGGGCGGTAGACATCGGACGGACCGGGCGGCGCGGACGTTCCGGACGGCGGTGCCGGCGCGGCGGTCGCGGGCGCCGCGAGCAGCGCCGCTCCGGTGACCGCGGCGAGAACCAGTGACAGCAGACCTCTGCCCATGCAGCCTCTTCCATCGTCATGGTCATTTCAATTCCGCAATGACGGTACGAGAGAAGGAAGTTGAGCAAAAGGGTTGGTGATGCACCCCGTGGGTTCCCGCCATCTCTCGACGTACCGCCCACTGCGGCAGGTACGGGGCGTAAACCACTCGGAGGAAGGGAAAGGAGCTATACGGCGAACCGCGGGGAGTGATCGGCAGTGCCCGGGAGGTCGGGCCCGAGTGCTGGGGAGGGCCAGGCATGGGCGGGCAGCCCCTGTATCTCGAACCGCGGCTGGAGTCGCGATCGCGCTCGTTGCTGCACTCCACGCAGCTGCTGCACACGCTGACCGACGCGCTCGGGTCGCCCTTGAACGTGGTGGTCCCCGACCAACTCGCCGACAATCTCCAGCAGTTCCGCTCGGTGTACGGCACCCACCACCTGTCCGGCCAGGTCTACTTCGCCCACAAGGCCAACCGGTCCAGCGCCCTGCTGCGGCGGCTCGCCGCCACGGAAGCCGGTGTGGACGTCGCCTCGCTGGAGGAACTGCAGCACGCCCTCGGCGCCGGCCTCACCCCCGACCGGATCACCGCCACAGGGCCGAAGAACCCCGAATTCCTGTGGCTGGCGGCCCGTACGTCGGTCACCGTCAGCCTCGACACGCGTGGCGAGCTGGAGCAACTCGCCACGCTGGTACGCAAACACACGCTGCCCCGCGCCCGCATCCTGCTGCGGCTGTCGGGCTTCGAGACGTCTGGCGTACGAGTGCTGAGCCGGCGGAGCCGATTCGGCACCCCGGCAGGGGAGTCGGAACCTCTCCTGGAGGCCGTCGAGCGGCACGCCGACGTGGTCGACCTGGTCGGCGTGGCCTACCACCTGGACACGACGAGCCTCACCGAGAAGGCCACGGCGCTGGAGGGCTGTCTGCGGGTGCTGGAGGAGTGCCGCAGCCGCGGGCTCAGGCCCAGGGCCGTGGACATCGGCGGCGGGTTCGGCGTCAACTACCTCGCGCACGGCGGGCAGTGGGACCGATACACGACCGAACTCACCGAAGCCGTGCTGGGCACCCGCCCGCCCCTGACCTACGGCGGCCACGGCTACGGACTGCGCAACGAGGCCGGCACCCTGCGCGGCACGCTCGGCCTGTACCCCGCCCACCGCCCCGTCGCCGGAGCCCGCTACCTCGACGAACTGCTCTCGCACCCGGCCGCGTCCCTGGGCGGCCGCCCCCTGGCCGCCCTGCTCCTGGAGCACCTGTACGACCTGCACACCGAACCCGGCCGAGCCCTCCTCGACCAGTGCGGACTGACCCTGACGAAGGTGCTGGAGGTGCGCGAGGGGGAGGCCCGCGGCCCCCTTCTCGTACGGCTGGCGGCCAAGGCCGACGACGTGGCACTGGAGGAGCACGGGGTGCTGATGGACCCCGTCGTCGTCCCACGGGACCCGGCGGCGGCAGGCGCAGGCACAGGGGCGGGGGTCGGCGCCGCTGCCGAACCGGTCGCCGTCCATCTCTTCGGCAGCCTCTGCCTGGAGACCGACCTGATCACCCGCCGCACCGTCTTCCTGCCGCGCCGCCCCGAGCCGGGCGATCTGCTGGCGTTCGCCAACACGGCCGGCTACTGCATGGACTTCCACGCCACCCGTGCCCAGCACCAGCCCTCCGCGCGCAAGGTCGCCGCCTGGCAGGAGGGCGACACATGGCGCTGGTGCCTGGACGACCAGTACTGGCCGACCACACCCGTGGGGGGAGCGCAGTGAGGTACGACAGCATCACCGAGGCCATCGGCAACACACCGCTGGTGCGCATCGACCCGGCCGTGCACGGCCTCAGGCACATCGACCTGTACGCCAAGCTCGAACTGCTCAACCCCTTCGGATCGGTCAAGGACCGGGCCGCCTGGAACATGGCGCGACCACACCTGTCCGGGGCGGCCGAGGACGGCGGCCAGGTGGTCGAGCTGTCCAGCGGCAACACCGCCAAGGCCCTGGCCGTCCTCGCGGGCATGCACGGCCTGACCTTCAAGAGCGTCACCAACCGGATGCGCATCCCGGAGATCAAGGACCTGCTCCTGCTGCTCGGCGCGGAGATCGAGGAACTCCCCGGCCAGAGCGAGTGCCTGGACCCGACCGCCACCGACGACCCGCTCACCCTGTTCCACCGCACCCTCTCCGCACCCGACAGCACCTATCTGCACACCGACCAGTACTTCAACCCGCGCAACACCGAGGCCCACTTCACCGGCACCGGACCGGAGATCGTCAAGGACCTCGACGGCCGGGCCCCGGACTGGTTCATCGCCTGCGTGGGCACCGCCGGCTCGTCCACCGGCGTCGCCCGCGCCCTGCGCGAACACGACCCCGCCGTACGGGTCGCCGGTCTGGTCGCGGCCAAGTCCGACTTCATCCCCGGCATCCGCACCATCGACGAGGCGCACGAGGTGGGCCTGTTCGACCCCGGTACCTACGACACCATCGAGGCCGTCAGCGCCGACGAGGCCATCGAGGGAATGCTGACCCTCAACCGCCGCTGCGGCATCCTGGCCGGCCCGACCGGCGGGGCCGCCTACTTCGGAGCCGTACGCCAACTGCGCGCCGCCGACCAGGAGTTGACCGAGGAGGAACCTGCGGAGCGGCGATCGGCTGTCTTCATCGTCTGCGACCGCGTCGAGAGCTACCTCAGCTACGTCCGGCAGCGGCGCCCCGACCTCTTCGGCCGCCCCCGCCGCCAGAACTCGCCGGCCGACCTGTCGGACGCCGAGATACGCACGGCACCGGCCATCGGCGTCGCCGACGCCCAGGCGTGGATCGCCACCGGAGAGCCACTCGTCGTCGACCTGCGCAGCCCCTACGCCTACGCCGCCCTGCACATCGACGGCTCGGTCAACATCGTCGACGAGCTCTTCGAGGAACTCCTGCACGGCGGGCTGCCGTTCAGCCGCAACCGCCCGGTCCTGCTGGCCTGCCCGGTCGGTGAGAAGTCCGCCCGCTACGCCGCCCTGCTGACCCGGATGGGACACCCCGACGTCCGCAGCCTCACCGGCGGTGTCATCGCCTGGCGCGACGCGGGCGCACCCCTCGTACGGGACTGACGCCATGACCGTACCCAGGACGCACACCACCCAAGACGCCGCCCTCATCGAGGAGTTGGGGGAGTGGCAGCGCGCTCTGCGCGCCCAGTTCCCGATCATCACCGCACACCCGGAGCTGGCCTACCTGGACAGCGCCGCCACCGCCCAGAAACCGCAGGCCGTCCTCGACTCCGTCCACACCTACCTCACCACGACCAACGCCAACGCGGGACGCGGCACCTACACCTGGGCCAACCGGACCACGTCCCTGGTCGAGCAGACCCGCGACCGGGTCCGGCGGTTCCTGGGCGACCCCGCCCCGACTCGGTCGGCCGTGCACTTCACCAGCGGCACCACCGAGGGGCTGCGCGGCATCGCCCGGGACTGGCTGCCCGGGCTCCTCGCCGACGGCGACGAGATCGTCGTCCCGTTCGCCGACCACGAGGCGAATATCGCGCCCTGGCTGGAGACCCAACGGCAACTGGCGCGGGAGGGCGTCCACATCCGCGTCCGGCCGATGCCGTACCAGCAGGCGTCCGGCGACTACGACCACACCGCGCTCACGGAACTGGCCGGTCCGCGCACCCGGTTCGTCGCCGCCAGTCACGTCCACCACGTGTACGGCGGCGACATGAACATCCACCGCATCCGCCGGGCGGTCGGCCCGGACGCGGTCATCTGCCTGGACGCCGCCCAGAGCACCGGCCATCTGCCCGTGTCCGTGGCCGACCTGGACGTCGACTTCGTCGTCTTCTCCGGGCACAAGGCCATGGCGCTGCCCGGCACGGGAGCGGTCTGGGCCCGCCAGGCGCGCGGCCCGGAGTTCACACCGGGCGGCTGGTCCGGCACCCCCAACACGGTCGGCATCGCCTCCCTCGCCGCCGCCCTGGACTGGCTGGACGCCGCCGGCACCGACCGGATCGAGCAGTGGACGGTCGCCCTGGCGGCCCGGCTCACCGACGGGCTGCGGCACCTCGACGCGTACGAGATCCTCGGCTGCCAGAGCAGCCTGGCCGCCGACTCGTCCGTACAGCGGCGCCAGGGCATCGTCACCTTCCGCCACCGTGCCGTCGACTCCGGTGACCTGGGCTTCATCCTCTTCAGCCACGGCTTCATGGTCCGCTCCGACCAGCACTGCCAGGGCAGCGCGGGGGAGCGGACCGGCTCGGTGCGGGTGAGCCTGCACGTCTACAACACCGCCGAGGAGGTCGACCGGCTGCTGGCTGTCCTTGCCACCCTCGGGTGACGTACCGCCATGAGGGGTAATGGGAACCGTTTCCATCTTGTAGTGTCGGGCCAAGAGGGTGAGACAGGCGCGAGACGGCGAGGTGGCACGACCGGATGGGGCTGAGCCTGGCGACGGCGGAGCGATGGGTGGAGCGCTGGGAACGCCAGCAGCAGCGGTACGCCGTGGACCGTGAGGAGCGTTTCACGGTGATCGGCGACGTGGTCGAGCAGACCGTGGCGGGCGGCCCGGCCAGGCCGCTGGTCGTCGACCTCGGCTGCGGTCCCGGATCGCTGGCGGCCCGGCTGGCCCGGCAGTTGCCGCACGCCGACATCGTGGGCGTGGACATGGATCCGCTGCTGCTGGAGCTGGCCCGCACCCACCACGCGGACGCGGCCCGCTATGTCGACGTGGTGATCGGCGAGGAGGGCTGGACGACGGCCCTGCGGCTGGACCGCCCGCTCGACGCGGCCGTGTCGACGACGGCCCTGCACTATCTGGGCGTGGACGCCCTGTACCGCGTCTACCGGCAGCTCGCGGCGCTGCTGCGGCCCGGTGGCGTCCTCGTCAACGGTGACCACTTCCCGCACGACGACGCCCGGCTCGCCGAACTCACCGGATGCGTCGGTCGCCGCCACGCCGAACGCGGGCAGGCCTTCGCCCACGAGGACTGGGCCTCCTGGTGGACGGCCGTCGCGAAGGATCCCGAGCTGACCGACCTCCTCGCCGAACGTCGCCGCCGGCAGCCGCAGGGCGGTACGGCGGACAGCGCGGCGCGCCTGTCGGTGTCCGCGCATCAACGGCTGCTGCGGCAGGCGGGGTTCGGGCACACCGGAGTCGTCTGGCAGTACGGCGCCAGCCATGTCGTCGTGGCGATCCGCTGAGCGTTCGTCGTCGGTCGGCCCGGTGCGTACCAAGCACAGCTAAAGGTTCCTGCAGGCGCCTTGACAGCGTGCGTACTGTTTCGCGACGTTTGAGCCTCGCCGCAAAGTTCGCCGCAAAGTTCGACATGGGGGAAATTGTGGCGAGGCGCTAAGAACGCGTCCTGGGGGGACTTTTGGGGGGAGTGGTCGCCGTGCGGTCCAACAGCGCCATCACGATTCACAGACCCGAGGAACTGGACGAGTCGCTGCGCCGGGCGTGGCACCGGGCGATGGACGAGTCGCCCGAGTACGCCAACCCTTTCCTGGCGCCGGAGTTCGCCGTCGGAGTCGGCAGGCACCGGGGCGGGGCGCGGGTGGCGGTGCTGCACGAGGACGGGGAGGCCGTCGGCTTCCTCCCGTACGAGCGCACCGCCTTCGGAGTCGGGCGGGCCATCGGTCTCGGCCTCTCCGACTGCCAGGCCCTCGTGCACCGTCCGGGCGTCACCTGGGACCCCCGGGAACTGCTGCGGGCCTGCGGGCTGTCCGTCTTCGAGTTCGATCACCTCGTCGAGGAGCAGAAGCCGTTCGGCCCGTACGTCACGGGCACGTTCGCCTCTCCCGTGCTCGACCTGAAGCCCGGCGAGGGCGACTACGCGCGGTGGTTACGCGCCGCGTACCCCGGACTTGCCAAGACGACGCTGAAGAAGGAACGCCGCCTGGGCCGGGACGTGGGCGAGGTGCGGTTCGTCCACGACGAGCGCGACCCGCGGGTGCTGCGCACGCTCATGCGGTGGAAGTCCGCCCAGTACCGCAGGACGGGGCGGATGGACCGCTTCTCCAGGCCGTGGATCGTCGACCTCGTCGAGCACCTCTTCCAGGTTCGCGAGGAACACTTCACCGGCATCCTGTCCGTGGTGTACGCCGGTGACCGGCCCGTCGCCGCGCACTTCGGGCCGAGGTCGCGCACGGTGTTCGCGGCCTGGTTCACCGCGTACGACCCCGAGTTCGGCTACTACTCGCCCGGACTGATGATGCATCTGCGGATGGCCGACGCCGCGGGCCGGGACGGCGTGACGCTCATGGACATGGGGCGCGGCGAGAAGGAGTACAAGGACTGGCTCAAGACCCGTGAGCTGCGGGTGGCCGAAGGGTTCGCGGTGCGCCCGCACCCGGTGGCGGCGGCCCACCGGATGTGGCGCAGACCCGTGCGCGGCCTGAGAAACACGGTCCTGGCCCACCCCGGGCTGCGCGAGCCCGCCGACCGGCTGCTGAAGACCGTCGGCACCTTGCGTACCTCGAGCCCGACCCAACTGCCGGGCATGGGAGGGGCTCGCGCCCGCTGAGCGGGGTCCGCTTTCGTCACGCGTCACGCGTCGGCGCCGTATCCACGGCCCCTCGCGGTCTCCAACCCCGCGCTCCACGGCCTCGATCGACGCCCGCGAGCGTGCCCGCCCGCCTGCCTCGGGCGGTCCTTCCTCGTACCCTTCCACGGAAGAGGTGACCATGCCGTACGGATCGCGGCTCGCCGCGATGATGACACGGCGCATCGGACGCGAATGCGTCTACACGCCCTCGGCCCGACTGGCCCTGTATCTGGCGCTGCGGCGCTGGTGCCGGCCGGGCGCACGGGTGCTGATGTCCCCGGTCAACGACGACGTGATCCTCTTCGTCGTCCTCGCCGCGGGACTGCGCCCCGTGCAAGCCCCCGTGTCCCAGTGGGACGGCAACATCGACCCGGCCGCCGTACCGGAGTCCACCTGGCGCAACGTGGACGCCGTCCTGACCACGAACCTGTACGGCATGCCGGACCGTGTCGCCGAACTGCGGCGCCGCTGCGACGAGTTGGGCATCCCGCTGATCGAGGACGCGGCGCACGCCATCGGCACCCATGTCGACGGCCGGCCGATCGGGACCTTCGGCACGGCGGCGGCGTTCAGCCTGTCCAAGCACGTGGCGGCGATGGCCGGCGGTTTCCTGGCCGTCGACGACGCGCGCACCCGGCGGGAGCTGGAGCTGCTGCGCGACGATCTGCTGACCCCGCGCCGTCTGCGTGCCGACCTGGCCACCACCCTGCGCCCGCTGGCCCGGTCCGCCGTACGCTCGCTCCACCTGGCGCGTCCCGTGTGGCGCACGATGCAGCGCCTGCGGCTGCTGGAGCGGGACGACTTCCGCATGGCCCTGCACGCACCCCGCCTCGCCGGCAGCGCATGCCACGCGCCGAGCCTGGCCGCCTACGAGCCCTGGGTCCGGGTCGACCTGCACGGCTTCCGTACCCGCCACGGGGCCCTGGTCCGGGGGCAGTTGGAGCTGCGGATGGCTCTGCTCGACGGCGACCTCGCCCGCCGCAGGGCCGGTGTCGCACTGCTGTCGGGCACCCCCTGGGCCACCCCCGCCCTGCGCGAGCGGGCGGGCGACGGCCCGCCGCCCCTCTTCCGGGTCCCGCTCCTCGTCCATCACCGCGACGCCCTGCTCGAACGCCTGGTGAACCACGGCGTGGTCGCGGGATACGTCTACGACCCGCCGCTCGACGACTACGCCGGTGCCGAGTTCGTCGAGCCGTCCCCCGACCCCTCCGCCGCCCGCTGGTTCGCCGCGCACACCCTGCCGGCCGACCCCCTCCTGGCCCGCAGGATCACGCATGCCCTGACCAAGGAGCGGGCGGCCACCGCACACCCTCTGCTCCCGACCACCCCCGTGTTCGACACCGCGGCCACGCCACCCACGCCCTTGGGCCAGTAGCGGAACGGGCGGCTCGCCCGATCGGGTTCCGGCACCGAGCCGCCCTGCCCCACCTTGCCTACCCTGGAGGTGTGGCTCGGTCCAACGACGAGGTCGCCGCGCTGTTCCAGGAGTACGCGGATCTGATCTCGATCACCGGAGGAGACGCGTTCAGGGCGCGTACCTACGAAAAGGCCGCCCGGTCGATCGGCGGCTATCACGCCGACGTGTCCACACTCGACGTCAAGGGGCTCCAGGAGATCCCCAACGTCGGCAAGTCGACCGCCCAGAAGATCATCGAGTACTTCGGCACCGGCCAGGTGTCCTCCGTCGAGGAGCTCCGGGCGAAGATCCCCGCCGGCGTCCGGCAGCTGACGGCGATCCCCACGCTCGGCCCGAAGAAGGCCCTGGTCATCTACCAGGAGCTGGGCATCTCCACCACCGAGGAGCTCGCCGACGCCATCCACGAGGAACGCCTGCGAGACCTGAAGGGCTTCGGGCCGAAGACGGAGGAGAACATCCTGCACGGCATCGGCCTGCTGCAGTCCTCCGGCGACCGTGTCCTGATCGACGTCGCCATGAGCCTCGCCGAGGACATCGTCGCGGAGATGTCGCAGGTCACCGGCTGCACACGCTGCTCCTACGCGGGATCGCTGCGCCGCGTGCGCGAGACCATCGGCGACATCGACGTCCTCGTCGCGGCGAAGAAGTCCGCACCCGTGATGCGGGCCTTCACCGAGCTGCCGTACGTCTCGGAGGTCATCGCGCACGGGGAGAAGAAGACGTCGATCCGCACCAGCAAGGGCCTCCAGGTCGACCTGCGGGTCGTACCGCCGGACTCCTGGGGCGCGGCGATGCAGTACTTCACCGGCTCGAAGGCGCACAACATCCGCACCCGCGAGCTCGCCGTCCACAAGAAGCTCAAGCTGTCCGAGTACGGACTCTTCGACACCGAGACCGGCGAGAAGATCGTCTCCGAGACCGAGGAGGACGTGTACGCCCGGCTCGGCCTGCCGTGGATCCCGCCCACCCTGCGCGAGGACCGCGGCGAGATCGCGGCCGGGCTGCGCGGCGAGCTGCCCGAGCTGGTCCAGGAGCGGGACATCCGGGGCGATCTGCACACCCACACCGACCTCACGGACGGTCTCGCGCCGCTGGAGGAGATGGTCGCCGCGGCCGCCGAGCGCGGTTACGCCTACTACGCGGTCACCGATCACGGCCCCGACATGGCCATGCAGCGGATGACCGACGAACGGATCCTGGCCCAGCGCGCACGCGTCCGCGAACTCGACGGACAGTACGGCAAGCGGGGAAAGCGGGCCGGCATGCGCGTGCTGCACGGCGCGGAGCTGAACATCGGCCCCGACGGCGACGTGGACTGGCCGCCCGAGTTCCTCGCCGGCTTCGACCTGTGCGTGGCGTCGGTGCACTCGCACTTCAACCAGGGGCGCGAGGCGCTGACCCGGCGGTTCGTGCGGGCCTGCGAGAACCCGCACGTGAACATCATCGGCCACCCCACCACCCGCATCATCGGCAAGCGCCCGGGCATCGACGCCGACCTCGACGCGGTCTTCGCCGCCTGTGCGCGCACCGGCACCGCCCTGGAGATCAACTCCCATCCGGACCGGCTCGACCTGCGCGACGAGGACATCCTGCGGGCCAGGCGGCACGGCGTGAAGTTCGCCGTCGACAGCGACGCCCACGCCGTGATCCACCTCGCCAACCTGCGCTACGGCGTGGGCACGGCGCAGCGCGGCTGGCTGACCAAGGACGACGTGATCAACACCTGGCCGCTGACCCGGCTGCGGCGCTTCCTGGACAAGGGCTGACCTCCGGCGAAGGTCCTCCGAGGGTGCCGAGTGCGGCCGACTCTCGCTCGTGTTCGAGTCGTGCAGGTTGAAACTCGTGGGAAACAAGGTCTTGTAGCGAGATTTAACGAGGGTTAGTTTAACCGTCACTCGAAGCCGGGCCCGGGCTCCCGAGGGCTGTTTCCTGCGTGTTCGCCCTTTTCACCGAGGAGTAGTGCCATGTCAGTTGGCAAGGTCCAGATGTCGCGCCGGGGATTCCTCGGCCTCGGAGTCGCGGCCGGGGTCGTGACGCTCACCGCGTGCGGTTCCGGCAGCGGAAGCTCGAGCGGCCCGCTCGTCATGACCGTCTGGGGCGGCGACGCCGACCGCAAGACGTACCAGAAGCGCATCGACCTGCTGGTGAAGAAGTACCCGGAGCTGAAGGTCAAGCTCCAGCTGATACCCAGCGACCAGTACCCCCAGAAGGTGCAGACGATGATCGCGGGCGGCAGCGGCCCGGACATCATGCAGGTCGCCGAGAGCGTCAACACCTACTCCAGCAAGAACCAGCTCCTGGCCCTCGACGACCTCGCCAAGAAGGCCGGCCTCGACACCGAGAAGCGGTTCGGCCCGGTCGGCTCCATCTACACGTACGAGGACAAGCTGTACGCGATCCCGGACCGCTCCGGCGCGATCACCGTGTACTACAACAAGGACCTGTACGAGAAGAAGGGCATCAAGGCGCCCACCGCCGAGTGGACCTGGGACGACGCGCTCGACGCCTTCAAGGAGCTCACCGTCCCCGGCAAGCAGTGGGGCTACACCGGCGCCGAGTGGTATCCGCAGTGGTGGAGCCTCGCGTACCAGAACGGCGGCACCATCATCGACGCCGACGGCCGCCCCGCCGTCGACAGCGACGAGGTCGTCGAGGCGCTCCAATGGGCCGGCGACCTGGTCTTCAAGCACAAGGTGGCGCCGAGCAAGGCGGACTACGCCGACATGGGCTCCGAGGTCGGCGGCGACCAGGCCTTCCCGATGCAGAAGTGCGCCACGCACGCCAACGGCTTCTGGGTCACGGCCGGTCTGACGGACGCGAAGTTCGCGTGGGACATCGCGCCGATCTGGCGCGGCAAGAAGCAGGCCGTGTCCGCGTTCGGCAGCGGCCTGGCCATCTCCCGCACCTGCGAGCAGCGTGACAACGCCTTCAAGGCGATCGACTTCCTCACCTCGGACGCGGCGCAGCGGCAGATCATCGACGACGGCGAGGACGTGCCGGCCAGCCTCGCGGTGCAGCAGAGCCAGGCGTTCCTCAAGCCCGCGTGGATGAAGAACGACGTCAACATGGGGGCGTTCGCCGAGTCCAGCGACTTCATCTTCCGCGCGCCGTTCATCCCCGAGTGGAACGAGATGATGTCGGCCATCGACGCCGGCCTCGCCGACTTCTGGCTCGGCAAGGAGAGCGCCAAGAAGGCGCTGACCGCCCTGCAGAAGGACCTCGAGTCCATCATCAAGTCCGCGGGATGACCGGCGATGGCGGCCATCTCGAAGCCGGCCTCGACGGAGGTCCCGAAGACCGGGACCTCCTCGAAGCGGCGGCGCCGTGAGGCGCTCTCGTTCTATCTGTTCGTCTCGCCGTGGGTGATCGGGTTCCTGGTCTTCCTGTTCGGGCCGATGATCGCGTCGCTCTACTACTCCATGACCGACTGGGATTCGTTCACCTCGCCCGTCTGGGTCGGGTTCCAGAACTACGTCACGCTGATCACCGACGACCCCAGGTTCTGGAGGGCGCTGTGGCACACCTTCTACTACGCGGCGGTCTCGGTCCCGCTCGGCCTGGTGCTCGGCCTGTGGCTGGCGAATCTGCTCAACAAGCAGGTACGCGCCCGGAAACTGCTGCGCACGCTGATCTATCTGCCGACCCTGGTGCCGCTCGTCGCCACGGCGATGATCTTCCGGCAGGTGCTCGCCCCGAACGGCCCGTTCAATGACGGCCTCGGCCTGTTCGGCATCTCGGGCCCGTCCTGGCTGCTCGACGGGGACTGGGCGACCCCCGCGCTGATCGTGATGTCGGCATGGAGCGCGGGCGCCGCGACGGTGCTGCTGCTCGCCGCGATGAAGGGCATCCCGAAGGAGCTGTACGAGGCGGCCGAGGTCGACGGCGCGGGCGCGGTGCGGCAGTTCTGGAGCATCACGCTGCCGCACCTGACCCCGATCATCTTCTTCAACCTGATCATGGGGATGATCGGCGCCTTCCAGGTCTTCGCCCAGGTGTACATCCTGGTGCCGAAGGGCAAGCTGCCCGCGGCCTACGCCGGGGCCGAGACGATGGTGCCCTACCTCTTCGACGAGGCCTTCGGGAACTACCACATGGGCTACGCGTCGGCGATCTCCTGGCTGCTGTTCCTCGTGGTCCTCGTCTTCACGCTCATCGCATTCCGCACCGCCCGGCGCTGGGTGTTCTACGAAACAGAGGTGAAGTGATGGCCGGCCTCCTGACCACCCCGGCGCCGCAGCGAACGCAGGAGGGCGCCCCGCCGCGCAAGGCCCGTATGGGACAAGGCCCCGGCAGGCTACGGGCGTTCCGGGCCACCCCGTTCACGTACGCGACGCTGATCGTCGTGGCGGCGATCCTCACCATGCCCCTGGTGTTCGTCGGCTCCATCGCGCTGTCCAGCGACGCCACGGTGAACACCAACTCCTTCACCCTGTTCCCGACCGAGTTCCACTGGGAGAACTTCACCCGGGCCTTCGGCTCCGAGCTGCCGATGGGCCGCTTCCTGATCAACTCGGTGATCATCTCGCTCTGTTCGGTCGCCGGGCAGATGCTCTCCAGCGGCCTGGTCGGCTACGCCTTCGCCCGACTGCGGGCCCCCGGCAAGAACGCGCTGTTCCTGATCGTCATCGCCACCATGATGATCCCGACGCAGATCACGATGATCCCGCAGTTCATCCTCTTCCGGGAGCTGGGCTGGGTGAACACCTATCTGCCGCTGATCGTGCCGAACTTCTTCTCCAACGCCTTCAACGTCTTCCTGGTACGGCAGTTCGTCTCCCGGCTGCCCAGCCAGCTCGACGAGGCGGCCATGGTCGACGGTCTCGGCTTCTTCGGCATCTACCGGCGGATCATGCTGCCGATGCTGTGGCCGGTGCTCATCGCGATCGGCATCTTCACCCTGACCCACACGTGGGGCGACTTCATGGGCCCGCTGATCTATCTGAACGACGAGTCCAAGATGCCGCTGTCGCTGGGCATCCAGTACATCACCAGCACCTCGGCGGCGGGCCAGTCACCCGCGTGGAACCTGGTGATGGTCGGCTCGATCCTGCTCGCACTGCCCATGATCATCGTTTACTACCTGGGCCAGAAGTACCTGTACGAAATGGACATCAGCGGCGGAAGCGCGGGAGTGAAGTGACCACCATCCACGTAGACGGCCGGGGCGTGTGGATCGACGGCCGTCCGCGCACCCTGCTGTGCGCCTCACTGTTCTACTTCCGCCTCCCGCGGGAGCAGTGGCGCGAGCGGCTGGAACAGGTACGGGCGTCTGGGTACACCTGCGTCGACGTCTATCTGCCCTGGAACTTCCACGAGTTGGCGCCCGGCCGCTGGTCCTTCGAGGGCCGCCGGGACGTCGCCGCCTTCCTGGACCTCGCGCACGAGGCGGGCCTGTACGTCATCGCGCGGCCGGGACCGTACATCTGCTCCGAGTGGGACGGCGGCGCGCTGCCCGCATGGCTGGGCCTGGACGACGATTTGAGGGTCCGTCAGAACGAGCCCCGCTATCTGGAGCAGGTCACCGCGTGGTTCGACCAGGTGCTGCCGCTGCTGGCGGAGCGTCAGTACGGGGCGGGCGGTTCGGTGATCATGGTGCAGTTGGAGAACGAGCTGGACTTCTTCGACTGCGCGGACCGCCCCGGGTACCTCACCGCCCTGCGGGACACGGCACTTCGGCACGGCATCACCGTGCCGCTCATCGCCTGCTCCGGCCAGGGCGACCTCGCGGGCGCCACCGGGGACGTGGACGGAGTCGTACCCGCCTGCAACTTCTACCCGGACGACGACTCCCCGGACATCGAGGCCGAGGTGCGCCGCTACGCCGCTCTGGTCGCGGAACGCGGGGTGCCGCTGCTGGTCACCGAGACGAACCGGCGCCACCGGACCCTGCGGCGGCTGCTGGCGAGCGGCGCCAAGCTGATCGCGCCGTATCTCCAGTCGTCCGGCTGGAACTTCGGTTACACCCCGTCGAGCGGCAACTGGGGGCGCCCCGGCAACTTCATGAGCCACGGCTACGACTTCGGCGGATACGTCACGTCCACCGGCGTGGCCCGGCCGGAGTACGCGGAGGCGCAGGTCCTCGCACGGGTCGTCGAGGCGTGGGGCGACCGGCTGGCCCTCGCGGTCCCGGGGGCGGCGGACACCGAGGTGGCCTGCGACTTCCCGACGGGTTCGGAGGCGGCCGCCCTGGACCTGCCGGCGGGCGGCCGCCTGGTGGCCGTACCGCATCTCGGAACGGAGCCGGGCACGGCGGTCGTTCAGGGCGTGCCCGTAGCGGTCGCGCCGGGGTCCTGCCCTCTGATGGCGGTGGACGTACCGTTGCGGCCCTGGGGATCGGCGGCGGCCCTGACGCTCGCCTCGGCGGACCTCGTGGCGGCCGCGGACGGGGCGCTGGTGTTCTCCTCCGACGTGCCGGTCACCGTCGTACTGGACGGGACGCGGACCGTGATCCCGGTGTCCGGCAACAGGACCGTGGCGGGAGTGACGCTCGTCGTGCTGCCGTCGGCGGACGCCGCGCGGCTGCGGTCGGTCGATCCCGACGGCACCGTGCACCTCACCGACGCGCCGCAGCAGCCCGAAAAGGCCGCGCGGACCGCCGTGCGCGAGGTGCGGCGGCGGTCCGACACGGCCCCCGAGCAGTCGGCCGGGCTGCACACGCTGCCGCCCACGCTGGAGTCACTCGGGGCCTACCGGGGCCGTGGCCTCTACCGGACCACCACCGATCTGACGGACGTCGACGCGCTGCTGCTCACCGGCGCCGCCGACATCGTCGACCTGACGGTGGCGGGCCGGACGCACCCGCCGATCGCCGGGTTCGGCGCGGCGCGACGCATCGACATACGGGACGTGACGGGCAGCGTCGCGATCGAGGCCGTCGTGGAGATCTGGGGCCACGCCAACTTCGACGACGCCCGCCTGCCCGCCCTCCGTCTCGGCGCGCTGCGGGGCCTCGGCACCCTCTGGAAGGTCCGGGACACCACGGACGTGTCCTCCCTGTGGACGGTGCACGGCCACTGGGCGGGGGCGCCCGCGCCCACCCGGGTGCTCGGCGGCTGGAGCAGCACCCGCGTCGCGGCGCCGGTCACCTACACCCGTACCGTCCACTCGCCCACCCCGTCGGCGCTGCATCTGCGCGGGGTCGTCGAACCGCTGCGGGTGAGCGTGGACGACGGGGAGCCGGAGACCGTCCACGCCGAGAACCCCTGGGTGCTGCTGACCGCAGGCACCCACCAGGTCTCGGTCACCCTGCCGCACCACCCGAGCGGTCCCGCCCTGCGCGCCGAACTGCTGGCGCTCGACTCCGTACGGGACTGGTCGTGCGCGGTACAGGACGACGAGCTGCTGACCGCGTTCGCCGCCGGCGCCGGCCGCACGGAGGAGGTACGGCTCCCGCTGGCGCTGAAACCGGGGGAGGAGGCATGGCTCGACGTCGACCTGCCGGCGTCACCGGACGGATATCTGGTCCGGCTGGACGCCACGCAGGTCCGGGTGACCGGATGGGCCGGCGGCGAGTGCGTGGGGCGCGTCTGGGCCGGCGACCGGCCCGATTTCTCGGGCGGTGACCCCGACGCGCTCTGGGTACCGCCCAACTGGCCGGGCCTGACCCTGCTCGCCCAGGGTATTGAGGGGCGTGGGACGCCGGAGATCCGTACGCTGTGGCTGGGGGGACCGACCGACTGAGGGGGAAACACCGGTGGCCCGGCACACGGTCCGAGACGTTCGCAGCGAGAACCGTTTCGAGGTGCTGCACGCCCTGTTCGACCTCGGGCCGTCGTCCCGTCAGGAACTCGCCCGGCACACGGGGCTCAGCCAGGCCACCGTGACGACGCTGGCCGGCCAGTTCCTGGCGGAGGGCGTGCTGCACATCGCCGCCGTGGAGCGCAACGCCGTGGGACGGCCGTACGAACGGCTCACCATCAACCCGGACCGGGGCCGCATCGTCGGTGTCGACGTAGCCGAGACCTACGTCGACGCCACGGTGTACGATCTCGCGCTCGGCGTCCTGGCCCGGCACGAGGTGGCCCTCGACGAGCACCAGAACGACCAGGCCTACGTCGTCGACGGCATCGTCGGCGCGATCGAGGCGGCCCTGGACGCGGCCGGGACCGAGCGCGACCGGATCGTGGGAGTCGGGGTCAGCATGCCGGGCCACGTGCACCACGACGCCGGGGTCTCCGTCTTCGCGCCGAACTGGGACTGGCACGACGTCCACATCGAGGAACTGCTGGCCGAGCGGCTGCGGTTGCCGGTGTACGTCGACAATCCGCTCAAGGCGGCGATCCTGTCCGAGATGTGGTTCGGCGCCGGACGCGTCGTCGACAGCATGGCCGTGGTCAACATCGGCACCGGGGCCGGAGCCGGCATCGCGATCGAGGGCACCCTGGTCCGCGGCATCACCAACAACGCCGGCGAATGGGGACACACCCTCCTGATGCTGGACGGCCGCCCGTGCCGCTGCGGCCGGCACGGGTGCGTGGAGGCGTACGTCGGCGCCCCCGGCCTGGAGGCGACGCTGGCCGAGATCGACCCGTCCCATCCGGCGCTGGGACAGCCCGGGCAGCGCGACCTCGTCGAGACCGTCGCCGGCGGCCTGGCCGCGGGGGACCCGGTGCTGCGGGAGCTCGTCCGGCGCACGGGCCGCTATCTCGCCGCCGCCCTCGGCGACCTCGTCAACCTGCTCAACGTCCCGAAGGTGACGCTCACCGGCTGGCTGCCCAAGGCGCTCGCCCCGTGGCTCGTCCCCGCCGTTCGGGACGAACTGCCCCGTCACGTGCTGCCGGGTTCCCTGCCCGGCCTGACCGTCGAGGTGTCCGAGGTGCCCGGCAACGCCGTGTGTCTGGGCATGGCCGCCTTCACCTTGGAGCAGTTCCTCGCCCGGCTCGGCCTGGTCAGCCAGGCCCGGACCCGGTCGCAGTCGGGTGCCGAGACCGTCCAGCCGATCGGCTGACGCGCCCGCCCGACGGCCCCTCGCCGTGCCGAATCGAGCCACGCCACCGCTCCTGAGCCCTTCGTGATCTTCATCCCGTTTGACTGCCCGTCTGGAAGGGGAGCGTGCGGGGTGAGCCGAGCCGAACGGTCAAGGCTTTGCTCATCTCGCCGCAGAGGGGTTGTCCTGACATTCGGTCCCTGCCTAGGGTCGCCCTCGAAGTGCAAGCGCTTTCTGAGCGGGCTGTCCGTCGGCCGTCCGAGGAGAACTGCATGTCCCCAAGTACCGCCCGACGCCGCGTCGCCGTCATCGGCACCGGCGCCATCGTCAGCGGCAGCCATCTCCCCGCCTTGAGACACCACGCGGACCGGGTGGAGCTGGTCGCCGCCGTCGACGTGGACCGGGCCAGGCTGGACGCCTTCCGGGAACTCGCGGGCGACGACTTGGCCGGGTACACCTCGACGGGCGAGATGCTGGACGCCGTACGCCCCGACCTGGTGCTGATCGGCACACCGCCGTCCCTGCACCGGGAGCAGACGGTCGCCGCCCTCAAGGCGGGTGCCTGGGTGCTCTGCGAGAAGCCGCTCTGCCTGTCCCTCGCCGAGTACGACGACATCGCGGCGGCCGAGGAGGCGTCGGGCGCGTACGCGTCGGTCGTCTTCCAGCACCGCTACGGATCCGGCGCGGTGCACGCCCGTGAGCTGATCGCCGGCGGTGAGCTGGGCGCCCCGCTCGTCGCGCACTGCCAGACCACCTGGCACCGTGACGCCGCCTACTACGCCGTGCCGTGGCGCGGGAAGTGGGCCAGCGAAGGCGGCGGGCCCACCATGGGACACGGCATCCACCAGTTCGACCTGCTGCTGCACCTGCTCGGGCCGTGGGCGGAGATCCGGGCCATGGCCACGCGCCTGGTCCACGACACCGAGAGCGAGGACGTCTCCACGGCCCTCGTACGCTTCGAGAACGGCGCCCTCGCCACCGTCGTCAACAGCGTGCTGTCCCCGCACGAGGTGAGCCGCATCCGCATCGACTGCTCCGACGCGACGGTCGAACTCACCCACCTGTACGGCCACCGCAACGACGACTGGGTGTACACCCCGGCCCCGCACGTCCCCTCCGAGCGCGCCACCGCCTGGCGCACCCCCGCCGCGGACGTGCCCAGCTCGCACACGGCACAGCTCGGCGCCCTCCTCGACGCCTACGACAACGGTGTCCGGCCGCCCGGGAGCGGTCCGGACGCCCGGGCCACCCTCGACTTCGCCGCCGCCCTCTACAAGGCCGCCTTCACGGGAAGCCCGGTGCTCGCGGGCGAGATCCGGCCCGGCGACCCCTTCTACCCGGCCATGCACGGCGACCACCCCCACTGGGCCCCCAAGGAGCGCGCATGAGCATCCGCGTCAGTCACGTCCACGGCGACCACATCGCCGTCGAGGCGGCAGGCGGCACGGAGATCCTCCGCTACGTCTACCGCCCCGACCCGGATGCCTTCGAGTCCCGCAAGCCCTACGCCCACCCGGTGCGCACCCTCGCCGGGCACACCGTGACCGGCTACCGGCCGAACGACCACCGCTGGCACAAGGGCCTGCAGATGACGGCGAGTCACTTGTCCGGGCAGAACTTCTGGGGCGGCAACTGCTATGTCCACGGCGAGGGTTACCTCGCCCTGCCCGAGCGGGTCGGCTCCATGCGGCACGACGGCTTCGCCGACTTCACGGCCGAGGACGACCGGCTCGCCTTCACCGAGGAGCTCACCTGGGTCGAGAACGGCGGCGAGGAGTGGGCGCGCGAGGTGCGCGGGCTGACCGTCCACTCGGTGGACGAGGAGGCGGGTGCCTGGGCCCTGGACTGGTCGATCCGGCTGACCAACCTCCGTGCCGTGCCGCTGGCCTTCGGCTCGCCCACCACCGCCGGCCGTGAGATGGCCGGCTACACCGGACTCCAGTGGCGCGGCCCCCGGGACTTCACCGGCGGCACCGCCTTCGGCCCCGACCTCGACGGCGGAGCGGGCGCCGACGCGGGCAAGCTGATGGGCACCCAGGGGCCGTGGCTGGCCTTCACCGCCGAACACGACGACGTCGACGGGCACTCCACGCTCGTCTTCGCGCACGCCCCCGAGAACCTCGACGAGAACGCCGCGATCCACGAGTCCCACTGGTTCGTGCGCTCCGAGCCGATCCCGACGGTGGCGTTCTCCTGGGCGTTCTTCGAGGAGTTCGAGCTGCCGCCGGGCCAGTCCTTCGCGTACCGGTATCGCGTCGTGTTCGCCGACGGGGCCTGGGACCGGGAGCGGGTGGCCGCTCATCTGGAGGGGCTGCCGTGGTGAAGCCGAACCTTCCGCACCCGCTGCCCGGCGCCGTCGGCCTGTCCCACCTCAGCGCATACGACTGGGAGGCCGCCGACGGTGTGTGCGGCGGCAGCCCGCATCTGCATCTGGTGTGCACGGAGGCGTACGTCGTCACCGGGGGCCGGGGTGCCGTGCAGACGCTGAGCCCGGACGGCTACCGGGACATCCCCCTGGAGCCGGGCTCCGTCGCCTGGTTCACGCCCGGGACCGTGCACCGTATGGTCCAGGGCGGCGATCTGCGCATCACCGTGCTGATGCAGAACAGCGGACTGCCCGAGGCCGGGGACGCCGTCTTCACCTTCCCGCCCGAGGTGCTCGCCGACCCCGAGAAGTACGCGGCGGCCGCGGCGATCCCGCCCGGCACGGGAGCGGAGACGGCGGCTGCCGCGCGCCGCCGCCGGGACCTCGCCGTCGAGGGCTACCTCGCCCTGCGCGAGGCGCTCGTCGCCGGTGACAGCGGCCCGTACGTGGAATTCCAGCGCGCCGCCGCCCGCCTCGTCCGTGCCAAGGTGCCGAACTGGCGGGAGCTTTGGCGGGCGGGCGCGCTGGCCACGGCCGAGCGCACGGGCGCACAGCTCGACGCGCTGGAGGCGGGCGAACCGGCGTATCTCGCCGAGGCGACCTCGTACGAGACCGCGCCCACCAGGCTCGGCGGCTTCGGCATGTGCGGCCGCCGTGACGAGTACAACCTGCCCGGGACGACGTTGCCGTACGGCGGCGAGTAACGGGCCAAGGGGGGGCCGAAGGGGGGGCCAACAGAAAGTCCGAGGAGAGAAGAGGTGACCTCGGCATGCCCGGACACAGGACAAAGGGGTTCTGCGCGTCGGCCGCCGCACTCGTGCTCTGCACGATGCTGGCGGGCTGCGGAGGATCCGGGGAGTCGGTCGGCGGCGGCAAGGTCGTGCTGCGCTACACGTGGTGGGGCAACCCCGACCGCGCGGAACGCACCGAGCAGGCCGTCGCCCTGTTCGAGAAACAGCACCCGAACATCCAGGTGCAGACGTCGTTCTCGGCCTATGAGGCCTACAAGCAGAAGCTCGCCACGCAGGCGGCCGGCGGCGACGCCCCCGACGTGATGCAGCTCGACTACCGGCAGATCGACCAGTACGCCTCCGGTGGTGTCCTGCTCGACCTGGCCGGTCAGAAGGCCGTACTGCGCACCGGTGAGATCGACGCGGGTCTGCTCGTCACCGGGCGGCTGGACGGCACGCAGTACGCGATACCGCAGGGCCGCGGCACCGAGACGGTCGTCTACGACGTCAAGGCATGGAAGGCGTCCGGCGTGCCGCTCCCGGGCCGGAGCTGGACCTGGAGCGAATGGGCCGACGCCATGCGCGCGTTGGCGAGGAAGACCGGCAAGCCCGGCGCCACCGACCCCGGCCAGAGCGAGGACTGCTTCGAGGTCTGGCTGCGCGGCCAGGGCAAGTCGCTCTACACCGAGGACGGCGGACTCGGCTTCACCGCCGGCGACCTGACACGCTGGTGGACCTTCACCGACCGGCTCCGGCGCGAGGGTGCCGTCTCGCCCGCCGAGCAGACCACCCAGCTCGACGGCTCCGTGGAGAACACCCCGCTCGGGCGCGGCGAGGCGACGGCCGACGCCAACTGGGACGCCCCGTCCAGCGGTTACCTCGCCCTCATACCGACCGGCGTCGCGCTCGCACCGATGCCGTCGGGCGAGGACGGCACACCGGGCCAGTACTTCAAGCCGTCCATGTTCCTGGGGGTCGGGGCCAACACCGGTCACCCCAAGGAGGCCGCACAGCTCGTCGACTTCCTCATCAACGACGAGCAGGCGGGGAAGATCCTCGGCGCCACCCGAGGCATCCCCGTCAACGAGTCCGTCCGCGAGTCGATCGAGCCGCACCTCAAGGACTTCGACAAGACGATCGCCGACTACCAGGCCTCGCTGGAGGGTTCCCTCAAGAACCCGCCCCAGGCCCCGCCCTCGGGTGACAACGCCCTGCAGACCACCTTCCAGCGCGACTACGACCAGGTCTCCTACGAGCGCATGTCGCCCCGCGAGGCGGCCGAGAACTACGTCACCGAGGCGAAGGCGGAGCTGAGGTCATGACCACCACCGACATCCCCGCGCCCGCCGCCAGGAAGCCGGGGGCGACCACCGCGCCGAAGCGCCGCCCCAAACGCGAAAGCCAGGGCCCCGCCTGGGTGTTCCTGTCCCCGTGGGTGCTCGGCGCGATCGTCCTGACGCTGCTGCCGATGGCCGTCTCGCTGTATCTGTCCTTCACCGACTACGACCTGTTCAACCCGCCGCGCTGGGTGGGCCTGCGCAACTACGTCCAGATGTTCACCGAGGACCCGCGCTACTGGCGGTCGGTGCTGACCACACTGACGTACGTCGTCATCGCGGTGCCGCTGCAACTCGCGCTGGCCCTCGTCGTCGCGCTCGCCCTGAAAGGCATGAAACGCGGCAAGGGCTTCTACCGGTCGGCCTTCTACGCGCCCTCGCTGCTCGGCGCGTCGATGTCGATCGCCCTCGTCTGGCGCGCGATCTTCAACGACGGCGGCACGGTGGACAACCTGCTCGGCACCGGCGGCTGGGTCAACAAACCCGGCTGGGCGCTGCTCGCCGTGGCCCTGCTGACGGTGTGGCAGTTCGGGGCGCCGATGGTCATCTTCCTGGCCGGCCTCCAGCAGATCCCGGCCGAGCTGTACGAGGCGGCGGCCGTCGAC
Organism: Streptomyces sp. NPDC093591; assembly: GCF_044764885.1. Classification (NCBI taxonomy): domain Bacteria; kingdom Bacillati; phylum Actinomycetota; class Actinomycetes; order Kitasatosporales; family Streptomycetaceae; genus Streptomyces; species Streptomyces sp. NPDC093591. Next base: position 340,649 of record NZ_JBIWIY010000001.1, read on the forward strand.
GGGGCCGGGAAATGGCGGCAGTTCCTGTCCGTCACGGTGCCGATGCTGTCACCCGTCCTCTTCTTCAACCTGGTCCTCCAGACCATCCAGGCCTTCCAGGTCTTCACGCCCGCCTTCGCGATCGGCGCGGGCAAGGGCGGCCCCGCCGACTCGACCCTCGTCTACACCCTCTACCTCTACGACCGCGGATTCGTCGCCTCCCACATGGGCTACGCCTCCGCCATGGCCTGGGTGCTGCTGATCGTGATCGGTGCCGTCACGGCGGTGCTGTTCCGCACCTCGCGCTCCTGGGTCTTCTACGCCTCCGAGGGGGACCGATGACCACCACCACAACTCCGGTTGCCCGCAAGCCCGTTGCCTGGGGCCGGATCGCCCTGCACGTCGGCTGTCTGGCCGCGCTGCTGGTCATGCTGTACCCGCTGGCCTGGCTGCTGGCCACCTCGCTCAAGCCCGCCGACGAGGTCATCGCGAGCCTGAACCTGCTGCCCCGCCACCTGGAATGGTCCAACTACTCCACCGCCCTGGACGGCGTCAACGACGTGTCGATCTGGCGGCTGCTGTCCAACTCGCTGCTGATCGCGGGCGGCGCGGTCCTCGGCAACGTCATCAGCTGCTCGCTCGCCGCCTACGCCTTCGCACGCCTGCGCTTCCGCTTCCGCGGACCGCTGTTCGCCTTCATGATCGCGACGATCATGCTGCCGCACCACGCGGTGCTGATCCCGCAGTACATCATCTTCAACCAGCTCGGCCTGGTGAACACCTACTGGCCGCTGATCCTGCCGAAGTTCCTGGCGACGGAGGCGTTCTTCGTCTTCCTCATCGTGCAGTTCATGCGGGGTCTGCCGCGCGAGCTGGAGGAGGCGGCCCGCATCGACGGCTGCGGTCCGTTCCGCAGCTTCTTCAAGGTCGTCCTTCCGCTCACCCGGCCCGCGCTGATCACCACGGCGATCTTCACCTTCATCTGGACCTGGCACGACTTCTTCACCCAGCTCATCTACCTCTTCGACCCGGACAAGTTCACGCTCACGCTCGCCCTGCGGTCGTTCGTGGACGCGTCCAGCACCTCGGCGTTCGGCCCGATGTTCGCGATGTCCGTGATCGCGCTGCTGCCGATCGTGCTGTTCTTCCTCGCCTTCCAGCGCCTGCTGGTGGAGGGCATGGCCAGCTCCGGACTCAAGGGGTGAGCGGCATGGGAGCACGTGAGTCGGGCGAGGTCTTCGGGCCGCGGATGACCCTGTTCGCCGACGTGCTGAGCGTCGGCCTCGCCACCGCGGTGGCGTGTCTGCCGCTGGTGACCGCGCCCGCCGCACTGTCCACGGCGTGTGCGGTGCTGCGCGGCGCGGGGGAGGAGCGGCCGGCCACGGCGGGGCGGTACTTCGCCCTCCTGCGACGCCGGCTGCGGGCCGGGGACCTCGTGGCGGGCGCCGTCGCGCTCGCGGGCGTCCTGCTGTTCGCCGCGGATCTGGCACTGGCCGGGGCGGGGCTGCCCGGGGCGCCGCTGTTCGCGGTGACGGCCGCCGCGATCGGGGCAGGCACCGCGGTGGTGGGCCTCAGGGCCTGCGCCCGCCCCGAGGCGCTCACCGACTGGACGGCCGCGGTGCGCGGGGCCGCCCAGGACGCCGTGCGGGACGTGGGCGGCAACGGCCTGGTCCTGCTCGCGGTGGCCACCGCCGCCGCGTGCGCCTGGATGCTCCTGCCGCTCGCTTTCCTGGCGCCCGGACCCCTGGCACTGGCGCTCACCGCCGTCGACGTACGACGCACCGTCGGCGCTGACCGGCAGCCCGGTTGATCTGGACTGATCCCACGGACCCGCGCCCTGCGGGATTGTCATGGACGGGAAGTATGCGGTCGGCGTATCGTGCGTCGGCCGCGCCTTCTACCCGCGGACCTTTCCTTTCCGCCCGTGGGGGGCCTCATCATCATGTCCGCATCCAATGAGCTACGTCCGCGTCCCCTGCTGCCCGCAGGTGCGCCCGCGTCGTCCGTCGGCCTCATGGCCGCAGCCGTCGGAGGGCTCGCTCTCGTCGCCCTCTGCGACCTGTTCAGCCTGTTCGCCGGATTCCGGCTCCGGGCGGTGATCGACGCGGACGGCGGCTTCGTCACGGCCGCGCAGCAGGACTTCGCAGCCGCTGCCTCGCTGTACGAGACGGCCGGGAGATACCAGGTCATCGTGTACCTGCCCTGCGCGATCGTGTTCGTCGTCTGGTTCTTCCGTATGCGCCGCAACACCGGACTGCTGGCGCCCGACCGGTTCCGCAACGGACCCGGGTGGGCCGTCGGAGCCTGGCTCATCCCGCTGGTGAACCTCTGGCTGCCGTACCGCATCGCCCTCGACATGTGGGGCGCCGCCACCTTGCTGCCGGCCGCCGGTGAGCCGTACCGGGCTCGGACCTGGCCGGTGAACCTGTGGTGGGGTCTTTTCGCCTTCAGCCTCCTGTTCAACCGGTACGCCGGGGCGACATACAAGGACGCCGAGACGTCGGCGGAGATCAAGGACGCGGTGACGCAGTACATGGCCGCCGACCTGGTGCACATCCTCGCCGCCGCTGCCGCCGTCCACTTCGTCGTCCGGCTGACCGGCATGCAGCGGCTCAAGGCGATGGAGGGGCCGTACCGGTCTCAGGCCGTCAAGGACGCGTCGGCCTGAGACCGGTACGGCCCCTCGGTGGTGCCGTTCTCGGGGCGGGCGGTGCGGCGAGTCAGCTCGCGGCCCGGAACGAGCGCAGCCGCAGCGAGTTGGCGACGACGAAGACCGAGGAGAACGCCATCGCCGCACCGGCGATCATCGGGTTGAGCAGTCCGGCCGCGGCGAGCGGCAGCGCGGCCACGTTGTAGGCGAAGGCCCAGAACAGGTTCGACCGGATGGTGCCGAGCGTCCTGCGGGCGAGCCGGATGGCGTCGGCGGCGGCGCGCAGGTCGCCGCGGACCAGGGTGAGGTCGCCGGCCTCGATCGCGGCGTCCGTGCCGGTGCCCATCGCCAGACCGAGGTCGGCCTGGGCCAGGGCGGCGGCGTCGTTGACGCCGTCGCCGACCATCGCCACGGAACGGCCCTCGCCTTGCAGCCGCTTGACGACATCGGCCTTGTCCTGCGGCAGCACCTCGGCGATGACGTCCTCGGGCGCGATGCCGACCTCGCGGGCGACGGCGTCGGCGACGGCCTTGTTGTCGCCGGTCAGCAGGATCGGGGTGAGACCGAGGGCGCGCAGCCGACGGATCGCCTCCGGGCTGGTCTCCTTCACCGCGTCGGCGACCTCCAGGACCGCCCGCGCCTCACCGTCCCAGGCGACCGCGATGGCGGTACGGCCGGAGGCCTCGGCGTCGGACTTCGCGTGCGCCAGGGAGTCCGGCAGTTCCATGGCCCACTCTTCGAGGAGCCGCTCCCGGCCCACGAGCACCGCGTGGCCCTCGACCACGCCCTGCACCCCGAGACCGGGCACGTTCGCGAAGTCCTCCGGCGTCGGCAGCGAACCCAGCTTCTGAAGCGCCCCGTCGGCCACCGCACGGGCGATCGGGTGCTCGGAGGCGTGCTCCAACGCGCCCGCCAGCTGCAGGACTTCGCTCTCCTCGGCGTTGTCCGCGGTGTGCACGGCCAGCAGGGTCATCCGGCCGGTGGTCACGGTGCCCGTCTTGTCCAGGACGATCGTGTCGACCTCGCGCGTGGACTCCAGCACCTCCGGGCCCTTGATCAGGATCCCGAGCTGCGCGCCCCGGCCGGTGCCCACCATCAGCGCCGTCGGCGTGGCCAGGCCCAGAGCGCACGGGCAGGCGATGATCAGTACGGCGACCGCGGCGGTGAAGGCGGCGGTCGGCCCGGCGCCGTTGCCGAGCCAGAAGCCCAGGGTGCCCAGTGCGAGGGCGATCACGACCGGCACGAACACGGCGGAGATCCGGTCCGCGAGCCGCTGGGCCGAGGCCTTCCCGTTCTGCGCGTCCTCCACCAGCCGGGCCATCCGCGCCAGTTGGGTGTCGGCGCCCACCCGGGTGGCCTCGACGACGAGGCGGCCGCCCGCGTTGAGCGTGGCGCCGGTGACCGGGTCGCCCTGGCCCACCTCGACCGGCACGGACTCGCCGGTGAGCATCGAGGCGTCCACCGCGGAGGAGCCCTCGACGACCGTCCCGTCGGTGGCGATCTTCTCGCCGGGCCGGACCAGGAAGCGGTCGCCGACCTTCAACTCAGCGACAGGGACGGTCCGTTCGGTTCCGTCGGCGCGCAGGACGGTGACGTCCTTGGCGCCCAGCTCCAGCAGGGCCTTCAGGGCCGCGCCGGCCTTGCGCTTGGAACGGGCCTCGAAGTAGCGCCCGGCCAGGATGAAGGCGGTGACTCCGGCGGCCGCCTCCAGGTAGATGTTCCCGGAGCCGTCGCTGCGGGAGATCGTCAGCTCGAAGGGGTGCGTCATGCCCGGTTCGCCCGCGGTGCCGAGAAACAGCGCCCACAGCGACCACAGGAACGCGGCCGACGTACCGACCGAGATCAGCGTGTCCATGGTGGCGGCGCCGTGCCGCAGGTTGGTGAACGCCGCCTTGTGGAAGGGCCAGGCGGCATACGTCACGACGGGCGCCGCCAGCGTGAGCGACAGCCACTGCCAGTACTCGAACTGGAGGGCGGGGATCATGGCCATCGCGATGACGGGGACGGCGAGCGTCACGGCGGTGACCAACCGCTCGCGCAGTGGCCGTAGCTCATCGTGCCCGCCCGTGTGCCGGGGCTGCTCCTGGACGGGCGGCGCGGGCTCCTGCGCCGTGTACCCGGTCGCCTCCACGGTGGCGATCAGGTCCTGGACGGAGACGTCACCGCCGTAGCTGACCTTCGCCTTCTCGGTGGCGTAGTTGACGGTGGCGGTCACCCCGTCCATGCGGTTCAGCTTCTTCTCGATGCGCGCCGCGCACGAGGCGCAGGTCATGCCGCCGATGGCGAGTTCTATCTCGGTCGCGGGGCCGGACGCGGTGGTGGTCATCGCTGCTCCTGGTGCGAGGGCGGGCGGATCCCGGGGCGGCCGGGCTCCGACGGTTCGGGGGTGCGGGTCAGGCCGCGCGGCCGGTCAGCTCGTAGCCGGCGTCGTCGACGACGTCGGCGATCACGGCGTCGTCGGGTTCGGTGGCGCTGATGACGGTGACGTGACCGGACGCGATGTCGACATCGACGCCGGTGACGCCGTCCAGCCCGCCGATGGCCTTGGTGAGCGTGGCCTTGCAGTGGGCGCAGCTCATGCCGGAGACGGCGTAGGTGGTGGTGGACACGGGTTCCTCCTGAAGTGCGCGGTCGCGGTCGACCAGAATACGGGGCGGGGGTATCCTCGCCGATGCCATGTATACCCCCAGGGGGTAGTCAAGGCAAGCCCGGGATTGAATTGACTTCATACCCCGTGGGGGTATGGTGAAGTGCATCGAAGGCTCATATCGAAGGATCCGATCCACAGGAGACCGCCATGCATGCCGGACTGAAGATCACCGCGTTCGCCGCCGCACTGGCCGCGACCTTCGGCACCGCCTACGCCGTGGGCACGGGCGTCGACCCCGTCGTCGAGGACTCCGCGGCCGCCTCCCACGAGAGCCATGAAGAGGCGTCGTCGGCACCGGAGGGAGGTGGGGCCGAGACGGAGGTGCCCGGCGGGCTCCAGGTCTCCCAGGGCGGCTACACCCTCGACCTGAGGACTCCGAGCGTCACCGCCGGAACCCGTTCCGACCTGCGCTTCGTCATACGTGACAGCGGCGGCCGGGCCGTCACCGCCTACGAGCCCGAGCAGGAGAAGGAACTGCACCTCATCGTGGCCTCACGCGACCTGGTGACGTATCGCCACCTGCACCCCACCCGCGCCGCCGACGGCACCTGGAGCATCCCCGTCGAGCTGCCCCGCGCGGGCGGCTACCGCGTCCTGGCCGACTTCACCCCGGCGAAGAAGGGCGCCGAGAGCCTCACGCTCGGGGCGGATCTGGCGGCCTCGGGCTCCTATGAGCCGCAGAAGATGCCCACGCCGGGTTCCACCGCGAAGACCGACGGCTATGAGGTCCGTCTGGACGGCGGCCTGTTCCCGGGCAAGGAGAGCGAGCTGAAGCTCAAGGTCTCGCGAAACGGCCGCCCCGTGACCGACCTCCAGCCCTACCTCGGTGCCTACGGCCACCTGGTCGCGCTGCGCTCCGGCGACCTCGCCTACCTCCACGTCCACCCGGGCGGCGCACCCGGCGACGGCAGGACGAAGCCCGGGCCGGAGATCTCGTTCATGGCCACGGCGCCGAGCAGCGGCACGTACCGCCTGTTCCTCGACTTCAAGCACGAGGGCAAGGTGCGCACCGCGGCGTTCACCGTCCGGGCCGGAGCGGCGTCGTCCGAACCGTCGCAGGGGTCCTCGCCGGAGGCCGAGCCGAGCCACGGCCACTGACGTCAGATCCGTCCCGCCCGCCGCTGCCTGCGCAGCAGCAGCCCCAGGTACACCCCGCCGACGACCGCGGTCACCACGCCGACCGGCAACTGAGCCGACGATTGGATGCGTGGGGAGGCGAAGTCGGCGCTGACCACGAGGAATGCCCCGGTGCACGTGGCCGCGGACAGGTTGGGCCCGGGGGCCCGGGTGAGGCGGCGGGCCAGCTGTGGGGCGATGAGGGCCACGAACGGGATCGGACCGGCCGCCGCGGTGGCCACCGCGCAGGCCGCCGTGGCCAGCACCAGGATCACCAGCCGGGTGCGCTGCACCGGCACGCCCAGCCCGCCCGCCACGTCGTCGCCCATCTCCAGGATCCTCAGCCGGCTCGCGGCGAGCGCCACCAGCGGCAGCACCACGAGCAGGCCGAGGACGGCCGGCCGGACGTCCTGCCAACCCCGGCCGTTGAGGCTGCCGTTGAGCCACACCATCGCCTGCGCGGCCTGAGTGAACCGGGCCTTGGCCAGGAGATAGGCGTTCACCCCCTGGAGCAGGGCGCTGACCCCGATGCCGACCAGCACCAGCCGGTAGCCGTGGATGCCCTGCCGCCACGCCAGCAGATACACGAGGACCGCGGTCGCGAGGCCGCCGCCCACCGCCCCCACGGCGATCTGCCCGCCGGTGCCGCCGACGAGCAGGACCACCAGCAGGCCTCCGGTGGCGGAGCCGTAGGTGAAGCCGACGATGTCGGGGCTGCCCAGCGGATTGCGGGTCAGGCTCTGGAAGAGGGCACCGCTCAGACCGAGGGCCGCGCCGACCAGGATGCCGGTCAGCAGGCGGGGCAGCCGGAGGTCGTTGACCACGAAGTCGGTGCGCGGGCTGCCGTTGCCCAGCAGGGTGCGGACCACGTCCGCCGGCGAGATCGTGTACTCGCCGGTGCCGAGCGCGAGGACGCCCACGGCAGCGGTGACGGCGAGCACGAGCACGCACACCGTCACCGCGCGCACGTCCACCCGCAGCGAGAAACGGTGCGAGCGGCTCCGTACGACATGCGTACGGGCACGCGGACCGGTGCGAGCCGGCGCCCGGGTCGTCATGCGGTCACTGTCCGGCGGTAGCGGACCAGGGCGATGAACACCGGTGCGCCGACCACCGCGGTGACCACGCCCGCGTCCAGCTCGTCGGGGCGTACGGCGATCCGGCCGACGACGTCCGCGAAGAGCAGCAGGGCGGGGGCGAGGAGCATGGACAGCGGCAGCGTCCAGCGCTGGTCGGCCCCGGCGATCATGCGGGCGATGTGCGGGACGGCGAGCCCGACGAAGACCAGCGGCCCCACGGCCGAGGTCGCCGCACCGCACAGCAGCGTCATGGCCGCGAGGCCGAGGAAGCGCGTGCGGTCCACATGGGCGCCCAGCGCCCGGGCACCGTCGTCGCCCAGCGCGAGCGCGTTCAGCGGCCGGACCAGCGCCAGCGCGAGCACCAGGCCCACCGCGACGAATGGCGCGATCGTCGTGAGGGTCTCGCTGTCGGCCCGCGCGAGCGAACCCACGCTCCAGAACCGCAGTTGGTCCAGCGCCTGGGCGTCGAGCAGCATCAGCGTCTGGCTGATGCCGGTGAACACGGCGGCGACCACCGCGCCGCCGAGGGCGAGCCGCTCCGGCGTGGCGCCGCCGCGACCGCCCGAGGCCAGCGAGTACACCAGCAGCCCCGCCACCACCGCGCCCACCATGGCGAACCACACCGACGCCCACAGGCTCGTGACGCCCAGCACGGTGAGGGACAGCACCACCGCGGTGGCGGCGCCCGCGTTGATGCCGAGCAGCCCCGGATCGGCCAGCGGATTGCGGGTGAGCGCCTGGATGAGCGCGCCCGCGACACCGAGCGCGGCGCCGGCCGCGATACCGGCCAGGGTGCGCGGCACGCGAACGTCCCAGATGACGGAGGCCGCGGTGGACCCGTCGTCGTGGAGCAGCGCGTCCCATACGACGTCCGGCGACAGGGCACGCGAGCCGACCGCGAGGCTGAGCACGACGGCGGTCAGCAGCAGGAGCAGGGCGCCGAGCACGGCCAGGGTGCGGGTCGAGTTCCGGCGCCTGGGGGACTGTTTCGCGGTCTTCTTCGTCTTGCCGGTCTGTACAAGAGGGGCCGTACCGGCCTCAGTTGCCACCATGCCCTCCGCGGGGAGGCGGTCGGCGATCACTCCCGCCTGCTGTCTCTGACTTAGGTTAACCTAAGTCCCCCCTCGGGGGGTCACCCGAGCTTCTTGAAGCCGGGTTCCAGGTTGTCCAGCGCCCACGGGATGCCCAGCGCCGACGGGCTGCGGAGCTGGCTGATGGTAGCGACGTCGGTCACGGCATACCGGCCGTTCTTCACCGCGGACATGTTCTTCACCAGGTCACTGGCCTCGAACGCCTTCTTCAGGCCCGGCGTGGTGAACGCGATGACGACCAGGTCGGCGTCCATCCTGTCGAGCTGCTCGAAGGAGAGCTCACCGGTCGGGCTGCCGTTGACCGTCTTGATGTTCTTCACCGACGGGGTCAGGCTCATCCCGAGCTGGCTCATCAGCTTGGCCGCAAAGTCGTCCTCGGACGCGATCGTGAAGATCTTGACCGGGGTGTTGCCGATGGACAGGCTGTAGGTCTTGCCCTGCAGCTTGGGATGCCTCTCCTTCACCGCGGCGATGCTGTCCTCGGTCTCCTTGATGACCTGCTCACCCTGCTTCTCCTTGCCGACGGCCTTGGCGACCACCTGCACGTGCTCCTGCCAGGTCTGCTGCCCCCAGGCCGTCTCGTACCCGATGGTCGGCGCGACCGCGGCGAGCTTCTTGTAGTCCTTGTCCAGGGTGAAGTCCGAGGTGGCGAGGATCAGATCGGGCTGGAGGGACGCGACCTTCTCGTAGTCGACGGCGGTCAGTGTGTCGAGGAGTTCCGTCTTCTCGGTGTCGATCTCGTCCTTGAGCCACGGGTAGACGCCGTCCTCGCTGAGGGCGTCCTTGGAGATGGCGACCGGCGTGACACCCAGGGCGTACAGCGCGTCGATGTCGTCGGTTCCGCCGTTGCCGATCACCACGATCCGCTCGGGCGCCTTGGTGATCTTCGCCGTGCCGAACTTGTGCTTGATGGACACCGGGAAGGCGGACGAGGAGTCCGCCTTCGCGTCGCCGGAGGTGTCGGAGGAGGTGTTCGAGTCGTCCTTGACGGAGCCGCAGGCCGCCAGGCCGGCGGCCAGGGTGACAGTGAGAAGGGTGGTGCGGAGATTTCTCGACATGTGCGTCCCTTGTCGCCGGCGACAGGCAGGAGTTGTACGGCCGCCAGTAAAGCAAGGTAAGGCTTGCCTTAGCAACGCTTTTCGAGCAACGCCTTTGCCGTTGAGGTGACTTGACACTTCATCACCGCAGTCGACTGAACCGGCGCGCGGTGGTCCGTCCGGGCCGGTCAGACCGCTTCCGCCGTCGGCACGGCGGGGTCGAACGCGGCCACCACCTGATCCGTGGACGTCACCGCCCCGCACGTGTCCGCCACCCATTCCAGCGCGAACTCATGGCCACCGGCCGACGCGTCGGCGATGGCGTCCGCGACGACGAACGGCTCCAGGTCCTGCACCCAGGCGTCGGCGGCCGTCATCAGCACGCCGACCCGGGCGAACAGCCCGACGATCACGACCTGATCGCGCTTCAGGTCCCGTAACCGGCTCTCCAGCCGGGTCCGCGCGAAGGCGCTGTGCTTCCGGGCGGTGAGTACGGCGTCCCCGGTTCGCGGCGCGACCTGCTCGGCGAACGCCTCGCCGTCCTTGTCGGCCGGCGGCCCGGGCGGTCGTACGGCGAGTGCGGGGCCTCGTTCACCGGCCGGTACCGAGTGGATGACGGGAACGCCCGCCGCACGGGCGGCGCCGACCAAGCGGCCCGCGCCGGCGAGGAGCGCGGTGACCGGGGCGCCCTCCTGCTCCACCACCCGTAGGAAACGCCGTTGCAGGTTCAGCACCAGGAGCGCCGCCCGGCCCGGGTCGAGGGTCCATCCCGTCCGGTCGTCGGGCAGCATCGCGGGGGTCGGCATGACGTACGGGAAGATCGAGCCAGGCGTCATCTCGGGGTGCCCTTCGGTGAGTTGGGGACCCTGTTTAGGTTAGCCTCACCTAAATTCGATGTCTTGTCGATTGACCTGCGAACCGGTGAACTCCGGTCACCCCAGTGCGCGATCCAGGTTGAAGGCCGCACTGATCAGGGCGAGATGGGTGAACGCCTGCGGAAAGTTTCCCTGTTGCTCACCGGTGTGGCTGATCTCCTCGGCGTACAGGCCCAGATGGTTGGCGTACGTCAGCATCTTCTCGAAGGCCAGCCGCGCCTCGTCGACACGGCCGGCGCGGACCATTGCCTCGACGTACCAGAACGAGCAGATCGAGAACGTGCCCTCGTCGCCCTGCAGTCCGTCGGGGCTTGCCGCCGGGTCGTAGCGGTAGACCAGCGAGTCGGACACCAGGTCCTGGGTGAGGGCGTCCAGGGTGGACAGCCACTTGGGGTCGGTCGGCGAGATGAACTTCGTCAGCGGCATCATCAGCACGGCCGCGTCGAGCACGTCGCCGTCCTCGTGCTGGACGAAGGCCTGGCGCGCCTCGGACCAGCCGCGCTTCATGATCCGCCGGTAGATCGTGTCCCGGCACTCCCGCCAGCGCGGCAGATCGGCGGGCAGCCCGCGCCGGTTGGCCATGCGGATGGCCCGCTCGATCGCCACCCAGCACATCAGCCGCGAGTACAGGAAGTTCTTGCGGCCGCCGCGGGTCTCCCAGATGCCCTCGTCGGGCTGGTCCCAGTTCTCGCACACCCAGTCCACCAGCCCGCACACGTCGTCCCACTGGTCGCTGGAGATCGGCTCCGCCCACTTGTCGTAGAGGTAGATCGAGTCGATCAGCGCGCCGTAGATGTCGAGCTGGAGCTGGTCGGCGGCGGCGTTGCCGACACGCACCGGGGCGGAACCGAGGTGCCCCTCCAGGTGGTCGAGTTCGCGCTCGGTCAGATCGGTGCGGCCGTCGATGCCGTACATGATTTGCAACGGGCCCGCGTGACAGCCGTCGCCCCGACTGACGTACTGGGTCAGGAACTTCATGAACGCCTCGGCCTCACCCGTGAAGCCCAGCCGTAGCAGCGCGTACACACAGAAGGCGGCGTCGCGCACCCACACGTACCGGTAGTCCCAGTTGCGTTCCCCGCCCGGCTGCTCGGGCAGGCTCGTCGTCGGCGCGGCCACGATCGCGCCGGTGGGCGCGTAGGTGAGCAGCTTCAGGGTGAGCGCGGAGCGGTGCACCATCTCCCGCCAGCGGCCCCGGTACCTGGACGCGGACAGCCAGTGCCGCCAGTACGCCACCGTACTGTTGAACTGCTCCTCGGCCTCGGTCCGCGCGCACCGCCGCGGGTTCACCTCGCCGCCCACCTGGTCCAGTGCGAAGACCGCCGACTCGCCCTCGGAGAGCTTGAACTCGGCGCACACGTCGGGCCCGTCGACCTCCAGCGGCACGGTCGCGGTCAGACCGAGCGACAGCTTCTCGGACTCGAAGACCGCGACGTCGCCCACCCTGCGGACGGTGTGCGGCCGGGTGCCGTAGTCGAAGCGCGGCGCGACCCGCGTACGGAAGGGAATCGACCCGCGGACGCACACCACACGCCGGATCAGCCGGTGCCGTTCGGTCTCCACCAGGCCGCCGTCCACCGGCATGAAGTCCTGCACCTCACCCACCCCGTCCTCGGTGAAGAACCGGGTGATCAGGACGTTCGTGTCCGGGAAGTAGAACTGCTTGGTCCGGGCCGGCACCGCCGCCGCCAGCTCGAAGCAGCCGCCCCGCTCCGCGTCCAGGACCGCCGCGAAGACACTCGGCGCGTCGAAGGCCGGGCAGCAGTACCAGTCGATCGTGCCGTCCGTCCCCACCAGGGCCACACTGCGCAGATCGCCGATCAGCCCGTGCTCGGCGATCGGCACATAGCGCGAAGCCCCCCGTACGTCCCCGTCGGTCGGTGTCGTGCTCATCGCAGCCTCCCTGGCCCGCCATGCGCCTCGCTCCCAGCGTAGGTGGAATCGGCCGGGCGAGGGCCGGGACCGGGTGATCGGACCGCGATGTCGCGCAGACCGTGATGCCCGGCGACTCTCAGACCGCGATGACCGTCAGCCCCGCCTCCTCGAAGCGCCGTACGGTGTCGGGCGCGGCCGCCGTGTCCGTGACCAGCGTGTCCACCGCGTCGACCGCGCAGATCCGGGCGAACGCCCGTCGGCCCAGCTTGCTGGAGTCCGCGGCCACGACCACCCGCTCGGCCCGCTCGCACAGCAGCCGGTTGATCGCCGCCTCCGCCTCGTCGTGCGCGGCGGCGCCGTGCGTCACGTCGAAGCCGACGACGCCGAGCACCGCCACATCGATCGTGATCTGGGCCAGCACCCCGTCCGCGAGCGGCCCGATGAGCTCGTACGACTGCGGGCGCGCCACCCCTCCGGTGACCACGATCTTGAACTGGGGTCGTACGGCCAGCTCATTGGCGATGTTGAGCGCGTTGGTGACGACGGTCAGCGCGGGCGAGCCGGACGCGAGGTCGCTGCGCACGGCCAGGGCCCGCGCCACCTCCGTGGTCGTCGTGCCGCCTGTCAGCCCCACCGCTTCGCCGGGCGCGACGAGGTCGGCCACCGCCTTGGCGATGCGCTGCTTCTCGGAGGCGTGCCGGGCCGTCTTGTAGCGCAGCGGCAGCTCGTACGACACCCCGTGCACGACCGCGCCGCCCCGTGTGCGCACCAGCATCTGCTGCTCGGCGAGCTGGTCGAAGTCGCGGCGGATCGTGGCGGACGACACCTCCAGCTCGGCGGCCGCCTCCTCGACGTCCAGCCGGCCCCGCTCGACGAGCAGCTCCAGCAGCGCCTTCCAGCGGGCGTCGCGCGACATCCGCCCTCCATTCCTCGATCTTCCGGCGACCCTAGCGCACGCCTCTCACGCAGGAATGCTTGATTCTGCTCGAAAGGTGTGGCTATCTTGCAAGAACAATCATCCAGCCACTCGTCCATGGGGTGGAAGTACGGAGGGCGGCGGCATGACGCATGTCGAGGACGAGCTCAACAGCCAGCCCGAGTGCTGGACGCGCGCCGCGGCGGAGGCGAACGGCCTCGGCGGGGTTCTTCCGGCCCCGGGGGAGCGGATCGCGGTCGTCGGCTGCGGCACGTCGTACTTCATGGCGCAGGCCTTCGCCGTGCTGCGCGAGGGATCGGGCCAGGGGGAGACGGACGCCTTCGCCGCGTCGGAGTTCCCGCCCGGGCGGGCGTACGACCGCGTCGTCGCCCTCACCCGCTCCGGTACGACGACCGAAGTGCTGGACCTGCTGCGACGGCTGAAAGGGCGAACGCGCACCGCCGCGATCACCGCCGACCCGGACACGCCCGTCATGGCGGTCGCCGACGAGGTCGTCGTCCTCGACTACGCGGACGAACGGTCCGTCGTGCAGACCCGGTTCGCGACCACCGCCCTCACCCTGCTCCGCGCCCACCTCGGCCTGCACACCGACGAGGTCGTGGCCGACGCCCGCACCGCCCTCGCCGGTGAACTGCCCGAAGGGCTCGTGGAGTGCGGGCAGTTCACCTTCCTGGGGCGTGGCTGGACCGTCGGGCTGGCCAACGAGGCCGGGCTGAAGATGCGCGAGGCGTCGCTGTCCTGGACCGAGGCCTACCCGGCGATGGAGTACCGGCACGGCCCGATCAGCATCACCACGAGCGGTACCGCCACCTGGATGTTCGGCGAGGCACCCGAGGGGCTGGCCGAACAGGTGCGCGCCACGGGCGGGTTGTGGATCGAGGGCCGTCTCGACCCACTCGCCGAACTGGTCCGCGCCCAGCGCCTCGCCGTCGCCGTCGCAGCGGCCCGCGGCCTGGATCCGGACCAGCCCCGCCACCTCACCCGCTCGGTGATCCTCGCCCCCTGAAGCCCCGGGACTTCCGGAAAGGACAGGCCGTGCCCCTCGTCACCACCGGTGAGCTCGTCACCCGGGCCGCCGCAGCCCGCTCCGCCGTCGCCGCGTTCAACATCATCACCCTGGAGCACGTCGAGGCGGTCATCGCCGGTGCGGAATCGGTGAGCTCGCCCGTCGTCCTCCAAGTCAGCGAGAACGCCGTCAGGTTCCGCTACGGACGGCTCCTCCCGCTGGCCCGCGCCGCCGTCACCGCCGCCGAACGCGCCACCGTCCCCGTCGCGTTGCACCTCGACCACATCCAGAGCGACGACCTGCTGCGCCAGGCGCCGACCGCCGGGTTCAGCTCGGTGATGTACGACGCGGCCCGACTGCCGTACGCGGACAACCTCGCCGCCACCAAGGCCGCCGTCGACTGGGCGCACTCCCAAGGCCTCTGGATCGAGGCCGAGTTGGGGCGCCTCGGCGGCAAGAACGGCGAGCCAGCGCTCGACGCCCACACCCCCGGCGCCCGTACCGACCCCGCAGAGGCCCATGCCTTCGTCACCGACTCCGGCGTAGACGCGCTCGCCGTCGCCATCGGCAGCTCACACGCCATGACCACCCGCACCGCCACCCTCGACCACGAACTCCTCAAACGCCTGTCCACCACCCTCGACGTCCCCCTCGTCCTGCACGGCTCCTCCGGCGTCCCCGACGGCGAACTGACCGCGGCGGTCGCGGGCGGCATCGCCAAGGTCAATGTCGGCACGGCCCTCAACATCGCCATGACCGGGGCGATCCGCGACTTCCTCGCCGCCCATCCCGAGGCGGTCGACTCACGCAAGTACCTGGGCGTGGGGCGGGAGGCGATGGTGCGGGCGGTGGCCGACATCATCGGGGTGTTGAGGTCTTCCTGACCCGGTGCCGCCTGCCTACCGCTTGACGGCCCTCAGCACCACGAACTTCCGGTCGCTCGCGACCAGTTGACTGTTGCCGAACAGCCGCCGCAGCTTCACGTGGTAGCCGAGATGCCGGTTGCCGATCACCCACAGCTCACCGCCCGGCCCGAGCGCGCGCCGCGCCCCCGTGAACATCCGCCAGGCCGTCGCGTCGGTCGTCGCCTGGTGGGAGTGGAACGGCGGATTGTTGAGCACGAGGTCGACACTGCCGGCCGGCACGCCCGCCAGCCCGTCCCCGACCCGGAACTCGGCGTGCCCCTGTACGCCGTTCGCCCGGTACGTCGCCTCCGCCGAGGCCACGGCCTGGAACGACTCGTCCACGAACAGCACCTCGGCCTCCGGGTTCGCCAGCGCCACCGCGGTTCCGACGACGCCGTTGCCGCACCCGAGGTCCACCACCCGCCGGGCGCCCTTGCCGTCCGGAAGGTGCCCCAGGAAGAACCGCGTACCGATGTCGAGCCGGTCGGCACAGAAGACGCCCGCGTGATTGACGACCGTCCGCCCCGAGACCGCGCCGATGCCGTCGGGCAGCGTGTAGGTGTACGGCCACGGGTTGGCGGGCCGCTCCCGCGACGGCTCGGGCGTGCAGAAGATCAACCGGGCCTTCTTCTCGGCGAGCGAGGTGCGGGTCGGGCCGAGGATCCGCTCGAACAGCTGGAGCGTCGAGGTGTGGATCTCCTTCACCATCCCGGTGCCGACCACCACCGTGCCCTCGTGCACCGAGGGCGCCAGCCGCAGCAGCTGGTCCTCCAGCAGCGCCAGGCTCTTCGGCACCCGCACGAGCAGGACGTCGACGCGCTCCGGCGGCGGGTCCTGCGTGGTGAGCAGCCGCACGGAGCCGGGCTCGACGCCGGCGCGGGCGAGGTTGGCCCGGGTCGCCTCCTGGGTCAGGTAGGAGTCCGTGATCTGTACGGGCTGGTGCGCCGCGAGCGCCGTGACCAGGGCGCCCCAGCGGTCACCGACCACCACGACCGTGCCGGACAGCGGTGTCTCCCGCTCCGCCAGATGCCTGAGGAGGTACTCGTCGGAGGCGTCCCAGGCGCGCAGCCTGTCACGCGGGTCCTCGGGGAAACGGGTCAGCGCGAGCTCGCCCCAGGGCGTCGTCATACGGTCGTTCATCGTGCGTCAAGGCTAGCTGAGCCGCAGCTCACGGCGGGTGGGGCCGGTGAGGGAGGATGGGAGGCATGGACGCCGAGCTGTTCCCCCGGGAACGTACGCAGGTCGCGCCGGGCGCGGTGCACCTGCCCGGCTGGCTGGATCCGGACCGCCAGCGCGAGCTGCTGGAGGCCTGCCGCGAGTGGGCCCGCCCGCCGGCCGGGCTGCGCACGGTCCACACGCCCGGCGGCGGCACCATGACCGCCCGGCAGGTCTGCCTGGGGTGGCACTGGTACCCGTACGCCTACGCCCGCACGGTCGTCGACGGCGACGGAACCCCGGTGAAACCGTTCCCGGACTGGCTGGGCGAGCTGGGCCGGCGTGCGGTGCGGGACACGCTGGGCGAGTCGGAGGCGGCGTACTCGGAGACGCCGTACGACATCGCCCTGATCAACTTCTACGACGCCGACGCACGCATGGGCATGCACCGCGACAGCGACGAGAAGTCGGACGCCCCGGTGGTGTCCCTGAGCCTCGGCGACACCTGCGTCTTCCGCTTCGGCAACACCGAGACGCGGACCCGGCCCTACACGGACGTCGAGCTGCGCAGCGGCGACCTCTTCGTGTTCGGCGGCCCGTCGCGGCTCGCCCATCACGGCGTGCCGAGGGTGCAGCCGGGCACCGCACCACCGGAGTTGGGGCTGACAGGGCGGTTGAACATCACGCTCAGGGTGAGCGGGCTGTAGGCCGCCACATCTGCGGATCATGGGAGACTCGCCCTCATGAGCGGCAAGGCGGACCCCCGGCCGGCGGGGGAAGGGACCACCTCGAGGACGCGGCTGGACCGGGGGCGCGGCGCGCTCGGACCCGCCTTGGAGCTCGTCCACACCGGACGCGCACCCACACGTGCCGTCCTCACCGCCGAGCTCGGGGTGACCCGGGCCACGGCCGGCGCGGTCGCCGCCGAGCTGGAGGCGCTCGGGCTGATCCGGGTCGATGCCCGGCCCGGCGCGGCGGCCGGTTCGCAGGGGCGGCCCTCGCACCGGCTGGCGGTCGCCGAGGACGGGCCGGTCGTCCTCGCCGCACAGGTGCACGCCGACGGCTTCCGGGCGGCGCTCGTCGGCCTCGGCGGCCGTATCGTCGCCACCGCCCCCGGCTGCGAGACCGTGGACGCCGATCCCGCCAAGGTCCTCGGCTCGGTCGTGGAGGCGGGCGCCGACCTGCTGCGCACGACCGGCCGGCGCTGCGTGGGCGCCGGGCTCGCCGTACCGTCCGCCGTCGCCGAACCGGACGGTCTGGCGCTCAACCCGCTGCACCTGGCCTGGCCCGTGGGCGCGCCGGTGCGCCGTATCTTCGCGGAGCGCGTGCGGGAGGCCGGGATCACCGGGCCGGCGTTCGCCGGCAACGACGTCAACCTCGCCGCCCTCGCCGAGCACCGGCACGGCGCGGGCCGCGGCGCCCGCCACCTGCTGTGCGTGGCCACCGGACACCGGGGCGTCGGCGGTGCCCTCGTGCTGGACGGCCGTCTGCACACCGGCAGTTCGGGCCTCGCCCTGGAGGTGGGCCACCTCACCGTGAACCCCGAGGGCAGACCCTGCCACTGCGGCAGCCGCGGCTGCCTCGACGTCGAGGCCGACCCGCTGGCCCTCCTCACGGCGGCCGGCCGCGAGCCGGGCCCCGAGGTCTCCCTGCTCCAGCAGGCCAAGGACCTGATCCGCACCCGGTACGACGACCGGACGGTTCGCAGGGCCACCGAGGCCCTCATCGACCGCCTCGGCCTGGGCCTGGCCGGCCTGGTCAACATCCTCAACCCGGACCGCATCATCCTCGGCGGCCTCCACCGCACCCTCCTGGACGCCGACCCCGACCGCCTGCGCGCGGTCGTCGCCGACCGCAGCCTGTGGGGCCAGAGCGGCGGCGTCCCGATCCTCGCGTGCACCCTCGACCACAACAGCCTGGTCGGCGCGGCCGAGTTGGCCTGGCAGCCGGTGCTGGACGATCCGCTGGGGGCGCTGGCGTAGGCCTCACCGCTCTTCGGCGGTCTCCAGGATCCGCGTCCGGGGCGCCCCCGCCAGCGCGGGCGCCTTCTCGGGCGACGACCACACCCTCGTCCTGAGGAATCCCAGGAACCGCTCGGCGTCGGCCACCTCGTCGAACTCCAGGTCCACGACGACGTAGGCGGGGTCGTCGACGGGCTGCTGGACGCGGTGGTGACGTACGCCCGCGTCGGCACGCGCCTGGGCGAAGCGGTCGAAGGCGGACTTCCAGGTGGCGAAGTCCGTGATCGGATGCTCGATGTGCAGTGTCGGCATGACTCCTCCTCGGCCGTTCCGGCGCTCCCCTCCATGCTCGGCCGCCACCCGGACGGCCGCACTCCCGGCCCGGACCTGGGTACCCTTCCTGACATGCGGATCTCCGTCTCATCGGACATGGACGAACCTGTGGCCCGTGCCCTCGTCGACGAGCTGCGTGGTCGCGGCCACGACGTCGTCACCCACGGAGCGCTCAGCCCCGGCGAGGACCCCCAGTGGGCCGCCTGCTCCGAGGCGGCCGCCCGCGAGGTCGCCGCCGGGGCGGCCGACCAGGCGGTCGTGTGCTGCTGGACCGGCACGGGCGCGTCGATCGCCGCGAACAAGGTGCCGGGCGTGCGGGCCGCCCTGTGCACGGACGCGTACACGGCGGACGGCGCTCGCCGCTGGAACGACGCCAACGTGCTCGCGCTCAGCCTGCGTCTGACGTCCGAGCCGTTGCTCAAGGAGATCCTCGACGCCTGGTTCGCGGCCGAGGCCAGCGCGGACGCCGAGGACCGCGAGAACGTGGCTCGCGTGGGCCGCCTGGACCTCAGGGAGCCGTGAGACTCCACAAGGCGGCCACCAGCGGCCGCCGCAGATCGGCCCGCCGGACGCACAGCCCGATCGGGAACGGCTCCGGCGGCGGCGTCGCGGGGACGACCGACACCCGCTCGCGCACCGCACTGCGCTCCAGCACGAGACACGGCACCACACCCGTGCCACACCCCAGCGCGACCAGCGTCAACAGCCCTTCGTGTCCGTCGGGTTCGCACGCCACCTCGGGTGTCGTGCCGCGGCCGCGAAGCTCCGGCCGACCGTGGACATCCGTGGCCTAGGACTACGGCCCGGTGAGGGCGGGCGAGTCGACGGGGGCGGGGGAGTCGGCGTACTGCGCCACTCCCTCGCCGAACGACCAGTTGATCGGCTCGTTCTCGATGAGGTTGACGAACACGTTCCGCGGTTCGGTCCCCGCGTAGGCGTGGGCGAGTTCGGCGATCCGCCGGTACAGCGCCTGCTTCTGCGCGGGGGTCCGCCCGGAGCGCAGGGTGATCGTGACGTACACGAGGCCGTCGTCCCGGTGGATGCCGAGATAGTCGCTGTCGTAGCGCAGGGTGCTTCGGGTGCCGTCGTGTCCGACCAGCACCTGGAACCGGTCGTCGGCCGGGATTCCGACGGCTTCCACCAGGGCGTCGTGCACGGCACGGCCGAGGGCGTCCAGCCGCTCGGGGTCGGATCCCAGGGCGTCGATGCGGACGAAGGGCATGTCGGGTGAACTCCTTTGTGAAGGTTGGGACTTACACCGTTTGTGGCAGCCGGGCCCGCCCCGGGTCGGACATGTGCAGGACCTCGTACACCTCACCGTCGGCCCTGGGCGCGTCGTGCTCCCAGAGCGAGAAGTGGACGACCTCCCAGCGGCTCGCGTCCACGGCGGCCGCCGAGAGCACCACGCCGCCCTCGCCGGCCAGCCGCTCGCTCTCCCGTGCCGCGTCCGCCATGACATCGGTCAGCCGCACACCGTCCGGCACCCGTTGGCGCCGCAGCACCGCGACCCGCGCGGGGGAGTCGGCGGCGCCGCCCTCCTCGTACGCCAGCCCGGACCACTGCCGGACCGACGGCCGCCCGAAGTCGTTGACGATCCCTTGGAACGGGCCTCCCCACAGGAAGGAGTTCATGCCCGTCACGGTGTTCCAGAGATAGAACGGCGCGTACTGGTTGACCGGCGACCCGTGGACGCCGCGCTCGCGCATCAGATACGCCTTGAAGCCCAGGCCGTCCCACTCGTCGAGCAGGTGCCCCTTGCTCGCGACGCGACGACGGATGATCTCCATGTCGTAATCGGCGGGCAGAGTGAGCTCGTACTGCATCGCGTGCATCGGGACGCCTTCCTAGTGCTCCTGGTGTTCCTGGTTTGCCTGGTGCGGTGCGAGCAGGCAGAGCAGCCCCCGGACGCCCACGTCGAAGGCGGCGGGCGAACCGGACGCGCGGGCGAGGACATAGCCGCCCTGGACCGTCGCGACGATCGTCGCCGCGATCGACTCGCCGTCCAGCCCGGGCGCGAACTGGCCCTGCTCCTTGCCCTCCTCGACGATCCCGGCGAGCCGTTCACGCAGCCAGTCGAGCGTCTCGTCCACGGGCGCCCGCAGTTCGTCGCTGGCGATCACGTCCGGATCCATGGTCAGCCGCCCGACCGGACAGCCACGCAGCACATCGCGCTCCCGCCGCAGATACGCCTCGATGCGCTCGTACGGCGTCCCCGGCCCGTCGAGTACTCCCGCGGCGGTAGCCCGCATCTCCTCGGCGGTACGGCGGATCGCGGCCAGCGCGAGATCCGGCTTCCCTTTGAAGTGGTGGTACATGCTGCCCTGCCCGGCGCCCGCGCGCTCCAGGATGGCTCTGGGGCTGGTGCCCACATAGCCGCGCTCCCACAGCAGCTCACGGGTGGACTCGATCAGTCGGTCCGAGGTGTCCGAGGCGCTCATGCCCTCACTGTACATACTAGTAGTTACAGAAATCGAGCCCTGGTCGTACTCCCCGCGAGGTACGCCCACTGCCGCCGGCCGCACGACGACCCGGACCCCTCTCCGGAGCGAGTCTCGAAGCATCACCGAACGAACCATCCGAACCGACTCGGGAGATGACTCGAGATGCAGACCCTGGCTCACTTCGCAGACGGCGGCCCCGGCCCCTGGATCCTGTTCTTCCCGCTGATCTGGGCGGCCGTCGTGATCGGTGGCGTCACGCTGCTGCGCCGCACGGTATGGCGTGGACGCCGCGCCCCCTGGAGGCCCGCCGCCGACGACAACTCACCCATCACCGTGCTCGGTCACCGCTTCGCCTCCGGCGAGATCGACGAGGACGAGTACTGGCGCCGGCTGTCCGTCCTGGACGAGCAGTTCGGCCGCACCGGCAAGGGCGGTGCGGCATGACGACCACCACCGTCACCCGGACCGCCGCCCGGGTCGTCGACGCCGTGAAGGTGTACGGCACCGGAGGCACCAGCGTGAGGGCCCTGGACGGGGTGAGCGTCGACTTCCCGGTCGGCCGCTTCACCGCGATCATGGGGCCCTCGGGCTCCGGAAAATCCACCCTCATGCACTGCGCGGCCGGCCTCGACACCCTCACCTCGGGCACCGCCCACATCGGCGACATCGACCTGGGCACCCTCGACGACCGCCGCCTCACCCTCCTGCGCCGCGATCGCGTCGGCTTCGTCTTCCAGGCCTTCAACCTGGTGCCCACACTGACCGTCGCCGAGAACATCACGCTGCCGCTGGACCTGGCGGGCGGCAAGGGCGACCCGGAGTGGATCGACGCGCTGATCGACGTGGTCGGCCTGCGCGACCGGCTCCACCACCGGCCCGCCGAGCTCTCCGGCGGTCAGCAGCAACGCGTCGCCGTGGCCAGGGCGTTCGCAGGACGGCCGGAGGTCGTCTTCGCCGACGAGCCCACCGGCAACCTCGATTCCCGCTCCGGCGAGGAGGTTCTCGGCCTGCTCGGCCGCGCGGTGCGCCGGACGGCCCGCACGGTCGTCATGGTCACCCACGACCCGGTGGCCGCCGCCCACGCCGACGAGGTCGTCTTCCTCGCCGACGGGCGCCTGGTCGACCGTATGGAATCCCCGACCGCCGACAAGGTCCTGGACCGCATGAAAGCCTTCGAGGTGGCGTCGTCATGACCGCCATGAACGCATCCGTCCGCCTGAGCGTGTCCTCCCTGCGCGCCCACAAGCGCCGCTTCGCCGGTACGTTCCTCGCGGTGTTCCTGGGCGTGGCCTTCCTCGCCGGGACCCTCGTCATGGGCGACACGCTGCGCGCCGGCTTCGACACGATGTTCGGCAACGCCACCAGCGGCACGGACGCCGTCGTCCGCAGCGCCGACGCCATCACCACCCCGGGCGAGAGCGAGGGCGTACGCGAACCCGTCGACACGGACCTGTTGAGCACGATCGAGAAGGTTCCCGGCGTCGCGGCCGCCGCGCCCAACATCCAGGGCGCCGGTCAGCTCGTCGGCAGGAACGGCGACCCGATCGGCGGCCAGGGCCCGCCCACCCTCGCCGGCAACTGGATCGCCGACCCCGAGCTCAACCCGTACCGGCTCGCCGAAGGCCGCGCACCGCACAAGTCCGGCGAGGTCGTCATCGACCGTGGCACCGCCAAGCGCGGCGACCTGTACATCGGCGACACGACGACCCTGCGCACGCCCGACCCGATCAAGGTGACCGTCGTCGGCCTCGCGACCTTCGGCGGCGAGGACGGCATGGCCCAGGTGACCTTCACCGGCATGACCCGGGCCGACGCCGAGAAATACCTCACGGCCAGGGCCGGCGAAGCGGCGAGCATCCAGGTGCGGGCCGGGCCGGGCGTCAGCCAGCAGGAGCTGGTCGACGAGCTGACTCCCGCACTGCCCAAGGGAGTTGAGGCCATCACGGGTCAGGAGTCGGCCGAGGAGAACACCGACATGATCGCCAGCCAGTTCCTGACGATCTTCACGACCTTCCTCCTGGTCTTCTCAGGCGTAGCCCTCCTGGTGGCCACCTTCTCCATCCACAACACCTTCGCGATCGTCGTGGCCCAACGCACCCGCGAGAACGCCCTGTTGCGCGCCCTGGGTGCCTCACGCCGTCAGGTCACCGCGTCGGCCCTCGTCGAGGCGACCGCCGTGGCCGCCGCCGCATCGGTGGCCGGCCTCGCGGGCGGCATCGGCATCGCGGCAGGTCTCCAGATGCTGTTCCCGGCGATCGGATTCCCCTTCCCCGAGGGCGACTTGGTCATCGGCGCGCTGTCCATGACCCTGCCGCTCGCGGTCGGCATCGTGGTCTGCCTCGGCTCCGCACTGCTGCCCGCCGCGCGCGCCGGCCGCACCGCACCGCTGGCCGCCCTGCGCGAGACGGCCGTCGACACCTCCGGCGCCTCCCGCGTCCGCGCCGTCACCGGCCTGGGCCTGCTGGCCCTCGCCGTCGGTACGACGCTCGGCGGCGTCCTGCTGTCCCCCTCCCTCTGGCTGGCGGGAACCGGCGCAGTCCTGGCCCTGGCCGCCTTCGTGGTCCTCGGCCCGGTCGCCTCCACGACGGCCGTACGGATCCTCGGCGGCCCCCTCGACCGCCTCCGCGGCGTCACCGGCTCCCTCGCCCGCCGCAACGCCCTGCGCAGCCCGAAGCGGACGGCCGCCACCGCGAGCGCCCTGATGATCGGCGTGGCCGTCGTCTCCCTCTTCACGGTGTTCGGCGCCTCGCTGAAGGCGACCATGGACCAGACCATGTCCAGGTCCTTCGCGGGCGACGTGGCCGTCAGCACCCCCTCGTTCGGCGCGGGCGGCAGCGGCCTGAGCCCACGCCTCGCCGCCGCGGTCCAGCGGCTGCCCGAGGTGGACACCGCCGTCGGCCTCGGCCGCGGAGTCGCCGAAGTGGACGGCAAGGGACGCGCGCTGACGGTCACCGACCCGGTCGCCCTGGAGCGCACCTTCGACCTCGGCAACGTCAGGGGCTCCTTGCGCGACCTCGGCACGGACGGCATCGCCATCACCGAGAAGGAGGCCGACAAGCAGAACCTGACGACCGGCGACAGGACACAGCTCACCTTCACCGACGGCCAGAAGCGGACCTTCACGGTCCGCGCGGTCTACGGCCAGTCCGAACTCGCCGGCGACTACGTCATCACCCGCGACGCCTGGGCCCCGCACCGCACCCAGGACGCCGACACCCTCCTCGCCGTCTCCTTCAAGGACGGCGTCAGCGCGGACGAGGGCAAGGCGGCGGTGGAAAAGGTCGCGGGCCGGTACGGCGACCCCGAGGTGCAGACCCGCGACGAGTACGCACAGTCCTCGGCGGGCGGGATCGACATGATGCTGACGCTCGTCTACGCCCTGCTCGCCCTCGCGGTGCTCATCGCCCTCCTCGGCATCGCCAACACCCTCACCCTGGCGATCCACGAGCGCACCCGCGAACTGGGCCTGCTGCGGGCGGTGGGCCAGACCCGTTCCCAACTGCGCGCGATGGTCCGCTGGGAGTCGATCCTGGTGGCCGCCTTCGGCACGGTCGGCGGCCTAGCCCTCGGCGCCTTCCTGGGCTGGGTCCTGGTCAAGGCCTCCGACGGCGCGAGCGACAGCGCCTTCGCGTTCGCGATGCCTCCCCTGCAACTCGCGGTGGTGGCACTGGTCGGCCTCACGGCCGGAGCACTGGCGGGCCTACGCCCGGCGCGGCGCGCGGCACGGCTGGACGTACTGCGGGCGATCGCCACCGAGTGAACCTCGCCGGGGTGGCCGGATGGCAGGTCGGCAGGGCAGCCCCTGCCGACCCAGGGCCACCCGATGGCCCACAGAGCCAACGGCAAGGGCCCACCAACCTCACTGGACCAAGGACACCGGCTGAGAGCGCCCGCAGGCGACCGAACAATTCAGGCGGGCGCACGTTCGGGCCTGCGCAGGTCAACCCGCGCCCCGACCTCCGCAAGCCGCCGCGCAGGCGTCTCCACGACCGCCCGCTGCGGTGGCCGCGAGACCCCGGCCCGTGCCGCGGCGACGGGGGTCGGAAGCGTGAACCAGACGACCTTGCCCGCGTCCCCGTCCGGCCGCACGCCCCAGCTCTCGCTGACCGCGGCCACCATCGCGAGGCCACGCCCGCAGGTGGCGAGCGCGTCGACGCCCTCGGCGTCCGCCATGACCGGCAGACGCGGGTCGTGGTCGTGCACCGAGACCGTCAGCCGGTCGAGCAGCAGCTCGATCTCGACGGTGCACGTCTTGTCCGGCTGGGCGTGCTGGTGGACGTTGGTCAACAGCTCGGTCACACCGAGCGCGGCGCGGTCTATCAAGGCGTCCAGATGCCAGTAGCGCAACTGCGCCGATACGATTCTGCGGACCTGGCCGATCCGCGACGGCAGGGCTTGGAGCTCCACCGTGCAGTGCCTGCTTGGGTACTTGATCACGGCTGCGACTCCCCGACTGAAGTGGTCCGGAAGAACACGGAGTACGGATCCAGCAGGGTGCTTGAAGGAAACGGCCGCCTGCTGTCGTGTCCGGCGGGCTGGTTCGCAGCGTTATCGCCGGTAAACCCAGAGTGACGTGAGACCAGAGTGACGCAAGGGGTGCGATAGCGCAACTCGCTGTGACTCAGCCCTTACGCCCCGCAGCCTTCCGTACGGCCTCTATGAACCGGCGTGCCGCAGGAGGACCCGGCTCTCCCGGAGCGGGGTCGTGATCGCCCAGGGTCAGTGAGTAGCGGTTGCCGTTGAGGTCCGCCAGCGCCCGGTCGTCCGGGGCGAACCAGGGCTTGGACGCCCGCACGGCCTGCACCGGCGCGCTGTCGATCTCGCTGCCGTAGCTGGTGAGCAACTGCAGCCTGCCGTCGCTGATCCGCACCTGCCCGGCCCGGGTCAGCGAGCGCAGCCGCTTCCCGATCCGCACGCCCGTGGCCCTGAACTCCGGCTCCGCCATGCCCCGCCCCCTTAGTGCGCGTCGGTGTGCCGGCTCGTCCTGTCAGGTGTGGCCGGCTCTGGTCGTGATCCAGTGTGCCCCCCGTGCGGGATCGCCGTCCCGTCCGGTGCAGTCTGCCCGCGTCCCGCGTCGAGCACCAGTACGCACGTCACGCCTGACCGGGGCGCTCGGAGCACTCGCCCGAATGCGCCCCCACAGTCCGGGTGGGGTCAGCGGTCCAGGGATGTCTTTGAGGCGCCCAAAGGTGTGTTTATGCAGGTGAGAAGCGTGCGGAAGATGTTTATGCTCGAAGGGACGGTCGCGCGAGTCGCCGTGGCCGAACAGCACGAGGAGCACCGCCGTGAGCACCGTCCAGCAGATCCCGTCCGGCGTGACCCTCGACGTCGACCGCAGCGACGCCGCCTACCGCGTCTGGCTGAAAGAAGCCGTACGCAAGGTCCAGGCCGACGCCAACCGCTCGGCCGACACCCACCTGCTGCGCTTCCCGCTGCCGGAGCAGTGGGGCATCGACCTGTACCTGAAGGACGAGTCGACCCACCCGACGGGCAGCCTCAAGCACCGCCTCGCCCGTTCGCTCTTCCTCTACGGCCTGTGCAATGGCTGGATCCGGCCGGGCCGCCCCGTGATCGAGGCGTCCAGCGGTTCCACGGCCGTCTCCGAGGCGTACTTCGCGAAGCTGATCGGCGTGCCCTTCATCGCGGTCATGCCGCGCACGACCAGCGCCGAGAAGTGCCGCCTGATCGAGTTCCACGGCGGGCAGTGCCACTTCGTGGACGACTCGCGCAAGATGTACGAGGAGTCGGCCCGCCTCGCGGTGGAGACCGGCGGCCACTACATGGACCAGTTCACCTACGCCGAACGGGCCACGGACTGGCGCGGCAACAACAACATCGCCGAATCCATCTTCCGTCAGCTGGAGTTGGAGCGGTTCCCGGAGCCCGCGTGGATCGTCGCCACGGCCGGCACCGGCGGCACCTCCGCGACCATCGCCCGGTACGTCCACTACATGCAGCACGACACCCGCATCTGTGTCGCCGATCCGGAGAACTCGTGCTTCTTCGAGGGCTGGACCACCGGCGATCCGGACGTCACCTGCGACTGCGGCTCCCGCATCGAGGGCATCGGCCGGCCCCGCATGGAACCCAGCTTCGTGCCCGGCGCCGTCGACCGGATGATGAAGGTGCCGGACGCGGCGAGCGTGGCCGCCGTACGGGCCCTGGAGCGGGCCATCGGACGCAAGGCGGGCGGCTCGACGGGCACCGGGCTGTGGAGCGCGCTGAAGATCGTCGCCGAGATGGTGGCCGAGGGGCGGCAGGGGAGCGTGGTGACGCTGCTGTGCGACCCGGGGGACCGGTACCTCGACAAGTACTACTCGGACGTGTGGCTGGCCGAGCAGGGCCTGGACATCGCGCCGTACTCGGCGGCCATCGAGCAGCTGCTGGCCACGGGCGTCTGGCCCGAGTGATCCGCGAGCCTCAGCGGGCCGCCGCCAGCCGCCGGTCCAGTGAGGTCACCGCGTCCCGGAACGCCCGGCCGAGGCCGGGCCGGGCGAGGCCGACGGTGAACCGGAAGGGTGCCGTACCGTCCACCGCGAACGTCCACCGTACGCGCGTGCCCGTCCCCGCAGGGGTAAGCCGCCACTCCTCGACCATGGCCCGCGCGCCCGGCGCGTTGGTGACGTCGACGCGGTAGGCGTACACCTCGGGGCTCTTCGCCGCGAGGATCGTCTCCTCGAAGCGCGTACCGCCCCTGAGCCGGACCTCGCGTCGGGCTCCGCCGTCGAGCGGCCGGGCCAGCGTCACCGCCGAGAACCAGTCCGCCCAGCCCGGCACGTCCTCGGCCAGCGCGCGGTGGACCGGCTCCGGGGGAGCGGTGATCTCCCGCGCGAAGACATGCCGTACGGGTGCGGACTCGACGAAGTCGAGCCCCACCTCACGCAGCAGGTGAGCCATGGAACGAAACCCCCTATGCCGACGCCGCACCGGGCAGCGTCACCATAGCTGGCGCCCCGTCAGATGTCTGCACCGCGAGAGAACGCCGGCCTCGCAGGTCCGCACCCTCAAAGGCGCGACCTCAAAGGCGCGACCTCAAAGGCGCGACCTCAGAGGTCCGCGTCCTCATCGGGCTCGCCCGCCACCACCAGCCGTCGCAGATGCTCCGCGATCTCCGAGCGCGCCTCGGTCTCGAGACCGGCGTCCGTCACCAGCGTGTCGACCTGCTCCAGCGCCGCGAACGAACTCAGCCCCACCACACCCCACTTGGTGTGGTCGGCGACCACCACGACCCGGCGCGCCGACTGCACCAGACGCCGGTTGGTCTCGGCCTCCGCGAGGTTCGGCGTGGACAGGCCGGCCTCGACCGATATGCCGTGCACACCGAGGAACAGCACGTCGAAGTGGAGCGCCGCGATCGCCTGGTCGGCCACCGGGCCCACCAGCGAGTCGGACGGCGTGCGCACCCCGCCGGTCAGCACGACCGTGGCCGCACCCTGCCGGGGGCCCGACGTGCGCTGCGCGGCGTGGAAGACGTCGGCGACCCGCACCGAGTTCGTGACCACCGTGAGGTCGGGCACGTCGACCAGCTGGTGCGCCAGCGCGTACGTCGTCGTACCACCCGACAGCGCGATCGCGGAGCCCGGCGCGACCAACTCGGCCGCGGCCCGTGCGATGTCCTCCTTGGCCGTCAGCTCCAGACCCGACTTGGCCTCGAAGCCCGGCTCGTGCGTGCTCGCCTCGACCACCGGGACCGCACCGCCGTGCACCTTCTCCAGCACGCCCTGCCTGGCCAGCGCGTCGAGATCGCGCCGCACCGTCATGTCCGACACGCCGAGCTTGCGTGTCAGCTCGTTGACGCGGACCCCGCCCCGGCGCCGGACCTCGTCCAGGATCAGGGCGCGCCGCTGCTCCGCGAGGAGGTTCTGATTCTCGCTCACGTACGCTCCGGTCCTTTCGCCTCAAGCTGTCCGACACACCCCGCGCACCCACTCTGATGAGGACATTCTCACCCCTCCCGGCGCGCGGGACGTCCCATCCTCGCACGGCTCGGTACCGGTGGCGCCACTGCCTGTACCGACGCGCTCATGTCACTTCCGCGTCTCCCGCTTCCCGGTCCTCCTCACGGATCGGGGGAGATTCCGTGAGGAGAGGTGTAAGCGAGCCTGTCCGGGGAGATCCTTGTGCCCGCACGGACAGAAGCCGACGGCTCGTCACGGGGGAAGTGCGAACAGTGGAACGTGCGCAGAGACAGGAACGCGCCGGGACCGCCCTGGAACTTTTGGTCCACGGTGTCGGCGGCACCACACCGCAGGACATGCTCGACGATCCGCGGACCGTGCGGATCACCGGCGACGACACGGCCGCCGTCTTCCGGCGGGCCGAGGACGTCGACGCCGAACAAAGACCGGACGACTACCGGGGCAAACCGGTCCCCGAGGCCTACGTCTGGTGCAACCTCACCTCGGGAAACAGCGCCCGCGCCCTGTGGCTGCTGTTACTGCCGTTCATGGTGGTGAACCTCGCCCACTGGATGCGCCCCACCGCCCAGGGCCGCGAGCGTACGGTGCGCTTCTACGGCCTCCTCGTGCGGCTCGCGGGACTGACGCTGACGGTGCTCCTGGTCGCGGCCGCGTGCGAGGTCGCCCTGGACCTCGCGGCCTGGCAGTGCGCGGGCGAGTCCGCGTGCGCCGAGCGGCACAGCTGGCTGGGCTTCCTGTCGCCCGCGGTCTCGGAGGGCGGCTGGTGGAGCCGCCCGGGCCGCAGGCTCGCCCTCGCAGCCGTGGTGCCGACCGCGCTGACCGGCCTGCTGTGGTACCTCTCGCGCCGCACCTGGAGCGCGTACGAGTCCCAGCAGCCGATGTCCCGCGAGCCGGAGGCACACGAGGAGTCCGGCGGCACCGCCCTGGGCCGCCCCGGCTTCTGGTACGGACGTCGCCTGGTCGCCCGGCTGCGCGCCGCCCACACCGCCGCGGGCCTGCTCACGGTCGCCGCGGCCGTGGGCTCGGCGGCGGCGCGTTTCGACCGCAGGCCCGGCGGACCCGCGCTCCTCGACACACTCGGGTGGCTGCTGGAAGCGGCGATCGTCGCCGGGGCGGGCTTCGTGGTGTGGGTGGTCTGCCGCCGGGGCCGCAGCGAGAACCGCCTCGACCAGGACCTCGACGAGCATCTCGTACGACGCCTGCCACTGGCCGCCCTCGTCCTGCTGGTGCTCGCTCTGGTGTACGCCGGGTGGGAGCGGCCCGGCTGGCAGTCGGCGGGCCGCCTCCCGGGCGACCCCACCTTCGGCGCCATCGCCTTCCTCCAAGGCCTGATCGTCATCGTCCTCGCCGTCGTCGCCCACGTCCTGCACCGCACCAGCCCCGACCCGCGCGCCGCGATGCGTGGCCTCGGCGGACCGGCCGTGGCGATGCTGGCCTGCGCCCTCGGCGGCGTGATGTCCGGCGGAGTGTCCCAGCGGGTGGCCGACTGGCTGGACGGCACGGGCACGTCGATCGCCGGACCGCCGGTCCTGCTGACCTGGCAGGCGTCCGTCATCCCACCTCTGCTGGTCGTCCTGCTGCTGCTCTGCGGCTGGCTGGCATGGCGGGCCTGGCAGCTGCGCCGCACCGAACTGGGCACGGTGGTGCTCGACTACGCCGGGGAGCCCCAGGACACGGCACGCACCCGCCGTATCGCGAGCACGCGCGCGATGGCCACGCTCACCGACCGGGCCCCTCTCGTGGTCGCCGTCATCTCCACCGCGACCCTGCTCCTGGGCGCCGGAGCCCTGGTCGGCGCGCTGACGACCGACGCGACCCCGAGTGCGGCCGCCGACGACACGCACGCCTTCGTCCACGGCGCCGCCGAGACGGCGCAGGCGCTGGGCTCCTGGCTGATCGGCGTGGGCTTCATACTCTTCGTCACCTGGGGCAGGCGCGCCTACAAGGACGCCTCCGCGCGGCGCACCATCGGCATCCTGTGGGACGTCGGCACCTTCTGGCCGCGCGCCGCCCATCCCTTCGCGCCGCCCTGCTACGCCGAGCGGGCGGTGCCCGACCTGACCTGGCGGATGGCGACCTGGACGCGCGCCGAGGACGGCCGCCGTCTCGTCATCTCCGGGCACTCCCAGGGCAGCGTGCTCGCGGCCGCGGCGGCCTGGCAGCTGACCCCCGCCGACCGCAAGCGGGTCGCGCTGCTGACCTACGGCTCCCCGCTGGAACGCCTCTACGGCCGCTGGTTCCCGGCCCACTTCGGCCCGGCCGCGCTCACCTCGCTGCACGCCGAGGTCGACTGCTGGCGCAATCTGTACCGGCCCACCGACCCGATCGGCGGCCCGGTCCGGCTGCCCGGCAGCTGCACGCCCACGGTCGACCGCGAGGCCCTCAAGGACCCCTTGGCGTACGGCCGTACCCCCGAACACCCCCTGCCCGCCCCCATCCTCGGCCATGGCGACTACCAGGCGGACCCGGCGTTCGCCGAGGAAAGGGAGCGGCTACTGGCGCGATTGACGCCGGAGGTGCCGACTCAACGGGCGCAGGCCGTAGCCGAGAGCTGATCCGGCCGACTCAGGAGGGGGCCGCCCGGCCGGTCGCGGCCCCCGCACGATCCGGTCGGCCTCAGGGCAGCTCCGGCAGATCCTCCGCGTACAGCAGGGTCAGGTCGTCCGTGCTCGGCTCGTCGAGCTGGGCGACCCGGCCCGCGTGCCGCTCCACCATCGCCTCGAAGGTCTGGCGTGCCGTACGGCCGTTGCCGAACGCCGGGCCCTTGGGGATCGCCGTGAAGTACTTCAGCAGGGCCTCGGCGAGGCCCGGGCCGAGCCGGTACTCGTGCTCCTCGGCCTGCTGCTCCACGATCCGCAGCAACTCGTCGGGGCCGTAGTCACTGAAGGTGATGGTGCGTGAGAAGCGGGACGCCACACCCGGGTTGACCGAGAGGAAGCGCTCCATCTCGGCCGTGTAGCCGGCCACGATCACCACGACCGCGTCCCGGTGGTCCTCCATCAGCTTCACCAGCGTGTCGATGGCCTCCTTGCCGAAGTCCCGGCCCGAGTCCTCCGGCGACAGCGCGTACGCCTCGTCGATGAACAGCACCCCGCCACGCGCCTTGTCGAAGGCCTCCTGCGTGCGGATCGCCGTGGAGCCGATGTGCTCGCCGACCAGGTCGACACGGGACACCTCGACCAGATGGCCCTTCTCCAGGACGCCGAGGGAGGCGAGGATCTCGCCGTAGAGGCGGGCCACCGTCGTCTTGCCGGTGCCGGGGGAGCCGGTGAAGACCAGGTGCCGCTTGACCGACGCGGCCTTGAGGCCCGCCTGCTGACGGCGCCGGCCCACCTCGATCATGTCGGTGAGGGCCCGCACCTCGCGCTTGACGCTCTCCAGGCCCACCAGCGCGTCCAGTTCACCGAGGACGGCCTTGGAGGTCCGCGTCGGCGTCTCGGGCTGCGAGGCGGCCACGAGCGGCTCCTGCTCGGTCGTGCGCTGGCCGGGGATCGCGCCCAGCAGGCCGGGGGACTGGCGCACCGTCTGCACGGCGGGCTCCGGTGCCGGGGGCGGCTGCCTGAGACCGGCGCTCTCGTCGCTGGTGCAGTCCTCCACGTCGGGCCCCACCCCGGAGGCGGCGTCCGGGCCGCCGTCCGCGAACTCGTACCCGCCCCGCGCGCACCGCTCCGTACGGCACTTCTTCAGCGTCGTACGGCAGCCGTCGATCACATGGAAGCCGTAGCCGGCGCTGCCCCGCACCCGGCAGTTCAGGAAGGTGCCGCGGCCGCCCGCCGAGACGTAGAACCCGGCCTCGGCGGGGGAGTCGACGGTGCAGCGCTCGATGGTGGGATCGGCGCCCTTGGTGACGATCACGCCCGTCTGGGTGCCGTCCAGAGTGCAGTTGTTGAGGGTGCCGCCACTGCCGTGGTCCCGGAACCAGGCGCCCGTCGCCGCGTCCCGGATCCGGCAGTCGTCGAGTTGGGCGGTGGCGCCGTCGCTCACCGACACGGCCGTGTTGCGCACCTGGGACAGGTCGCTGTCGACGACATCCGCGCGCGAGCCCCGGTCGAGGACGAACAAGGCGTCCGGCACGTCGTGCACCCGGCAGGACTCCAGTACCGCGGTGGCGCCGTCGCTGACCCACACCGCCGGATAGTCGCCCGTACTGTCGAAGATCTCGCACTGGTTGGCGTCCACGCGCGTGCCCGGATCCCACACCGACAGACCGTTGCGCCCGAACTGCCGCACCGTCGTGCGGGTCAGGGTGAGCACCGAGCGGGAACGCAGGTCGACCGCGTTCTCCGGGATGTCGTGGATACGGCAGTCGGCCAGGGTCAGCACGGCGTCCGTGTCCAGGGTGACGCCGTCGGCGGTGGTGCGGTGCACATCGCAGTCGGTGAGATGGGCGGTGGCCCGGCCGGTGATCTGGACGCCGGAGCCCCGGACCTCGTAGACCTCGCAACCCACCGCTTCCAGCGCGGAGTTCTCACCCGTGGCCGTCAGCCCCGAGCCTGAGGCGTGGTGGACCCGGCAGCGCTCCAGACGGGGATGCGCCCCGCCGCGCACGGCGATGCCCGCCTGGCCGGCCGCGACGACCTCGCACTCCTCGAACACCCCGCCCCCGCCGTCGAGCACGGCGATGCCGATGCCCGCGGGATTGTCGACGGTGCAGCGCCGCACGGTCGGGCGCGCGCCGCCGCGTACCTCGATCCCGGCCGCGGACCGTGTCACGACCCGGACGTCCGACAGCTCCGGCGCGCCCTCCTCGACGAGCAGTGCGGGCGCCGCCGCGTCCTGGCCCTCCACATGCAGGTCCTGGACCACCGCCGAGGCGCGCACTGTCAACGGCACACCGTCCACGGGCGCGATGCGCACCGAGCCCGGGGAGCCCTCGGGGCCGCGCAGGGTCACCGCCCGCTGGACGACGAGGTTCTCCCGGTAGGTGCCGGGCGCGACGGTGAGGACGTCACCGTCGGCCGCGGCTTCCAGCGCGGCCGCGAGCGATGCGTACTCACCCGTGCGGCGCCGCCACCGCGATGTGCCGGTGTGCGTCACCTGGACCGTGCCCTGTGCCATGGCGTTGATGTGCCCCCACCTCGAAGTACGCGGGTTTTGCTGCCGAAGAGTTCGGCCGGTCCACCGTAGCGTGCGCGCGGGCGGTGGGTTGACCAGAGCCGGAAGGCCGTCAACTGCCGGTGCCGGTCCGGCCCCAGTCCGGACCCGCCTTGTCCCACGCCTGGTCCCAACGCGCGTACCGGCGACGGACCATGCGCCAGACGACCAGCCGTCTGCTGCCCTCGACGAGGCCCGCGGCCAGCAGGGCCGCTCCGAGTCCGGCGAGTACGGCGTGCGTCGACGCTGTCGCGGAGTCCAGCGGGCGGGCGACCGTGCGGCCCTGTCGGTCCGTCCATATCGTGAAGCGGTCGCCGGGTTGTGGGGACTCGAGGCTCGACATGACCGAACCGTGATGCGGACTGCCGTCCGGTGCGGTCCAGTCGGCCACGACTCTGGTGCGCAGGTCCCGACCGGTGGCGGCTTCGGGATCCGCGTCCAGCGCAGAGCCTTCCACCTTGCGGACCACGGTCGCCGTCACCAGGTGCCGGGAGGCGCGCTGTTCGTGGACGGACTCCTGCAGGGCGTCCTGCGCGAGGCCGCCGACCAGGGAGCCGGCCAACGGCGTGACGACCAGGATCAGCAGCAGGGCCGCGAGGGCCGCCCAGGCCTCGGCCAGGTCGGTCGGACGGCACAGCGGATTGTGCCGCCAGCGCCAGAGTCCGCTGATCGCCCGCATCGTCCACACACCCCCTTCCCGCTCCGTGATAACCCCTCACCGAGCCGTTCACGCGCGGACCCCGCCGAAGAGAGAGCGAAATCACCTGAGTTCGGGGTCTCTCATGAACTTCTCACGAAAAGCCCAACGCGCGGGCACCCGGCCCCGGTTCCCGCGCCTCGACGCTCCGCGAGATCTTTCTCAGTCGAGGATCGTGACCGGATCGCCGACCCGGATCGTGCCGCGGGAGAGGGGCACCAGGTTCTGGCCGAAGATCAGCTTGCCGCCCAGGCGGCGGTGCCTGCCGAGGGTGTGCAGGGGCTCCCTGCCGCGCTCGGCGGTGGCCTGGTCGGTGGTGGTCACCACGCACCGACCGCACTTCTTGGGAAGACGGAAGGTCACCTCGCCGATGGCGAGGCGCGACCAGTCGTCCTCGGCCCAGGCGGTGGTGCCCGACACGACCACGTTCGGGCGGAAGCGGTTCATGGGCAGCGGGCCCTCCTGCGCATGATCACCCTGCGCGATGAGGGAGTTGAGAGCATCGAGGGACGCCGTCGTGGTGAGCAGCAGCGGGTAGCCGTCGGCGAAGCTGACCGTCTCGCCCGGCAGGGCGTACTCCGGATCGACGGGCCGGCGCGTGCCGGGATCGTCCATGTACGCGAGGCGCACGTCGGCGCCGAGATGGGCGCTGCACCAGGCATGCGCCGCGTCGTCCTCGGCGAGGACCGCCTCGACCTTGTCGCGGAAGATCTCCACCGGCACCGTGCCGACCGTCCGCGGCACGGGCACGGTGAGCGGGTCCCTGCCGGGCGCGGACAAGCGGACGCCGCCGCCGGGCAGCAGCTCGGCGGCGGCAAGCGCGAGGCGCGGTTGCTGGCGCTGCGTAACGACCTTTCCCCCGTCGTCGATCAGCATCCAGCGTCGGTCTCCGGCCAGCCCCCAGGGCTCCACGACGGCCTCCCGGGGCGCAGTGCCCCGGAACGCCTTGACCGGATGAACGTGAATCGACTGCAGCTGTGCGTGCCCCATGAGGCCATCGTGCCAGGTGGCGCCGACAGCCCCGGGGGAGCGGGGTCAGTAGCCGCGGTACTGCTGGTTGTTGTACGGGTCCTGGTAAGGAGTCGCGGCGGGACGGGGAGCCGCGGGGCGCATCGCCTCGTAGCCCGTGCCGCCGGGGGCCACCGGCCGAGGCTGCTGGGCCTGCGGGCCGGGGTAGCCGCGCGGGGCGGCCGCCTGCTGCGGGATGTACGCCGCGGGCGCCTGCTGTAGCGGAGCGGGCTGCGGCGCCTGCGGATAACCGTAGGAGGGCTGGGACGGGGCCGCCGGGAGGGCGGGCAGCGCGGACGGCAGCGCGGGCAGGTTGCCGCTCGGCGTGTCGTACGCGGCGGGGACCCGGATCGGGGCGATCTGCGGGGTGCCCCGCTCGGCCACGAGCGAGTCGTAGATCGGAGTGTCCGGGAAGGAGGCGGAGTAGTAGCCGCCGCCATAGGTGGAGCGGGGGGAGGTCATGGCACATAAGTTAAGCCCACGATGTGCTGGTTGGGGAGACCGATAAGAGGGTTGTTTTGTGCGTCCGCAGTGACGCCGGATCCCCAATGCGAGCGAACTTGGCAAAAAGGGACGCCAATCAGCGCTCGGATCGTGTAAATGCCGAGTTCCGAGCGGGTTACCGGGGGTTGGCCTCCGGTGTTCCTGTGGCCCTCATGGGAGTTCGTTGTCGAGGGGAATAGGTTGGCCCTGTAAAGAACCCAGTGAGCTGCCGGGACATGCCTGGCGCGGTGACCCGTGAGTGGGGGCGGACATGTCAATGTCGAAAGGATCGAATGCTCCGGTGCCGACGACGGCACTGCGGGTCGAATTGGGCTGGCGCTCCGGACCGGGCGTGCCCGACGCGGACGCCTCGGCGCTGTTGCTGGTGGGCGGAAAAGTCCGCTCCGACGGGGACTTCGTCTTCTACAACCAGCCGGCGCACTCCTCCGGCGCCGTCCGGCACGAGGGCAAGCGGGACGCCGGCGGCCGGGTGACCGACAGCCTGCTGGTCGACCTCGCGCGCGTGGAACCCGCGATCGAGACCGTCATCCTCGCCGCTTCCGCGGACGGCGGCGCTTTCGGTCAGGTTCCCGACCTTTCCATCGAGGTCAAGGATGCCGCCCAGGGAACCGTCGTCGCCCGTTTCGACAGTATGGGCGCCACCGTGGAAACCGCTTTCGTACTCGGTGAGTTCTACCGCCGCCAAGGCGCCTGGAAATTCCGCGCCGTCGGCCAGGGCTACAGCAGCGGCCTCGAGGGCCTCGCCACCGATTACGGCATCACGGTCGACGAACCCCAGCAGGCGGAACCCGCTCCGGCCCCCGTCGCCCCGTCCGCCACGCCCCCGGCAGCCACACCGCCGCCCGCGGCGCCTCCGGTGACCATGGCGCCGCCCGCCATGCCACCGGTCCCCCCGCCCGCACCCCAGGCGGCGCCGGTCAGCCTGAGCAAGGTGACGCTCACCAAGGCGGCCCCCTCCGTCTCGCTGACCAAGCAGGGCGGCACCTCGGGCGTCCTGCGCGTGAACCTCAACTGGCAGGTGCGCAAGCAGTTCTCGGGCTGGGCGAGCAAGCTGGGCCGCGCGGTCGCCATGCACAACGACCTCGACCTCGACCTGTGCGCCCTGTACGAGCTCACCGACGGCAGCAAGGGAGTCATCCAGTCCCTCGGCAACGCCTTCGGCGCCCTGCACCAGCCCCCGTACATCCACCTCGACGGCGACGACCGCACCGGCGCCATGTCCAGAGGCGAGAACCTCACCGTCAACCTCGACCACCAGCGGGACTTCCGGCGCATCCTGATCTTCGTGACCATCTACGAAGGGGCACGTTCCTTCGCCGACCTGCACGCCACGGTCACCCTCACGCCACAGCACGGCGCGCCGGTCGACTTCTCGCTCGACGAGTGCACGGTCCCCTCCACGGTGTGCGCGCTCGCCCTGATCACCAACACTGGCAGCGACCTGGTCGTCCAGCGTGAGGCCCGCTACCTGGTGCCCGAGCGCGGGGTCAGCCCGCAGCGCACCGTCGACCACGCCTACGCGTGGGGCATGAACTGGACGCCCGGCCGTAAGTAGTCCGCCCTCGTCGGACGCCGAGCAAGTCAGCCCTCGTCGGGTACCACGTCCGGACGCGTGTACGTGCGGCCCTTCCAGGCCGCGCCGCGCCCGCGGTAGTGCTGCACCGCGGAATCGACCGTCATGAGGAGGTAGAGGAACGCGGTGAACGGCAGCAGGGGAGCGAGCCACAGCGGCTGGCGGTAGTAGCGGAGCATCGGCAGGTACGTGCCCGTCATCACCAGCCACGCGAGGCCGCCGACGACCGCCGACGCCGTACCCCCGCCGGCCGGACCCGCGACCAGGGCCACGGGCGGCACCAGATACACCAGTGCGAGCCCGGCGACCGTCCCGGCCAGCACCAGCGGGTTGTGCCGCAACTGCGCGTACGCGCTGCGCGAGACCATCCGCCACAGGTCGCTCAGCCGCGGATACGGGCGCACGCTGTCCACCCGCTCGGCCAGCCCCAGCCAGATGTGGCCACCGTCGCGCTTGACGGCCCGCGCGAGCGCCACGTCGTCGATGACGGCATGCCGGATGGCATCCGGGATCCGCGCCCGCTCGGCGGCTTCGGCACGCAGAAGGACGCACCCGCCCGCCGCGGCCGCCGTACGTGCTCCCTTCCTACCGATCCGGCGGAACGGATACAGCTGCGCGAAGAAGTACACGAAGGCCGGCACGACCAGCCGCTCCCACAGGCTCTCCACCCGCAACCGGGCCATCTGGGAGACGATGTCGAAGCCCCCGGTGTGCGCGGCCGCGACCAGCTCCCGCAGGCTGTCGGGCGCATGCGCGATGTCGGCGTCTGTCAGCAGCAGGTACTCGGGAGCACGCGCGCGTGCCAGGCCGATGCCGTGCCGCACCGCCCACAGCTTGCCGGTCCAGCCCGCGGGCGGCTCGCCGGGGGAGTCCACGGTCAGCGGCAGTCCGCCCTGCCGCCGCGCGAGCTCGCGCGCAAGCTCCCCCGTGCCGTCCGAACTGCCGTCGTCGATCAGGAAGACCTCCGCGCGCCCCGGGTAGTCCTGGGCGAGCAGCGACGGCAGGCTCGCGGGAAGCACCGCCGCCTCGTCGCGCGCCGGCACGACGACGCAGACCGACGGCCACTCGTCCGGTTCCGTCCGCCGCGGAAGTCTGACGTCCGTACGCCAGAAGAAGCCCTGGCAGAGCAGCAGCCACAGCCAGGCGACGAGTGATCCGGCGGCAGTCCACGCGATGGCGCTCACGCGCGCAGTCTGCCCCACCCGACCTGCCCGCAAGGGCCCATCGTCTATCGTGGCCGGGTGAAGATCGCGCTGATGGACTCCGGAATCGGATTGCTCGCGGCCACCGCCGCGGTACGGCGGTTGCGACCCGACGCACATCTCGTGCTCTCCCTCGACCCCGACGGCATGCCCTGGGGTCCGAGGACCACCGAGGACCTCACACAGCGCGCCGTGGCCGTCGCGGACGCCGCCGCCGCGCACCGGCCCGATGCCCTGATCATCGGCTGCAACACCGCGACCGTGCACGCCCTGCCCACCCTGCGTGCCCGCCTCGAACCCGGCATACCGGTCATCGGCACGGTC
Source organism: Streptomyces sp. NPDC093591 (assembly GCF_044764885.1). Taxonomy (NCBI): domain Bacteria; kingdom Bacillati; phylum Actinomycetota; class Actinomycetes; order Kitasatosporales; family Streptomycetaceae; genus Streptomyces; species Streptomyces sp. NPDC093591. Next base: position 380,060 of record NZ_JBIWIY010000001.1, read on the forward strand.
CCGGCGATCAAGCCGGCCGCGGCCGGAGGCGGCCCGTTCGCGATCTGGGCCACGCCCGCCACCACAGGCAGCCCCTACCAGCGCGGTCTCATCGAGGACTACGCCGACGGCGTGGCCGTCACCGAGGTGCCGTGCTTCGGGCTGGCCGAGGCCGTCGAGCACGCGGACGAGACGGCGATCGAAGCGGCCATCGCAGCGGCCGCCGCCCTGACCCCCAAGGACGTGACCACCGTCGTCCTGGGCTGCACACACTACGAACTCGTCGCCGAGCGCATCCGCGCCGCCGTCCAGCGCCCCGGCTTCCCGCCGCTCGTCCTGCACGGCTCCGCCGGCGCGGTCGCCGCGCAGGCGCTGCGCCGCCTCGGCGAGCAGCCGGCCCCCGGTGCCGAGGCGAACGGCACCCTGACGGTGCTGCTGAGCGGCCGCGAGGGCGCCCTGCCCGTGCCCGCTCTCGCCTACGAGGAAGGCCGTCTGCTGCAGGAGACGAGCCCCGCGCAGTAACCGACGGTCACCATGCGGAGGGCGCCGGTCCGTCCGAAGCCCGGTCGGCGCAGTCACCCTCCGCAGCGCGGTACCAGCGCAGCGAAACCTGAGTAACCTCATAGGCATGAGGGACCACCCCCACAGCGCGCAGCCGCACCCCGATGTCTGGACCGGGCGGGCGACCAATCGGGTCCAGTGGCTGCTGGCGCTCGTCGGTGCCGCCTGCATGGCGCTCGGGGTCGAGCTGGCCGTCGACTCGCCGTGGACGGACGGCGTCGCCCCCCTCGTCATGGCCGTCGTCGGCTGCATCGCGGCCGGCCTGCTGGTCCTTTTCGGCACTCTGGCGTTCGTGCATGTCGCCCTGAGAGTCGACCATGAGTGCCTCGAGGTGCGCTGCGGCCACATCGGTGTGCCGCGCCGCCGTATTCCGCTGTCCGAGGTGGCGGGCGCCGACTTCGTCGCACACGTCACCCCGCGCCACTGGGGCGGGTGGGGTTACCGGTGGCGGCCCGAGAAGGGCACCGCGGTCGTCGTGCGGCGTGGCGAGGGCTTGGTGCTGCGGTTGTGGGACGGCCACACGTTCACGATCACCGTGGACGACGCGGAGGCGGCCGTACGGGTCATCAGGGACCGCCTGCGGACACGGGCACCCGGCACGGCGCACTGAATCCAGGGGCGGTTCGTCGCTGCGGGGGCGGGGCTTCGGAGACACATGTGGGCCGGCCCCTTCGCCGTGCGCCGGGTCATGGGCTCAGCCGTTCGCCACGCGCGTGTACGTCGATCTCGCGCGCCTGCGATGCATGAGCGAGCGGACGTGCCGTGGCCAACCCGGCCAGCAGACCCGCGCCCACCGACACGGCGGTGAAGCTGAGCGCGTTGCCGACGGCGGCGATGGCCGCCAGCGCCGTCAGGGCCGCGCCCGCGGTGAGTGCGACCGGGGTGGGGCGCGCGGTGCGCCACAGCGCGAACAACATCCAGCCGAAGGCCGCCGCCAGCAAGGCGACGCCGAGCACGCCCTGTTCCGCCGCCTGTTGCAGAGGCGCCGAGTGCGGCTTGCCGTCGGACAGCAGCGTTCCGGTGGCCGTCGTACTGAGTTCCCCGAAACGTCCTGGGCCCACGCCCAGCGCGGGGTCCTGGCCTGCCAGGTGCAGGGCGTCGTGCCACAGCTGGATCCGGTGCGGCGTCAGCTGACCCTCGAGCCAGTCGGTGAGTCCGCCGGGCATCGAGTTCCCGGCGACTGCCAAGGTCAGGCCGGTGACGGAGGTCGCGGTCAGGGCCAGTCCCGCGATGCCCACGCCACGATGGCGGATGTGGCCGGCGGCGAGCGAGCACAGCACGACGGCGGCGCAGGTGACCAAGCCCGAGATCGAGCCGAGGACACCGGCCGTCACCGCTATGCCCGCAGCCAGCACGCGCAGGCCCAGTCGCAGCGCGGGTGCCGAGGCGGTCCAGGCGGCGCAGCACGCGGCGCCGGTGGAGAGGGTGAGTACGGCGGCCGTGGCCCCGGCATGGCCCAGTGGGGCGACGATCTGCGGCCCGGGGGCGAGGTGGGGTACGGCCAGCGTCAGACCCACTCCGGCCACCGCTCCGGCGCAGGGCGCGGCGACCGGCAGCAATGCCCCGCCGATCCGCCCAGCGGCATAGCCGGCGGCCACGGCGAGGATCGCGAGCAGCACACCCTCGGGGCGGCCGTCGTGCACGGCAGCCGAGATCAGCGACCAGGCGGCGCATGCCCCCAGCACGACCACGCCTGCCGCATCAGAAACGTTTCGTCTGTCGCCGTCCTCATCCGGACCTGCCGCAGACGTCATCCCCGTGACATCCACCCCGCCCCCCGAAACCCGGTCCCCCGACCTGTGACGGGCCCCGCCGCACGGACCGGACCTGACCTGCCGGTACGACTGAGCTCCGGCATACCGTAACCGCTGATGGGCGATTTGTGGACGTGTCGTGCAGGAACGATGCGTCGCCTGACTGCCACGGGGTCGGCGGCGCCGTCCGCACACCGGGGAGGACCCGGGCCGACAGCGCCGCGGCGGGCGGCGTCTCCCGCCGGGGGCCGGACTCGCGGTGGTCCTGGACGCGGACCCGACGGACGCATGCGCCCACGTGGGAGCCCTGCCCTCCACCGACCGCGCTGTCGGCGCCGAGGTCAACCGCCGTACACTCCCGGAGTGACCGTCACCGCAACTTCCGTGGGCGAGTCGGACCAGCTGCAGCCGCAGACCGCGCCCGCCTCGCGCGCGGCACGGCTCGTGCGCCTGGTTCCGGCCCTCGCCGCGGCGCTCTCCGGAGTGCTGCTCTATGTCAGCTTCCCGCCGCGCACCCTGTGGTGGCTGGCCCTGCCGGCCTTCGCCGTCTTCGGCTGGGTACTGCGCGGCCGCAGCTGGAAGGCGGGCCTCGGCCTCGGCTACCTCTTCGGCCTCGGCTTCCTGCTGCCGCTGCTGGTGTGGACCGGAGTGGAGGTCGGCCCCGGCCCCTGGCTCGCGCTGGCCGCGATCGAGGCGGTCTTCGTGGCGCTGGTGGGCGCGGGAGTCGCCGCGGTGTCGAAGCTGCCGGGTTCGCCGGTGTGGGCGGCGGCGCTGTGGATCGCCGGAGAAGCGGCACGCGCGCGTGCGCCGTTCAGCGGCTTCCCCTGGGGCAAGATCGCGTTCGGCCAGGCCGACGGCGTCTTCCTGCCGCTCGCCGCGGTGGGCGGCACCCCGGTGCTCGGCTTCGCGGTCGTGCTCTGCGGCTTCGGTCTGTACGAGGTGATACGCCTGGCCCTCGAGGCGCGGCGGACACGAGCCGTACGGCGGTCCGCTGCCGCGGTCGCCCTGCTGAGCGTGGCCGTACCCGTGGTGGGCGCCGTGGCCGCACGACCGCTTGTCAGCGACAAGGCCGAGAACGGCACCGCGACCGTCGCGGTCATCCAGGGCAACGTTCCGCGCGCGGGGCTGGACTTCAACGCCCAGCGGCGAGCCGTACTGGACTACCACGCGCGCGAGACCGAGCGGCTGGCCGCCGAGATCAAGGCGGGCAAGGTCGCACAGCCCGACTTCGTGCTGTGGCCCGAGAACTCCTCCGACATCGACCCCTTCGCCAACGCCGACGCGCGCGCCGTCATCGACACGGCCGCCAAGGCGATCGGCGTGCCCATCTCCGTCGGCGGCGTCGTCGAGCGGGACGGCAAGCTGTTCAACGAGCAGATCCTGTGGGACCCGGCCAAGGGGCCCGTCGACACGTACGACAAGCGGCAGATCCAGCCGTTCGGCGAGTACCTGCCGCTGCGCTCGCTCGTCGGGGCGATCAACGAGACCTGGACGTCCATGGTCCGCCAGGACTTCAGCCGGGGCAGCAAGCCGGGCGTGTTCACCATGGACGGCGCCAAGGTCGGCCTCGTCACCTGCTACGAGGCGGCCTTCGACTGGACCGTGCGCTCGGAGGTCACCGACGGCGCGCAGATGATCTCCGTGCCGAGCAACAACGCGACCTTCGACCGCAGCGAGATGACCTACCAGCAGCTCGCCATGTCCCGCGTCCGCGCCGTCGAGCACAGCCGGACCGTCACGGTCCCGGTGACCAGCGGCGTCAGCGCGATCATCATGCCGGACGGGACGATCACGCAGAGGACGGGCATGTTCGTGGCCGACTCGCTGGTCCAGAAGGTGCCGCTGCGCTCCAGCGAGACGCCCGCCACCCGGCTCGGCATCGTCCCGGAGATCGGCCTGGTGCTGGTCGCCGCGGGCGGGCTCGGCTGGGCGATCGGTGCCGGGATGCGCGCGCGACGCGCCGCTGACGTGTAGTCGTACGCCGGTTGCAGGCCGGTTGCAGGCCTGGCGCAGGCCCCCGGAACTCGCCGGGGGCGCGGTCAACGGCCCGCTAGGGTCGGGGTCATGGCTACTCCTGACTTCATTCGTACGATCCGTGCCTCCGCCGGTCATCAGTTGCTGTGGCTTCCCGGGGTCAGCGCCGTCGTCTTCGACGACGAGGGGCGGGTCCTGCTGGGGCAGCGCGCGGACAACCGCAAGTGGACGGTGATCAACGGCATCCCGGACCCCGGTGAGCAGCCCGCGACGGCCGCCGTGCGGGAGGTGTACGAGGAGACGGGTGTCCGGTGTGTCGCCGAGCGCGTCGTCCTCGTCCGATCCGGGAACGAGGTCACCTATCCCAACGGCGACACGTGCCAGTACATGGACATCACCTTCCGCTGCCGGGCCGTGGGTGGCGAGGCACGGGTGAACGACGACGAATCGCTGCAGGTCGGCTGGTTCGAGGTGGACGCGCTGCCTGTGATGGACGAACGCCAGCTGTTCCGGATCAAGCAGGCCCTGTCCGATGAACCCACATGGTTCGAGCCTATGAGCTCGGACTGAAGTATGTGCTGTGACCATATGTGGCCTGGCGAGGGTGCTGCCTAGGGTCGTGCCATGACCCCAGGCAGCACCCTCCCGGCTCATGGCTCGCCCCTGCCCTCGCCGCTCGACCTCGGTGGCCGCACCGCCCTCGTCACGGGCGCGGCCGGTGGCATCGGCCGCGCCTGTGCGCTGCGGCTCGCGGCCGCGGGGGCCAAGGTGAGAGCGGTCGACCGGGACGCCGCGGGTCTGGAGGCCCTCGCCGAGCGGACACGGGGCCTCCCGGGCACGGTCGAACCGCACGTCCTCGACCTCACCGACCTGGACGCGGCCGAACTCGCCGCCGCGGGCACCGACATCCTCGTCAACAACGCCGGACTGCAACTGGTGCGCCCCATCGAGGAGTTCCCGGCCGAGGTCTTCCACACGGTGCTCACCGTGATGCTGGAGGCGCCGTTCCGGCTCATCCGTGGTGCCCTGCCCCATATGTACGGGCAGGGCTGGGGCCGGATCGTCAATGTGTCCTCGGTCCATGGGCTGCGCGCATCGGCCTTCAAGTCGGCCTATGTTGCCGCCAAACATGGTCTGGAGGGCCTCTCCAAGACCGCCGCCTTGGAGGGCGCACCCCATGGCGTCACCTCGAACTGTGTGAACCCCGCCTATGTGCGCACGCCACTGGTGGAGAAGCAGATCGCCGACCAGGCCCGGGCGCACGGTGTCCCCGAGGAACGAGTGGTGTCCGAGGTGCTGCTGCAGGACAGCGCGGTCAAGCGGCTCATCGAACCGGAGGAGGTCGCGGAGGCCGTGGCGTACCTGTGCAGCCCGTCGGCATCCTTCGTGACCGGTACGTCGCTTGTGCTCGACGGTGGCTGGACCGCGCACTGAGCGGGGCGCGCGGACGGAATTCCGAGTTATCCACAGGCCTGACGGGGCGGCGGTGCGATGAGCAATCCTGTGAGCATGTCCCGCGATCACGTGCAGTCCACCTCGCGTTCCGCCGCTGCCGGAGCTCCCCTGAACAGCGCCGAGACGCCATTTCTCGAGCTGCTGGCCAGGGGTGCGTCCGCCGACGCCTACGAGCAGCCGGTGCTGCTCGCCCGCGCCGAGAGCAGACCGACCGAGTGGATCGTCGCCCTCGAACAGGCCAAGCTTCTCGCGCTGCGCGTGCGCTCCGAGCTGGAGGGGCGGCGCAGGCGCGAGGCCGAGCTGTCGGCCCTCTTCGAGACCGCGCACGACCTGGCGGGTCTGCGGGACCTGGACGCCGTACTGCAGGCGATCGTGCAGCGCGCCCGGTCGCTGCTGGGCACGGACGTCGCCTATCTCAGCCTGAACGACCCGGCCAGGGGCGACACCTATATGAGGGTGACCGAAGGTTCGGTCGCCGCCCGGTTCCAGCAGTTGCGGCTCGGCATGGGCGAGGGCCTCGGCGGACTGGTTGCGCAGACCGCCCGTCCCTATGTCACCGACGACTACTTCAAGGACGACCGCTTCCAGCACACCCTCACCATCGACGCCGGCGTGCGCGACGAGGGGCTGGTGGCCATCCTCGGAGTGCCTCTGATGCTGGGGCACCACGTGATCGGCGTCCTCTTCGCAGCCGACCGACGCGCCCGGGTCTTCGAACGGGAGCAGATCGCGCTGCTCGGCTCCTTCGCCGCCCTTGCCGCGGCCGCCATCGACACCGCGAACCTGCTCAGCGAGACCCGCTCGGCCCTCGCCGACCTGGAGCTGGCCAACGAGATCATCCGGGACCGCAGTGGAGTCATCGAACGGGCTTCGGACGTGCACGACCGGCTCGCCCAACTCGTGCTGCGCGGCGGCGGGGTGCACGACGTGGCCGCCGCGGTCTCCGAAGTCCTCGACGGGACGGTCGAGTTCGCGGAAGCCACCGCCGCACCGGCCAGGGCACTGGAGGCATCCCGCGCCGAAGGCCACGCGGTACGGCACGATGACGACTGGATCGCCGCGGTGGCCGCGGGCGGCGAACTGCTCGGCGCGCTGGTCCTGCGTGGTCACCCCGGCCTCGACCCCGTCGACCAGCGCACCCTGGAGCGGGCCGCGATGGTCACCTCGCTCCTGCTCCTCGCACGGCGCTCCGCCGCCGAAGCCGAACAGCGCGTCCGGGGCGAGCTGTTGGACGACCTGCTCGACGCCCGCGACCGTGACCCGCGACTGCTGCGCGAGCGGGCGGCACGGCTGGACGCCGACCTCGACGCAGGACACGTCGTGCTCGCTGCCCGCCTCGACGCCGTCGCGGCCGACGCCGACCAGGAGGCGGCCGCCCGCAGACGCCTGTGGTCCGCCGCGTCCCACCTCGCCGCGACCCGGCAGGGCCTCGCCGCCGCCCGCGACGGCGGCACGGTTCTGCTCCTGCCCCTCCAAGCCGGGGACACCGCCACCGCCCTGGCCCGCCGCACCGCCCGACATCTCGGCACGGCCGTCCACGAGGCGGTCACCGTCGGTGCTTCCGCTCCGATCGAGGACCTGGCCGCACACCCCGACGCCGTGGCCGCCGCCTACGAGGAGGGCCGGCGTTGCCTCGAAGCCCTGCGGCTGCTCGGCCGCTCGGGAGACGGCGCCGCCGCCGAGGACTTCGGGTTCCTGGGACTGCTGCTCGCCGGGGACCGGGACATCGCGGGCTTCGTCGACCGTACGATCGGCCAGGTCGTCGCGTACGACGAACGGCGCGGCACCGACCTTCTGCGCACCCTCGACGCGTACTTCTCCTGCGGGATGAGCCCGGCCCGAACCAAGGACGAACTGCACGTCCATGTGAACACGGTCGCCCAGCGCCTGGAGCGCGTCGGCCGCCTCCTCGGCGACGACTGGCAGAGCCCCGCCCGCACGCTGGAGATCCAACTGGCCCTCCGTCTGCACCGGTTGTCGGCACCTAGACAGCAGTGACCCCCGTACGCACGGGCGTACAGGGGCCGGTTGCGGGGGTTGGCCGCGAGGGTCAGGGGTCAGACGGTGCGCGCGTCCGCCGCCCTCGCCGTTGTGTTCTCCGCGTCGGCGGAGGACTCGATGTCGGCCAGATCCCGGTGGCGGGTCTCCTTGGCGGCGCCCACCGCGATCACCGTCAAGAGGGCCGCGGCGATGACGTACAGGGCGATGGGAGTAGAACTGCCGTAGTCGGACAGCAGCGCGGTGGCGATGAGCGGTGCGGGCGCGCCCGCCGCGACCGAGGCGAACTGGGCGCCGATGGAGGCACCGGAGTAGCGCATGCGGGTCGCGAACATCTCGGAGAAGAAGGCGGCTTGGGGCGCGTACATGGCGCCGTGCAGGACAAGGCCCACGGTCACGGCGAGGATCAGGTTGCCGAAGCCGCCGGTGTCGATGAGTGAGAAGAACGGGAACATCCACAGGCCGACGCCGACGGCGCCCAGCAGGTAGACGGGACGGCGGCCGATCCGGTCCGACAACGCACCCCAGGCCGGAATGACGGCGAAGTGCACGGCTGAGGCGATGAGTACGGCATTGAGGGCGGTCTGCTTGGAGACGCCGGCCGAGGTGGTGGCGTAGACGAGGATGAACGCGGTGATGACGTAGTAGCTGATGTTCTCCGCCATGCGCGCGCCCATCGCCACCAGCACGTCCCGCCAGTGGTGCCGCAGCACGGCGACCAGCGGCAGCTTCTCGGCCGCGGCCTCGTGCACGGCCTTGCGCGCCTCGGCCTGTGCCAACGCCTGCTTGAAGACGGGCGATTCATCGACGGACAGACGAATCCACAAGCCGACGATCACCAGGACGCCGGAGAGCAGGAACGGTATCCGCCATCCCCACGTGTTGAAGGCGCTGTCCGACAGCAGGGCCGTCAGCAAGGACAGCACGCCGGTCGCCAGCAACTGGCCGGCCGGCGCACCGGTCTGCGGCCATGATGCCCAGAAGCCGCGCCGCCGGGCGTCCCCGTGCTCGGACACCAGCAGCACGGCCCCGCCCCACTCGCCACCCAGCGCGAATCCCTGCACCAGGCGCAGCACGGTCAACAGCACGGGCGCGGCGGACCCGACGGTCGCGTGCGTGGGCAGCAGCCCGATCGCGAAGGTCGCCCCACCCATCAGCAGCAGACTCAGCACCAGCAGTTTCTTGCGGCCGAGACGGTCACCGTAGTGCCCGAAGACGAGGGCACCCAGTGGCCGGGCGGCGAATCCGACGGCGTACGTCAGGAAGGACAGCAGTGTGCCGACGAGCGGGTCGGAGTCAGGGAAGAACAGCTTGTTGAAGACGAGGGCTGCGGCGGAGCCGTAGAGGAAGAAGTCGTACCACTCGATGGTGGTGCCTATGAGGCTGGCGGCGACGATGCGTTTGAGGTTCCCGGGCGGTGGTGGAGCGGTTGCTGCGGAGGCCATGTTCGCCACTTCCTCGTGTGCGGTGGGGACGGTTACGTGTCGGGATACCGTAGAAACCTGCAGGTCAGGCGCACATGTAGTGGGACAACATAGTTCGGGACATGGCTATGCGTTCGGCCACCATGCTGGCTCGTGGAGCGTCGGCTCAGAGGCCCGGAGAGGGGCGAAACACGGCGCTGTCCGGGACGCGTAGTTAGGGGTGATTTGACGGTGCCGTGCTGACTCCCGTGCTGGTTTGGTGCTGACTAAAAGTCCACGTCATCACCCGTCTTCGTCGCTCCCGTGCTGACTTGGTGCTGACTACGCTGCGTTGAACTTGGACATTTGGTGGCTGACTGGCGACAGCCGTTGCGCGAATAGGGGCGCGGACCCACCACGGCCCGGCCGAGCCGAGCGGTGACCTGCTTTCGGGCACGTCGGTGACGAACTCCTCGGCGCTGGCTGCGATCTCCACGAGGCCGAATGCCGAGACTGGGTTGAATTGCACCCCGATGACGCCGACTCAGTGACTGTCCGGACCGTCGTCGTTCATAAGAAGGCCGCCAGGCCGGTCAAGGCCTGGTTGATCATGAAGCTCCAGAGCATCAGCCTGTCCGCGGCCGCCCGTCTCGCGGGGGTGGCCCTCACCCGATGGGCCATTGAGCGGAAGGGCGTTATTACCCGCAGCGGGCGACTCAGCTCCGTGGGGTGTGGAAACAGCAATCTCAACCACGACATCCGCAACTCCTCCGGCGCGGCAGGCGCGGTCATCGTCCAGAACGCCGTCTCCAGCGCCGACTCCCAGAAGTGGACTCTGATCGACGCGGGCAACGGCTACTAGCGGCTCCGGAACGTCAACATCACCCTCGTCGCCCAGTCCTCCACCGCCGACGGCGCCGCCGTCGTCCAGTGGAACAGCCTGAGCGTTGACGACCAGCTCTGGAAGTTCGTCCGTATCAACTGACCCGAAAGGGGGCGGGGCCCGGCATCCGCGCCGGGTTCCCCCCGCCCCGCAGGCGTGCCGAGCCTGGAGTGCCGAGAGTGCTGACAAACGCCTATGAGACGTATCGGCCGGGCAGGCTCGGAGTGCCAGGAAGGGGCGTGAGTGCTGGGTGGCCGTCCAGAACGGCGTCGATGTTGCAGGCGGCGAGTTCCACCATGGCCGCGCGGGTCGCCTCGGTCGCCGAACCCAAGTGCGGCAGCACCACCAGGTTCGGCTCGTTGAGCAGGGGGTGGGACGGGTCCGTACGCGGCTCTTCGGTCATCACGTCCAGCCCCGCCGAGTGAAGGTCACGAGATCGTGGGCCGGGTCCGCGAGGCGGGCCCGGCCACCCAGGCTAAATCCGCCTCCGGCGCGGGCACGTACGCCGCGACTGAGTTGTCTCCGTCGGCCACCTGGGCGGCCGGAGGCTCGTCCGGCGCGTTCACCTGGTCCTACCCCATGCAGGTTCCTCCGGCGCCTGGCCCGTCTCCGTCGCTGTCCCTGAGCTACGACTCCAGTTCGGTCGACGGGAAGACGGCATCCACGAACAACCAGTCCACACAGATCGGCGAGGGCTTCAACTCCTCCGCGAACTCGTACATCGAGCGCACCTATGGCTCCTGCGACGAGGATGGGCAGACGGACAAGTTCGATCTGTGCTGGAAGTTCGACAACGCCAGCCTCGTCCTGAACGGCAAGTCCTCCGAACTCGTCAAGGACGACACCACGGGCAAGTGGCGCCTGAAGAACGACGACGCCTCCACCGTCACGCACTCGACGGGCGCCGACAACGGCGACGATGGTGATGACATTGTCGACGGTCAGGGAGACGGCAAGGGTGAGTACTGGACCGTCACCACGGGCGACGGCACCCGGTACGTCTTCGGCCTCAACGAACTCGACGGCGCGGGCGCCGGCGACCGTACCAACTCCGTGTGGACCGTCCCGGTCTTCGGCGATGACGACAAGGAGCCGGGGTACAGCAGCGGATCGTCGTTCTCCGGCCGTGCCAAGACCCAGGCCTGGCGCTGGAACCTCGACTACGTCGAGGACACCCACAGCAACGCCATGTCCTACTGGTACACCAAGGAGACCAACTCCTACGCCAAGAACGGCGCGAGCACCGCCACCGCCTCCTACACCCGGGGCGGCTACCTGACCAAGATTCTCTACGGGCAGCGCGCAGGTTCCCTGTTCACCGGTGTGACGTCGGGCAAGGTCGAGTTCGCGTACGCCGAACGCTGCACCGCCTCGGACTGCTCCGAGCTGACGGACTCAACGGCTTCGAAGTGGCCTGACGTCCCCTTCGACTCGATCTGCGCGTCGGGCGCCGACTGCTCCGCGACCGGACCGTCGTTCTTCACCCGCAAGCGGCTGACGAAGACCGACACGTATGTCTGGTCCGCCGGCACGAGTGCGTTCACGGCGGTGGACACATGGGAGCTGACCCAGGAGTACCTGGACGGCGGAGACATCGGTGACACCACCGACCAGACCTTGACGCTCAAGAACGTCAAGCGCACCGGGAAGAACGGCACCGCGATCAGCCTGAACCCGGTCACCTTCGTCTATGACATGCGGCCCAATCGCGTGGACGGCGACCGGGACAACATCCTGCCGCTGAACAAGCCACGCATTCGCACCGTCACCTCGGAAACCGGCGCCATAACCGACGTGACGCTCTCGGACCAGGAATGCGTACGGGGCAGCGCCATGCCGGTGGCGGAGGACCAGAACACCAAGTCCTGTTACCCGCAGTACTGGCACATCAACGGGGCCGAGGAAGCCTCCATCGACTGGTTCCACAAATACCGCGTCACAGACGTGGTCACGAGCGACCCCACCGGCCACAGCGCCACGATGGAGAGCCACTACACCTACGCCGACCCGGCCTGGCACTACAACGACTCCCCCTTCACCCCGGCTGAGGAACGCACCTGGTCGATCTGGCGCGGCTTCCGCACCGTCACCTTCACCCAGGGCTCTGGCACCGACCTTTCGAAGAAGACCTCGATCTATCTCCAGGGCATGAACGGCGACCGACTCCTGAAGGCTGACGGCACCCTGGATCCCGCCGCCCGCCGCAGCTCAACAGTGCCGGGTAAAGACCTCACTGGCCTGGACGTGCCCGACCAGACGGACAGCGAGCAGTTCTCCGGCTTCCTGCGCCAGGAGATCACTTACAACGGCACGGCCCCCCTCTCGGTCACCGTCAACGACCCCTGGTCGAAGAAGACAGCCACCCAGCACAAGTCGTATGCCGACACCGAGGCGTACTACGTCCGCACCGGCAAAACCACCACGCACACCTACCTGACGACCGCACAGTCCTGGCGCTCCACGGCCAGCGCCACCACGTACGACGACTACGGCATGGCCGTCAGGACCGACAACACGGGCGACACCGCCAAGACCGGCGACGAAACCTGCACCCGCACCTGGTACGCCCGCAACGACGACCTCGGCATCAACTCCCTCACCTCGCGCACCCGCACGGTGGGCAAAGCCTGCTCAGTCACCGAGGCAGACCTGTCGCTGCCCTCGAACACGGCGACCTCCGGTGACGTCGTCTCGGACACCGCCACTGTCTACGACAACACGAGCGCCACGGCGTGGACGGTGTCACAGACCCCCACCAAGGGCGACGAGACCTGGAACGGCCGCGCCTCCGCCTACCCCGCCACCGTGTCCGGAGGGGAGCGCGCCCCTTCGTCCTGGCAGACCGTCAGCCGCATCACGTACGACACGCTGGGCCGGCCCCGCACCACGACGGACCCCGCCGGCAACCCGACGACCGTCACCTACACCCCCGCCGACACCGGCCCTCTCACTCGCACCCAGACCAAGGACGCAAAGTCCTACAGCACCTACGCCTATATCGATCCGGCGCGGGGCCAGACAACCAAGACCTTCGACCCGAACAACCGGATCACGGAGTCGGCCTACGACGCCCTGGGCCGTACGACCTCGGTGTGGCTGCCCAACCGCAGCCGCTCCGGCGGACAGAGCGCCAGCTACGTCTTCGGCTACTCCATCTCCAACACCAACAGGTCCTGGACCTCCACAGGCACCCTGAAGGCGGACGGCAGCACCTACTCCACCTCCTACACCATCTACGACTCCCTCCTGCGCACCCTCCAGACGCAGACACCCGGCGCCACAAGCGGCCGGATCCTGACCGACACCCGCTACGACAGCCGGGGCTTGGCCATTGAGGCCTATGCCGACATCTTCGACACCGCCGAGCCGTCCGCGACCTACGCGCAGGCCGAGTACGGGGAAGCACCCAGCCTGACCAAGACCGGGTACGACGACGCCGGACGCCCGACGACGACGACGTTCCTGGTCGGCGGGGTGCAGAAGTGGCAGACCACAACCACCTACACCGGCGATTCCGTCGCCACCAGCGCCGTCACCGGCGGCTCGGCGTCCCGGACCATCACCGACGCTCTCGGCCGCACCGTCGAGACGCGCCAGTACGCCAGCACTTCACCCGCCGACAGTGAGTACGGAGGTGGGGTGGGCGCTGAGTACACAAAGACCCGGTTCGCCCACACGCCTGGCGGCCGGCAGAAGTCGATCACTGGCCCGGACGGCGCCGTCTGGTCGTACGGCTACGACCTGCACGGCCGTCAGGTCTCAGCGACCGACCCGGACAAGGGCACCACGACCACCGGATACACGACACTCGACCAGGTTGCCTGGACCAAGGCATCGACCGGGCAGGCGGTCATCTCCGCCTACGACGTGCTCGGCAGGCTCACCGACACCTGGAAGTCGGCCGCCGACGCGGACCTGACGAATCCCACCGTGCTCGCGGCGCAGAAAGCGGACACCAACAAACTCACGCAGCGCACGTACGACACCGTCCCCTCCGGAAAAGGCAAACTCGCCGCCTCCACGCGGTACGTGGGGGGAGCCGGGGTCGGGGGCAAGGCGTACACCCAGAGCGTCACGGAATACGACAGCCGCTACAACGTCACCGGGTCCAGGCTCACCCTCCCGTCCGACGAGGCGCTGGTGACCGCGGGTGCACTCGCATCGAATGTGGTGGACTTCTCCGCCCACTACAAGATCGACGGCACTCTGGAGCAGACCACCGAGCCCGCAGCCGGCGGTCTCGCCTCGGAGATCGTCGAGTACGACTACTCGAACCGGGGCCTGCCCACCACCCTCACTGCCGGCGGTAAGGGCATCGTCCTGGACACCGCCTATACAGACCTGGGGCAGGTCTCGACGCTCCGGCTCGGTGCCTCCGAGGCGACCGGCACGAACAAGGTCGATATCGCCTACGGCTATGAGGATGGCACCAGCCGCCTTCTGCAGACCCAGGTGCACGCACAGACGCACGCATACGACGCGCTGAACCTGCACTACACCTACGACGACGCCGGCAACGTCACCAAGATCTCCGACACCACCACGCTCGCCGGCACCGGTAAAGCCGACAGCCAGTGCTTCGCCTTCGACGGCTACCAGCGAATGACCGAAGCATGGACGCCGGCAGACGGAGACTGCAAGGACACCGGACGCACCGCCACGAACCTCGGCGGCGCCGCCCCCTACTGGTCGAGTTACACCTACGGTGCGAGCGGCCAGCGGGCGACGGAAACCACCCACGACAGCAGCAACTCGGAGACCACCACCTACTGCTACAAGGGGGGTACCACTCAGCCCCACACCCTTCTCTCCACGACCACCGGTTCCTGCACGGGCGCCACTGCCCAGTACACATACGATGCAGACGGCAACACCACCAAGCGCCCGGACGGCAGCACCACACAGAAGCTCGAGTGGGACAGCGAAGGCAGGCTCTCCCGCCTGACCGAGGACCCTGGCGGCGCGGCCCGTTCCACGGACTACATCTACGGAGCCGACGGCAACCTGCTCATCCGCCGCAACACCTCCAGCGGCGGGGAGACCGTCCTGTACCTCGGCGCCACAGAGGTACACCTCCAAGCGGGCAAGACATGGGCCAGCCGCTACTACACCCACGCCGGCTCCACCATCGCCCTGTGCAGCAACCAGTCCGGTACGAAGAAGATCACGTTCCTCGCCGGTGACCAGCACGGCACCAGCACGACGGCGATCACATCCGACGACCAGACCCTGACCAAGCGGTATCTGACCCCCTTCGGCTCCAACCGGGCCAGCGGCGCGACGAACTGGCCGGACGACAAGGGATTCCTCGGCAAAACCGCCGACACCGACACTGGCCTCACCCACATTGGCGCACGCCAATACGACCCTGCCATCGCCCAGTTCATCAGTGTCGACCCGCTTCTGCAGAGTGACATCCCGCAGACCCTCAATGGATACAGCTACGGCGCGCAGAACCCGGTGAGTAACGCGGACCCGAGCGGCATGGGCCTAGTGTGCGGTGGCCCAGGTGAACCCGGCTGTCCGACACGTCCCGACGGAACTCCCGGGAACGGCAGGCCAAACGAAGCCGCGAAACCCGTAGTTGCATGCCCGAGCCTCCTCAACCCGAACTGCCCGGAGTACACAGGAGGGACCGCAGGCAACAGCAGCGGTAATGGGCACGGTGGGGGGAACGTCGGCTCCAGCGGCGGCGACGGCAGCTCCTCGCAAAAGGCCTACCACGTCGACGACAGCTGCAAGGACTGGGGCTTCCTTTCCAGCACCTGCCGAAGTGTAGGAGAGGTCTTCTACGGCGCCATCAGCAACGTCCCGCACGCCGTCGAGTACGCGGGCTGGATCTGGGACGAAGACTGCTGGGGCGGAGGCCCGGGGAATCCAGGCTGTGACTACGGCACCCAGTTCGACAAGTGGGTCGCCGAGCACGGCTACGACATCACCAGTGACGAATATCAAGTGCCCTCAGCGCTGGCAGCAATCTTCGCGCACAACGGCATGAAGAAGCCAAGGCCGTCCCAGGTCTCGGGTCCGGGTTGGTTTCCCAATGGCAGCGGGAAGATCCCCGGCGGGTGGAGCGGTCCCAACATGACCAAGAAATATAGGAAGGATCTGGACAAGCCCGGCTTCGTCTGGCGCGCCCCTAAGGGCCAGGACAGCGTCCGGATCGACAGGGGAGACCCGAACTCGGCGCATGCCACTCAGCAGGTCGATCATGTCGTGATCAACTCAGGTGGCAGGATCGTAGGGCGAGGTGGTTTGCTACTGCCGCCCGGAGCAAGAATTCAGGACTACCCAGTCGAAGCTCACGTACCGATGAGCGAGTGGCTGACCTGGAGGAACTGGAATGCCCCCTGACGATGTACTCCTGCAAACACCCTGGCTGCGTGCCCAGTTGATCGAATGGCTCGTGAAGCTGAGTGACAGAGGCTGGCAGGAAGGGAACTGGACGTCGGCCGGAGACTCGGCCATGGATGACATGCTGGACTTCTTCGACGACACCGGAGTCTTGGACGATCCTACGGGCAGGGTGGGTTTCATCCTCCGTGACGAAAGAGAAGTGAGCGTCATGAAGGACCTGAATGCTGCTGTCGATCGCGCCATTACGTCTACTGCTGAGAGTGATCGTGAAATTATCCAATCGCAGCCGTGGGACACAGTGGTGGCTACAGCGAGGGAAGCCCTGAGAGTAATGGATGTGGATTTCCCTCACTGAGCGGAATCCGGGGGCGAATGCGCTGTTGTTCGCCGCTGAGGTCAAGTGCGGCGACGCCAGATTTCGCACGCTCCTTTGCGACGGTCTGGTCATTTGGCCGGACGAGACGCGCTGGTGGCAGAGGGGCGTGCCATCCTTCGTGCAGCGGGAGTTCGCGTATGACTTAGCGACCGGTTTTCAGTCGAACTGAGAGTGCTGGATTAGTTGGCCCATGTAGTTTCGTTTAACCGCGAGCGCCGGTGGGTGAGAGGATATGAGTCGTCTTGACTGGCTCGTCAGAGTCGTCACCTCCGAGGAGAATGTCCCCGATTCCTGCTTCATCGTAGGCCTCGCTGAAGATCGGTACGGAGAAAGCGGGCATTTCATCTTTCAGGCCGGGCTGGAAGCGCCTGACGAGCAATCCCGCAGGCTCGGCCTGGACAGCTATTGCATTCTTAACGAGACGGGGGGCGTGCACTACGGGGGGTTGGAGAAGGTTTCCCTCTCTTCGCAAGGGATCAGCTTCCAATTCAACTCTGAGGCGGTCGAAGAGCTCGATCTTCCTGCTTCGGAGATCGAGCTGAACATTGCACCTGAGGTGGACTTGGAGAGAATGCGTGCTGGGTTGCGTCGCGTTCTAACCTACGGGAACCCGGAAAAGGTTCCGGAGTTCTCGGGTCTCTGAATCTGAATAGAAGTAAATGGGTGCCCCAGGTGTACACCTTGGGTCACCCGTTTCATTCGCTTTGATGGGAATCCGGTGGTTGCCGCTGCCTGCCCTGAGAGCTATGGATTCGGCAGTTCTCGAAGACGGCCGACGCAGGGGGTGGATCAGGGCTGAGGGGTCTGTCCGAGCCGGGAGTTGAGCGTCGGCGCCCCACTCGACGACGCGGGTCCACGAGCGTAGGGGAGGCCGGACGGTGCGCTGGCCCCGATCGAGGCGATTCCGCGCCCAACGCTGCCGCCAGTTCGCAGCTATTGAGGCCGCTGTCCCTGCGCCGGGCCGAGACGGAACGTGCAGAACGGGAGGCCAGGGCGGCGGCCGCCGCCCTGTAGTAGGCCGCTTTCTGTGGAGTACGGCCTGACGGCAAATCAAGTTCCCCTGCTGGAGGTGGTTCCTCCGGCGTAGTGGGACGGGTGCACACCTGCTGAGTGGGCGGTTCGTGAGTCTTTGAGGTGATCTGCTGTCGCCTGATGGTGTGGCGGCGGGGCGGAATCTGCCGGTCCGCGGTTGTTGATCTGGTGATGTGACCGGTTGAGTGAACGCAAGCCGTACCCGAGTGACTTATCGGACGAGCAGTGGTCGTTGATCGAGCCGGTGATCACCGCGTGGAAGAACCGACACCGCTCTGTCAGCGGCCACCAGGGCGCCTACGACATGCGGGAGATCGTTAACGCGATCCTCGGCCAGGGGCGGACCGGCTGCCAGTGGGCCTGTCTCCCGCACGACCTGCCACAGAAGAGCGCGACGTACTACTACTTCGCCGCCTGGCGGGACGACGGGACCGACCAGGTCATCCATGAACTCCTGCGCTGCCAGGTCCGGGAGAGGGCCCGACGATTAGAGGACCCGACCCTGGTGGTGCTGGACACCCAGAGTGTCCACGTGGCCGCCGGGGCCCCCGCCTCCACGAGCGGCCACGATCCGGCCAAGCGGGTGCCAGGCCGCGAGCGGGGTCTTGCCGTGGACGTCCTCGGCCTGGTCATCGCGGTCGTCGTCCTCGCCGCGAACACCCACGACAACGCCGCGGGCATCATGCTGCTGGACCAGGTCGCCGAGCACGCCGGCACAACCGTCCGCAAAGCCCTGGTCGATCAGGGCTTCAAGAACCAGGTCGTCGCGCACGGCGCCGGTCTGGGGATCGACGTCGAGATCGTCGAACGCAACCTGCAGGTCAAGGGGTTCGTGCCGCAGCCGAAGCGGTGGAGGGTCGAGCAGACCTACGGGATCCTGATACTGCACCGGCGCCTGGTCCGCGACTACGAGCACCGCCCCTCGTCCTCCGCCTCCCGCGTCTACTGGGCGATGACCCACGCCATGACCCGGCGCCTCACCGGCGCGAACGCCCCCACCTGGCGCGAGGCGCAGGCGGCGGCAGCGTGAACATCCAGCCCCTGCTCGACGCCCTGGACCTCCAGGCAGATGCCGCCCGGGCCCTGGCCGACGACCTTCGTGCACAGATCGACGACCTGCAGACCCGGTTGCGGGAGGCCGAGATGCGTCTGGAGCACCTCGCGATCACCCGCACAACCGTCACCGGCCTCGCCGACCGGCTCCCTGCCGTCGCGCCGGACCTGCCCGAGCACCCGGACTACCCCGCATCCTCGCCGCCTTCAACCACGCGACCGGACCGCTACGGGCCAAGGACGTCTGCGAAGCCCTCGGCCACGAAGTGCTGCCGAAGAACGTCGAAGGCACCCGCGCCAAGCTGAAACGCCTGGTCAAACTCGGGATCCTCACCGAGGCCGACACCGGCAACTTCGCCAGGAAGCAATAACCGACGGAACCTCCACCAGCGGCCTTGCTCCAACCTCAGCCGGAACAGACATCACCTCACGAACCGCCCACTCAGAAGATGGCCGACGCCTTCCACCGCGGTGTCCAGGCCGCGGACAGCGCCGGGTGGCTGAAGAACCCCGCCCCAGCCCCCGCCCCCGTGCAGTCCGGCATCGCCGGCAAGTGCATGGATGTCAACGGCGCCGGCACCGTCGACGGGACCGCCGTCCAGACCTGGGGTTGCAGCGGCAGTGCCAACCAGCTCTGGTCGCTCTACACCGACGGCACCCTGCGCTCCGTGGGCAAGTGCCTCGACGCCGCCGGCGGCAATACCGCCAACGGCACCAAGGTGCAGATCTGGTCCTGCCACGGTGGCTCCAACCAGGTCTGGCAGCCCTACAACGGCGGCTACCGCAACCCCGCCTCCGGCCGCTGCCTCGATGTTCCGGGCTCCTCCACGACCGACGGCACACCGCTCGTGCTGTGGGACTGCAACGGCGGCTCCAACCAGAAGTGGACCGCTCTGACCGCCGGATGAACCCCGCGCCCGGGGTCTGAGCCCCCTCCGGGCTCAGATCCCGACAGGACACCGGTGCCAGGAGCCCTCTCCGGGCCGATTTCGCGACGCGGGGCCCGTCCGAGTTGCTCAGTACGTCCGGCCAGGCGCGCGACGGTGCGGCCGCTGTGGACTTCCGCCACCCGGCAGGCCGGTTCCAGCTGTTCGGGGGGAGCGCTCCGGCCCATCGGCGGGCGGGCGGGTGGGCGAGGCTCGGCGGATGGTGTCCGCGGCTCTCGTCCGGTGGGATCGGTCCGTGGCTCGCCCGAGTCCGCGGGCCGCAGTCGATTTCCGTACCGTTCGAGGATCACCCAGCCATGTCCCGCGTGTATTTGCGTCAGCCTGTCCGTGCTCTGAGCCGCGGTGCTGCTGTTCGCCTGGGGCCTGCTCGCGGCCCGCGCCGCCGGCCGCACCTGGGGCTCCGCTTTGAAGATCGGCACACTGGACTCGTTGCTCGGGCTCATGGTTGTGGTGGCCAACGCCCTCATCAAGTAGGGCGGTTGGCCGGCGGCGCTGTTCCGCCGGTCGGCGGGGCGGTCACGGCCGATCGGCGGGGGCGCTACCGAAGACTGCCGGATGGTCCGTCTCCTGGCGCGCACGCGAGATTCTCCGTATGAAACAGACACAAGCCGCCGCAGGAGTACTCGCCTCCAGGGCCCCGCACCTCGTCCGAGTCCGCCGGGCAGGCCTCGCCCGGCCCCTCGATGGGACGCCTGCTTGGGTTGGATCTCGCCCGCGCACTGGCGGTGTTCGGCATGTACATCGTGTACATCGCCCCGATGACGTCAGCCGGGGACAGCGTCGGCGGCTGGGTGTACTTCCTGGCCGAACAGCGCCGAGGCCCGGCCGCTCGCCAGCCAGACGGACCAGGTGCCCACGTCGTCGCCGGACGTGGGGAAGGGGTTGAAGGGGCCGACGTGCACGGCGAACATCCCGAACACGGCCACCGCACGGGCGAGGTCCACCCCGACCAGCCGCGCCGTCGACCAAGGGCGGTCCGTCGCCGGGGCGGACTCGGGTGAGGGTAAGGGCTGGAGAGGCGCCTTCTCGGCGCTTTCGATCTCGGTCACCGGGACAACCTGGCTCAGGCGCGGGCGGTCGACCGTCCGCCGGGCTTCAGGACGTGCCCCGCCGGTCGGCCGACCGACCCCCCCTCCGATCGGCGGGGGTCGGCGATGGGTCGAAGTGCCGGTTTCGGCGCAGGTAGGCAGCCCCCGCAGCTCGGCCTGCTGCGGTGGGACTGCCCCCTTCCGAACGGGTGTCGTGCTGCGCGGTGCCAGGGGGTTACCGGAGCGTGGTCCACTTCTGGTTGTTCTGGCCGTTGCAGGTCCACAGGATGACCGGTGTCCCGTTGGCGGTGCCGGCTCCGTCGACGTCGAGGCACAGCCCGGCGTGGAGGTTGCGGATCGAACCGTCGGCCTGCGTGGTCCACTTCTGGTTGTCCTGGCCGTTGCAGGGCCAGATGATGACGGGTGTGCCGTTGGTGGTGCCCTGGTCGCGGGCGTCCAGGCACTTGTCGCCGTAGACGCGGATCTCGCCTCCGGCCCAGCTGGTCCACAGCTGGTTGGCGGCGGTGTGGCAGTCCCAGATGAGCGTCGTCGTCCCGGCCGTGGTGGCGGCGCGGTCCACGTCCAGGCAGCGGCCGGACCCGGTACCGCGCAGGCGTGCGGTGGTGGCGGCCAGCGGGCTCCCGCCGGTCATCTTGAACACGGCGACACCGTGCGCGGGGACGCTCGCGGAGATCTGGCCGGAGGTGCTGGACGTGCCGCCGGTCCACAGGTCGGTGAGGGTGAACGGCCCGCCGGTGAGGCCGACTTGGGCGGCCGTGGCGGTGATGGTCGTGGTGCTCCCTCCCCGGTTGAACAGGCCGACCGCGACCGAGCCGTCGGACAGCGACTTGGCGAACACCTCGGTGTCCCCGTCGTCGCGCACCCGGCGCCCGCCCGCGCCCAGCGAGTCCTGGTTAACCGCCAGCAGACGCGGGTTGCGCAGGATCGCGCTCACGTCGGCGGACATGGTGCGGATGTCGTTGCCGGCCATGAGGGGGGCCGAGAGCAGCGACCACAGGGCGAAGTGGGAGCGGGACTCGGTCAGGGACAGGCCGGGACGGCCGACGACGAGCATGTCGGGGTCGTTCCAGTGGCCCGGACCCGACTGAGCGGCCAGTGGCGCGGTGATGTCCAGGACGTTGCCGACGCCCATCGGATAGCTGTTGGTGTTGTTGTTCTGCCAGATGTCGAGCAGGTCCTCGGTCGTCCGCCACAGGTCGGCGACCTCGCCCCAGTTGAACTTGTCACCGGTGGGGGCGTGGAAGCTGTTGGGGTTGATGCTGTAGACGATCGGGCGGCCGGTGGCGCGCAGGGCGTCGCGCATGAGGGTGAACTGCGCGACCTGCTCGCTGAGGGTGCCGTTGCCGGAGCACCAGTCGTACTTGAGGTAGTCCACGCCCCATGAGGCGAACGTGTTGGCGTCCTGGACCTCGTGGCCCTTGCTGCCGGTGGAGCCGGGGTAGGTGCCCACGCCCTGCGCGCAGGTGCGCTCGTTGGGTGCCTGGTAGATGCCGAACTTCAGGCCCTTGCTGTGGATGTAGTCCCCGAGTGCCTTCATGCCGCTGGGGAACTTGGTCGGGTTGGCCCGCAGGTTGCCCGCGCTGTCGCGCTGCGGGTCGAACCAGCAGTCGTCGACGACGACGTACTGGTAGCCGGCATCGCGCATGCCCGAGGACACCATCGCGTCGGCGGCCTCGCGTACTTGGGCCTCGGTGATCCCGCATCCGAAGCTGTTCCAGCTGTTCCAGCCCAGCGGCGGGGTGAGCGCGGGGCTGCCCGGCGCGGCCTCGGCGGTCGTGCCGGCCGAGGCGGTGACGCAGGCGGTGAGCGTCAGTGTGGTGGCCGCGAGGAGACGCAGCAGTCGTCTGTGTAGGGGGACCATGGGGGGTTCGTTCCTTCCTGGGAGATGGGGCGAGCCGCTGGTGACCGTGCCTGACAGGCACGGTCACCAGCTTCCGGTCGTGTGCCCGCGGCTCAGCGCTGCAGGGTGAGCAGGCCCGGCCGGTACGGCAGTTTGATGTAGTCGGTGCCCGACGGTGTGTCGGGTGACAGGCCCTGGTAGAGGAACTGCAGGTTGCAGGGGTCGATGGTCATGGTCTGGTCGGGGTTGTTGCGGACCAGGTCACCGTGGCTGATGTCGTTGGTCCAGGTGGCACCGCTGTTGGCCTTGCCCGCGAAGGGGTTGGACTCGGTGGCGGCCTGCGGGGTCCACGGACCGTTCAGGCTGGAGGCCGTGAACGAGCGGAAGAAGCGGTGCTCGTTCGCACCCCTGGCCTCAACGATCATGAGGTACTGATTCTGGCCCTGGACCTTGTAGACCTCCGGCGCCTCGAACAGGTTCTTCACCGTGTCGCTCATGATCGTCGTGTACGACGAGCCGAAGCTGGCAGGGAAGTTCCCGATCGGCATGGTCGACTTGTAGATCTTGCCGTTGTCACCGGCGAAGAACATGTGCATGCTCTGGTCGTCGGCGATCAGGGTCGGGTCGATCGCGCTGCCGTCGGGGACGCTGCCGGTGAACAGCGGCTGCGGCGCGGACCAGCCGTTGGGATTGGTGGGGTCGCTCGACGTGCGATAGACGAAGGGCCACTGGGTGCCCCACCCGTTTGAGGCCAGCACCCAGATGTTCTTGGGCGCGAAGTAGAACAGTTTGGGAGCCACCGCGCCCTGGCTCATCCCGGTCTGGGTGGCCGATGCCATGTCCGACCAGTTCGTGAACGGACTGAACGCCATCGACTTCCACGACGATCCGTCAGAGTAGGTCGCGTAGACCAGGTGCCGGCCGTTGTGCGTCACGGTGGTGAAGTCCTTCAGCGAGGCCCACCCGTTCGACGGCTGAGCCAACGGGCCGGTCGAGCTCCACCGGTACGTCGACGGAAGAGCACACGTGCCGCCCGGCGATGCGGACAGGCCGGTCCACTTCTGGTTGGTGCCGCCGTTGCAGTTCCAGAGCTGCACCGCCGTGCCGTTGGCCGTGGCGCCGCCGCTGACGTCCAGGCACAGCCCGGACTCCACGGCGACGATCGTGCCGTCGGAGTTGACCCGCCACTGCTGGTTCGTACCGCCGTTACAGGCCCAGATCACCGGCCGGGTACCGGCCGTGCCGGCGTGGCCCGGAACATCGAGGCACTTGTTGCCGTACACGGTGAGCTGGTTGTTGTCCGTCAGCGTCCACTGCTGGTTGGTCCCGCCGTGGCAGTCCCAGATCTGCAGGTTCGTGCCGTCCGTCTGGCTGGCGTTCGGCACATCGAGACACCGGCCGGAACCAGTGCCGCGCAAGGCGCCGCTGGTGGCCGCCTGAGCCGGGTCGGCGACGAGCGTCGCCGCCGAGGCGACCAGGGCCGCGAGTACCACAGACAGATGCCTGCGGCTGAAAGTGCGTCTGAGCATGGGACCTCATTCCGTGGGTGAGCGGTTCCGGTCGGCCCCGGTGGAGGCCGTCCGGACTGATGTGCTGCGACACGACCCTGATGTTCGGTATGTCGAACCATGGTCGAAGCGTCGAGCGAGCTGAAGGGCGGAGTGTGACCGGTTCTCAGTTCCTCGCGATGCGCCACCGGTTGTCGGCGGTGCCGTCGTCCGAGTCCTGAACCGCGAACGCACCGACAGCGGTGGAGTTGTCCGCGATGGCGAGTAGCTTTCCACTGTGCTCGTTGCGGATCTTGAAGGTGCCGTCTCCCTGGTCGAGCAGCGTCCATCGGTGGTCGGCGGTGCCGTTGTCCGACCACTGCAGGACGGTCGCGTCGTCTGCCGTGGACATGTTCATGACGCCGAGCACCTTGCCGCTGTGGGCGTTGCGGAAGCGGACCGCGTTCCCGTCGGTGATCATGTACCAGTCGTGGTCGGCGGTGCCGTTGTCCGGCCACTGCAAGGCGCGGCCACCGTCGGCCGTCGACATGTTCTGGATGCCCAGTAGGAGACCGCTGCCCACGTTGGCCAGGCGGACGCTGCCGCCGGCGTTCCAGTAGACGGTGTAGTTGTGGCCGTGCGCGTCGTGAAAGGGGCCCAGGCTGACGGGGGAGCCGTTGGCGGTGGCGGTGAAGGCGAGCGAACTGCCGCTGGACCGTGTGATCGAGGACGTGTCCAGCGTCGGGAGGGAACTGAGCGCGGAGTTGCCGTAGTTGCCGGACAGGACCACCGGGCCGTAGGTGATCGCGGCGACGTTCGCGTTGTCGTTGGCCGCTCGCATGATGACCCGCATGGGCAGGCGGACGGTCACCGTGTCGCCGGAGGTCCAGGAGCGCGTCAGGGTGGCGTAGCTGCCGGGGGTGGTGGTGATGTTCTGCGCCGCGCCGTTGACGCTGATGGTGGCCCCGGTGGTCCAGCCCGGGATACGGATGCGCATCGCCCAGGTTCCGCTGACGTTGCCGGTGACCCGCAGGGTCGTGGTGTCGCTGACGGGGTATGTCGTGGTCTGGGTGACCGTGATTCCGCGCTCCGACCAGTTGAGCACCGAGGGCACGAACATGTTCACGATCAGGGTGTCGTCACTGCGGTAGTAGATGGAGTCCATCAGCCTGGTGTGCATCTCCAGGCCTGTGCCCTGGCAGCACCAGAAGGTGCCGTAGTCCGTGCTCCAGGTGCCGCCGCCCCACGCCGGGCCCACGCCGCGTCGGCCTCCCGGGCTGAGCGGCGTGAAGTAGGTGACGTGGCCGTGGTCGTCGGCCGGGTTCTGCTGGCCGATCATCTGGTTCAGCCATGCCCGCTCGTAGTAGTCGAACAGTGCGGCGCGGTT
Source organism: Streptomyces sp. NPDC093591 (assembly GCF_044764885.1). Lineage (NCBI taxonomy): Bacteria > Bacillati > Actinomycetota > Actinomycetes > Kitasatosporales > Streptomycetaceae > Streptomyces > Streptomyces sp. NPDC093591. The sequence continues at coordinate 405,595 of NZ_JBIWIY010000001.1, forward strand.
CGGGTCCAGGGCGAACAGTTCCCTGGTGAGGGTGAGCATGTTGAAGGTGTTGCAGCTCTCGCACGTGTCCTTGTTCAGGAAGCCGGCGATGGCGTTCGGGGCACGGAAATGCTCCGCCTGGCTGTTGCCGCCGATGGCATAGGTATGCGAATTGACGGTGATGTTCCAGGCGTTGGTGGCTATGTCCCGGTAGCGGGTGGTGCCGGTGGCCTTGTACTCCCGGGCGGCCCCGATCCACTTGGGTACCTGGGTGTTGGCGTGCAGTCCGTTGAGCCGGTCCTGGTTGGACGCCAGGGGATCGAACACCGCGGCGTGGTCGAACCGTCGGGCGACGGTGAGCCACCGCGCGTCATTGGTCTGCTGGTAGAGATCGGTCAGCACGGTGTTCATGCCGCCGAACTCGGTCTGCAGCATGGTCTGCATCTGCTGGCCGGTCAGCCGGCCGGTACGCCGGTCGACCCATCCCGCCAGGGCGAGCAGCACGCCCCGGGCTTGGGTGCTGCCGATGTGGCGCCATACGTCCAGGAGGCCGACGAGGGTCTTGTGGATGGTGTAGTACGGCACGTTGCCGTTGCTCAGGGTCCGCTGCTCGAGAGCGGTGAAGTCGGACTCGGGATAGCCGGAGAGGTACCCGGCGTCGAAACCGGCGGCGCTGTTGTTGGCCTGGCATTTGGCCAGCTCCGCAACCATGTACGTCGCCTTGTCCCGGCAGGTGGTGTCCCCGGTCACGGCGTACAGCTGTGCCCAGGCCGTGAGGAAGTGCCCTTGGACGTGGGTACGGAAGGGGAAGTCCGGCGCGTCCCAACCGCCGGTGGCAGCGGCGCCGTTGGTGGACAGCCGGTGGTTCGCGCGGAAGTTGTACAGCAGCCGGTCGACATCGACGAACCGCAGGTAGTTCCGCGTACGGTCCTGGTTGTCCAGCCACCGGCTCGCGGTGAGCCGGACTTGGTCGAGTGCGAAGGGGTGCGCGGAGACCCCGATGTCGGCCCTCGCGGGGGGAACGGCCGCCGCGTGGGCGGCAGATGCCCCGACGAAGGACCCGGTGGCAGAGGCGGCGGCGGTGGCCCCGGCCACCTGCAGCAGGCGCCGTCTGCTGACGGAGGAAGACATCTTGAACCTTTCGGTGAGTGGACAGTGACTGCTTGGCCGTTGGTGCGTTCGCTCGCATGTCCGACGGTCGGGTGCCGTGCGTCACGGGCTGGTCTGCTGCCGGTGTGGCGCCATACGCGGCAGGCCGACGACATCACAGCGGAGTCGTTGGCGGCGACTGTGAGCCAGGATGGAGCCCTGTTGGGCACGAGGCCTGGAATTCATAGAGGTCTCGGTCCCATCAGCCCTCGCCACTGATACATGGGATGGATTAACGGATACGAACGTTGCCTCTGTCTAGTCTTGCGACACGAAAGACTTTGTTACCTGCTGGTATGTGTCCGGCCCGCGTTCTGACGCCGAGTCAAACATTGGAGCGCCGTGAAGGGTGTGAGGAGTGCCAGAGCTGGAGAAAGTCAACTCGAACTGTCGGCGGGGCTCCCGCCTCGCCCGCGCCCCTCCGGATGAACGCGCGGATACCGAAGCAGCCCCTGCCCGCACGGACCATGTGCCCGGGCACTTGAGCCGAACCGAGGACTTCCCCTTGTCCTACCGTGTCCGTGCAGGCGGCCTGGAACGGCACACCGCCGAAGAAATCCTCCGCATCGAGCCCTGGGGGCCGGACGCCGTCCGGGTCCGGGCCTCATCGGGGACCATCGACCCCACCGTCCCGGGCGCGCTGGAGAGCCCACCCTCGCCCTCCCCGCAGGCCGAAGTGCTCGTATCGGACGAGGGCCGTGCCCGTCTCCTCAACGGCCGCCTCGTCGTCGAGGCCTCGGCCGACGGCCGGCTGAGGTTCTGCCACGCCGCCTCGGGCCGTGAACTCCTCGCGGACAAAGCCCCCTACACCCACCACGCCGGCCCTTGCGTCCACGCGGCTGGCGGCCGCACGGAGCAGCACTTCGAGGCGTACGACGGTGAGCGGCTGCACGGCCTGGGGCGGCATCTGCACGGGCGCCTGGACCAGAAGGGCTGTGTGATCGACCTCGTCCAGGGCAACACCGTGGCCACCATCCCCTTCCTGCACTCCTCGCGCGGGTACGGACTGCTGTGGAACAACCCCGCCGCCGGCCGCGTCGAACTCGGCGCCGACACCACCCGGTGGACCGCCGACGGCGGCGGGCGCGTCGACTACTGGATCACCGCCGGCGACACCCCGGCCCAGATCCTCGACGCCTACACCCTGGTCACCGGACGCCCGCCCCTCCTCCCCGAGTGGGCGTCCGGTTTCTGGCAGTCGAAACTGCGCTACCGCACCCAGGACGAACTCCTGGCGGTGGTACGGGAGTACAGAGAGCGAGGGCTGCCGCTGTCCGTCATCGTCTGCGACTTCTTCCACTGGCCGAAGATGGGTGGCTGGCGTTTCGAGGAGGAGGAGAGCGAATGGCCCGACCCCGCGGCCATGACCGAGGAGTTGGCGGGCCTCGGGGTGAAGCTCGCCGTCTCGGTGTGGCCGACCGTCGAACCCGGCAGCGACACCTACGACGAGCTGCGCATGTCCGGGCACCTGGTCCGGGACGCGGACGGCGGTCTGCTCACCTTCGCGTGGCCTTCCCGGGAGGCCGGGCCGGCGCTGACGCTCCCCATGGCGTACTACGACGCCACCCACCCCGGGGCACGCGCCGCGCTGTGGCAGCGGCTGAACGACAACTACCGGTCGCTGGGGGTCGGTTGTTTCTGGCTGGACGCCTGCGAGCCCGATCTGCCCCGGGAGGTCGCCGACCGCGCCGTCTACGCGGCCGGGTCGGCCGCCGAGGCCGCGAACCTCTACCCTCTGCTGCACACCCGCGCGGTGGCCGACGGCCTGCGCGCGGCAGGTGAGGACCGGCCGCTTTCGCTGGTCCGTTCCGCGTGGGCGGGCAGCCGGCGTCACGGAGCCCTGCTGTGGTCCGGTGACATCCCCACCACCTTCGACTCCCTCGCGCGCCAGATCAGGGCCGGGTTGAACGTCGCGATGAGCGGCATCCCCTGGTGGAACACCGACATCGGCGGGTTCGGCGGCGGCGACCCGGACGACCCCGCGTACCGCGAGCTGCTGATCCGGTGGTTCCAGTACGGCACCTTCAGCCCCGTCATGCGGCTGCACGGGAACCGGAAGCCCAACCACCCCACGTTCTCCACGGACATGACCGGCGGTCCGAACGAAGTCTGGTCCTACGGCGAAGAGGCGTACGGCATCCTCCGCGACCACCTGATGCTCCGCGAGCGGCTGCGCCCGTACCTGACCCGGCTGTCCGAGGAGGCCCACCGCACCGGCGCCCCGGCGATGCGTCCGCGGTTCTTCGACTTCCCCGAGGACGCACAGGCATGGGACGTGGATGACCAGTTCCTGCTCGGCCCCGATGTGCTGGTGGCACCCGTGTACGAGGCGGGCGCGCGGGTCCGCCAGGTGTATCTGCCGGTCGGCGCGCGGTGGCTCGACGCGGTCACCGGGCGCGTGCTGAAGGGCGGTACGCGGCTGGACGCAAGGACCCCACTGGAACGGATCCCCGTGTACGTACGGGAAGGGACCGACGTCGCAGCCTGGCTCCGATGACCTCCTGGGTGAGCGTGAGGCGCGTCGCCGTGTTTCGGGGCACCCGTCGTCCAGGCCCGGCACTCGATCCTTTTCGAGACCTCCCTGGGGTACCGCTGTCCCAGCAGGGCATCGACCGGCTGGTCCGGTCCCCCGGGACGCGGTGGCCCACATCCACGCCGACCTGGCCGACGCCGCGCTCCGCATGACGGAACGGAACATGGGCGCCCAGGTCTGTGTGAGCGACGACCTGTGGAAGTTCGGGTGGTCGTCGCGGGCCCGGCGCACATGGTCCGGCCCGAACGTGTTTGCCGTCGAGGGGAGCGGCAACGCGATGTCCATGAGTCCTTCGAACAACGACACGAGTCAAGAGTCCGGATCGACGCGCGGGACGGCGTCCAAGGCCCGACGCACCACGGCCAAGGCGACCGCGCCGGCGTCCAAGGCGGCGGAGAAGGCGGCCGGCAAGACCGGTGACGCGGCGTCTGCGGCCGCGGACACGGCGGGACGTAGCGCGGGGCGCGCGGCCGAGGTGACCACCAAGGTCGCCCACACGGCGGCCGAGCGCGTCGAGTCCGGCCGGCAGGCCGTCGTCGCCGCATCGGGCCAGGCGGTGGCCCTCGCCAAGACGGCCTGGACGGTCATCGCCGACCGCAAGGTCCTCGTCGCGGGGCTGGGCGCGGGACTGACCGCCCTGGGCGCGACGTCGTACGCGGCGGGCCGGCGTGCGGGCCGCCGGACGCTGGGTCCGATCACCCGTCTGACCGGCGGGCGGATCTGACCACCGGGTCCCGGACGGCGCGGAGGCGGGCTCAGCGTCGCAACGCCTTGTGAGTCGTCTCGGGAAGCCGCAGATACACGAGCGAGGAGCCGAGGCACAGGGCGGCGACGTACCAGGGGAAGAGATCCGCGTGCCCGAGCTCCTTGAACTGCGTCCCCACGTACGGTGCCGTGCCCCCGCGCCTCCAACAGGCCGGGGCGCGGGGCCCGTTGCTGCTCGGCGTTCCTCGTCTCCTGCGCGCCCTGGCGGATCCAGCAGCCGACCAGGCTGAGGACGGCTCCGAGGACGAACTGCACTCGCCGGCCCCAGCGCAGTTCCGGTGGCAGGGCCGGGGCCCTGGACCGGAGGTGGCGCTCCCTCCGGGCCAGGGCCCCGCGCGAGGCGGTGGATCCGCCGGGTGCGCAGCCGGTTCAGGAGACTTGCTCCGGCTCCTTGTGCTCCACCTCCGGGACTTTCTGGAGGCGGGTGCCCTCGACGTCGAGGTCGGGCAGGAGCCGGCCGAGCCAGGCGGGGAGCCACCAGGCGTGTCGTCCGGCGAGGGCGAGGACTGCTGGGACGAGGGTCAGGCGGACGGCGAAGGCGTCAATGGCGACGCCGACGGCGAGCGCGAAGGCGATGGGCTTGATCAGGGCGTCGTCGAGCGGGAAGAACCCGGCGAAGACGGTGAACATGATCAGGGCGGCCGCGGTGACGACTCGTACGCTGTGCCGCGCGCCGTCGGTCACCGAGCGGGGGGCCTCACCGGTGTGGACCCACTCCTCGCGCATCCCGGAGACGAGGAACACCTCGTAGTCCATGGCGAGTCCGAAGAGCACGCCGATCAGGATGATCGGCAGGAAGCTGACGACGGGACCGGTGTGGGCGAGGTCGAGGGTGTCGGCCAGCCAGCCCCACTGGAACAGGGCGACGACCATGCCGAGCGATGCGGCGACCGAGAGCAGGAACCCGGCGGCGGCCTTCAGGGGGACGACCAGCGAGCGGAACACCATGGTCAGCAGGATCAGACTGAGGCCGACGACGATCGCCATGAACGGCAGCAGGGAGTCGCTGAGGCGGCTGGAGACATCGATGTTGACGGCTGTGGTGCCGGTGACGGCGACCCTCGCTCCGGTGGTTTCACGCAGGTCCGGGGCCGTGGCACGAATGTCCCGGACGAGCCGGTCGGTGCGGACGCTGTCGGGGCCGGTCTCGGGGACGACCTGGACGACGGTCTGCGCCGCGTCACGCGTGGGAACCGCCGGCAGCACCGCCTTGACACCCTTGAGGTCCCGCAGCTCGCGGGCGACCTCGGAGCCCGCCTGCGCGCCGGGCCCATGGTCGGTGTCGGTCAGCACCAGGAGCGGGCCGTTGAAGCCGGGGCCGAACTTGTCGCGGATCGTGTCGTATGCCTTGCGCTCGGTGGAGCCGACCGGGGCCGACGCGTTGTCCGGCAGGGCCAGGCGCAGGTCGGCGGCCGGGAGGGCGAGCGCGAGGAGGAGGCCCGCGACGGCCAGGACGGTGAGCAGGGGCTTGGCGACGGCGAACTTCACCCAGCGGGCGCCCAAGGTGGTTCGCCCGGCGGATCCGCCCGGGTCGGTGGCCTGCTGTGCCGCCTTGCTGCCGGGCTTCGGGGTCAGTCGGGTGCCGGCGAATCCGGCGAGGGCCGGGACCAGGGTGATCGCGGCCAGGACGGCGACGAGGACGGCTCCGGCGGCACCGAGGCCCATCACGGTCAGGAACGGGATGTCGATGACGCTGAGTGCGGCCAGGGCGATGATCACGGTGCTGCCGGCGAAGACGACCGCGCTGCCGGCCGTGCCGGTGGCCAGCGCCACGGACTCCTGCGGATCGGTGCCGCGGGCGAGCTGCTGGCGGTGGCGGGAGAGGATGAACAGGACGTAGTCGATACCCACGGCCAGCCCCAGCATCAGCGCGAGCGTGACGGCGGTGGAGGAGATGCTGACCGCCGGAGCGAGGGCGAGCAGCCCGGCGAGTCCCACGGCCACACCGATCAGGGCCGGCAGGAGCGACATGCCCGCGGCGAGCAGGGAGCCGAAGGTGACGACGAGGACGAGCACGGCGACGGCGACGCCGATGATCTCGGACGGGCCTATGTGCACGCCGTTGCTGCCGTAGACACTGCCGCCGACGTAGGTACTCAGCCCGTCCTGCTCGGCGGCCTCGGCCGCCCGCTCTATGGCGTCCAGCGACGAGGCGCGTACCTCGGACCGTTGCACGGAGTACTGCACCTGCACGATCGCCGTGCTCCGGTCGGCCGAGACGGCGCCGGTGACGCCCGGTCCCATGACGGCGCTGACCTGGGGAGCCTTGGAGGCCGCCGCCTCGGCTCCGGCGATGGCAGCGGTGAAGCGGGCGTCGGTGACCTGGCCCCCCTCGGGTGCGGTGAAGACGATCTGGGCGTTCACTCCGGAGGCTTCGGGCAGCGTCCTGCCGAGGGTGTCCAGCGCGCGCTGCGACTCGGTCCCGGGCACGGTGAAGCGGTCGTCGAGTTTGCCGCCGAAAACGCCGACGCACGTGATGAGAGCGGCGAGGACCACGAACCAGATACCGAGCACCAGCTTGCGATGACGGTAGGCACCGCGGCCCAGCCGATGGAGCAGGACAGCCATGACGAACTCCCGAGGTCGGTAAGGGATTTCCGGACGTCTCGTCGCGGACACGGGACGAACGACGGAACCGGTCGGCCCGCGCAGGCGAGCGGGCACGGGCATGAGGCATTCCGGTGCCGTGAGCGGCATCCGGCCTGCTTCGAGCACCGACTTTATCACTCGCTCAAGTCGCTCGATCAAATCGTCTAACTTGAACCTCTGACATTGTCGCTCGACCATGTCGCCTGTATGGTGAGGTCACCGGAGCACACCGCCCCCGGGAAGAGCCAGGTCATCGGCCTGTGCCGCTTCCCCGGGGGCCTTCCGCGGCGCCGGGACACCCATGAGAAGGAGCGATCATGAGCAGCACGCTGGACAAGGACATCGCCACGTCACACCAGGCCCGCCGGGCCGACGTGGTGGTGATCGGCGCGGGACTGGCCGGTCTGACCGCGGCACGGGAGCTCGTGGCGGAGGGCAAGTCGGTGGCCGTGCTGGAGGCCCGCGACCGGGTCGGCGGCCGGCTGCTCAACCACCACCTCGGCGACGGCCGGGTCACCGAGATCGGCGGGCAGTTCGTCGGGCCCACCCAGGACCACATCCTGGCGCTGGCCAAGGAGGTCGGCGTGGACACCTATCGGGCCGCCGTCCCCGGCGAGAGCGTCTACGTCCACGACGGCAAGGCCAAGCGGTTCACCGGGCACACCCCACCGGACCTGTTCGCGCTGCCTGACATGGGTATCGCCCTGGCCCGCATCGGCCAGGCCGCGGCCAAGGTGGACCCGGCCGCCCCCTGGCGGGCCCCGAACGCCCGCGAACTGGACGGCATGACCTACGAGACCTGGCTGCGCAAGGCCGAGATCACCGGCGACGCCGTCGACATGATCAACATGTTCCTGAACTCCGCCTACGGCGGCGAGGCGCGCGACGCGTCCGCGCTGTTCAGCCTCTGGTACGTCTCGACGTTCGGCAACGAGACGCACCCCGGCACCATGGAACGCGGCACCGGCACCACCGGCGGCGCCCAGGACAGCCGGTTCGTCGGCGGCTCACAGCTGGTCGCGCAGCGGCTCGCCGAGGAACTCGACGGCCGCGTCCATCTGTCGGCGCCGGTGCGGCGCGTCAGCCAGGACCCCACCGGTGTCACCGTGGTCTCCGACGCCGGGGACTGGCGGGGAGACCGGGTGATCGTCGCCGTACCGCCGTTGGTGGCGTCGCGGATCGTGTGGGACCCGCTGCTTCCGGCGCAGCAGGACCAGCTCTTCCAGCGGCTGCCGTTCGGCACGCTCATGAAGTGCGTGGCTGTCTACGACAAGCCGTTCTGGCGGGAGGACGGGCTGTCCGGCATGGGTCTGCTGCGCGGCGGCTCCCCCATCCGCGAGATGTTCGACAACACCCCGCCCGACGGCGGTCCGGGCGTGCTCATGGGCTTCCTCGGCGGCAGGGAATGGCGCAAGTGGGCACACCGTTCGGCCGCCGAGCGCCGCGGCGCCGTCCTGCGCTGCTTCGCCCAGGTCGTCGGGGACCGCGCCTTCGACACCGTCGACTACGTCGAGCAGGACTGGACCGCAGAGCAGTGGACCCAGGGCGGCCCCACCTCCGTCGCCGCCCCCGGCGTGCTCACCGACTTCGGCCAGTGGATGGGCCGCCCCCACGGCCGCGTGCACTGGGCGGGTGCCGAGTTCTCCCCCTACTGGAACGGCTACATGGACGGCGCCGTCCGCTCCGGCCGCCACACCGCCACCGAACTCCTCCACCAGATCTGAGCGCCACCAGCACCGACCAGCAAAGGAACCCTGCCATGAACCGTTTCGTCGTCGCCGAGACCGCTGTCATCGACGCCCCCCTCGGGCGGGTCTGGGACGTCATCTCCCGCACCGACCGGTACGCCGAGTGGGTCGCCGGAGCCATCGAGGTCACCGACCACCACGGCGTCGCCGTCGTCGGCAAGACCTACTCCGAGCGCAACCGCACCATCGGACCCCTCAAGACCGACTCGGTCTGGACCGTCAGGGAGATCGAGCCCTTCAAGCGCCGCGTCGACACCGGCACCGGCTTCGCCCCGCTGAGGGACGTCACCAACACCTTCGAGTTCCGCCCGGTCCACAGCGCCGACGGCCGGGAGATGACGGAGATGCTCTACCAGGTCGAGTACACCATCGGCCTCGGTCCGCTGGGACTGCTCCTCGACTGCATACAGCAGCCCGCGATGCGTGCCGGCATGCGCACCTCCATGGCCAACCTCAACACCCTGCTCCGTTCCGAGGCGTCGAGGACCGCCCTCTGACAGGCGGCGCATGCTCCGACGGCCGGCCGCCGGTGACCGGTCCCCTCGTCCGACCGGCCACTGGCCCCGGGGGGAGCGGCCGTCATCCTCGGCCTGGAAGCTCGCCTGACGCGGTGTCGGCCCGGCGCCGTCCGTGGACCGGAAGGAACGACGGCCACTCGGCCCGGCGTCGGGCCGCATCCGACGGCCGCAGCAGCCGAGGCAGGGCCCCGAACACGGCCCTCGCCCTGCAGGGGCGCACGGCCGCCGCGCGAGTCGTCCGGTGGTGCGGGTCCCTCTTTCGGATGGTCGGAACCCGGCCTGTCAGCGGGGGTGCTGCGACCCGGCGACCGACCTGACCTGGAAGAAGAACCAGATCTGGCGCCTGCGGGGCATGAGCTGACCCGAGTTCCCCAAAGGTTCCCGCCACCGGCGGGAGTCCTTGTGAACAGCGATCGGGCAGGCATCCTTCCGGATGCCTGCCCCACGCGTTCCAGCTTCGGCGCACGCGGGGGCAGCGCCGTCCTGCGGCGCCCCCGCCCCGCAGCGCACTGCTGGAGGGCCCGCCGACGGCACGGACGGCGTCTGTTCATGCCGCCCCCGACGCCCGCTCCTTGCCAAACGGATAGTTCGGCTCCACGATAAGTGACGTTCGTTTGGGTTGAAATGACTTCTCGGCCTATCTCTCCTCCGCCTGAAGAAGGAGCTTCATGAGCACCCCCGCCGCCCCACGCATGCTGCTCGTCCTCAGCGAGAACTGGACCCTCACCGGCGGCCGGGCCGACCTGCCCACCGCCGTACGGTGGGCCCGCGAGGCAGAGGACGCCGGCTTCGACGCCGTCATGGTCAGCGAGCACATCGTCCTCGGACCCGACGCGGCGGACCGGGGGATCATGGGCAACCCCCGTGACTACGCCCTGCCGGGCAACCAGGACCCGTACACCCCCTGGCCGAACTCGCTGCTCCTGCTCGCCGCCATCGCCTCGGTCACCGAACGACTCCGGCTGGCCGCCGCGGCCGTCCTCGCACCGTTGCGCCACCCGCTGCTGCTCGCCCGGGAACTGGGCACCCTCGACCTGATCAGCGAGGGGAGGCTGGTGGTGCAACCCACGGTGAGCTGGAGCAGGGACGAGTACGACGCGCTCGGCGTGCCGTTCGGTGAGCGCGGAAGGCTGCTCGATGAGCATCTGGAGGTGTGGGCGAAGGCGTGGGGGCCGTCACCCCTCTCCCACGACGGTCCGAACTACCCCTTCCAGGATGTCTACTTCGAGCCCAAGGCGTACCGTCCTGAGGGCCCTCGGCTCTGGTTCGGTGGGCAGCGACTGCACGGCCCGCTGCTGCGGCGGCTCGTCCGCCACGGCCACGGCTTCCATCCGCTCGGCCGGCCCGCGCCCGAAGACCTGCGGGCGCTGAAGGACGCGATGTCGGCTGCGGGACGCGACATCACCGAACTGGAGATGATCGGCGGCACCCAGGCCGTCTTCCCCGACGAGCGCTCGCCGGCCGATCTCGGAGCGGCGCTCGCCTCGGTTCCCGAGCAGTGGGAGAGCGGCTTCACCACCTTCTGCGTCAAGCCGAACCAGTTCATCGACGACCCGGGCGGCGTCGGGGCGTTCTGTCGTGAGGTGATGCGGCGCATGGAGCGACTGATCGGCTGACCCGTCGCACGGACGGACCGTCCGGCCCGGCGCGGGGGGAGCTGCCCGGCACCGCCGCGCCCGGCGCACCTCACCGCTCGACGAAGCGGGCCACCTGATCCGGAGCCGGGCGCAGCAGACCGTCGCGGACCGCCAGGGCGGTGGCCTCGGCGCGGGAGGCGGCGCCGGTCTTGCGCAGCAGGTGCTCCATGTGGGTGTGCACGGTCCGTGGCGCCAGGTACAGCGCCTGCGCGATGGCCTGGTTGGTCTGGCCCGTGGCCGCCCGGGTCAGCACCTCCAGCTCCCGCGGGCTGAGCCCGTAGGGGAGCTCGGTGGGTGTCTGCACCACCAGCACCGCACCGGTGAGGCGGCGGGCACCCGGCAGGTACCGCTGGAGCGTGACGCGATGCCAGTCGCCGCCCACCGACCACAGCAGACGCAGCCGCCGCCCGCCGGTACTGGTGAAGGCCCGCAGCAGCTCGTGGAAGACCTCGTCGCGCAGGATCCCCACGCGCTCATGCCCGGGTACGTCGATCACGGCATCGTCCGCCACGAGGCTCGCCGCGCTCTCCTGCGTCAGGCCGTTCTCCAGGTCGGGGATGTGCGGCACCGGGTCGGCCAGGGCCGCGAGCGCCGGCATGACGCAGGCGAGCAGGCGCCGTGCGTCGGTGTCGTACGCGTCGGCACGCTCGGTGGAGAGGTGCACCAGGCCGACGAGGCGGCCGCGGTGACGCAGCGCTCCGGTCACTCCGTCGCGGAACCCGGCGGGGCGGACCCGTTCCGCGTAGAACCAGCCGTGCCTGAAGCGCGTTCCGGTGTCGTCGGCGTCCTCGGAGATGGACGGTGGCAGTTCCTGCCGCATGACGTTCTGGTACCACGGGGTTCTGACGAACTCGGCTGCCAGGTTCTGGGACAGCTCGGTGGTGTAGCCGACCCCGGCCAACTGGATGTGATCGCCGGTGACCGGATCGATCGAGAGCAGCGTCGCCGCGTCGAGGGGGAGGGCACGGGCGAGTTCCCGCAGTACTGCGGCACAGGCGGCCGGTGCGTCCGGCTCGTGGGCGAGCATGCCGATGCGGGCGGCCGCCGCGATCTGGTGATGGCTGTGCAAACGAGCCTCCGGGGCGGGCTCGGAATCAGACGGATCGTTTGAGGCCCAACGATATGAGGCGGGTGTCCGGGCGGCAAGACGTTCACGGTTCCGTGACCCAATCGAACCCCCTGGGGTCACGCCCTCGTACCGGCTCGGTATTTCTACCGATGGCGGCACGGCGGCCGGGAGTCTTTCCTGTTCGACACGCCACTCGGCACGACCCGGACGCCCGCCTCCCGCGGGCCTGCCCCTCGGAGAGCCCTGCCATGATCACTCCTGAGTCCAGCATGCCTTCCGCCGCCTCCCGCAGACGGTTCCTCGCACTGTCCGCCGGAACGCTGGCCACCACGGCGCTGGCCGCGGCCGGCTGTTCGGCGCCGGAGAAGACCGCGGCCTCGGCCAAGCCCGCATCCTCAGAGGGCAAGCAGCTGACGAAGATCGGACTCGACTACCCCTTCACGCAGCTCCCGCTCTACTCCACGCTGGTCAAGCTGTCCACGGCCGAGGCGAAGAAGCACGGCAGCTCCCTGATCACCACGAGCGACAACGCCAACGCCGACACGCAGGCCTCGAACCTCAACACCTGGATCGCGCAGAAGGTCCCGGCGATCGTGTCCTTCCCGATGGTGTTCGAGGCCATGGAGGCCGTGGCGCAGCGGGCCATGGAGGCGGGCCTGATCTGGGTGACCTACGGCGGATCGCTGGAGCACCAGAGCGCCGACATCCAGTTCAGCTTCCGTGCGGGCGGAACCCTGCTGGGCGAGGCGGCGGCGAAGTGGGCGGAGGAGAACCTGGCGGGCAAGGGCAAGGTCGCCTTCCTCACCGACAGCACCATCGAGTTGGGCCGCGAGCGCACCAAGGGCATGGTCGAGGCGTTCACCAAGGCCGCTCCCGGCGTGGACGTGGTGGCGCAGGAACAGGCCATCGACCCGGACACCGGCTTGTCCAAGGCCAAGGCCATCCTCGCCAAGCACCCCGACCTCAACATCGTCCTCGGTATCACCGACGCCGCCGCTTACGGCGCCTTCAAGGCCCTGCAGCAGTCGGGCCGTGCCATGGACGACGCCAATACCTTCGTCGGCGGACAGGACGGTTCCGCTCCCTCCCTCCTCGCGATCAAGCAGGGCACCTTCTACCGGGCCTCGGCGGCCCTGGCCCCGAACGATCTCGCGGCCGCCATCGTCGATGTCCCGCTCGCGGTCGCCGCGGGCAAGGCCGACCCCAGCGCTCAGGTGCCGGTCAACCTCGTGCAGCGCGGCGACGCGGCCAGGATCGATGCCCTGCTCGCCCAGAACGCCTAGGGCCGGCCATGACGACGAACCTCCGCATCCAGGGGCTGACCAAGTCCTTCGGCGGGGTCAAGGCCCTGGACGGCGTGGACCTCACCGTCCCCGCCGGCCAGGTGCACGCCCTGCTCGGCCACAACGGCGCGGGCAAGTCCACCCTGATCAAATGCCTCGGCGGCGCCTTCCCGCCGGACTCGGGCACGATCGAGATCGGCGACCGGTCCTACGCCCGCCTCACACCGCGCGAGTCCATCACCGCGGGCGCGGCGATCATCTACCAGACCCTCAGCGTGGTCGACGCGCTGACGGTCGCCGAGAACGTCTTCCTCGGCCAGGAGTGGACCCGTCGCGGACGCGTCGACCGGCGCGTCCAAGAGGAGGCCGCGGCCGGCCTGCTGGAACGGGTGGCGGCCAGCTGCTCACCGCGTGACCGCGTCGGCGACCTGCCGATGGGCCAGCGCCAGCTGGTGGAGATCGCCAAAGCGCTCAGCCGCAGCGCGTCCGTGCTCGTCCTGGACGAACCGACCGCCGCCCTGTCCGGCACGGAGAGCGACGCCCTGGCCGAACGCGTCGAGGACCTGCGCGCCCAGGGCCTCGCCATCGTCTACGTCACCCACCTGCTGTCCGAGGTGGAACGACTCGCCGACGCGGTCACCGTGATGCGCGACGGCCGCGTCACCCACCACTCGTCCGTGGCCGGGCTCTCGCGCAACGAACTCGTGGAGGCCATCGCCGGCCGCCGTCACGAGGCGACGGCACGGAGCGGTCCCGCGCGGACCGCCGGGCGGCCCCGCCTCACCGTCGACGGCCTGCACGGACACGGCTTCGGCCCCGTCGGCCTCACCGTCGGCGAAGGCGAACGGGTCGGACTGTTCGGTCTCATCGGCTCCGGCCGAACGCGCCTGCTGGAAACCCTTTTCGGCCGACGCCGGGCACAGGGCGGAACGATCCGGGTCGGGGAGAAGGAGGTGACCCCGGCCCGGCCCGCCCAGGCCCTCGCCGCGGGGATAGCCCTGGTACCCGCGGACCGGCGGGCCCAGGCGCTGTTCCCGTCGCTGACCGCGCAGGACAACGTGCTGCTGCCCGCGATCCGGCCGCTCTCCCGCGCCGGGGTGCGGGCGCTGGGCGCCGAGCGCCGCGTCTTCGGTTCCCTGGCCGAGAGCGTCGGGCTGCGCCCGGCCCGCCCAGGACTTCCCGCGGGCGCCTTCTCCGGCGGCAACCAGCAAAAGCTCGTCCTGGGCCGGTGGATCAACGAGGCCCGCGACGTGGAGGTGCTCCTGCTGGACGAACCGACCCAGGGCGTCGACGTCGGCGCCCGGCAGGAGATCTACCGCGTGGTGACCGCACTGGCCGACGAACGCGGTACGGCCGTGCTGTTCGCCTCCAGTGACCCCGAGGAGGTCGTCGCCCTGGCCGACCGCTGCCTGATCGTCGCCGGCGGCCGCGTCGTCGGCGAACTCTTTGGCCCCGACCTCACCGAACAGGCCCTGCTGTCGGCCGTCCACGAGCCCGACTCCCGGCCCGCCCAAGGAGCAGCATGACGACCGCCGACCGCATCGTCACCCGCCCCCGCGTCCTCGCCACGGGCGGTCTGACCACCCTCAGACGCCACCCCCTGCTCCTCGTCCTCGCCGTGATGGTGGTGGCCTTCCAGCTCTCGACCGGCAGCTTCCTCGCCCCGGCCAACCTCGGCGGCATCGCCACCGACGCGGCTACCCTGGCCATCGTCGCCGTACCGCTGGCCCTGCTCGTCATCAGCGGCTATCTCGACCTCTCCGTCGGTTCCACCTTCGCCCTGGGCGGGCTGGTGGCAGGCTGGCTGGCGAGCAACGGGCACACGCCGGCCGTCGCCGTCCTCGGCGCGCTGGCGGCCGGAGCCGTCGTGGGCACCGTCAACGGCGTACTGTGCTGCCACCTCGGGCTGTCCCCGTTCATCGTCACGCTCGGCATGCTCACCGCGATACGCGGCCTCGCACAGCAGCTCTTCCCCTTGCCGCTGAGCGGGTTCGGCTCCGGCTTCGCCTGGCTGGGCGGCGCACGGATCGCGGGGATCGCCGCACCGGTCGTCATCGCCGCGCTCGTTCTCATCGCCGGCGCCCTCTTCCTGGCGCTCACCCCGACCGGACGGCACGTCTTCGCCATCGGCGTCAACCGCGAGGCCGCCCACCTGTCCGGCATCAACATCCGCCGTACGCCCTTCGCACTGTTCGTGGCCACGGGCGCGGCCGCCGCTCTCGCCGGCACCCTCAAGGCGTCGGTCCTGGACAGCGCGGTCGCGGGCACCTCCGGCTCCGGCTTCGAACTCGCCGTTCTGACCGCCGTGCTCATCGGTGGGGTCGCGCTGACCGGCGGCTCCGGATCGATCTTCGGCGTCCTGCTCGGCGTGCTCTTCCTGGGCGGGCTGCAGAACGGTCTCACCCTGCTGAGCGTGCCGACGTTCTGGCAGCAGATGGCCCAGGGCACGGCGCTGGTGGCGGGCGCGGCGCTGGCCTGCTTCGCACCACGCCCCGGGCGCTGACCTCCAAGGCCAGTTCTTCCCCGCCCCCCCCGAAGGAGTTCACCTGTGACCGAATCCGCTCCCACCCTCATCCTGACCGGCGGTCAGGTCCTCACCGTCGACCGGGACTTCACCGTCGCGGAAGGAGTGGCCGTACGCGACCGGGCCATCGTCGCCGTCGGTACCGATGCCGAGATGCGTGCCCTGGCCGGCCCCGGCACCCGCATCGTCGAACTCGACGGGAGGACCGTCCTGCCCGGCATCAACGACTCCCACCTGCACGGGGCCGCGTATGGGATGACCAAGCCGCCCTTCGCCCTCGATGTCGGCCATCCCGCGGTGGGGTCGATCGCCGACATCACCGCGCTCGTCGGCGGCGCGGTGTGCGCCGCCCGGCCGGGCGAGTGGATCGTGGGACTCGGCTGGGACGCGGGCTACCTCACCGAGTACCTCACGGATCCCGGGCGCTTCCCGCACCGCCGCGACCTGGACGCGGTGGCCCCGGACAACCCGGTCTGCCTGACCGACTTCTCCGCCCACATGGTGTGGGCCAACACCGCCGCCCTGCGCGCCTGCGGTATCGACGCTGACACCGCCGCGCCGGACGGCGGCGTCATCGACACCGATCCCGACGGCACACCCACCGGCATCCTGCGCGAAGCCGCCCAACGGCTCGTCCAGAGCGCGCTGCCCACCCCCACCACCGCCCAGCGCCGCCAGGCCATCGAAGGCGTGATCCGGGAACTGCACTCACGGGGCATCACCAGCTACACCGAGCCCGGCCTCGGCCCCGGCGGCACCGGCACCCTCTTCGGCGGTCTGAGCACCGACAACTGGACCGCGTACGCCGACCTCGCCGCAACAGGTGACCTTCAGGCGCGCGTCAGCGTGCTGCTGCTCCCGGCGCCGATGGGCGGCTCCGCCGACGACGTGCGCAAGGGGCTGGCCGAGCTGCGCCGCCCGGAGTCGGCCGACCCGCGGCTGCTGAACGCCATCGGTGTCAAGATCTTCGCCGACGGGGTGCCGCCCAACCGTACGGCCTGGATGAACGATCCGTACCCGGACGGTGGCCACGGCGCCCTCTGCGTGCACGGAGAGTCGTCCGCCCTCCAGGTCGAGGAGCTGCGCGAGATGATCCGGATCGCGCACGAGGCCGGATTCCAGCTCGGGGTGCACGTCACCGGCGACCGGGCCATCGACACCGTCGTGGACGCCTTCGTCGCGGCCGACGGGGCCGCACCCCGCCCCGATGCCCGCCACTACGTCATCCACGGCGACTTCATCGGAGCGGACAGCCTGACCAAACTCGCCGCGCACGGCTATGGCGTCAACATGAATCCCGGCATCAAGTGGACCATCTCCGACCTCATGGACGAGATCGTGGGACCACAGCGGTCGGCGTACCAATGGCCGGTTCGCTCGGCGATCGAGGCAGGCGTGAGGGTCTGCTCCAGCTCCGACGCGCCGATCACCGAGCCCGACTGGCGCCAGGGTGTGGCGTCGATGATGCTGCGCGAATCCAAAGCAAGCGGCCGGCAAAGTGGCCCCGAGCAGTGCGTGGACCTCGCCTCGGCCCTGCGCGCCTACACGGTCAACGCGGCCTGGCAGGACTTCGCCGACGACTGGAAGGGCACCATCGAACCCGGCAAGGTGGCGGACCTGTGCGTCCTGGACCGTCCGCTGCTCCATCTCGACCCGCACGACATCAGCCAGGTGGAGGTGGACCTCACGGTGTTCGACGGGCGCGTGGTCCACGAACGCTGAGTGGGGCCGTCCCGGTCGTCCGGCTGCCGTGACGCCGCTCGCGTCCCGGGCGAGGTCCGGCAGCCGTGACGGGGCCGCAGGCCGTGGTGGCTGCGGCCCCGTTCAGGGGTTGGGGTCAGGACGGGTCGCCGTACTGGAGACCGCGTCCGTTGGTGCCGACGTAGACGCGGCCGTAGGTGTCGGGGTCGCCGGTGATGACGCCGGTGCCGCCGATGGCGCCCCACTGGTGGGCCTTGTCGTTGACGCGGAGCCAGGTGGCTCCCTTGTCGGTGGAGCGGAAGACTCCCGTGACGTCCTTGACGGTGCCGATCAGGTACAGGGCCTGGTAGCCGGTGCCCGGCTTCGCCTTGCCGAAACCGAGGGCGGAGGCGGACTGCGCCGACTTGAGCGTGGTGAAGGTGCGGCCGCCGTCGGTGGAGTGCAGCAGCCCCTTGTCACCGCCGGCGATCCACAGGTCCCCGGCGATGCCGGGAACGGCGGTGAGCCGGCCGGAGGGCAGGTTGCCGGCGCGGGCGGTGAAGGTCGCGCCGCCGTCGGTGCTGGCGTAGAGCGTGCCGCCGGACAGCGAGTAGAAGGTCCTGGCCGAGGAGCGGTCGGCGACGACCACGGCGCCGGTGCCCAGCCCGCCGACCTTCGACCAGCTCGTGCCGTTGTCGGTCGAGCGGTACGGAGCCTGGCCGGCCTGCGTCCAGACGATGGTGGATCCGTCCGCGGCGAGCGCGATGTGGCCGCTTTGGGCGCCGGCCACCGGCTCTGCCTTGAAGCCGTTCCAGCTGCGGCCGCCATCGGTGGAGTAGGCGCCGTCCTGCTCGCCGCCACTGCCGACGCGGACCATCATCGAGGGCTTGGACTGGGCGAAGTCGATGTCGGTGCTGTGGGACATCAGCGGGTTCTTCAGCCGCCCGGAGGGCACCTTGGTCAGGGAGTCGTGCCGGAAACCGCCCTGGTCGCCCATGGAGGTGATGACGGCGGCGCCGCCGGGCGGGGCGATCGCGTCCATCAGCGCGGTCTCCTCCAGCCCTCGGGCCCCCATGCTCCAGTGGCTGGTGCCGCCGCTGTCGGAGGCGTCCGCGTCCTTGCTGCGCAGGATGCCGTTGCCGGTGCCGTACAGCACGTGCCCGGAGTTGAAGGGGTCGATGGCAAGGGCGGTCATCCAGTGCCCGGTGTGGGTGCCGACGTAAGGAGCGGCGGAGGCGTCCCGCTTCGACTTGTCGGCCAGAGCCTTCCAGGTCGTGCCGCCGTCGGTGCTGCGGTAGATCTCGTCCTCGGGCCACCAGCGGCCGAGGGTGGTGACCATCACCGTGGAGGGCGTGCGCGGGTCGACGGCCAGCCCGGAGAACCCGTAGTTGCCCTGGGAGGGGGAGATGTTCCTCCAGGCCCCGCGGTCCGGCGTGTACTTCCACACCGAGCCCCCCGTCACGCCGTTGGGCCCGAGGTTGTCGGTGTACGTCAGGTACAGCGAGCCGTCACCGGAGAGGACGCCGTGCTGCGGCATCTGACCGGTGGGCTGCCCGGAGACGGCCTGCCAGGTGCTGCCGCCGTCGGTGGAGCGGTACAGGGAGGTGGACTTGTCGTTGACGCCGACGTAGACCGTCTTGCTTCCGGCCGGGCCGTACGTCACGAAGGAGATGCCCGCGCCGCTGCTCGCGCCGTCCTTGACGGGGAACGAGGAGACCTGACTCCATGTCACGCCGTGGTCGCCGCTGCGCCACAGGCCGTTCTTGCGGGTGCCGAGCAGCAAGGTGCCGTTGTCGGCCGGGTTGACCGCGAGTCGTTCGCCCGCCCCGCGGCCGTCCTCGTTGGCGCCCAGCTTGAAGGGCAGAGCGGTGCGCTGGAAGGTGCGGCCCCGGTCCGTCGAACGCAGGATCGCGCCGTTGCCCGCCCAGTCGTTGGTGTAGGTGCCCGCCCCGAGGTAGAGCCGCTTGGGGTCGACGGGGTCGGTGGCCACCGAGTCGATGCCCAGCAGGTTCCAGTCCTTCTCGCCGACCCAGTCGGTCAGCGGGATCCACTGCTCGGCCCCGGTGTCCCAGCGGTAGGCGCCGCCCATGTCGGTGCGCGCGTACAGCAGGCCCTTCTCCCGCGGGTTGAACACCAGCCCGGTGACGTAACCGCCGCCCACCACCTGGGCGTTCTTCCACCTGTACGGTCCGGCCGCGGCCGTGGTCTGCGCGGTGCCGGTTGCGGGCGTTCGGGTCCCGCCCGCCTCCACCAGCCTCCACTGCTGGTTGCTGCCGCCCTTGTCGGGGTACTGGATGACCGCCGCGCCCTGGGCGGTGGAGCCGCCGGAGACGTCCAGCAGCTGGCCGCTCCTGCGGGAGGTGAGGGTGACGGCGTCGGAACCGCTCACCTCGCTGATGCGCCATTCCTGCGAGGTGGCGGAGCTGTCGGTCTGCTGCTCGGCCGCGGCCCCCTGAGCGGTGGAATTGCCTGCTATGCCCAGCACTTTGCCGCTGTTGCGGTTCACCAGCTCGTAGTAGCCGTCCCCGGTCGCCTTCAGCTTCCACTGCTGGTTGGCGGTGTTCTGGTCGGTCCACTGCTGGATCCGGGTGCCGTCGGCGGTGGAGAAGCTGTTGACGTCCAGCACCTTGCCGCTGCGCACGGAGACCAGCCGGTAGTAGACGTCGCCGTCGACCGTCGCGGCCTGCGAGTCCTCCTGCGCGTACAGGAGATACGGCACGAGGACGGCGGGCACGCCGAGCAGCAGGCCGGTGGCGGTCCAGCGACGGCGGTGACGCCCGCGGCGCCCGCCGTTCGTGGGGTTGTTCATGGGGAGGCGTTCTCCTTGGAATCTGTCCAACAGTGGAAACCCGGATCCCGGCCACCGGAACTGACCGGATCCGCTTCCTAGTCGTCACAGACCACGCACAGGTTGCCGCGAGCCCGGAACCTTTTGGATCACCCGGTGCGGCGGACGTGAGGCGGAGTCGCTGGGGGCCTGACTCCGAGCCGGGAGCCGGTCACCGAACCGGCCCTGGCGCTCGGACACGCGTGCCCTGGTCGCCGGACAGGCGGCAACCAGGGCGGGGAGGCGGGTCGGTCAGGAGATGGGCGGGACGTGAGTGCCGGTGACGGAGTCTCCGGACTTCCTGACGTGATAGATGACCTTCTTGCCGCTGTAGAAGTGGAAGGTCAGTGTCACCAGTTCGCCGTCGCGCAGCGACTTCAGGAACTCGGGCTGCAGGATGACCGTGCCGTTCCGGTAGTCCGGCGAGGAGGCAGGGGAGCTTGGGAAGGTCCAGGGTGACCTCGCCCACGACCGGCCAGTCGTCCTCCCAGGTCACGGGCGCGAGGAAGGTCTCCCGGCCGAGCACGTGCCAGCCCGGGGTGCCGCCGCGCGGCCGCACCCCGAGGAACACCATCCACCACGAGCCGTCGGGGGCCTCGACCAGGTCGCCGTGCCCGGTGTTCTGGACGGGGTGGTCGGCGCCGCGGTGGGTGAGGATCGGGTTGGCCGGGCACGGCTCGAACGGGCCGCTCGGAGGGGGGCCGCGGGCGATCGACACGCCGTGGCCGCGTTCGGTGCCGCCCTCGGCGACGAGCAGATACCAGTAGTCGCCGATGCGGTACAGGTGCGGCGCTTCCGGGGCCTTGGCACCGGGTTCGCCGGACCGAGAGCTTGTGCGGAGTCCCGTACGTCTGCCCGGTGGACGGGTCGAGGCGGACCTGGGAGACCCCGGCGACGGTGCACCAGCAGGTGCCGTCCTCGTCCCAGGCCAGGTCGGGATCGATGCCGGGTACGCCCGGCGCCCGGATGGGATCCGACCACGGTCCGGCCGGGTCGGTTGCCGTGACGATGAGGTTCCCGCCGCCCTCGCTGCAGTTGGTGACGATCAGCCAGAAGCGGCCGTCGTGGTGGCGCAGGGTCGGGGCGTAGATCCCGTCGGAGGACGGCATCTCGGCCGGAAGCCGCAACTGGCCCGGCCGGTCCAGCGCGTTGCCGATCTGCCTCCAGTGCACCAGATCACGGCTGTGGAACAGGGGTACGCCGGGGAAGTACTCGAAGCTGGAGCAGGCGAGGTAGTAGTCGTCACCGACGCGGCAGATGCTCGGGTCGGGGTGGAAGCCGCACGGGGTTGGCGGCGCGGGCGGGCCGGTTCTGAGCGGGCACCCTTGGTCGTCCTTTCGTCGGGTGATGCGGAGCAGCGCCGCGGACGGCGGGGTGGGCAGGGTGACGGTGCGGCCGGCGACGTCCGGGTTTCAGGCGACACCGGTCTGAGCTGGCCATGTTGCTTGTTACTTGTTGCTCGTTGCTTATTGCGGCGTGCGTGTGGTGAGGGCCTGTGCGCACCAGATGGTCTTGCCGTCGGTGGTGTGCCGGGTGCCCCACCCCTGAGTGAGCTGGGCGACGAGCAGCAGACCTCGGCCGCCCTCGTCGAAGGCGCGGGCCCGGCGCAGGTGGGGAGCGGTGCTGCTGGCGTCGGAGACCTCGCAGATCAGGGAGGTGTCGCGGATCAGCCGCAGTCTGATCGGCGGCTCGCCGTATCGGATGGCGTTGGTGACCAGTTCGCTGACGACCAGTTCGGTGACGAACGCCGCCTCCTCCAAGCCCCAGGCGTCCACCTGGTCGACAGCGACCTTCCTGACCCGTGGCACCTGCGCGGTGTCGGGCGCGACGTCCCAGTCGGCGACGTGGTGGGGATCCAGCGCACGCGTGCGAACGAGCAGCAGGGCGGCGTCGTCGGTGCGGTGATCGGGGAGCATGGCGTCCATCACCGTGTCGCACTGGGCCCCCAG
The DNA here is from genome assembly GCF_044764885.1 of Streptomyces sp. NPDC093591. Classification (NCBI taxonomy): domain Bacteria; kingdom Bacillati; phylum Actinomycetota; class Actinomycetes; order Kitasatosporales; family Streptomycetaceae; genus Streptomyces; species Streptomyces sp. NPDC093591. The sequence continues at coordinate 427,845 of NZ_JBIWIY010000001.1, forward strand.
TGAGGTGGCCGAGTGGTTCAACAGCTGCAGCAGTTCGGCGGTCCGCTGGTCGACGTCCCGCTCGCGGCTTTCCACCAGTCCGTCGGTGTACAGCGCGAGCAGGCTGCCCTCCGGCAGTTCGAGCTCGGTGGACTCGAATGGCAGACCACCGATGCCGAGCGGCGGTCCCGGATGGACGGGTACCGGGGTCATGGTGCCGTCCGGGGAGATGATCAGCGGCAGGGGATGGCCGGCACTCGCCAGCGTGAAGCGCCGGGAGACCGGGTCGTAGACGGTGTACAGGCAGGTGGCCCCGGACTCGCCGGTCGGCTGGAAGTGGCCGGTGGGCTGGAGGTCGCTGGCGAGATGGAGGACCAGGTCGTCCAGGTGGGTCAGCAGCTCGTCCGGCGGCAGGTCGACGTCGGCCAGGGTGCGTACGGCCGTACGCAGCCGGCCCATGCTGGCCGAGGCGTGCAGGCCGTGGCCGACGACGTCGCCGACGACCAGGGCGACGCGGGCGCCGGACAGGGGAATGACGTCGAACCAGTCGCCGCCCACTTCGGTGCCGGTCCCGCCGGGCAGGTAGCGGGATGCCACCTCGACCGCCTCCTGGACCGGCAGTCCCTGCGGTAGCAGGCTGCGTTGCAGAGTCAGCGCGGTCGTGCGCTCGTGCGAGTACCGGCGGGCGTTGTCGATGGCGACGGCCGCCTTGGCGGTCAGCTCTTCGGCGAGGATCAGATCGTCGGCGGTGAAGGCCTCGGGCCGGTCGAGGCGGGAGAAGGTGACGACGCCGAGGAGCGCGCCGCGCGCCCGGAGCGGCACGGTGATCCGGCCGGTAAGCCCGTCCGCGGCAAGGGACTCGTCGATCATCGGGTTGCCCGGTGGCCAGTGGGCCGGGTCGGCGGCCAGCCCGGGCCCGAAGGCCCACTCGCCGCCCTCACCGGGTTCAGCGGCCAGCTCGACCATGGACCTGCCGGTTGCCATGCAGCGGGCGGCGACGGAGCCGGGAAGGTGTGTGACGGGCTTCGTGGGCCCCGGAGCCTGCTCGGCGCCGTCCTTCGCGCTGTGCCGGGCGGCACGGCTGAGCCTGATCGTCTCGCCGGGGGCGAACGCGGACACGGAGGGCGGTTCCTCTCCGCGCAGCACCTCGTCGAAGAGATCAACGCTGACGAGGTCGACGAATCGCGGCACCGGGGTCATGGCCAGTTCCCGGGCGGTGCCGATCACGTCGAGTGTCCGGCCGATGCCGCCGCCGGCCTGATTGAGGATGAGCAGGCGTTGCCGAGCCCAGTACTCGGCGCTCATGTCGAAGCCCCAGTTGGCGATCGCGCGTACCCTGCCCTCGGCATCCCGGACGGGCCAGATGCTGGTGGCCCAGGCGTTGGCGTAGTTGCTGCCGCGAGGGCGGAAGACGGTGATGAGACGCGTGGCCTCGCCCGTCCTCGCCACTTGGGCGAGCGCGTCGGTGTAGGGCTTGTCGTCCCTTTCGGGAAACAGCGTGCGGTCGAACTCGGGAAGCACCTCGCGGTACTTCCTGCCGAGCACTTGCTCCTCGGAGTGCGCTATCACCCGGCCCGAGGAGGCGTTGATCCACAGGAACCTCAGCTCGGGGTCGTAGACGCCCAGAGCGAAGGGGGACTGCTCGAAGGCCCGGTCGGCGATCACCGGGCGGCCTCCCCAACGCTGCATGGTCACCACGTGGCCCAGCTCCCGTCCGTCGGGGCCGAGCAGCGGGTGAGCCGTCACCACGGCGTCCACCGTGGAACCGTCCCGGTGGCGCAGCGGGACGCACCCCGTGCGGTCGGGGCCGGCCCCGTAGCCCTCGGGGAAGCCGGGGGGCGGGGGATCGACCAGCAGGCCGGTCACGGGCCGCCCCACGGTGTCCTTTGCCGTCCAGCCCAGCAGCAGCCGTGCCCCCTCGCTCCAGCCGCTCACCACGCCGTCCGGGGCCACCACGACAGCGGCGGTGGGGGCATCGTGCTCACCGGCCATGTCCACGCGCGACACCTCCGTCCGGATGGATGTGCCTGTCAGGGCGATTCCCGGCGCCGGCTTCCAGGCTAGATCCGCTTCTGCTCCCCGGCGCTCCGGCCGGTACGTTCCGGATCACCCAGGGCGTCGGGACCGGCGGCCTGGCGGCCATTCGTTCACGTCGTTCACGCGAACGGCCCCGGACGAGGAGTCCGGGGCCGAGTGGAGCGCTGCCGTGTGTGGGAGAGAACCCCAGGTCAGCGGCATGAGGTGGATCTGGGTCGTCGGTGTCGTCACCAGCTTGTCGGCAGACCGGCGATGAACGGGACGAGCCGGTCGGAGATGACTCTGTCGTCGCGGGCCGAGTAGTGCCAGTCGCAGCCGAGGAAGTCCAGGCCCGAGTCGTCGAGGAACCAGTACCGGACCCGGCTGTCTCCGGCGTCGTTGCGTGCCTTGACCACTTGCTGGACGTGGCCGGCGTACTGGCCGGCCCCGACCGCCACGATGGTCGTGCCGGCCCCGTAGCGCGTGCGCAGCTTCTGGACGAAGTCGCCGTAGGCGGTCCGGTAGCCGGCCGCGAGACTGTCGGACGTCCAGGGCTCACCGGGGTTGATGGCGGTCGAGAAGTCGTTGGTGCCGAGGTTGACCACCACGACCTGAGGGCGCCAGGTGCCCGGGTTCTGCCAGACGTCGCCCGACACGTTCAGCAGGGCACGGTCGTAGAAGGTCCGGTACGTGACGTCCGTACGGCCTCCGTTGTAGTTGCGGACCATGCCGAGGCCCGAGTAGCCGTTGATCTGGTAGTCGGCGTTCAGCCGCCGGGCGGTGAGGGCGCCGTAGCTCACGTCGGAGTTGGTGGTCCGCTTGACCTGGTCCCAGGTGCAGGTGCGGGAGGCCGAGAGGTTGCCGTAACCCACCGTGAGGGAGTCGCCGATGAACTCGATCTGGCGGGTGCGGGCGGCCGGCTTGCTCAGTACGGCACCGCCGGGCGCTGCGACGAAGCCCCCGAACGCGCTGGTGTCCCCGGGTGTGTCGTTGCGCTTGACGAGCCGGACGGTGTGCGTGCTGTCGGACAGGCCGTTGATCCAGTGCGTGGTGCTGCCGGGCGTGACGAGTGTGGCGACGGTGGTTCCGTCGACCTGGACGTCGTAGTCGGCGGCCGAGTCGTCGAGCACGATACCGACGCCGGTGCCGCTTACGCGGCCCTCGAAATACACGCCGGGCCAGCTGTACTGCACGGTGTTCCCGGCGTCTTTGACCCGCCCGGCGGTGTGCACCTGGGTCAGGACCCCCGTCGCGCGGACCAGTTGCCACTGCTGGTTGGCTCCGCCCCAGTCGGCGTACTGCACGACGTTGGCGCCGTCCGCCGTGGAGGCGTTCTGCACCTCGACGGCCTTGCCGCTGTTGCGGTTGAGCAGCCGGACGTACCCGTCCGATGAGTCGGCCAGGCGGAACTGCTGGTTGGCGCCGCCCGCGTCGCCCCACTGCACGATGTTCGCGTGATCGGCCGTGGAGTGGTTCCGGACGTCCAGCACCTTGCCCGAGTGCTGCGCCTTGAGCCGGTAGTAGCCGCCGCCGGAGTCGACGAACCGGAAGCGCTGGTTGGCCCCGTCATGGCGGGCCCACTGCGAAAGACCCGCCCCGTCGGCGGTGCTCGCACCCGACACGTCCAGCGCCTTGCCGCTTCCCCGGTTCACCAGCACGTACCACGCGTTGGTGTCCACGGTGGCCGCATGCGCCGTCCCGACGGCCCCCAGCCCACTCAGGAGCGCCGCCAGCAGCGCGGTCACCGCGACGAGCACCCCCGTACGCCTCCCACGCCTCGGCCACGAGTCCGTGAATGTCAGATGCATGCCACCTCTTTGCATTCGTGTCCCTTTCACTGAGTGCCAAGGGCGTCACGTTCACTGAGTGCCAAGGGCGTCACGGATCCCGTCGCCACGTCAGCGGCAGTGGGATCCGCCGGTCACTGCGCGGTGAAGGTCCACAGCAGGTTGGTGCTGGAGCCGTAGGTCCACTGCTTGGTGACGGATCCCGAGTCGACGTTGCCGCCGCCGTCGAGGACCAGGCCGGTGGTGCGGTTGGCGAGCGAATAGCGGTCACCGCCCCGGTGGGTGATGGTCCACTGCTGGTTCGTGCCGCCGTTCCAGGGGGCCTGGCGGGCCGGAGAGCCGTTGTCGGTGGCGCCCCAGCCGTCGGCGACCATGCCGTTCGTGCGGTTGACCAGCCGGTAGTAGCCGCCCCCGACCGCCTCCGCCTGCCACTGCAGGTTGGGACTGCCGTCCCAGGTCCACTGCTTGAGGTTGGACCCGGAGGCCACGTTGCCGCCGCTGTCCAGGGCGAGTCCGTTGGTGGCGTTGGTGATCCGGAAGTACGTCGCCGGGTTGAACCGGACCCTCAGCGAGGTGATCTGGTCGTTGTTGCCGGTGTTCCTGAGGTCGGGGTTGTCGGCGTTGAAGGTCCAGGAGGTGCCGGTGAAGTCGTCGCCGGCGTAGCCGATCACCTGGTAACCCGGGGCCGGCCGCAGGGAGGAGAGGGTACGCGTGCCCAGTCCGCCCGCGGTCAGGTCGGCCGCGGTGTAGTCGCCGACGGTGAACACGGCGGCGTCGCCGGTGTAGTTGACGTCCGCGAAGGCGATGGCGCCGGTGAGCGGCCGCAGGCCCGGGATCGCGCCGGAGAAGGCGAGCTTGAGGACGTAGGCGCCCGCACTGTACGGCGCCGACGACGGCAGGGTGATGATGAGGCCGGAGGAGCTCTGGGTCGGCGTGGGCAGGTCGATGTAGGTGCCCGCGGTGGTGCCGAGGAGCTTCACCGAGGTCAGCGAGGAGAGGTTGATCCGGTCCGAGCCGAGGGTCTTGATCGTCAGCGAGCTGCCCGGCCAGCCCAGGACTGTGGCGTACAGGACGGTGTTCGCCTTGTTACGTGTGAAGCGGATGTCCTGCGGCGTGCCTGCGTGCGGGGTGGTGAACGAGCCGCCCCCCATCTTCGTCGGGCCCTCGCCGTACGCGCTCCAGGTGCGGGTCGCGTACACCGACTCGCCGAAGCGCTTCAGGTGGTCCCCGATGCCGAGCAGGATGTCCTTCTGTGCCTGGGGGATGGTGCCGTCGGCCATCGGCGCGATGTTCAGCAGCATGTTGCCGTTCTTGCTCACCCGGTCGATGAACGAGTGCAGCATCTGCTGGACGCTGTAGTAGCCGATGCCCTGGGTGTAGCACCAGCTGCTGCTGGAGATGCTGTCGTCCGTCAGCCAGTACGGGGAGGTGAGGTCGGCCGGGCCGCCGCGCTCGTAGTCGAACACCTCGCCCTTGCCGTTCATGCCGTCCTTGTACGTGGTGACGACCTCACGGCCCCAGCTGCCCGCCTGGTTGTAGTAGTACGCCAGGAAGTTGAGGCGCTGTTGCTCGTCGACGGCGTCCAGGTTGAAGTCCTGCCACAGGATGTCGGGCTGGGCGCGGTCGACGACCTCCTTGAGCTTGTCGAACCAGAGCTGGTTCGCCGCGGTTGAGTCCAGCTGCCCGTAGAGCTTCTTGAGACTGGGGTCCGTCTGCGCGGGGACTTGTTCGTAGAAGCCGGTGAAGTTGTACGCGTGGTGCATGGCCACCAGCAGCTTGAGGCCCTTGGCGCGGATGGCCGTGGAGAAGAGCTTCAGCAGGTCAAGGCCTGGGCCCTTCTTCACCGAGTTCCACTCGTTGACCTGGCTGTCCCACATGGAGAAGCCGTCATGGTGCTCGGCGACCGGGCCGGCGAACCGGGCGCCGGCGTCGACGAACAGTTGCACCCACTCGTCCGGGTCGAACTTCCCGCCGGCCGACTTCAGCTTCGGCGTGAACTTCACGGCGTTGCCCGCCAAGTCCCGAGCCCCGTCGATGAAGTTGTGGTACGGCCATGCCGAGGGCTGTCCGTAGGTGGCGATGTGGTGCCGGTTGGCGTTGCTGCCCGCCTGATACATGTTCCGCGGGTACCACTCGTTGTCGTAGGCGGGGACGCTGAACGCGCCCCAGTGGAAGTAGATGCCGAACTTGGCGTCCTGGAACCACTCCGGGGCCGGCGGGTGCTGGTCGACCGAGTTCCAGTCGGGCGTGTACGTGCTGGGCGCCGCCTGGGCGGTGCCGGCACTGAGCACCTCTGCGGCAACGGCCGCCGCGGCCACGCAAGTTGCGGAGGCCAGGAAACGGCGTCTGTTGATCGAGCGAGACATGGGCACATCCCTGATGCGGAGGAGGACAGGGGAAGGCAGGGTCACGCATGAAGGTCGATCACCGCGCCCTGGGATGTCAACCAGCGTGCAGGGATGAAAGCGAGTGCTCGGCCATCCAAATGACCTGGTTTGTGTACTGCTGTCAGGTAACGCAACTACCTATACATGGCATGTCTCACTGGTGCTTCATGGCTGGTTCGAGTTACTGAAAACGCTGATTGATCGGACGTGTGCCCGGCGCCGAGAGGCCCTCGCCGGTGTGCGAGTGATGTGTGAGCTCGGCTTTCTCGGGAGGTCGTCCGGAGAGGTGGACGCGTCACCCTGAAGGTGCCCTTGAAGACATCCAGTCAATGTTGTGCGGCGGGCCGCGGACGACCGGCGAGGTGCGCCGGAGGTCGCCGCCCGACAAGCTCACACGCATCCCAGTATCATCATCGTCACGCTCGGCATGCGGACTCCGGAACAGGTCGTACGAAACGTGGAACTCCATGGTCAGCAGATCCTCGACGGTCTCTGGGGCGACCTGCGCACTCATCGGCTGATGAGGTCGGACGTGCCCGCGGAGCACGGTCGGGGGAGGGGGCCGCGTTGTCTCTGACGGACAAGGCCATCGAGCAGATCCGTGAGCTGATCCGGACCGGTGCCCTCCCGCCGGGCTCCAAGCTCCCGCCGGAGCCGGACCTGGCCGCTCAGCTGGGACTCTCCCGCAACCTTGCCCGTGAAGCGGTCAAGGCGCTGTCCGTGGCGCGTGTCCTGGAGGTCCGGCGGGGCGACGGCACGTATGTCACCAGCCTCCAGCCGAGCCTGCTCCTGGCGGGGGTCGGCGGTGCGGTGGAGCTGCTGCAGAGCGACTCGGTCGCCCTACGGGATCTCATGGAGGTGCGGCGGCTTCTCGAACCGGTCGCCACGGCCCTTGCCGCCACTCGGATCTCCGACGCGCAACTGGCCGACGTGAAGCGGCATCTGGACGCCATGCGCGAGGCCCGCGACAACGTGGAACTGCTGAACGCTCACGACGCCGCCTTTCACCGCGCCATCGTCTCGGCCACGGGCAACGAGACCCTCCTCACCCTCCTGGAAGGCATCTCCGGCCGCACACTGCGCGCCCGCATCTGGCGCGGTCTGGTCGACGACAAGGCCGGGGGCCGGACCCTCGCCGAGCACGAGGCGATCTTCAACGCGCTGTCCACCCGTGACGCCGTCCTCAGTCAGGCCGCCGCGCTGCTGCACGTGAACAACACCGAGCAGTGGTTGAGGGAGCACCTGCGCTCCGGCGGACCCCTCCCCTTCGGGACCACCGTGCGCGAGTGACGGGCGGGCGCTCCCCTGGCCTCCGCCAGGCACCGGTGCCGCCATGCTCGCCGTCGGAATCGCTCGGGGCCGAGTCCCCGCGCGCCCTCTGCGTCATCCGGGGGACTGCCTCAGGCCATGGCCAGGACGGCCGAGACCAAGGCGCGCAGGCATGCCCTTTCGGCCTCCTCGTCCGGCAGCGAGAGGTGCTGCATCGTCAGTCCGTCGAAGCCCGCGAGGAAGAACCTCGCGATCGTCTCGGCGGGCTGGGCCAGCTCGTGGCCGGTGCGTTCGGCGGCCTCGCTGATCAGCTTCGTCGTCACCGCCAGGACCTCGCTGTAGTGGCTGTGCAGGGCATCCCTCAGGGGAGGCGTGCGCAGGGCGAACATGCTGAGCTCGGTCAGCAGCTGGTGCGCCTCGGGCTGATCGAGCACCGTGCGCCAGAGCGCTTCGGAGAGCGTGCCGACGGTTTCCTCGAAGCTCGCGTCCGTGGGGGCGGCCTGCTCCACCTGGGCGACCAGCCCTCGGGTGACCTGCTCCATGACGGCTCGGTAGAGGTCTTCCTTGGTGCCGAACGTGTAGTGCACGGTCGCCTGTGCCACACCCAGCTCGGCGGCGATGGCGCGGGTGCTGCCGGCGGCGACGCCTTCCCTGCTCATCAGGTCGATGGCCGCCTTGATCAGTTGCGGGCGGCGCTCTGCCGCGGATACATGAGCCATGACTGCATCCTATGCGACTAAGTCTGGTGAACAGGTCGCTCGATCGATTTCGCTGCCGGGTCTCGGCGAGGCGCTCCTGGGTCGCCCGCCGGGCGGACGACAAGGCCGTCCAGGTTCCAGCCCGGCCGCATCTCGGTCGGCGCCGTCATCGCTGCGCACCGCGCACGGCCCGGGGCGAAGCTCCGAGTTCCCGGCGGCAGGCCTTGTTGAATGCCTGAAGGTCGTGAATGCCGACCGTGGCGGCGATCGCGGAGATGGAGAGGGTGGACTCGCGCAGCAGGTGACGCGCGCGTTCCAGGCGGCGCTGCCGGATGTAGGCGACGACCGTGTCACCGGTGGCGGCGCGGAAGAGTCGGGTGAGGTGGTTGTGGGAGACCCCGGCGGCGCGGGCCACGTCGGGCACGGTCAGCGGGTCGGCCAGGCGGGACTCGATATGGGAGATCGCGGCGGTGACGGCCGGATGCGGGCTGTCCCGGGGATCCTGCGGGGCGGGCGGGGTGAGGTGGGCGACTCGCCACAGGGCGGCCCAGACCTCGGCCGCCGCCCGCACCGGGGTGCTCGGCCAGGCGGCGACGGCCTGGAGCATCAGGGCGGACAGGGCGGGCAGTTCCGGGCCCGCGTCCTGCATGACGGGCACCGAGCGGAGTTCGCCGCCGACGGGCAGGCGCAGGTGGGCGTACAGGTGCTCGGAGCGGCCCCGGTAGCGGTACCGGACGGTGGTGGCGGGCGGAACGAGGCTGATCCGGCCTGGACGGACGGTGTGAGGGGTGCCGCCGACGGTGAGGTCGGCCTCGTACCGGTACAGGTGGAGCTGCCACAGGTCGGGCAGGCGGAAGACGTCGGTGTGCCCGGCCGGCCCGTGGATGCCGACGCCGACGTTTGCCACGACGGGCGGTTCGTCCAGGCACACTGCGACCTCACGCATGGTGAAAAATTACCAGTGGTGGGTGAGTCGGGGCCACGCGCCCGACGCGGTGCGCTCCCTACCGTGGTGGACATGACGACAACCGGAGAGCACCTGCTCAGCTCGGTGCAGATGGCGCACTTCGTCGCCCATGGCTCGCTGCGCATGGATGCCGTGGTGCCCGCGGAGATGAACGCCGAGGCCATGGAGGTGTTCCGGGCCGGCATCCCGCCGGTGCCGTACGGCACGCCGGTCCCCAAGGCCTGTCCCGAGGGATCCTTCACGCGGCGCCTCGTCGAACTACCCCAGGTCGCGGGGGCGTTGCGCAGTCTCCTCGGACCCGATCCGCACATCGACCACCACGCCGTCCACGTCCGGGAGCCGCACGAGGGAGCGGCACAGCCACTGCACGGGGACGCGATCATCGACGTACGGACCGACGCGTTCGACGTGCAGCTCATGTACTACCCGCAGGAGGTGACGCTGGAGATGGGCGGCACACTCAGTGTGCCCGGCAGCCATCTGCGGCGTACGAACGAGAGCGACACCGGCCGGTACCAGAACCTGCGCGGCCAGAGCCGACTGGTCTGCCCTGCAGGCACCGTGGTGTTTCTGCACCACGGCCTCTGGCACGGTGGCCGACGCAACGACAGCGGTGTACGCCGCTACATGTTCAAGATCCGCTTCAACCCGACGGTACGGCAGCGGCGGCTGTGGGACACCTCCGACCTGTCGGACCCGCGTGTGGCGCAGGAGTTGAACACCGGCTTCCCCTGGTACGAGCAGGCGACCGGCCGCCTGGAGCTCTACAACCGCGTCCTGCTGTGGCGGGAACTGACCGGCGACGAGGGCTTCGACCTCGACCACTGGGTCACCCGCGTCTCCAACCGACCGCAGGAGGTCTCCGCGTGACCACGACCACCCCCGCCCCGGCATCGACCGCCTCCACGGTCCGCCAGCAGGTGCTGGTGCTGTACCTGGCCACCTCGGCCCTGGACTCCCCGGTCATCGGCTGGTCGCTCTATGACGGCACCGGTCGCACGTCCCCCACCACGGGCGACAGCGACGAGCCTCCCTACGAGACGGGCGTGGCAGCCCTGTGCGACGGCTGGCGACTGATCCAGGCGGCTCAGCTGATCCCCCCGTACCCGGGGAACGAGTACGACGTGTCGTTCCTGAAACACGAGTTCTTCTTCGAGAAGCTCATCGATCAGGACGATGCCACGCACTGACGGTGCCGGACCGACTCACCGGCCTGCGCACGCGGTCGACCTGACGAGCGACGGAGGCTGATACGGCATCAGGGCCGAGGTCGACCGCGTCCTTCTCGGGCGCGGTCGGCCTCGGCCCCGGATCAGTAGCCGTAGATCATCTTGTAGGCGACCTCAGGGAGGAACTGTCCGGCCGAGGAGCCGGTTCCCGCCCCGCAGTTGCCGTCGGACTCGCCCGGGACCTTGATCCACAAGAGCATCTCGGCGCCTCCGCCCAGTTGGGAGGGGGTGCCGATACGGCGGCCCGAAGGGTTGCACCACTGGCCGTTGGAGCCGTTGCCGTTGCGGCTGGTGTCCACGACGAACGGCTTGGTGTAGCCGTACCGGGTGCCGAGTTCCCTGTTGACGGCGTTGCCGTACGCGGTGTTCTCGGCCGTGGTCAGGTAGTTGGAGACGTTGAGCGAGAAACCGTGGGCCTGCCGCAGGCCGGCTTCATGAAGGCGCCGGGCCATGGTCGCCGCGCTCGCCCAGGCCGGGTTGCCGGCGTCCAGGTAGACCCAGGTGTTGGGGGCCTGACGGTTGAACTCGGCGAGCGCTCCGGTCAGCATGCTCTCGCGCTCGTCGATCTGCGCCTGGGTCATGCAGCCGTAGTCCCCGAGGGAGTCGGGTTCCAGGACGACGACGGCCGGGCGGCCCGCGATCCCGCCCGCGAACTGGGCGATCCAGTTCGCGTAGGCGGCCGGCGACGAGGCTCCGCCCGCGGAGTGCCCGCCGCAGTAGTCGCGGTTGTAGATGTTGTAGGCGACCAGGATGGGCAACTTGTCCCGGGCGTCCGCGGCGCCCACGTACGCGCCGGTGGCGGTGCCGATGGTGCCGCTCCAGGAGCCGAACCAGCGGGCCGTCGGTGTGTTGGCGATGGAGGCGTTGATCGCGGATGCCCGGCCGTCACCGGGGTTGGCGGCGACCCATCGCTTCGCGCTGGAGTCGGGATCCACATAGAACCCGTTGGTCATGGTCGTCGGGTCGGCCGCGTGGGCGGACGGGGCGGCGGCGAGCAGCAGCGGCAGCGAGGAGAGCGCTGCCACCAGGGAGAGGAGTCTGCGGCGCATGACGGGTACCTCGGCTTTCCGGCAGGGTTGCGTCCGAAGGTCGGCGGTGAGGGCAGGGGGAGCGCTCCCACCGGAAGCGCCCCCCCCGGCACGGTTGGTCAGCAGGTCGCGTTGGTCTGGGACAGGAGGCCGAGCCGCCACGGGAGGAGGTTGTAGTCACCGCTCGCGTTGGGGTTCAGTCGGGAATGGTGTTGAGCATCCAGGATGATAGGAGGCTGGTACATCCCGTCAATGTCTCTCGCAGGATTCGTTGAAGTTGTCGAAATATTTCGGCGATCGGGGCGATCCGCAGGCTGCATGAGTGCAGGTCTGACGGCCCGTCGGGTGGTGATCGGCTGTTGTTTCGACGGGGAGTTGACTGACCATCAGTGTTGGCATGGCCAGGACTCTCTCTAGCGTCCGTGGCAAATTGCGATCCGAAAGTCGGCCGAAATCGCGAACCGCTGCTGAGTGTCGTTTACGCGCTGTGGGCTGGCCCTCCGCATCAGTCATCCGCTGTCTGTCACGGCCGACTGACGACCGCTTCATGCGCCGAGCCGTTCGCGGGCGCCGCAGATGAGCAGTCCGTGGCGCCCTCCCTGACAGGAACCCACGGTGCCCCGACCATCAGGCAGACGACTGGTCCGTGGCTGCGCGGTCACCGCGCCGGCGGTCACCGTGTCCGGCACGGCCGCTCCGACCGCGGGGTACGGGGATGCCCCCACCCTCACGAGCGGTACGCACACGATGCGGAGTTGGGGCAGGAGCCGCACCTTCATCCTGCGGGTTCCGGGCGGATGCGACGGGAACACGAAGGTCTGGCTGCCGCCGGGGCGATGCTCGCGTTGTGCGCCGCACCGCAAGTCCGGGAGAGCACGGCTCCGCCGAAAGTGGAGTGAGTGCGTACGGAGCAGCCGTGTCCGCCTGCCTGCTGCCTGTTCACACGCCTCCTGGCCGGGGCCGCGCATCCGCGACGGCCACGCCGTTCGACGGGACTGCCGCATCGCCTGGAACGCGGGGCCGCGGCGCCGGGCGTCGGCCACTCGCAGGGGGCAGGCGGGCCGCTGCTCGGTGTCACCCGTCCTGTGCGGCAGGCGCCGGTGCGGCGGCGAGGACGCGGACGTCCCAGGCGCCGAGCGGCACGGGTGTCCCGGCCGGGACCACGCTGCCGTCCAAGGCGTCGGTCAGGTCCACCGGGGCTTGGGCGGTGGCCGGCTGCCAGTTCCAGTTGGGGACGACGTGGACGCGCCGGCCGTCGGGGGCGGTGCCGGTGGCGACGGTCACCGAGTCCGGCAGGTCCTGCCAGCCGCTGCGCGGGGAGGGCGCCAGCCAGGCGGCGAGCGCGCGGGCGAGGTCACGGCCGGGTACGGTGCCCACGCAGGTGACGCGGCCCGCGCCGTGGCGGCGGGTGGTGACGGCCGGCCAGCGTCCGAGGTGCGGGTGGTCGTACTCGGCCAGGCCCTCCACCCAGCGGGTGGCCACCGCACCACCCGGCAGCTGGAGCGGGCTGTCCGGCGCGGCGCGCAGCGGCAGGTCGGCGTGGAGGTTGCTGAACTCGTCGTACCGGACGCCCGCGGCCTGAACCAGCCGCGCCGGTGCCACCTCGTGGCGTGCCCGCGCCTCGTGGTCGCCGCAACCGGTGCGGGGGCCGAGGACGAGGTGGCCGCCTGCCTCCGCGTACGCGCCGAGCCAGTCGAGCATCCCGTCGTCCGCCACATACAGCGCGGGGGCGATGAGTACGGGATGCAGCTCGGCCGCCGACTGCGGTGCCAGTCCCGGGCGTTCGCCGCGCGGATCGTGCAACTGGCGGGCGTGCAGGATCCGTACCTGGCGCCCCGCCTCGAACGCGCCCCGGTAGAGCGGGTCGAAGATGCCCTCGTACGCGCCCGCGTCCGGACCGCCGTCGGGACCGGCGAGCGGCGGGTGCTTGCGCATCAGCCACTTGCTCGGCGCCGAGTACACCATCGCGATGTCGGCGTCCGGTGTGATCCCGGCGACCAGGTCACCGGCCCGCTCGAATTCGGCGCCCAGCCGGGCGAGTTCACCGTAGACGCGTCCCGGTCGTCCGCTGTGCGGGAGGATTCCGCCCCAGTACGTCTCGGCGTCGAAGTGCAGCGTGTGCCAGTGCCAGTACTCGATCATGCGGGTCCCGCCGCCGCACCAACAAACCACCGGAAGTGAGCGAATCCTTCACGGCAGCCTGACAAATGGACGGAATCAACAAGTTGTCGGCCCTCGCTGTAGCCGGGAGACAACGGCCGCCACGCTGATCGAGCCAGAACTCTCTGGCCGCCTACGATCGAACGGGAGTGATTGAGCATGGCCGCCGACATTGCCGCCAACAACGAACTGAGTCTGGGTGCTGCGAAGGGACGCATGCTCGAGTTTCAGAATGGCCTGAGGTTGGCGCATCTCTTGTACGCTGTGGCCGAGTTGGGCGTGGCCGATCAACTCGCCGAAGGTCCGCTGCCGGTTGACGAGATCGCGAAGCGCGTCGACGCGCATCCGGATACCTTGTACCGCGCGATGCGGGCCATCGCCAGCCGGGGGGTGTTCACCGAGGTCGCTCCGAACACCTTCGCGCTCAACACCATGGCCGAGACATTGCGCTCGGACATACCGGGTTCGTTGCGGGATCACTTCCGGTACGAGGGACAGCCGGCACTGCAACAGGCATACGCTGCGCTCGGGCACAGCATCCGTACTGGAGAGTGCGCTTTCGAGCACGTGCACGGCACCGACCTGTTCTCATATCTGACCGCTCGTCCAGAGCTGGGACAGATTTTCAACAACGCGATGGGGGAGATCGTCAGCCACCTCCAGAGCGCCGCAGTCGAGGCCTACGACCTGTCCGGGATACGGCGGATCGTGGACATCGGTGGCGGTCATGGGTATCTGGTAGCTCGGATACTTCAGCGCTATCCGGAAATGCACGGCGTGGTGTTCGACCTGCCCGAGGTTGTGCCAGGAGCCACCGAGGTGCTCACCGAAGCCGGTGTCATCGACCGCAGCGAGACAGCCAGCGGTGACTACTTGACCTCAGTGCCCGCCGGCGCCGACGCCTACGTGATCTCCCATGTGATACACCAGCTGAGTGATGCAGAAGCGATCACGGTTCTGAAGAACATCCGCTCGGTCATGGATCCCGGTGGCCGGGTCGTCATCCTCGATCCGGTGATTCCGGAGGGCGATGTCCCGCATCCCGGGAAGTTCCTGGACATCGTGATGATGGCACTCACTCCGGGACGGGAACGGACGGAGGCCGAGTTCGCCGGTCTGTTTCAGGCGGCTGGGCTGCGCCACGCGGAAACGGTGGCGCTTTCGGCACCCTCAAGCGTCATCGTCGCCATGGCCGATTGAGGCAGGGGAGTGGGCGCAACCTTCGAGAGGAAGGTCTCCGGGACGGATCCTGCTGGGAGTAGACGGAGGCTAACCACCGGGTAGGCCTGGGATATTGAGGCCTCGGTGGCGCGCCCCGGACGAGCCGTTCCGGCGGTGCTGTTCATCCTGCACGGCAGGATGAACAGCACCGCCCTGATGAACTTGCTACCGCACACGACGGTCGTCTTCTTTGTTGAGGGCGTGGGCATGGCGCAATCATGCCGTCCGTTACGGTCTCCATCATGCAGGCCCTGCCCCACTTCGGCGTGATACCCGCCGACGTGAGGCGGTCGGCGGGTCCATCGAGGCGGCCATGGCGCGGCCGAGCAACTGGGCGTCGCGGTGCGGTCGTTGATCGCCCCGACCCCGCACGCGCTCCTGCACGCCATGCGCATCACTGCGCTCGGCTCTGGCGGCGTCGCCGCACTCGGCGCAATCGTGGTGGCCCTGTTCCCGCCGGGCCGATCCGCCGCCGCGCCCTCGTCGAGCGAGCCGGCGCGCCGCGAGCCGGTGGGGGCAGCCTCGGACTGAGGGAGTTCACGAGCGTGGGCCAGGTCAAACAGTCGACGACAAGGGGCAGGCCCCGAAGCCAGGCCGCGGAGCGGGCCATCATCGAGGGCGTTCTGCGTCTCCTGGAGGAGGGCGTTCCCCTCGCCGAGCTGTCCATCGAGCGCATCGCACGGCACGCGGGCGTCGGCAAGGCCACCATCTACCGGCGTTGGAAGGGCAAGGAACAGCTGTTCCTCGCCGTACTCGGGGCGATGGACGAGCCCGAGCCGCCGCTGTCCGGTACCTCGGTTCGCGAGGATCTGGTGATCACGTTCGAGGCGATCCGCAGGCGCGGCCTCGCCAAGTGCACATCGGCCCTGCTGCACAGTCTGCTCGCCCAGGCCAAGAGCTATCCGAAGCTCTGGGATCTTTATCACGACACGATGGTGGAGGCCCGCCGCCGTCGGATCCTGGCCGTGCTCGCCCGCGGCACCGACGCCGGCGAACTGCGCGACGATCTCGACCCTGACCTCATGGTCGATCTGCTCTGCGGGCCCATGCTGTCCCGCACCATCCTGCAGAACGACGCCCCGCTGCCCGACGGCCTCGCCGAGACAATCGCCGACGGAGTACTGGCAGGGCTGCGTCCGCGCCCATGACTCCCGGTGGCGGATGACTGCCCGACCCCGGGAATGTGCGTGTTCTATGACAAGCTCCGCCCACCTGCGGAAATCCGAAACCCTGGCCGCCACGGCATCGCCCTCCTCTGAGTACGGCCGTCCTGGCAACGGCATGGAACGGCAGAGGGGCCGCCACCATCACGTAGGGCGGAAGCATGCCCATGCGATCGAGGGGACGGTGGGCACGCCAGGGCAGTGAGGCAACGACAGCTCTGATGCCGGTGCCCAGCGCCCAGGGGTTGGCGCAGATTCGCACTGCTGCTCGGGCTGACATCGGCCTTCTTACGTGTGGCGGGATGACGTGGGTGTGGAAGCGATCGTGCCCACGGCTTTGAGGGTTCGCAGGACAGGCGCTGTCTCCAGGGTGCGGATTGCCTTCACGGCGCCCAGACCATGGGTGAGGTAGTGGTAGAGCGCTGCGCTGTCCCTGCACAGGGCGTGGGCCACAAGGTTGGTCGGGCCGGTGGTGTGGGCCACGAAAGCGAGTTCGTCATGGTGGGCCAACGTTGTAGCCACCTCATCGAGATGGGCGGGAGCGACCGCCATCCACAGCAGGACCTTGGTGCTGCCTCCGAGAAGTGCGGGGTCGATCTCCACGTCGAAGAAGATCGCACCGCAGTCGCGGAGGCTGTCCAGCCGACGCGATACCGTCGCCGGCGACCAGCCGGTGGCGGCCGCGAGGTCACCGACGCCGGTTCGGCCGTCGTGTCGTAGGGCTTCCATCAGGGCCTGGTCCGCGGGCGAGAGCTTCACTTGCCGGTACCGCTCCGGGGGTGGGGGCTCGTTGTAGTCAGTCGGCTTTGCGCCTCCCAGCAGGCGTTGCTGTCGTGGTTTGAGGGCGTTGGCGCTCATGCGCCAGGGGGTGCGCCAGCCGACATACGTGTGCAGCAGATGGTGGGCGGACACAGCGGTGAGTCCGATGCTGGGGGGCAGTTCGTGCAGGAGCAGGGAGTGGCCGTGTGCCATGCCGAGTGGGGTTTCGAGCACCGCGACGATCTCGGTGCCGCCACCGGTGAGGTAGACCCATGACGTGTCCGGGCGCCGGACCAGGGCGTGGGCGAGATCCAGTGCGGTCTCGGGGGCGGCGGTCAGTCGAAGTAGCCATTGCTCGTGGCCTGTCAGGTGGGGGTCGGGCAGCCCGACGACTCGGAGTGCGGCGTGCTCGCGCAGCCTTTCGTAACGACGGGAGACCGTCTGTGTGGAAACCGCCAGTGCGTTGGCTATCTGTGTGAAGGAGGCGCGTCCGTTGATGTGAAGCGCGTGGATCAAGGCGCGATCGAGGTCGTCGAGCATTCGCACACCATCCTTCACGCACCGCGTGGCAGGGCGCGGCACGTCGCCGGAGGCGATGCCTGCACACGTCGGCGCTCCGCTCGGTCTGGAGCCGGGTCCGGCGGCCCGGAAGCCCACAGGGGAGGGAGGTCTCCCCGTCGGCACCGTGGTGGCGAGCCTTCGCCACCACAGGGAACGGTCAGCCCCTGATCACCGACTTGCAGCGCATCAGGAACTCGGCGAGATAGCCGTCGTGTGGCATGCCGGACTCCATCCAGTATGTTCGGTGATCTCCTACATATACGTTGCTGATGGATGGTTCTTCCAGCAGCTGTTCCACGAGCCCGGCGTCGTGTGTGATCGCCGTCAGGACGAGGCTGTTCCTCAGCGGCGCGATGCCTGCTTCACGGGTCCACGGAGCGACCCATACGCAAGGGAAGGGAAGCTCGACGGAAGCCTGGGGCGCATCGGGCCGGTCGAGTTGATGGACGGCGGGGCGGAGTGCCGCGCTGCCGTCGCCCAGTTCGGCGATGACGCCCTCGCCGCCGAGCCACGGCTTGGTACCTGATGCCTTGTGGAGTAGGTGCGCCTCGAAAGCCTTGGCCGTTGCGAGCGGCTGGACGGGGAGGACCGCCTCGGGATCCTCGGGAGGCAGGCTGGGCACCGATGAAAGGCGCTTGGCGAGCGCCTCGCAGAGCGGGGTCGGGTCGCCTTCGACGAACACGGCGGTGGTGTTGACGCAGCCGGTGCCACCTTTGCCGATCACCGAGTCGGTGATGGTGTCGAGATGGTCCCCCCAGTCCGTCTCCTCGGTCAGCAGAATCTTCGAGCGGCCCGGGCCCTGCGGCAGGATCGACGGGTCGGCGGCGTACTTGCGCACCACGTCGTCGCCGCCGTAGACCAGCCCCAGGTCGGCGCCCCGCAGCAGCGTGTCCGCGGTGGCGTGGTCGGTGGGCAGCAGTGCCACCTGGTCGTTGCCGAAGCCCGCGTCGCGCAGTGCGGTGACCAGCCGATGTGGGGTGAACGGCTCGCGCCGGGAGGGCCGGACCGCGACCCGGTAGCCCAGTGCGAGCGCTTCCGGCCAGAGGCTGTGCGGCCCGGGATGGTTACCGGCCGCGTGCACGGCGAAGACGCTCCCGCGCCGTGCCCACACCGCGCGGCCGGTGCGGGTCAGCGGGTCGTCCCATCGCATCACCGCTCCGGTCGGCCGGGCGTGCTCCACGCTGTAGTGGGCCTTCCTCATACGGGCCGCGATGGCTCGGGTGGTCGTACGCACCACGGAGATCGGTATCCCGCCGACCCGACTGACCTGGTACTCGTACTCTTCGACGGACTGGCCACCCAACGTGGCGGTCGAGAAGAGCTCGGCGGCACTGCCGATCATGCCTATCCGGTCATCGAGTGCGGGAGTGGCGGCCCGGCGCAGGGACTTCATCGTGCGATCGACGAACAGGGGAGGAACCAGGCTCAGCCCTGCGACCTCCTGGCCCGCGACATCGTGGACGGCCATGCGGTTGCGGGCCCTGAACCGGCCCTGACGCCCCAGGGCGTCGAGCTGCACGACATCGGTGGAGGACCCCGCCATCAGTAGACCCCCTCGATCACGGCCTCGTTCTCGAAGGTCGCGACCGGAGCGATGTCCGCCACCGCATCGCCGATCTGACCGGCCAGGGCCTCGATCCGGGTTGCCGTGTCCCGCTCCAGGTTGTTGGGCAGGAAGAACGACTTGCTGATGTGATTCACCAAGACCCGGCCGCGATCGCCGTACGCGACCGGCCGGAGCGTTTCCGGATCGACGACCGAGAACGTGACATACGGGCTGTAGGAGTCGAAGACGCAGCCGGCGTCCTCCGGGAGGTCCGGGCGCTCACCGGCGAACCCCAGGATCATGGTGCTGCCGTAGTTGCCGCACAGGGCTGTCTTGGGGAAGACCTCGGTCTTGTAGAGGTAGCGGGAGTCGGGATCCAGCTGGGTGCCGCCCCAGCGGATGGCCCGGACCTTCTCGTTGACCAGCTCGGCGAGGTCGTCCCGCCGTGCGAGGCGCTCCAGCAGCGGGGGCGTGATGGTCAGGACGCCGATGTCCTGGGTACGCAGCACGAACGCGGCCTGGTCGATGAGGTGTTCGGCGTAGGCGTCGGCATCGGCGCCTCGTCCCCCGGAGATCAGCTTCTTCACCCATCGAGGGTCGAGGTCGACGGTGAAGCCGTGGCGACCGTGGCTGGTTGCCGACCTGCGGAAGTACTCACCTACGATGTGCGGGCCTGTCGGGACGAGTCCGAGCCAGTTGGCGCCGCCGGGAAAACCGTGGGCGTCGAGGTTGGCGTTGCTCCAGTGGACCATGCGTTGCAGCCAGTCCCGGAGCAGGACGACTCGCTTGGGCGCTCCCGTGGTCCCGCCGCTCTCGAACACCCCGATGACATCGGGGTGTTGGCCATACCCTTGCGGGATCAGGTCCTCGGCGCGGACGTCGCGCAGTTCGGCCGCTACGTTCGGGAAGAGCCCGAGATCTTCATGGGTACGGACGTCACCGCGGGGATCGAAGGGCAGGGTCTTGGCCCGCTCCAGCCAGAACCGGGACCCCGTATCAGGGTTGAAGTGCCACTCCATGGCGGCCTGTATCAGCTCGTCCGGCTCGGGACGGACATCGAGGGGGAGATCGAGTACTTGTGCGGTGGCTCGCGACACGGAGACTCCTTCTCGGCGTAGGAGGCGGGAATGGGGGACTGCCGGGCAGAGGCGCGGAACCTCCGCCCGACTCAGCGAAGTTGCGTACGAACGGAGTACCGAGCTACAGCTCGACGATGACGGCACCGATGTGCCGTCCATCGATCACGTCCAGCAGAGCTTGAGGGGCATGCTCGATGCCCTTGATCCGAGCGTGGGGAAAGACCGCCTCCCCCGATCGGAGCCACGCACCGAACTTCTCGGTCCACTCCGACTCGTCGCCGAAGTCGTCCGAACTGAAGCCGCGCATCACGATCCGCTTGCGGATGAGCGGCATGGAGTCCAGCTGGACGGGTGCCGTGGTCCCGCTGGCGTGCTCGGAGAGCTGCCCGGACAGGGCGCCGATCAGGACGAACCGGGCGCCCGGACGCGCGGCCTCCACGGCGGCCTGGAGCTGCTCGCCCCCGACGTTGTCGAAGAAGACGTCGATGCCCTCCGGCGCGGCCTTCGCCAGCTGTTCGGTGAGCGGTCCGGCACCTCGGACGATGGCCTCGTCGTAACCGAACTCGTTCACGAGGCGGTCGGCCTTCTGCCGCGAGCTGGTGCTGGCGATGACACGGCCCGCACCCAGCCGTTTGGCGATCACTCCGGCCATCGCGCCGATTCCGCTACCGCCCGCTGAGACGAACACGGTGTCCCCGGGGCGGAGTTCGACGCCTCGCGTCAACGCCGCGTAGGCCGTCCAGCCTCGCTGAAGGTGGGCTATCGGGTCGGGAAGCGCCTCGTCGTCCACGCGTGCACACTCGCCTGCGGGGACGACGGCGTACTCGCGCCAGCCCCGCCCGTGCGAGACGAGATCGCCCGGCTGCAGCGCGCTGTCCTCAGGGGCGCGGACCACCTCGCCGATCGCTGCCCCGACCAGGGTGTCGCCGGGGCTGAGCTTGGGGAACGGTGTGTCCTGCGTGACGCCCGTGATGAGGAGACGCAGCGTGGCGAAGACCTGAAAGAAGCGATTGCGGACCAGTACCTCGCCTTCCCCTGGTGAGGCCAGGGGCGTCTCGACGACATTGAGGTGTTCCAACTGCGGTAGCCCGTCGGGCCTGGCCACAAGGCGGACTTCTCTCTGGGTAGCGGGCAGGGCTGCCATTCACCCTCCTGAACAGGAAGAACGTATGGATATGAAGCCCTGGTGCACGCGGGGTGACCAAGGGATCCCAGCGTGGAGTGATCACGCCCGCCAACTCCAGTTGTGACGCCGCACTGGAACATTTCTTCCATCCCAGGCGGCTGACTGAAGGAAGCTCACGCCGTAAGCCGACCTGATCGTCAAGGCAGTGGCGTTGACGGCCGCGTGCGTGCATCCAGTCGGCGCGTGGGAATTCGCAACCGAAGGCGCCCTCGACGGAAGGAATCTTCCACCTCCGCGCCCTGGCTGGAGGTCATTGGATCCGTCCCCCCACTCTGACTCCTGGTCGAGCTCGATGCCCTGACCCCAGGGAAGCGAGCCGATGTGTCGACAACGGTGGAGAGGAACCCCGATGACTGCTGAGCGTGTGCTCGCGCCGACTCCCACAGCGGCGTACCGATGGCGGTGGCTGGCGCTCACCGCCCTGCTGCTCGGTGAGGCCATGAACCTGCTGGACGCGACCATCGTGCAGGTCGCCGCGCCCGCGATCCACGCCGATCTGGGAGGGTCGGTGTCCGATATCCAGTGGTTCACGACGGCCTACACCCTCCCGTTCGCGGTGCTGCTGATCACCGGTGGCCGACTGGGTGACATCGCCGGCCGACGGCGGCTGTTCATCATCGGCGTCACGGGCTTCATGCTCGCGTCCCTCGCTTGCGCCCTGGCGCCCACGGTGGGTCTTCTGATCGCCTTCCGTGTGGTGCAGGGAGCCGCGGCGGCCGTGATCATTCCCCAGACCATCGGCCTGATCAAGACCATGTTCTCCGGCGATGAGATGTCCAAGGCCCTGGGCAGCATCGGCCCGGTCATGGGCCTGGCCGCGGTCTGCGGTCCGGTGCTCGGTGGTGTCCTGACCCACGCCGACCTGTTCGGCTCGTCGTGGCGCGCGGCGTTCCTGGTCAACGTCCCTGTGTCCGTGGTCGTACTGGCCATCACGCCCAAGATGCTGGAGAACCGTGCTCCGAAGCGGCCCACACTCGACGTGACCGGCACACTGTTGGCGATGATCGGTACCGGGCTCATCGTCTACCCCCTCATCGGTGGCGACATCGCCGCGATGTCCGGGTGGAGCTGGGGGGCCATCGCAGCCGGTCTGATCGTCATGGTCGTGTTCGGGCTGCACCAGCGCCGTGCGGCCGCGGGCGGCCGCAGCCCGCTCGTGGAGCCGAGCCTGTTCGCGCACCGGAGCTTCCCGGCCGCCATGGTCACGTCGACGTCGTTCTTCGCCGTGACGAACGGTCTGATGATGGTCATCGTGCTGCACCTTCAGCTGGGGCTCGGGACCGACGTGCTCAACGCGGGGTTGACGCTCGCTCCGTGGTCGGTCGGCCTGGCCATCGCGTCGTGGCTGGCCGGCGCCCACCTGGTCCGGCGCTACGGGCACCACACGATGTCCATCGGCCTGGCCGTACTCCTGGTCGGAGCGGTGGCCGCCATCGCCGTGTACCACGCGGCGGACCCCACGGCCTACCCCAAGCCGCTGCTGATCGCACTGGGCGTCATCGGCCTGGGAGTCGGCCTCTTCGGTCCGGCCTTCTTCACCATCGCCCTGAAACCGCTGCAGCCTCAGGAGATCGGGTCGGCTGCCGGAATGCTGAACGCCGTCCAGCAACTGGGAGCCACGCTGGGGGTCGCCGTCCTGGGCAGCGTCTACCTCAACAGCGCGGAGCCCGGCGGTCCTTCGGCCGCTCTGCACGCGGTCCAGGTCGCCTTCTGGGTTGCCGTCGCGCTGGTAGTGATGAGCTTCGTCAGCAGCACGCTGATGATTGAGAAGGACGCTTCTTCGGACAGGGCCGGAGCACAGCCCTGAGCTAGCCACATTCCTGAGCGGTCCATGCGGCGGCCTCGCGGTCGCCGCATCGGCGTGTGCCAGTCGCCGTGTCGTCGGGTGTGAGGGGACGCACGCCTTCACAGCCGTGCGCGCGCGGCCGGAGCGGGCCGCCGGGTACGGGCGAGGTCCGTGATCATCGGGCTTGCCGCCTTGACGTTCTGCAGCACTGGGCTGGTCTCGAGGGTGTGGATCGCGTCGAGGGAGCCGAGTCGGCGGGCGAGGTAATGGTGCAGGTCGGCAGGGTCGCGGCACAGCGCCTGGGCCACGAGATTGGTGGGGCCGGTGGTCGCGGCGACGAAGGCGAGTTCGTCGTGGCCCGCCAGAGTCGTCGCCACGTGTTCCAGATGCGCGGGGCTCACCGACATCCACAGCAGTGCCCTGGTGTTGGCGCCGAACGGCCCGGTGTCGACCTCGACGTCGAAGAAAATGGCCCCGCCTGCCTGCAGATCGGCCAGGCGGCGCGCGACGGTGACGGGGGACCAGCCGGTCGCCTGGGCGAGTTCCGCGTGGCTGGCGCGCCCGTCCTTCTGGAGCGCAAGGATCAAATCCGCGTCCCCATCGCTCAGTTGACGGGGTACGGGAACGTACGCGGTGTCGGCCGCCTCGTGCGAGCGCAGGGTGCGCTGTTGCTCCTCGGTGAGGGCATCGGCGCTCCGGCGCCAGTTCGTGGGGCCTCCCAGATACATGTGCAGCAGGCAGTGGGCGGACACCGCCGTGACGTTGTTGGTACGTGGGATGTCACGCAGGAGCAAGGAGTTGCTCGCGGCGGCGTCGGTGGGAGCGTGGATGATCGCGACGATCTCGGTGCCGCCGGAGGTGAGTTTGACCCACGAGGTGTCCGGTCGACGGGCCAGGGCGTGCGCGAGGTCCTGCGCCGAGCTCGCCGCGGCGGTGAGTCTGATGAGCCATTGGGTCTGGCCGGCTCGGTGGGGGTCCGCAAGTCCGACGACGCGTAACGACGCCTCATCGCGCAGTCGTCGGTAGCGGCGGGCGATGGTCTGGGGTGAGACGTCGAGGGCGGTGGCGATCTGGCTGAAGGGCGCGCGGCCGTCTATGTGCAGCGCGTGGATCAGGGCACGGTCCAGGTCGTCGAGCATGCACACATCCTTCAGTGGGGGCCTGCTCCATGGAATAAAGTTGAAGATAGCGAAGAGCACGCTACCATCGCAGCCGCAGAGGCCCACAGAATTCCATCAGCTCACCGTCTGAGCATAGAGCTTGTGCATAGTTGGTAAGTGCGCAGCGAACGGGCAGCATGCCCTCTCGCTCTCTTTCATGTTCCATCCGCCAAGGAAAAAATCAAGCCACTTCGAGGGGTATTTCAGGCGTGACGTCCACGTGCCTGGACTCGCATTTTCCGTCGAATTGAACTCGTCTTGGGGAGGATTTTATGCTCGAGTTGAAAACGCCTTCGGTCGGAGTCGGGCAGACCGCACTCTTCGTCGCGTGGATGCGGCAACTGGAAAGCGACCGTCCGGATGCGCTGTTCCGGGATCCGCTCGCCGCTGCGATGCTCTCGACGCTGGCGGAGGACCCGGTGCTGGCGGACGTGGCCGAGGTGATCAAGCAGACCCACACCAGCGCGCGCGGCTTCCCCACGTACTTCGCGGTGCGCACGCGGTTCTTCGACGACGAGGTGCTCTCTGCGGTCCGGCGCGGGATCCGCCAAGTCGTCACGCTGGCCGCGGGCGTGGACGGGCGCACCGTTCGGCTGGATCTGCCGGCCGGGACGCGCTGGTTCGAGGTGGAGTTGCCGGAAATGACAGCGTTCAAGGACGCCCTGATCGAACGGTCGGCCCTGCCCCTCGCATGCGAGCGCCACGGGGTGGCCGCAGACCTGAGGGAGGACTGGCAGTCGGCGCTGCGAGCTGCGGGTTTCGACCCTTCGCAGCCGACGGTCTGGCTGGTCGAAGGTCTCTTGATGTACCTGACCGATGCCGCGGGAGACGCGATCCTGGCCGGGCTCACCGAGCTGTCCGCACCCGGAAGCCGGCTCATGCTGGAGCACCTCAAGGCGGCCATGCTCGAGGAGGAGGGCAGGCCCGTGCGGGAACGGGTCGAGGAGCAGGGCGCCTCCTGGCTCTCAGCCCGCGATGACCTCAAGTCCTGGATGGGCGGCCACGGCTGGCAGGCCGAGGTGTACGCGGGCGACGACCACCGGATCGGACACGGACGCACGGTGGCACCGCTCCCGGCGTGCTGGCTGGCGACCGGCACGCTTGCTCGCTCCACCGGGCATTCTGCGGTCTGACGGGAAGGTCGAGGCCCGAGTGGAATCCGGAACGCGGAATTCCGTTGATGATACTGCGATTTCTGCCCGCGCGGGTTCCTGGCCTGAATGAGACGGTACGGGGTTCCGCAGGTTTGCCTGATTCGTTACGGGGGATGTTGTGCAGCGCGAGCACGTCTGGCGTTTTTTCGGTCGGCCCATCCCGCCGCCAGCTCAGGCGGGTCTGTCGCGGCTTATGGCCGTGCGGCATCACCGAGGTTACGAGCGAAATTGCCGACGTAGCCGGAAGCTGTCACGAAATTCGGCTACGTGCACCGATTCGCGGCCCGATTCGAGAGACCTGACCACGCCGAGAACTTCGCGACATCCTTCTCTCCTGCACGCTCATCGCCATCTCTCCGGCCGTCCGCCCGCCCTCCCGGTCGGTCTGTGGAAGTGCCTCGCCGCAACGCATCCGGCGCGCCATCGGGCCGCGCCGCCGGGTCCGACCGCCGCGGCACGGCCGCTCGCCCACTACACCGCCAAGGACAGCGGAGGAATCGCATGTCTGACGACACCGCACGCCCGGACGCCCCGGAGGAGTACCGCTCACGAAGTAGCAGTAGCTCCGGTGAGTCCGCGTCCAGGGAGCCGGGCAGCCACTGCGTGGTCCTGGGTGCCAGCATCGGCGGGCTCTTCGCCGCTCGGGTGCTGTCCGACACCTTCGACCGGGTGACGCTGATCGACCGGGACACGCTGCCGGAGACGGACGAGAACCGGCGCGGGGTGCCGCAGGGCCGCCACGCGCACGCGATACTGCCCGCTGGCACGAAGTGGCTGCAAGAGATGTTTCCGGGGCTGCTCGAGGACTTCGAAGCGAGCGGTGTGCCGGTCGTCCGGGAACCCACCGAGATGCACTTCGCGCCAGGAGGGCACCTGCTGAGCCAGGAGGGCCGCTACGCGGACCCCATCCCCACCTATCAGCCGAGCCGGCCTCAACTGGAGGGCCAAGTGCGCTGCCGGCTGAGGGAGTTGCCGAACGTCGAGGTCATCGACCGCAGCGAGGCGACGGGACTCATCAGCGCCTCCGACGGACGACGCGTCATAGGCGCCCGCGTCGTGCACCGTGACAACGGAGCGCAGCGGGACCTCGCCGCAGACCTTGTCGTCGACGCGACGGGCCGCGGCGGACGCACCACGCGATGGCTGGCGGACCTGGGCTACGACCAGCCGCAGGAAGACCGCGTCGCGGTCGACATCAAGTACGTCAGCCGGAACCTGAGGGTGGCACCGGGATCCCTCGGCCGGAGGAAGGTCGTGATCGTCGGGGCCTGCCCGGGACGTCCGACCGGTGCAACGTTTCTCCAGCATGGCGAGGACCACTGGATGCTGACCCTGATCGGTTACGGCGGACATCACCCGCCCACCGACCCGAGCGGGTTCCTGGACTTCGCCAAACCCATCGTTCCCCCGGACGTCTTCGAGGCCCTCTGCGCCGCCGAACCCCTGGACGACCCGATTGCGCACCGCTATCCGGCGAGCGTGCGCCGCCGCTACGAGCGGCTGGAGCGTTTCCCTGACGGACTGCTCGTCTTCGGCGACGCGATCTGCAGCTTCAACCCCGTCTACGGTCAGGGGATGTCCGCAGCCGCGCTGCAGGCCGGTGCGCTGAAGGACGCTCTCGCCGAGGGCGGGGACCAGTTGCCGCGCCGCTTCTTCAAGGCGGCGGCACGGCGCATCGAGGTCGCCTGGCAGATGGCCGTCGGCAGTGACCTCGCGCTCCCCGAGGTCGCCGGCCCGCGCCCGCTCCCGGTGCGGCTCAGCAACGCGTTCTTCGGCCGGCTGATGAGCGCCGCGGAACACGACTCGGCGCTGACCCAGGAGTTCGTCAAAGTCAGTTCCCTGCTGGCTCCCCCCACGATTCTGCTCAAGCCCGCCACGATCGGGCGTGTTGTTCTCGGCAACCTGCGCCGCCGAGGAAAAGCGGAGGCGCGACAACAGATGTGATGCGTCTTTCCGCAGGGTGAATATTCGAAATCGCGAACACGGGGTGGGGAGGCTGCCGTGCGGGTAAGCCCATGCCATTTCGTGGATTCTTGAATTCCCTATGAGAGAGGCAATCCCCCTTGACTCTGATGTTTTCGGAGTCCTAGCGTTCCAGCGTCAAGAAGACCGAAGGGAATGGTTCGGAATGTTAAATCCGATGGTTACTGCCGCCGTGCAGGTCCCCGACCGCGTCGAGCTGGTGAAGCGGGCCGAGGGTCTGCGGGAGCTGCTGTCGGAGCACGCCGTCGAATGCGAACGCGAGCGCCGTCTTGACGCGAGCGTCGTTTCCGCCATGACCGAGTCGGGGCTGCTGCGGTTGAGGACCCCGCGACGGCACGGGGGTTACGAGACGGACATGCGCACCCTGCTCGAGGTGGCCATCGAACTCGGCCGCGGATGCTGCTCCGCGGCCTGGATCGCGGGCGTACTGAACGCCGGGAACTTCGTCGCGTCGCTGTTCCCGTCGGCTGTCGGCGACGAGGTGTGGGGTGAGGATCCCGACGCCCGGTGTGCCCTGGTCCTGGGGCTCCCCGCACAGGACGTCGAGCAGGTCGACGGAGGCGTCGTCGTCAGCGGTGAGTGGGCATACGTCTCAGGGTGCCTGCACGCCCAGTGGATCAGCGCCCTGATCGCGGTCCCCACCGCCGAGGGCAGGCCCGACATCCACTTCGCCCTGATGCGGGCCGACGAGATCAGCATCAAGGACACCTGGCACTTCACCGGGATGCGCGGCACCGGCAGCAACACCGTCGTCGCCGACCGGCTCTTCGTACCCGGCCACCGGCTGGTGCCCTACGTGCCCATTCTCAACGGCGAGACCGACGGGGTGGTCGACGCCGACCTGCCCTACCGCAACAGCCTGACCGGCCTGTTCGCCATCGGACTGATCGGCTCGTTGATCGGCGGCGCCGAAGCCGCGCTCGCCTTCGTCCGCGACAAGGGTCCCACCCGCCCCGTGGCGGGCTCCACCTACCGCGACCAGACCCAGTCGCCGACCTTCCAGCTCGACCTCGCTGATGCCACCTTGAAGATCGACACCGCCAAGCTGATCGCGGCCCGCATCGCCGACACCGTCGACGAGTACGCACGGGCCGGCATCAACACTGACCTGACCGTGCGCGCTCGCAACCGGCTGGAGTCCGCCCAGGTCGGTCGGCTGTGCCGGGAGGCCGTCGACACCCTGCTGACCGCTCACGGCTCCTCGGCCTTCAACGAGGCGAACCCGCTGCAGCGGCTGTGGCGCGACATCAACGTCGGCAGTCGGCATGCCGGCTTCGGCATGGGCATCCCCGAGCAGGTCTACGGCCGTGCCCTCGTCGGCCAGGACCCCCGTGACATCAGCTTCATCGTCTGACCGAGACGCAACCGAGCCCGTTCGTCCGCCCCCACACCGAAGGACACCCATGGCAGAGCCCCGAATACCCACCGACGAGACCGAGCTGCGCGCCCACAACCGTGCCATCGTCGAGCGGTACATGAACACCCGCGGCGAGGACCGGCTCCGGCGGCACCTCCTCTTCACGGAGGACGGCGTCGGGGGCCTGTGGACCACGGAAAGCGGTGAACCGATCGTCATCCGTGGCCGCGACCGGCTGGGGGACCACGCCGTCTGGTCCCTCAAGTGCTTCCCCGACTGGGCCTGGATCAACATCGAGATCTTCGACACCCAGGATCCCAACCGCTTCTGGGTCGAATGTGACGGCGAGGGCAAGATTCTCTTTCCCGGATATCCCGAAGGCCACTACCGCAATCACTTCATCCACTCCTTCCTGTTCGAGAACGGGAAGATAAAGCAGCAGCGCGAGTTCATGAACCCGTGCCGGCAGTTCCGGTCCCTGGGAATCGACGTCCCGCGCATCGAGCGCGAGGGAATCCCCACCTGACAGGTGGCCCGCGCCAACGCGGGCCGTCACGATCCGGCCGTAAATCCTCTCCGTCCGACGGGGGAACAGTCGTGGGACATGCCTTAACCGAAACCCAGCGGGCCAAAGCCCTGCAACAACCCGAATGGAACGATCTTTCACAAGTCCAGCGTGTGAGGGAAATTCTCAGCTCCCGCCCGCCGCTGGTCCGCGTGGACGACGTACACACCCTCAGGTCGCTGCTCGCGTCCGTCGCCGCGGGCGAAGCGCACGTCGTGCAGGCGGGCGACTGCGCGGAGGACCCGGAGGAGTGCACCGCGGAGCACGTCCGCCGAAAATCCGCCGTCCTGGACCTGCTGGCCACCACGCTGAAGATGGTCACCGGCAAACCTGTCCTCCGCGTGGGACGCATCGCGGGGCAGTTCACCAAGCCGCGCTCGAACTCCTTCGAGCAGGTCGGCGAACTCGTCGTGCCGGTGTACCGGGGGCACATGGTCAACAGCCCCGAACCCGACCTGGAGAGCAGACAGCCCGACCCGCTGCGCATCCTCACCGGGTACATGGCTGCCGGCGACATCGTCGAACACCTGGGATGGCGCGCTCCGGCCCTGCGCGCCTGGCCGAGCATCGAACCCCTGGTGTGGACGAGCCACGAGGCACTCCTCCTGGACTACGAGGTCCCGATGATCCGCGAGGTCGGCGACGGAAGGCGCTGGCTCGGCTCCACACACTGGCCGTGGATCGGCGAACGGACCCGGCAACTGGACGGCGCGCATGTCGAGCTGCTCGCCGACGTCGTGAACCCCGTGGCCTGCAAGGTCGGCCCCACCATGAGCGCCGATGAGATCACCTCCCTGTGCGAGCGTCTCGACCCGCTCAGGGAGCCCGGCCGCCTCACTCTGATCGCGCGTATGGGCGCCGACGTCGTCGAAGACCGTCTGCCGAGCCTGGTGGCGGCGGTCCGCTCCGCGGGCCATCCCGTGATCTGGCTGTGCGATCCCATGCACGGCAACACCGTCACCGCGCCGGACGGCAAGAAGACCCGCTTGCTGACCACCCTGGCCCGCGAGGTCGCCGGGTTCCGGCGCGCGGTGGCGTCGGCGGGCGGCGTGGCCGGCGGACTGCACCTGGAAACCACCCCGGACGATGTGACCGAGTGCGTCGCCGACGCCGCCGCACTCGACTCGGCCGGCGGCCGGCACACCACCTTCTGCGACCCTCGCCTCAACTCACGGCAGGCCGTCTCCCTGGTCACGGCCTGGTCCGACGCTCTGTGAACACCTCTGCTGTCTCGGCCACATCGCTGGAACCGGAAAGGAGCTGCTCGATGGCCGGCTTGCCCCCCATCGCGTCGTACCCCCTGCCCACCGCGGAGAGCCTGCCCGAGAACCTGGCACAGTGGACGCCGCGCCCGGAGCGTACCGTGCTGCTCGTCCACGACATGCAGCGCTACTTCCTCAACGCCCTCCCGGACCCCTTGCGCACCGAGCTCGTCCACAACGCCACCACACTGCGCAAGCGCTGCACCGCTCTGGGAGTGCCGGTGGCGTACACCGCGCAGCCCGGGCGGATGACCAGTGAGCAGCGAGGGCTGCTGAAGGACTTCTGGGGTCCTGGCATGCGCACCGACCCGGCCGACCGCGAAGTGACGCCGGAACTGGCCCCCACCGAGGGCGACTGGACGTTCACCAAGTGGAGGTACAGCGCCTTCTTCCGCTCGGACCTCCTGGAGCGCATGCGGGCCGCGGGCCGTGACCAGCTCATTCTCTGCGGCGTGTACGCGCATGTCGGTGTCCTGGCGACGGCGCTCGATGCCTTCACCAACGACATACAGACGTTCCTGGTCGCCGACGCCCTCGGTGACTTCTCCGAGAACCATCACCGGCTCGCCCTGGACTACGCGGCACAGCGATGCGCGGTGGTCGTTCCGGCCGCGGAGGTATTCGCATGAACAGCCCGGATCGCGACGACCTGCTCGGTAGCGTCCTGAACCTGGAGCCGCCCGCCTTCGCCCTGCTGCATCGGCCGGAGTGCGCAGTGCCGGACACCGTCGACATCCTGGTCGGCGACGTGACGCTGCCCACGACGCTGGCGGACATCCCCCTCACCGAGACGGGGGTCGAATCCCCGCGGACCGAGGATGACGTCCTGGTCGTGGTGCCGTACCGGCAGATCACCGAGCGCGGATTCACGGCACCCGACGACGGCGCACCGATCATCGCCCTGTCGATCAACAGCCAGGCCAGGGTGTCCGTCCCCGAACTCCTCCTGCGGCTCCCCGACATTCCGACACACGTCACCGCCCATGGCTTCGACATGGATGACGAGCGGTACGCCGAGACCGTACGACGCGTCGTCACGGACGAGATCGGCACGGGCGAAGGCGCCAACTTCGTCATCAAGCGCTCCTTCGTGGCCGACATCAGCGACTACACGCTCCACAGCGCGCTGGCGTTCTTCCGCCGTCTGCTGGAAGGGGAGCAAGGTGCGTACTGGACCTTCCTCATCCACACCGGCCGGCGCACCTTCGTCGGCGCTACGCCTGAGCGGCACATCTCCGTCAGCGGCGGGACGGCCGTGATGAACCCGATCAGCGGCACTTACCGCTATCCCCCTGCCGGCCCCACGCTGGAGGGCGTCACCGAGTTCCTCGCGGACCGCAAGGAGACCGACGAGCTGTACATGGTCGTCGACGAGGAACTCAAGATGATGGCCCGCATTTGCGAGGGCGGTGGCCGGGTCCTGGGCCCGTACCTCAAGGAGATGGCTCGGCTGGCCCACGCCGAGTACTTCATCGAGGGCCAGACCGACCGCGACGTGCGCGACATTCTGCACGAGACGATGTTCGCCCCCACTGTCACGGGCAGCCCGCTGGAGAGCGCGGCGCGGGTCATCCGGAAGTACGAACCCGAAGGCCGCGGCTACTACAGCGGCGTAGCCGCACTCATCGGCCGGGAAGTGAACGGTGGACGCTCACTCGACTCGGCCATCCTCATCCGCACCGCCGACATCGACAGACACGGTCGGGCACACATCGGTGTGGGGGCCACGCTGGTGCGCCACTCCGACCCGCTCTCCGAGGTCGCGGAGACGCGCGCCAAGGCTTCCGGGCTCCTCGCTGCCCTTGAGGCCGGACGCACCCACAGCTTCGGTGCGCATCCGGAGGTCCGTGCGGCCCTCAGCCGACGCAACACCGGCATTGCCGAGTTCTGGCTGCAGGACAGCGCGAGCCGCAGACCGGCGGTCACCGGGCTGGAAGGGCTGAACGCGCTGGTCATCGACGCGGAGGACACCTTCACGGCGATGATCGGACACCAACTCCGCGCCCAAGGCGTGCACGTGACGGTCCGCCGCTTCGACCAGCCGTACGAGTTCGACGGCCACGACCTCGTCGTGATGGGGCCCGGTCCCGGCGACCCTCGTGCCGCCGACGACCCCAAAATCAGCCACCTGCGCTCGGCGATCGACGTCCTTCTGGAGCAGCGTCGGCCCTTCATCGCCGTGTGCCTGAGCCACCAGGTGCTCGGCCTGGCCCTCGGCCTCGACCTCGTCCGCCGGGACATCCCGAACCAGGGTGTTCAGTGGGAGATCGACCTGTTCGGCTCCCGTGAACGCGTGGGCTTCTACAACACGTTCGCCGCCCACAGCACCGAGGACAAGCTGGACATCGAGGGAATCGGCCTGGTGGAAGTGAGTCGTGACCAGGAGACCGGTCACGTGCATGCCCTCCGCGGCCCAGGGT
Source organism: Streptomyces sp. NPDC093591 (assembly GCF_044764885.1). Taxonomy (NCBI): domain Bacteria; kingdom Bacillati; phylum Actinomycetota; class Actinomycetes; order Kitasatosporales; family Streptomycetaceae; genus Streptomyces; species Streptomyces sp. NPDC093591. Next base: position 460,567 of record NZ_JBIWIY010000001.1, read on the forward strand.
TCGCCTCGATGCAGTTCCACGCCGAGTCGGTCCTCACCGTCGACGGGCCACGCATCGTCGGGCAGACCATCCGGGAGGTGCTCGACCGTGCGCGTTGACATCGCCTGGTGGGAGCTCGACGATTCCCCGCAGACCATCGACTCCCTGCGTGAGCACCTGCGGGACGGCACCGTCGATGCCTGGCGTGAAGTCCCGGGCCTGCGGCTGAAGTTCTGGATGGCGGACCGGCAGCACAACCGCTGGGGCGCGGTCATGCTCTGGGAGTCGGGCCGCCCGGCCGACTTACCGGCGAACCGTGCCGCGGAACTGATCGGCCGCCCGCCCACTCATCGGACCGGGTTCGACGTCGAGGCCGTGGTCGAAGGAGCGTACGCCGTCCGCGAGTTGCAGGGCCTCGGGCCCGTGTTCGCGCCGCCGACGACATCACCCACATCCATACGGGGGGAAGAGACACCGTGCACGAATACATAGTGGTGGACGCCTTCGCACGCCGTCCCCTCGAAGGCAATCCCGTGGCCGTCTTCTTCGACGCCGCCGACCTGAGCGCCGAGCTGATGCAGCGCATCGCCCGGGAGATGAACCTCTCCGAGGTCACCTTCGTCCTGCCGCCGGAGCACGGCGGTGACGCACGGATCCGTATCTTCACCCCCGTCAACGAGTTGCCATTCGCGGGGCACCCGATGCTCGGCACGGCGGTGGCCCTGAGCCACACCCTCAAGGAGGACCGGCTCCTGCTGGAGACGGCCATGGGGCTCATCCCGTTCGAACTCCACGACGACGAGGGCATCCCGGCGGTGCGGATGGAGCAGCCCATCCCCACATGGGAGCCGTACGAGCACAGCGCGGAGCTCCTGGAGGCCCTCGGTGTCACGACGTCCACGGCACCGGTGGAGATCTACCGCAACGGCCCGCGGCACGTCTTCGTGGGGCTGGAGAGCGTGGCCGCGCTGTCGGCCCTCAGGCCGGACCACAGGGCTCTGAGCCACTTCCCGGACATGGCGGCCAACTGCTTCGCCGGCGAAGGCACCCACTGGCGGACACGGATGTTCTCACCCGCCTACGGGGTGGTCGAGGACGCGGCGACCGGCTCGGCCGCCGGCCCCCTTGCCATCCACCTGGCCCGACACGGATTCAGCGCGTTCGGCGAGAGCCTCCAGGTCCTCCAGGGGGTCGAGATGGGCCGTTCCTCGCTCATGCTGGCCACCGCGTACGGCTCGGGCGAGCACGTCCGAAGCGTGCGGGTCGGCGGCCACGGCGCCATAGCAGCCCGCGGCACCTTCTATGTCTAGCGAGGACCACGTGAACACCAGCCAGTTCGAAAGCCTCACCGGGGAAGTCGACATCGACTTCCCCGAGTACGACAAGCCACCGCCCGACCCCATGCCGCTCGTCCGCCAGTGGATCGCCGAGGCGACCGCCCGCGGCGTGCGGGAGCCCCGCGCGCTCGCCCTGGCCACCTCCGACAGCGGGGGCCGGGCCTCCACCCGCATCGTCGCCCTCACCGAGGTCAGTGACCGCGGGCTGGTCTTCCTCAGCCACAGCACCAGCCAGAAGGGCCGCGAACTGGCCGCCACCGGATGGGCCTCCGGCCTCCTCTACTGGCGGGAGACCGGCCAGCAGCTCATCCTCTCCGGCCCGGTGTCGCAGCTCAGCGACGCCGAATCCGACGCCCTCTGGTTCGGCCGGCCCATCCCCATGCACTCCATGTCCACGGTCTCTCGGCAGAGCGAACCGCTCGACGACCTGGCGGCCGTGGCCGCCCTGCGCGCCGAAGCGGCCCGACTGGGAGCTCCCGGTACGCCGCTGCCCCGCCCGGCTCGTTTCGTCGGGTACCGGCTGTCCCCGGTCGCCGTGGAGTTCTGGTGCGCCGACTCCGAGCGACTGCACCGCAGGCTGCGCTACGACCTCCACGACCACGGGTGGCGTGCGCGCCGGCTCCAGCCCTGACCTGCGACGAACCGGAGATGACACGATGGAACGCACAGCTCTGACGCATGCGATGGCCAGGGTTCCCGGACCGGTGACCGTGGTGACCACGATCGACGGCACGGGAAAACGCTGGGGATTCACCGCCAATTCGTTCAGTTCCGTCTCCCTGGATCCGCCCCTGATCCTGGTCTGCCTCAACAAGACCGCCAGCACGCACGAGGCGTTCACGTCCGCCGACCGCTTCCTGATCAACGTCCTCGCACACGGACAGGACGCGGTCGCGCGGCGCTTCGCCCAGTCCGGGGTCGACCGGTTCGCCGCGGGCGACATGAAGACCTGCGAACTGGGACTGCCCGGTTCACCCGGTGCCTGTGCCCGCGTCGCCTGCTCGATGTATTCCATCGTCGACGCGGGTGACCACAGCATCCTCATCGGCCGCGTGGTGGACACGTACGCGGATGACCGGACGCCGCTCGTGTACTTCAACCGGGCGTTCGCCTACCCGGCTGCCGCCGCTGAGGCGCGGATCGAGGAGCCGGTGAAGGTCCTGCACCTGGCGGACTGGTGATCGTTGCCATGAAGGACGCAGTGAAGGTCGCCGTCATCTATTACTCCGCTACGGGCCATGTCGCCGACATCGCCCGCGAGATCGCGGAGACGGCCGAGAAGGCCGGTGCCGAGGTCCGGTTGCGCAAGGTCCGGGAACTGGCACCCCAGGACGCCGTCGAGTCCAATCCGGCCTGGGCCGCCCACGCCGCGGCAACGGCCGATGTCCCGGTGGCCGAGGTCGACGACATCGTGTGGGCCGACGCCGTACTCATGGGGTCACCGACGCGATTCGGCAACGTCTCCTCCCAACTCAAGCAGTTCCTCGACACCCTGGGCGGTGCCTGGCGCAAGGGTGAGCTGGCCGACAAGGTCTACAGCGGCTTCACCTCCACGGGCAGCTCGCACGGAGGCAACGAGTCCACGCTGCTGGCCTTGATGCACTCCTTCCACCACTTCGGCGGAATCGTCGTCGCGCCCGGATTCACCCACCCGCACAAGTTCGTCGACGGCAACCCCTACGGAACGGCGCATCACGACGCCGGCGGCAGCGCACCGGTAGGTGACGTCACCCGCAACGCGGCGCGCGTCCAGGCCGAACGCGTGGTGACACTGGCCCGGGCCGTCGCCGCCATGTCCGACGGAAGCCGATAACGGTTCCGTCCCCGTGCAGGACGCGGAGGGCAGTCCCCGTCGATGCCACTGCCCGCCGACGGAAGCCGGCCATCCGTCCCCGTCGGCCCGGTCCGCGTTCCGACCGGCCGGAGAGCTCCTACACCCCCGAGGAGCTCTCCGGCCCGGCCCCACGACCCAGCACACCGATCAGCCAACAGTCAGCAGCCGCTGCGACCCCAGGGAGAGCCATGTCCCGCCGCCTGTTCACGTCGGAATCCGTGACCGAGGGCCACCCCGACAAGATCGCCGACCGGATCAGCGACACGATCCTCGACGCTCTCCTCAAGGAGGACCCGCAGTCGCGGGTCGCCGTGGAGACCCTGATCACCACCGGCCAGGTGCACGTCGCCGGTGAGGTGACCACCGCGGCGTACGCGGACATCCCCGGACTGGTCCGCGAGGCGGTCCTCGACATCGGCTACGACGCGTCGAAGAAGGGCTTCGACGGCCGCTCGTGCGGGGTGTCCGTCTCGATCGGCGCCCAGTCCCCGGACATCGCGCTGGGCGTGGATCCGGCAGACAAGGGCGGCGACGCTCTGGAGACGCAGGGGGCGGGCGACCAGGGGCTGATGTTCGGGTACGCCTGCGACGAAACGCCGGAATTGATGCCTCTGCCCATCCAACTGGCGCACCGGCTCTCGCACCGGCTCTCCCAGGTCCGCAAGGACGGCATCGCACCGTATCTGCGCCCGGACGGCAAGACCCAGGTCACCATCGAGTACCTGGGCAGCCGGCCGGCCCGCCTGGACACCGTGGTCGTCTCCGCACAGCACGCCGGCGACGTCGACCTGGACGGTCTGCTGGCCCCCGACATCCGCACGCACGTCGTCGAGCACGAACTCGCGCGGCTGGCGGACGAAGGCATCAAGCTGGACACGGGGGACCACCGGCTGCTGGTCAACCCCACCGGCCGCTTCGAGATCGGCGGCCCGATGGGCGACGCCGGTCTGACCGGCCGAAAGATCATCATCGATACATACGGCGGCATGGCCCGTCACGGCGGCGGCGCCTTCTCCGGCAAGGACCCCTCCAAGGTCGACCGCTCCGCCGCCTACGCGATGCGCTGGGTCGCCAAGAACGTCGTCGCGGCCGGCCTCGCCCGCCGCTGCGAGGTCCAAGTCGCCTACGCCATCGGCAAAGCCGATCCGGTCGGGCTGTTCGTGCAGACCTTCGGCACCGCCACCGTGCCGCACACGGCCATCGAGTTCGCCATCAAGCAGGTCTTCGACCTGCGCCCGGCCGCCATCATCCGCGACCTCGACCTGCTGAGGCCCATCTACGCCCAGACCGCCGCCTACGGTCACTTCGGACGCGAACTGCCCGACTTCACCTGGGAGCGCGTCGACCGTGTCGATGCCCTGCGACGTGCGGCGGGGTGCTGAGATGAGGATCGCCGTCACCGGCTCCATCGCCACCGATCACCTGATGACATTCCCCGGCCGTATCGCCGACCAGTTGCTGGCCGACCGCCTGGACCATGTCTCGCTGTCGTTCCTGGTCGACACCCTTGAGATCCGAGACGGAGGCGTGGCCGCCAACATCGCCTACGGGCTGGCCTGCCTAGGACATCGCCCCCTCCTGGTGGGCGCCGTCGGCGTCGACTTCCACCCCTACGGCCAACGGCTGGCCGAGCGGGGCGTGGACGTCTCGGCCGTCCACATCTCCACCACACGCCATACGGCCCGCTTCCTGTGCACCACCGACCCGGACGGCAACCAGATCGCCTCCTTCTACCCGGGCGCGATGACCGAAGCATCCGCCATCGACCTGGCCGGGGTCGTCCGCGACCATGGCGGCGTCGACCTCGTCCACATCGGCGCGGACGACCCTTCCGCGATGCTCGGCCACACCCGCGCCTGCCGCGCCCACGGCCTCCGCTTCATCGCCGACCCGTCCCAGCAACTCGCCCGGCTCGACGGCGAGGAGATCCGCGAACTGGTCGACGGTGCCGACCACTTGTTCACCAACGAATACGAACACGGACTGCTGCTCGCCAAGACGGGCTGGACACGAGCCGACGTCCTGAAGCGGGTCGGCACCTGGGTCACCACCCTCGGCGAGAAGGGCAGCCGCATCGAACGCGCCGACGACCCCACGCTCGACATCCCCGCGGTCCCAGAGGCGACAGTCGCCGATCCGACCGGTGTCGGAGACGCCTTCCGGGCCGGCTACCTGGCCTCCTTGACCATGGGCCAGAACGCCGTGGCCTGCGCACGCGCGGGATCCGCCCTGGCAGCTCTCGCGCTGTCCTCGGTCGGCACCCAGACCTACACCGCTTCCCCTTCGCGCCTGCGCGACCTGTTGACGGCCGCGTACAACGCAGACGTCCCCGCCGTCACGGACCAGCCGTAGGAGGTGATCGGGCGTGACCGCATCCACCTTGGCCCCCACGCCTGTCCCGACGATCCGACGAGGTCCTGCCGAACTGATCGCGGCCGGCCACTCGTCGTACTCGTTCGAGTTCTTCCCACCCAAGTCCGCCAGAGGCGAGCGATCCCTCTGGAGTGCGCTGCGCCGCGTCGAGACCCTCAACCCTGCTTTCGTATCGGTGACGTACGGAGCAGGCGGCGCCTCCAGGGAACGAACGGCCGCCCTCACCGAACAGATCGCGGAGAACACGACGCTGCGCCCGGTCGCCCACCTCACGGCGGTCGGCCACTCGAAGGCCCAACTGCGCACGATCATCGGCCGCTACGCCGATGCCGGCATCCGTGACGTGCTCGCGCTGAGGGGAGATCCTCCCGGAGACCCGCAAGGTCCATGGATCCCACACCCGAACGGGCTGAACCACGCGGCTGAACTCGTGGAACTCATCCGAGAATGCGGCAACTTCAGCATCGGCGTGGCAGCCTTCCCCGAGCGGCACCCGCGCTCACCCGACTGGGACAGCGACATCCGCCATTTCGTGACCAAGTGCCGAGCCGGCGCGGACTACGCCATCACCCAGATGTTCTTCCGGGCCGAGGACTATCTTCGGCTGCGCGATCGGCTCACCGCCGCAGGGTGCGACACGCCGGTCATCCCAGAGATCATGCCGGCGACCCGCTACGACCAGATCAGTCGATTCGCTCACCTCAGCAACGCCACGTTCCCCGACGACCTGGCGATGCGCCTGCGGACCGCGCAGTACGACCCCCGTGAGTCCCACCGCATCGGCGTGGATCACGCCACCGAACTCGCCCAACGCCTGCTCGACGAGGGTGCACCAGGCCTGCACTACATCACCCTCAACAACTCGTCCGCAGCCATGGACATCCACCGAGGGCTGCACCTGCCTACGCCACCCCGCCGTCAGCACACCGGGGAGACGCCCGGATGAGGACCGCAGCAACACCCTCTTCACAAGGTCAGGCCTGGCTCACGCCTCGTAGGCGCATCCAACTGCTTCTCTACAGCGGGCCCTTCAACGAGCTGGGAGCCCTGAGCCACACCACAGCGACCGGTTCCGATCCGGAAAGCGGGAGCCTGCGCACAAAGCGGAGTGATCGCAGACTGGGGCACGGTGGAGAACCGCACAGTCTTCTTACGACCAGTGCGCCATGGCCCTCGCCGCGCAGCTTGACCGCGAGCTGCAGGAGTTGCCCGGCGGGCATAACGGAAACACCACTCACCCGCGGGCCTACGCAGCGCGCACCCGGGAGATTGTCACCGCCGCCCGATGACGTACAGCAGGCTGGCCCAGTACCTCTCGCAAGCTGAGTCAGGCACACGGTTCGCTCTCCGAGGGTCTGTCCCCCTTGGTGGCCCCAGATCAAACCGCCCTCCGGGGCTGGTGTTGAAACGACCTTAGAACCCAGCTCGCCTGGCGGGGCCGCCCTAGCCGTTGGCCACGCGATCAGAAGAAGTCGCACGGCGATCGGCCGCGCTTCATCGTCCTGGACGGGCCGGCCAAGCCGACCGTCCTGGAAGGGGCGGACCCGGTCGCGCCGCTCTCCGCCTATGGCGCAGTGGGCCAGTAGCTCTGATGACTCGCCGACGGGTGACTGAGCGAATTCGTCATGGTCGGCCCAACCGATGGAAGGAATCTGCGAGTTGCCCGCCCGCGCTGGAGTTGGCTGCAGTGGGCCGCCACGCTGGTCGAGCTGAGCCTTGGGCATGGCTGGCTCATCGTGACGAAGATCGATCGCTGCAGTGTGAGGAGAGAAACGATGAAGATCACCCGCCACCTTCCGGGCGCACCGTGCTGGGCGGATCTCGACACCCCCGACGTCGCCTCTGCGCGTGCCTTCTACAGTTCCCTCTTCGGTTGGGACGCCCTGGAACTCCCGGGCGGCTACGTGAACTTCACGCTGCGCGGAGAGAAGATCGTGGGCGCGATCAAGCTCAAGGAGGGGGAGGAGCACTCGGCCGGCTGGAGTGTCTACTTCATGACGGACGATCTGACCGAGACGACGAAAGCGGTGGAGGCGGCTGGAGGCAGCGTGGTCAGCCCTCCGAGGAAGGTGTCGGTCGCCGGCAGTGCCGCCGTCTACACGGCCCCCGACGGAGCGGTCTTCGGCGCCTGGGAGCCGGACAAGCACCCCGGGTCCGGCATGGTGTACGAACCTGGTACGCCGTCTTGGTTCGGACTGAGCACCTCAGATGTCGACGGCTCCACAGCGTTCTTCGCCCAGGTCTTCGGCTGGACGGCCGTAGCGCCGACGGCGGGCGATACCGCTCGCGTGACGGCAGCTGGTGCCTCAGCGGAGTTCGGCGGAATCACAAACGGGTCCGCGATCTTTCCGGGCTGGACCCTGCACTTCGGCGTCGAGGACATCGACACGGCATCCGCGACGGCGGTCTCGCTGGGGGGCAGGGTCATCTCCTCTCCCACAGACGTGACCGGCGTCGGCCGTTGCGCGGTGCTGAAGGACCCGTCCGGTGTGACCTTCGCGCTGGTCACCCGAGCCTGACATCAGCCGTGCGGCCCCGGTGGGCCGGCTCCGTGGAGGGCATTCCCACCGGGGCGATGTCTTGCTTACCTGCACCTATCCTTCGGCCGGCCCATTCGGCATGGAAGAAACCCCGCGAAACAGCAGCACGGGTGGCCCCGTTGTGAACCGCCGGGATGATCTGGCCTGTCGGCACGAGCCTGTCGGCACGAGCCTGTCGGCCGCCGTCCTGTGAATCATCGACGGCCTGTCGGCGCCACCAGGCTGTCGTGGCACAAGCTCTTGCCCGAATGCAGAGGAGGGAGGTGGTTCGCCGTGCAGAGCGAGCCTCCCAGTCGAACCTCGCGTACGACCGTCCTGCGCCTGGCAGTGCTGTGACTTGTCACAGCTGACCCTCAACCAGGAAAAGGGACGGCGTCGGTACGCGCCCTGGCATAGCAGAACCTCCCGCCCCATCGCCTGCCGAGGTGATTCCTGCCATGACGCACATCCAACTGCCCGACGGCGAGCTGCCCACCGAGCTTCAGGACGCATTGGAGCGCCACAATCTGCGTGACGCACAGTACTTGCTGGGCCAGCGCCCACCCCACGTCATCGCCGATGAGCTGGCCCGCATGAACGCCGTCGACGCCGTGGTCGCCTTTCGGCTTCTCGACAAAGATGAAGCGATCAAGGTCTTCGAAGAACTGGAGCCCGTCGACCAGCAGGCCATCTTGATGGGACTGCGGGACGTGGCCTTCCGTGAATTGGTGGAAGAACTGGATCCCGACGACCGTGTGCGCATGCTCCGCGAAGCGCCGGCCAAAGTGGTTCAGAAGGTTCTGGCAGGGCTCAGTGCGCATGAGCGCCAGGTGACCGCTGCCCTGCTGGGGTATCCGGAAGGCTCGGTGGGTCGCTACATGACACCTGAGGTGGTCGCGCTGGATCAGCACCTGACCGTTCAACAGGCGCTGGAGTTCGTCCGATCCAACGGAGGGGATGCCGAGACCGTCTACACGCTGCCTGTGGTGGACACCGGACGCCGCCTGACCGGCGTCGTCGAGCTACGTGAGCTCGTACTCAGCCCGCCAGGGATCGATGTCGTTGACCTCGTCGTCGCCGACGTCCCCCCGCGCGCACGCCGCCGACTCCGCGGAGGACGCGGCGCGGCTGATGCGTGAGACGAACACCCTGGACCTGCCCGTCGTCGATAGTGAGGAGAGGCTCGTCGGGCTGCTCACCATTGACGACGCGGTCGAGGTGATCGAGGAGGCGGACACGGAGGACGTCGCACGGCAGTCCGGATCGGCTCCGTGGAGCGGGCATTACATGGCGGCGACTGTGTGGCAGTTGGCACGTTACAGGGTCGTTTGGCTCCTGCTTCTGCTGCTGGCCGCGACACTCACCGTGACCGTGACGCAGGCGTTCGAGAGCACGCTTGAGAGGGTCACCCAACTCGCGATGTTCATCCCGCTGCTGATCGGTACCGGTGGAAACGCCGGGGCTCAGGCGGCGACAGCCGCGGTACGCGCGCTGGCCTTGGGGGAAGTGCGTGTCTACGACCTGCCCGCGATCGTCTGGCGTGAGTGCCGGGTGGGGGTCGTGCTGGGAACGATGCTGGCTACGCTCGGTATGGCGCTGGGTACGGTGTTCGTGGGCGCGCACATCGCTCTTGTGGTCGGCATTACCCTGGTGATCATCTGCGGGTGGGCGGCGACGGTTGGCGGGGCCATGCCAATCCTGGCGAAACGCCTTCACATCGATCCGGCGGTGGTCTCGGCCCCGATGGTCACGACACTGGTGGACGCCACAGGACTGGTGATCTACTTCCTCACCGCCCGAGCGGTACTGGGCATCTGACCAGGCCCAGACGGTGAGCACTCAGCTGCGTGCCCGCCTCACGGCGAGCGATCACGGTCACTCAGAATGCGATCGGCGGACGGAGATCGAGTGTGGTTGAACGCGGTGGATTGCGGGATCCCGAATTTCGGGAAGCCGCCCGCGCAGGCAAGGAGTGGACGACGGTAGTCGCCATCCAGGGAGTGGTGCCCTCGCCTCTTTGAGCTGCCCCGGCCAGTAATCCCCCGGCTGGTCGGGGCTTCCCTCTACGTCCGGTTTCCCGTGCTTCGGCCCAGCGGGCCGGCTCGTCATCCTGCAGCGATGCAAGGTCGGCGAGCAGCTGCTCGAACGGGGTACGGGCAGCGGCACCAGGCCAGCGGGGATCCGACCAGAAGGATCCGGTCGGCCGAGAGCCCGTAGTTTCCATGCGGGGTGGACGTCGACGGAGCGGACGGCGCACCGGGGTCATGTCCGTCCGTACGACCGACCCCGAACGCCGTCCGCACGGGCTGGTCCCTGCCACCCGCGGCACGGCCAACGGGCGGCGCAACGTCGGATCCCGTACGCCGAGGAGGTTGAGCCGGCACAGCAGGGCGACGTGAACGGACAGTAGCCGTCGCGCTCTTGACGACACCAGCCCGGGATTGAGGAGCAGTTCGAACCACACGAACACGGCAAGCCGGGCGAGCTTCTGCAGCCCGGGCGCGCGGCGGTTGAGCGCGCGCCGCAGCCGGGGATAGTGCCGGTCCGGCTTGACGGAGATCCATTGGCCATCCCCGCGAGCGTGGGGAACAGGGAGAGACCGCGTACCCGCGGACCGTGACCGAGGGACCATCCTCACGGGCGCGGGGAGCAGGTGGTCTGTGGCAGGAGTGGACCTGCCGGGCGGGGACCATCCTCGCACCGGCTCGGCTTGACGTCCTCGCCTTACTGGAACGCGGGCACGACCTCCTTGATGAACAGCTCCAGGGACTTGCGCTTCTCCTCGTGGGGCAGGCTGTTGTCGATCCAGAAGCTGTACTCGTCGACGCCGAGTTCCTCATAGGCGCGCAGCCGCTCGATGACCTCAGCGGGAGTCCCGATCATCGCGGTCTTGTGCAGCGACTCAGGCTGGAACTCCGGTCGGCCATCGAATTTCGACTCCGGGCTGGGCTCCAGGAAGCCGTTCGTCGGGGTGGTCTTGTTGCCGAACCAGGCGTCGAAGGTGCGGTAGAAGCGGTTGATCGCCTCGGCGGCCGGGCGCCAGCCGTCGGGGTCGTCGGGGGAGTGGATGTGCGTGTGCCGGAGCACCATCAGGTCGGGACGCGCTACCTCCGGGTGATTCGCCACGGCGGTGTCGAACTTCCGCTTGAGGTCGGCGACTTCCTCGTCGCCCTTCATCAGCGGGGTGACCATGACGTTGCAGCCCTGGGCCACGGCGAAGTCGTGGGAGGCGGGGTCGCGTGCGGCGATCCACATGGGCGGGGTGGGCTGCTGTACCGGCTTGGGCACGCTGGTCGAAGTCGGGAACTGCCAGATCTCGCCGTCGTGGGCGTAGTCGCCCTGCCAGAGTGCCCGGACGGCTGGCACGAGTTCGCGCAGGTGCTTGCCTCCGTCTGCTGCCGCCAGTCCGCCCGCCAGGCGGTCGAACTCGAACTGGTAGGCGCCGCGGGCGAGTCCGACCTCCATCCGGCCGTTGCTGATGACGTCGAGCAGTGCGCATTCGCCGGCGACCCTGAGCGGGTTCCAGAACGGGGCGATGATGGTCCCCGCGCCCAGGCGGATGGTCGAAGTCTTCGCGGCGAGGTGGGCGAGCAACGGCATCGGGCTGGGGGAGATCGTGTACTCCATGGCGTGGTGCTCGCCGATCCACACGGTGCCGAACCCGCCCGCCTCGGCCATCAGGGCGAGTTCGGAGAGGTTCTCGAAGAGCTGCCGGTGGGTGACCTCCTCGTCCCAGCGCTCCATGTGCACGAACAACGAAAACCTCATGACTGCTCCTTGGCTGCTGCGATGATCGGGCTACCGGCGTCCATCTCGGTGAGGGTGACGTCACCGGTGGCCCAGTGCGTCCTGGGGACTTCGTGGACGACGACGCGGATGTACTCGGGCCGGGTGTTCACGGTGCGCAGGACTGCGGCGTGCACCTCGTGGATCAACTCCCGGATCTGTGCCGGGGTGCGGCCCTCGGCGAGGGTGATGGCGACCTGTGGCATGTCGGCTCCGATCAGCTCCGCATGGTGAACGGGTCGGCCACGGGCTCCTCGCTCGTGTTGATCCAGACGCTCTTCAGCCGCGTGTACTCCTTGATCGTCTCGGTGCCGTGCTCGACGCCCACACCGCTGGTCTTGAAGCCCTGGCGCGGTGACATCGGGGACATGGCCCGGTAGGTGTTGACCCACACGGTCCCGGCATCCAGGCGCGCCGCCATCCGGTGGGCCCGGGCGAGGTTCGTCGTCCAGACTCCGGCCGCGAGCCCGTAGTCGGTGTCGTTCGCCAGCCGTACGACTTCCTCCTCGGTGTCGAACGGCATCACGGCCAGCACGGGACCGAAGATCTCCTCACGTACGACGCGCATGCTGTTGTCGACGTCCACGAGGACGGTCGGCTCGTAGAAGTACCCGCCGAGGCCGCCGTCGGTGGCCCGGCCGCCGGTCAGGACCCGGGCGCCCTCGTCGCGTCCGAGGTCGACGTATCCGGCGACCTTGTCGCGCTGGTCCTCGAAGGCCAGCGGGCCGAGCTCCGTCTTCTCGTCCAGGGGGTCGCCGATGACGATGGTCCGGGCGCGTTCGGTGACCCGCTCCAGCAGCTCGTCGTAGACGGACCGGTGTGCGAACACGCGGCTGCCGGCGATGCAGGTCTGTCCGGCGGCGGCGAAGATGCCGGCGACGACGCCCATCGCCGCGTTCGCGATGTTCGCGTCCTCGAACACGATGTTGGGCGACTTGCCGCCGAGTTCGAGCGTGGAGCCGATGAAACGGCTCGCCGTCGCGGCGGCGATACGCGCCCCGGTGGCGGTGCTGCCGGTGAAGGAGATCTTCGCGAGGTCGCGGTGGTCGACCAGGGCCTGCCCGGCCTCGGCGCCGAAACCGGTGACGACGTTCACCGCACCCGGCGGGAACCCCGCCTCGACTGCCAGCTCGGCGAGCCTGAGCACGGTCGCCGAGGTGTACTCCGAGGGCTTGATCACGACGGTGTTGCCGGCGCAGAGCGCGGGCGCCAGTTTGCTGCTGGTCAACGTCAGCGGAGAGTTCCAGGGTGTGATCGCTCCGACCACACCGAGGGGTTCCCGGGCTGTGTAGTTGAGCACCTGCCGGTCGGAGGTGGGGATGAAGTCGCCGTGGATCTTGTCGGCCAGTCCGGCGTAGTAGTGGTAATACTCCGGCAGCGTGGCCAGCTGGCCACGCATCTCGCGCAGCAGCTTGCCGTTGTCCTGCGTTTCCATACGGGCCAGTTCTTCGGCGTTCTCGGCGATCAGATCGCCCAGGCGCCGCAGCAGATGGCCGCGCCGTGTCTGGCTCAGGTCGCGCCAGCGCGGGTCCTCGAACGCCTTCCGCGCGGCTGCCACGGCTCGCTCGATGTCGGTGGCGTTCCCGCGTGCCGCCCGGTAGAGAACCTCGCGGGTGGCCGGGTTGGTGCTCTCGAAGTACTCGCCCGACGCGGGCTCCACCCGCGCCCCGCCGATGAAGTGCTGCAACGTGGTGAGGTCAGACATGTGAACACTCTCCGAGGAACGTCGTGAGGGAGTCGACCAGTGCCTGGGGACGCTCGACGGGCAGCATGTGACGCGCCTCGGGGACGACCACCGCACGGCAGTCGGGCAGCGCCGCGGCGAGCCGACGGGTCATCTCGGGGGTTGAGCCCGGATCGTTCGCACCCGTCACAGCCAGTGCGGGTACGGCGATGCTGCCCAGGTACGGCCCGAGTTCCGCGTCCGCCGAGGCGAACACGCGATAGCAGCCGAGGAAGGAGTCGACGTGGTTGGCGAGCAGCGTGGCCTCGGTGCGGGCCACCCAGTCGGCGTCGACGTCCGTGCCGTCGTACCACCGCTTCAGGGACGCGGTCGCGCTGGCTGTGAAGTCGGCTTCCGCGGTGCGCAGCCGGGCGAGGACCGAGGTCCGCTCCTCGGCCGTACGCAGGCACACCGAGCTGACCGAGGTCAGGGTCGCCACCAGCCGGGGGCGGTGCAGCGCCAGGTGCTGTGCGACGAGCGCGCCCAGCGAGAATCCGACCAGGTGCGAGCCGGCCGGGATCTCACCGGCCACCCCGTCGGCCAGGTCTGCGAGGATGACTCCCTCGTCCACCGGCCGGCGGGTGCCGTGACCGGGCAGGTCGGGGGCGATCACGGTGAAGCGGTCGGCCAGGAGCTCGGCGGTGGGCTCCCACATGGTGTGGTCGAGCCCGACTCCGTGCAGCAGCACCACGGTGGGCTTGCTCATGAAGGCCTTGCCTACTGCTCGGTCGAGAGCGGTGCCAGGCGCTGCTGGGGGCGCCCCTGGGCGGCCGCAGCGAGCGCGATGACGATCTCGTTCGGGTGGGGGGCGTCGCTGATCCGGACCTCGAAGCTCTGGTGGTGCGAGCGGATCGTGGCGTCGGTGATGTGCTTCAGCGGGATGTCGAAGACGACGCCGGCGGGCCCGCGCTTCTCGACCGCGGGCAGCAGGGTGGTGGCGTTCGCCGCCTTACGGAAGTGGTCACCGAACTTGAGCGTGTGGATCAGCCCCGAGCCGTGCTCGATCTCGCCGTCCAGGCCCACGATGGCCGCCTTGCCGTAGGCCTCGGCGGGCGCTTCGAGTGCGTCGAGCACGGCCGGGGCCAGTAGCGCGCCGAGGCCGGAGGCGTGGGCGTCGATGCCGGGAGTGAGGTCCTCGACGAAGCCCTGACCGGCCCAGGGGTTCTCGATCACCGCTGCGACGACGGCGATCCGGGCCGGGTGGTCGAGCGCGCGGCCGCCTTCGGCGCGGATCTCCTCGACGACGGTCACGATCTTGCGGACGCTCATGAGGCGACAACCTCCAGGGTTTCGGTGGTGACGACGGGGTCGGTCATGCGGTCCCCGATACGGGGGTGCGGGCGCGGCCCCGTGGACGCGGCCGCGACGACGACGATCTCGTCCGCGCGCGGGGCGTCGGAGACGCGGGCGCTGATGGTCTGGTAGTGGCTGCGCGTAGCGGCGTGTGTCTTGTGCCAGAGCGGCACGACCAGCGTCTCACCCGCTTCGGCACGGGTGTCGGCGAAGCAGATGATCGACTCGCCCTGGAGGTACTCCCTCACAAGGTTGCCGAAGTACGGGGTGTGGATGAGGGCACCGGCGTGCTCGATCTCGCCCGCGGTGCCGACGATGGCGGCCTTGCCGAACGATTCGATCTCGTCCACGCCCCCCAGTGCGGTGATGAGCCGGCCGGTCAGCAACGTGGCGAGGACGGGGGCGATGCGCTCCTGCTCCCGGGACAGATCAGCCGTCGGCCCGGTGCCTGCCCACGGGTTCCGTATGACCGCGGCGATGCTGGCTTGCCGCGCGGGCTGTGCTGGTGCCGCGCCCGCCTCGGTCAGGACGACGTCGCGGTAGAGCACCAGCTTGCGGAGACCGATGCTCTCGTCGAGGTGATCCATACGCTCTTGCATGCCACAGGACGATAGGTGTCATCTCCTGCGTCGGTCAAGGGGGGAACCGGAAGGGTGCCCAACCATCCTTAAGTCCTCCTGTCGAGATCAATATTGGATCAATGACCTGGGCTTATGAGTGGCGCGCAAGGTTGTGTTGCGATTCCGCTCGACCAAACCCTTGACGCTCCATCTGTGACGTGCCTTACTGCTGCTTGTATGCCAGACCGGATGGCCATCGGGCCCCGGACCCAAGGAGTTACATGTCCAGTCACCTTGGAACGGGCGAGGGAACGACGCCCGCGACGTCGTCGGGGAGCGGTGGGGAAAGCACCACGGACGGCACCGACGCCGACCGTGACAGCGGCGGGCGACTCGGTTCCGTTTTCTGGACCTCGCTCGGTATCTCCACCGTCTTCGTAGCGTGGGCGGTGCTCTTCACGGACAACCTGAACAAGGTCACCAACAAGTCGCTGAACTGGGTGACGGCCACGTTCGGTTGGTCCTACCTCGTGGTCACGCTCGCCATCCTGATCTTCCTTGTGTTCCTGGCCTTCAGCCCCGCCGGAGACATCCGGCTGGGCAAGGACTCGGACCGCCCGGAGTTCTCGACCCTCACCTGGTTCGCCATGATCCTCAGCGCGGTGATGGGTATCGGACTGGTCTCCTACGGCGTCGCGGAGCCGATCTCCCACCTGGCGACGCCGCCGCACGGCCTCGCCGAGCCGAACACGCCGGCGGCAGCGGTGCGCGCCCTGCAGTACTCCTACTTCGACTGGGGCCTGCAGGCCTGGGCGATCTTCGCCGTCTTCGGTCTGGCGATCGCGTACTCGACCCACCGCAAGGGCCGGCGCACCCTGGTGAGCCAGATGTTCCGGCCGCTGCTCGGTGACCGCGTGGACGGCCCGATCGGCAAGGCGATCGACGTGCTCGCCGTCTTCGCGACGCTCTTCGGCACCACGACCTCCCTGGGCCTGGGGGCCCTCCAGGTCAACAACGGGCTCGGCAGGCTGTGGGGGATGCCGGTCAACAACGTGAGCCAGGTGCTCATCATCGCCGCCGTCACCTCGATCTTCACGCTCTCGGCGGTGACCGGTGTCAGCAAGGGCATCAAGTTCCTGAGCCAGGGCAGCACGGTGCTGGCCATCGCGCTCTTCGTCTTCATGCTGATCGTCGGCCCGGCCGTCTTCATCGCGAACCTGTACATCGAGGCCGTGGGCCAGTGGGCCACCGACTTCTTCCGGATGAGCCTGCAGGGCACCGCGTTCGGCGGGCTCGAGTGGATGCAGTGGTGGACCTACTTCATGATGGCCTGGTGGGTCTCCTGGGGCGCTTTCGTCGGCGTCTTCCTGGCCCGTATCTCGCGCGGCCGCACCATCCGCGGCTTCATCATGGGCGTCCTGGTCGTCCCCAGCGTGGTGTTCTTCACCTGGTTCACGGTCTTCGGCGGCACCGCGATCCACATCGACATGTACGAGGGCGGCGACATCGCCAAGCAGACCGCCACCGACATCAACAGCGCGTTCTTCGCGACCCTCGACCACTTCCCGCTCGCCGGGGTCACCTCGGTGATCGCGATCATCCTGGTCGTGATGTTCTTCGTCTCCGGCGCGGACGCCAACACCTATGTGCTGTCCATGATGACCTCGGACGGATCGCTCACCCCCCGCCGTTCGGTGCTCATCCTCTGGGGCGTCCTCACCGGTGTCACCGCCGTCGTCCTCATGCTCGCCGGCGGATTGAACGCCCTTCAGAACACCGTCATCGTGACGTCGTTGCCCTTCCTCGTGATCATCGCCGGTCTGGCGGTGTCCTTCTGGAAGGAGCTGTGCGCAGACAGAAAGGAGAAGACCGGTGTC
This sequence comes from Streptomyces sp. NPDC093591, assembly GCF_044764885.1. Lineage (NCBI taxonomy): Bacteria > Bacillati > Actinomycetota > Actinomycetes > Kitasatosporales > Streptomycetaceae > Streptomyces > Streptomyces sp. NPDC093591. The sequence continues at coordinate 477,848 of NZ_JBIWIY010000001.1, forward strand.
GAACTCTGACGCCCGTCGTGGACTCATCGAGAAGGCATGGGCCGCGGCCTGGGGCGAGGGAGACGTCGATGCCCTCGACGCGCTGCTGAGCCCGGCCTACCTCCGACACAGCCAGGACCCGCACCCGCAGAACCTGGCGGCCTTCAAGGCCTCCGTCGTCTCGACCCGGTCCGCCTTCCCCGACCTGGTGACGACCATCGACGACATCGTGATCGAGGGAGACCGGGCCGCGATCCGCTGGCACAGCACCGGAACCCACCAGAACTCGCTCCTCGGCGTCCCCGCCACCAAACGCCGGGTCAAGGTCAGCGGCGCCACCTTCGCCCGCTTCGACGGCGACAGGATCGTCGAGGAGCACGTGACGTGGGATCCCAGGGCGCTGCTCTCGGCGCTGGGCGTCATCCGGGTGGGACAGGACTGACGATCAAGATGACAAGGAGCACCTCCATGACCCCGCTCGCCTCGAAGCCCGACCTCGACGTGATGAAGCAGGTCAACCGGCAGTTCGTCACCGGCGTCACGGTCGTGACCGCGATGGACGGGGAGACGCCCAGGGGGCTGGCCGTCAACGCGTTCTCGAGCATCTCGCTCGATCCCCCCACCGTGATGGTGTGCGTCCAGCGCACCTCGTCCACCCACGACTGCCTGTTCAGCGCGAGCCACCTCGCGATCAACATCCTCTCCACGGACCAGCTGGACGTCGTCGGTACGTTCGCGAGCAAGGCCACGGACAAGTTCGAGAAAGTGGCGTGGGAGAGCGGCCCGTTCGGCAGCCCGCTGATCGCCCGGAGCAGTGCGCAGATGGAGGTCGAGATCCGCGAGCGGCTGCAGGCCAGCACGCACACTGTGTTCATCTGCCGGGTGGTGCACGCCGTCGTCTCCGAGCGTCGTCCGATGGTCTACAGCGCGGGTAAGTTCTTCGACGGCGGCGCGCTGGCGCCGCTGGGATGACCGGCGGGCGGCCAGGGAGACGGAGGAGAGTTCTGTGAGTGGCGCGAAGAGCGAACCGAAGTGGGGGTCCCCCCGGCCGGCGGCTGGGGGAGGGTCGATGCAGGCCAGGGTGATCGCCGAAATGCGCCGGCGGATCATCAAGGGCGACATCGAGCCCGGGGCTCCGCTCTCGGAGCTCGCCCTCGCGGAGGAATTCGGCGTCAGTCGTACACCGGTGCGCGAAGCCCTCAAGCAGCTCCAGACCGAAGGGCTGGTCGAGATCCGACCCCGGGTCGGGACGTTCGTCACCACACCCTCCCGCCGCGAGATCACGGAACTCTTCGAGATGAAGGAACTCCTCGAGGGCGCGGCGGCCCGCCTCCTCGCCCGGCGTGGCCGTGTCGCGGAGATCGACCTGCTCGAGCGGAACCTGCGCGAGGCCGATGAAGCGGTGGCGCGGGACGACCGGGAGCGGTACGCGGAGTTGGTCCAGGAGTTCCACGACCTGCTCATCTCGGGTGCCGACAACAGCAAGCTGGAGGCCCACTACCGGATGCTGATGAATCAGCTGGCCTACTCCCGGCTGGTGAACACGTCGCTGAGCCAGCCGGGCCGCGCGCTGCAGTCGGACCGTGAGCACCACCTCGTCCTGGAGCTGATCCTGGAGAAGGACGGCGACAGCGCCGAGCACGTGATGCGTGAGCACGTCAGGGCCAGCCGACGTGCGCTGCTGGCGGGGCTGCCCATCGGCGGTTCGCATGAGAGGTTCGGGACGGCGAGTTCCTGATTCCGCTGCCCCCTCAGCTTCCGCCGCTGTCCCTTGACGGCCATCAGGGCCGGGTACCGCCTCTTCGGGGGTGGTGCCCGGCCCTTCGACTTGCGCTGCCCACGCTCGGCCGGCGGGGGCATTCGGGTCGGCTTACGGGACCTTCCCCTTCCGCGTCGCTGACGGCCTGAACCGCATGGCCGGGGACAACGAGTCGATCGCGCGACGAGGCCAGTCCACTCGCCGCGGCAGCCCAGTTCGTCGAGGACCAGGCGGTGGAGCTTCGCCCCCACCCCGGCGTTCGTCGACTCCGTGAAGCGGTGGTGAGCCGACGCGTCGGACGGACGGAGCGATGCAGCGGGCAGCTGCCGCAGGTACGGCCGGACGTCGCAACGAACACGATCGCAGCCAGACCCTCACGGGTCACCGTGTCTGCGCGCCGGCCACCGCCCTGAGGCCGCGTGCGCGCATCCGGTGTCACACACTCTCCTGGGTGCCGGACACGGCGCCGGATGCAGGCGGGTGATGGAGCGTCAAAGGCCGTTGTCCGTGCCTCCCGTTGGTGGAACCCGCCGTGAGCAACAGAGGTTCGCCCCCTGGGGGGCACGAAAGCCCAGCCGGTTCAGCCGCGCGAGGTGGTGTCCCTGACCCAGGGCAGCGCGAACCGTTCCAACAACACCAAAGCGAAGTAGAGCAGGATGCTCATCAATCCGATCAGGATGATCGCGGCCCAGGCGGTGGCGGTGTCGCCGACCCCACCCGCCTGCACGATCAGATAGCCCAGCCCGGACTCACCGGCCTGGAACTCGCCGATGACAGCGCCGATCGCAGCGAGAGGCATGGCCACCTTCAGACCGACGAAGATCTGCGGCAGTGCGGCGGGCAACCGTACCTTCCGGAACGCCTGCCAGCGCGAGGCGTCCAGCGAGCGCGCCAACTCCGCCAGGTCGGCCGGGGTCGACGTGAGGCCGGTCGCGGTGGACAGCACGATGGGGAAGAAGCAGAGCAGGAAGACCATGGTCAGGACCGGCTTCGGGCCCCAGCCGAGCGCTCCCACCAACAGCGGCCCGAGCGCGATCTTCGGAACCGCGTTGACGGCGACCAGCAGCGGCGTGAACATTCGCTCCAGTACCCGCGAGCCCGCCAGTGACAGTCCGATCAGAACACCGCAGGCGCTGGAGAGGGCGAACCCGACAACCGTCTCCAGCGTGGTGTCGCCGGCATGTTCCAGGAACCGGACCGGGGCTGCGGCGAACGCCGAGAGCACGGCACCTGGCGGCGGCAGCACGGCCGGGTGGATCACCTCCAGCGCGGAGGTGAGAAGCCACCACACGCCGAGCGCGATCAGCAGCCCGGCCAAGGGCAGCAGCACCACACCGAGGCCCGTCCTGCGCCGTGGACCGACTCGCGGCCCGGGCACCGGCTCCGGGCCCGCCGCCGAGCCCTGCTGCGGCTTCGACAGTTCGGTCATCCCGTCCTTCTCCCAGCGCGGTCCTTCTCCAGCGCGGCGCGATCAGGCCTTCGGCACCAGGTCGAAGTCGATGATCTGCTCAGGAGTCATTCCCTGCCGCAGCGCGCCCGCTCGCTCCAGGATCGCGATGCTCCTCGCGACACGTGCGGAGTCCAGCGTCCCGATCGCCGTGCCGGAACCGCCCGGCGTGACGTACTCGGCCATCAACTCCAACTCGGCGGCCGCGGCGGCCGGGTTCGTGGCGTCCACGTTCCGCTCAAGGATCTCGGCGGCCTCCTTCGAGTTGGCGAGGCTGTACTCCAAGCCCTTGAGCAGCGCGCGGGTGAACCGCTTCACCATCTCCGGATCCCGCTCGGCGATCTTCTTCGACGTGATCAGCACGTTGCCGTAGAGGTCGGGTATCACGTCGCTGTACGGCAGCAGGACGGCCTTCTTCTTGGTGACCGCCTCGATGGTCGGCTTACCCACCACGAACTGGCCGATGCCGTCCACCGAGCCGCCGGCGAGCGTGCCCATCAGGGTCTGTGCCTCGCCGTTGACCCAGGTCACCTTGTCGGCGTCCACGCCAGCCAGTCGGGCGTACGTCGGGAAGAGGTTGCGTACGACCGAGCCGGGCGTGTCGGCGAGCCGTTTGCCCTCGAGGTCCTTCGGAGTGGCGATGCCGTTGCCCTCGGTGGTGGCGATCGCGGCCATGGTGCGCTGCTGGATGGCGGCCACCGCGACGAAGTCCTTCGCCTGACCACTGCCCAGGTGCAGCAGACCTCCCGTCAGGTCGATCGGCCCGAACTGCGCCTGGCCACTGACGACGGCCGGAATCACGCCGCCGGTGCCCTGGCCCGGCTTGATCTCCACATCGAAGCCGGCCTCTTCGAAGAACCCCTTGTCCTTCGCGACCCAGGCGTACGCGTCCCGGCCGAAGTTGCCGAACGAGGTCAGGTAGGTCACCTTCTTCAGTGCCTTGCCGTCCTCACCGGTACCTGCGTCGGAATCCGAGCCGCCACATCCCGCCACCAGCGCCAGCGCTGTGGTCAGGGCTACCGCGGTGACCGTACGGGCGAACCTGATCATGCGCACAGTGTTGTCCTTTCCGACCGCCGACTGCGCCGGCAGAGGGGCGTCGAGACGGACGAGTCAGACGAGTCAGACGAGACCGAACGGAGTGAACGGAACCGTCGCGAGCATGACACTTGGTGCGGGGCAACAGCGTACGAGGGCAAGGTAGTTGTGGGCCAGGCGTGGGGCGGATGTTGGGCATTGGGGCATGCGCCGAGGAGGACGACAGGTACCGTCGAGCGGCCTGCTGCGGGTAGCCTGACTGGGCGTTACGAACCGGCCGACATGGTGATCGCCAGTGGATGGGGAGACCGCCGGATGATCAGACTCACCGGCGTGTCCCGGAGCTTCACCAGCCGGTCCGGTTCCACGGTGGCGCTCCAGGACATCGGCCTTCACATCGCCGAGGGCGAGTTCGTGGCGGTGCTGGGCCGGTCCGGTTGCGGCAAGTCCACGCTGCTCCGGCTGATCGCCGGGCTACTGCCGGTCACCGAGGGCGAGATCGCCATCGGCGGCGAGCGAGTGACCGGAGCCCGGCGGGATGTCGCCATGCTGTTCCAGCGGCCGGCGCTGCTGCCCTGGCGGTCCGTCCTCGACAACGTCCTGCTGCCCGTGGAGATCTTCGGCTGGAACAAGGCCGAGTACCGCGACCGGGCGAAGCGGTTGCTGGAGACAGCCGGCCTGGGCGGCTTCGAGAAGCACCGGCCGCACGAGCTCTCCGGCGGTATGCAGCAACGCGTCGCACTGTGCCGGTCGCTGATGGGCGAGCCCCGGGTACTGCTCATGGACGAACCGTTCTCCGCGCTCGACGCGCTGACCCGCGCGGACCTCGCGGTGGAGCTGCAGCGCATCCACATCGAAAACTCGTCAACAGTCGTCTTCGTCACCCACTCGATAGACGAGGCCGTGTTGCTCGCCGACCGGGTGGTGGTGCTCAGCCCGCGTCCGGGCCGGATCCGCAAGATCGTCGACGTCGCCGTTCCCCGGCCGAGGACGCTGGGCCGAACCGCGTACCTGGGCGAAGTCGCCCGGTGCAGCGCCGATCTGCACGAGCTGCTGATGGAACGGGACACATCCACGTCGGCCGAAACGGAGGGGCGATGAGCCTGCGGATCTGCGTCTTCACCGAGCCGCACCGCGGCGCCGACTACGAGGATCAGCTGCGATTCGCGCGAGCTGTCGAAGCCGGCGGGTTCGAGGGCTTCTTCCGGGCCGATCACTATCAGGCGATGGGCGCCGATCCGGGACTGCCAGGCCCTACCGACGCGTGGCTCACGCTGGGCGCGCTCGCCCGCGAAACCTCCCGCATCCGGCTGGGCACCCTGGTCACCTCGGCCACCTTCAGGCTGCCTGGCCCGCTTGCCGTGATGGTGGCGCAGGTCGACCGGATGAGCGGGGGGCGCATCGAGCTGGGCCTCGGCGCGGGCTGGTACGAACGGGAACACACCTCGTACGGCATCCCGTTCCCGCCCGCCCCGGAGCGGTTCGATCGGCTGGAGGAGCAGTTGGCGGTGATCACCGGCCTGTGGCGGACACCGGTCGGCGAGAGTTTCAGCTATCGCGGCGACCACTACCAGCTGGTCGACGCGCCTGCCCTGCCGAAGCCGGTGCAGGTGCCGGCGCCGCCGATCATCGTCGGGGGCCGCGGCCTCAGGCGCACCCCGGAGCTGGCCGCTCGGTACGCGGACGAATTCAACATGCCCTTCAAGTCGGTGGCGGAGACTGCCCGGGCGTACCAGCGGGTGACAGAGGCGTGCGACCGGACCGGACGGTCCGGCGCGGGTCAGCCACCGCTGCTGCTCTCGGCCGGGGTCGTGGTCGCCATCGGTCGTACCGACGCGGAGGCGCAACGGCGGGCGGCCCCGCTGCATGTCAAGAGCGCCCTGCCGCCGGAGGATCCGGTGGTCGGATCGCCGGCCCAACTCGTGGAGCGCCTCGGCGAGTTCTCCGCGATCGGCGCGAGCCGCATCCATCTGCGACTGATCGACTTTCATGACCTCGACCACCTGGAACTCATCGCCGGTGAGGTGCTTCCGCAGCTGTAGGGCGTGCTGTCGTGGCTCCGCGTCCACGGGTGAATGCCCGCAGGTCAGGCGCACGTGTTGGGGGGTCACATAGTCCGGCGATCGTCTGTGCGCGCGACAACCATGCCGCCTCTGCTCTTACCCGCGACACTGCCCGCGCTGTGCAAGGTGACGCTCAACCCCCACTGAACGTGAGCAGACGGTGAAGAAATCGGCACAGATAATCCTGGATCGTTCCTTGGTGATTCAACCAGCGTTCAGCGCTGCACATTTGCGCTCGGGTTGCTTCGAATGTGCGTGAATCCCGTGGAGGTCGACCATCCGCCGGACGTCGGGGTCGCATCAAGAGATTGATCTGCTCGTGACAAGTCGGCACTCTCCTGAGCACGCGCAGCGCTGCCGTTCGAACGCAAATCCCCCCACTTCATGAGGAGACCCCTCTTGACGGCGCATCACAAACGCTCAGGCAAGGCCAAGATCGTCACCGCGATCGCGGCCGTCGCAACCGTCGTCGGCACCGGCCTTTACGTGTCCCCCATTGCTCAGGCGGGCCAGCCCGCCGAGGGCACGGTCTACGGCCTGAATGCCGAAGGAGCCGTGGCCGGCAGCTACATCGTCCTTCTGGACCAGAAGGCGTCCACGGCCGAGAAGCGGGATCTGGCCGCCGAGTACGGTGGCAAGATCAGCCGGACCTACCGCTCGGCGGTCAACGGCTTCTCCGCCGGCAGTCTGACCGAGACGGAGGCCAAGCGCCTCGCGGCCGACCCCGCGGTGTCCAAGGTGGTCCAGAACAAGAAGTTCCACATCAATGCCACCCAGGACAACCCACCGTCCTGGGGCCTGGACCGCATAGACCAGAAGGACACGGCCGCCGATGGTAAGTACACCTACCCGGACAAGGCCGGGGAGGGAGTGACCGCGTACGTCATCGACACCGGCGTACGGATCAGCCACAAGGACTTCGAGGGCCGTGCCGCCTCCGGGTTCGACGCCGTCGACAACGACGACACGGCCGACGACGGCAACGGCCACGGCACCCATGTGGCGGGAACCATCGCCGGCGCCGCCCATGGTGTGGCCAAGAAGGCCAAGATCGTCGCGGTTCGCGTCCTCGACGACAACGGCTCGGGCACCACCGAGCAGGTCGTCGCCGGCATCGACTGGGTGACCCAGAACCACCAGGGCCCCTCGGTGGCGAACATGAGCCTCGGCGGCGGCGCGGACCCCGCTCTCGACGAGGCGGTCAAGAAGGCCATCGCCTCCGGCGTCACCTTCGCGGTCGCCGCCGGCAACGAGTCGGCGGACGCGGGGCAGAATTCACCGGCCCGGGTCCCCGAGGCCATCACGGTCGCGTCCAGCACCAAGGACGACGCCCAGTCGGACTTCTCCAACTTCGGCTCGATCGTGGACCTGTACGCGCCGGGCTCGGACATCACCTCCGACTGGAACGACAGCGACCAGGGGACCAAGACGATCTCCGGCACCTCCATGGCCGCCCCCCACGTCACGGGAGCCGCCGCCGTCTACCTGGCCGGTCACCCGGACGCCGCTCCCGCCGAGGTCGCCACCGCGCTCACCGGCGGGGCGACCGGCGACAAGATCACCAACCCGAGCAGCGGAACGCCCAACAAGCTGCTGAAGGTGACCGAGTAGATCCACAGTAGATCTACACAGGACACCGGGCCCGGCGGTGCCGCCTGCGCGTGCGCAGCGGCATCGCCGGGCCGCGTCGTGTCACCACGTTGACGACGTCGTCCGGAGCGTCGCGGCTGCCAGTCCACGTAGGCTCAACATCGTTGAACCGCGAGGGACTTGGAAGGCGGGACCATGTGGCGTGAGGAGCTGATCCGGCCGCTGCCGGAGCTGTTGAAGGAGCACGCCGAGCTGGCGGCGCAGCGGGTCGCCTACGCCGACTCCTCGCGCAGCGTCACCTACGCCGAGCTGGAGCGTCGCACCCGAGCGCTGGGGGCGTATCTCACCCGGACGGGACTGCGTCGCGGGGACCGCATTGCGATCTGCCTCGGCAACTGCGTGGAGATGGTGGAGAGTTGCCTCGCCGTCCTGCGGGCCGGGATGATCGGCGTCCCGCTCAATCCGCGGTCCTCCGATGCGGAGCTGGCCCATTTCCTCCAGGACAGTGGCGCCGGCTTCGTCATCACCGACGCCGCGCACTTCGCACAACTGCGGCGCCTGGGACAGCCGTACGACGGTTTGAATGTTTTGGTCACCGGCACCGGTCCGATACCGGAGGGGGCCCAGTCGTTCCAGAGCGCGGCTGAGAGCGACGGGTCCGCGGAGATCGACGGGCTCGGGCTCGACGATCCGGCCTGGATGCTGTACACCTCCGGCACCACCCACCGGCCCAAAGGAGTGCTGTCCACGCAGCGGGCCGCGCTGTGGTCCGTGGCCGCCTGCTACGCCCCGATCTTCGGCCTCTCGCCCGACGACCGCCTGCTCTGGCCGCTTCCGCTGTTCCACAGCTTCAGCCACTCGCTGGCGATCCTGGGCGTGACGGCCGTGGGCGCCAGCGCCCGGATCGCCGGTGAGCTGCTGCCGCCGGGCGGTCTGCGGCAAGAACTGCTCACCGCCCACGAGGGGTTCGGCGGCCCCTTCACCATGCTGGCCGGCGTGCCCGCGACGTATCACCGGCTGGTCGACTCGGCCGGCGACCCCCCGCGGGCGCTGCGGATGTGCGTCATCGCCGGTGCGCCGAGTGGTCCCGCTCTGCGCGCGGCCGTCGAGGACACCCTCGGGGCGCCCCTGCTCGACGCGTACGGCAGCACCGAGACCTGCGGCATGATCGCGGTGAACCGTCCTGAAGGGCCCCGGGTCGACGGTTCCTGCGGGCCTCCCGTGCCGGGCGTCGAGGTACGTGTCGTCGACCCGGGCAGCGGCGAGGACGTCCGGGACGGGGCCGAGGGCGAGGTCTGGGTGCGTGGGCCGGGTCTGATGAGCGGCTATCACGAGCAGCCCGAGGCGACGGCCGCCGCGCTGCGGGACGGCTGGTACCGCACCGGCGACCTGGGCCGCCGTGTCGAGCACGGCCATCTCAGGCTCACCGGCCGGGTCAGCGAGCTGATCATCCGCGGCGGCGAGAACATCCACCCGACGGAGATCGAACAGGTCCTGTCGCAGTGTCCCGGCGTGTCCGACGCCGTGGTCGTGGGTGTGCCGCACGACGTGCTGGGCGAGGTGCCGGTCGGCTTCGTCGTACCGGGTCCGGACGGGATGGACACGCGGCGGGTGCTCGCCGAGTGCCGGGCCCGACTGGCCGACTACAAGGTGCCGGCCGAGATCCGCGAGATCGCCGCCGTCCCCCGTACCGCGTCCGGCAAGATCGCCCGGCACCAGCTGGTCGTCCCCCCTCCGGCCGCCCCTGTCTCGGTCGAAGCCACCCTGGGCGAACGGCTGCACGCGCTCTCGCTCGACGAGCGGGAACGCGCGCTGCGCGAGACGGTCCTCATCGAGACGGCCGAGGTCTGCCGGCGTGCGCCGGGCGATCTGCCCGACGCGGACAGTCCGTTCGCCGACCTCGGCATGACGTCCGTCGGCGCGGTCGAGCTGGTGGACCGGCTCGGCGCCCTGAGCGGCCTGAGCCTGCCGACGACGCTGGTCTTCGACCGTCCGACACCGGCCGAGGTGGCCCGGTACCTGCGCGCCGCGCTCTTCGAGGCCGAGCCCGCGCGGCACCCGCAGTCGTACGGCGGACAGGACCGGTCCCTTCAGGACGACCCCATCGCGATCGTCGCCATGGGCTGCCGGTATCCCGGTGACGTCAACTCCCCGGAGGATCTCTGGGAGCTGGTGTCGCAGGGCCGGGACGCCATCTCGGAGTTCCCGACCGACCGCGGCTGGGACCTGGACGCCCTGTACGACCCCGACCCCGACCGGATCGGCACGTCGTACACGCGACACGGCGGATTCCTGCACCGGGCCGCGGAGTTCGACGCCGGGCTGTTCGGGATCTCGCCGCGCGAGGCTCTCGCGATGGATCCGCAGCAGCGGCTGCTCCTGGAGACGTCCTGGGAGGTGTGGGAGCGAGCCGGGATCGACCCTGCGTCGCTGCGCGAGAGCGACACCGGGGTGTTCGTCGGCGTGATGTACGGCGACTACTCCACCCGCCTCACCCGGTCCCACGAGTTGGAGGCGCACGTGGGCCTGGGCTCGGCGGGCAGCGTGGCTTCCGGGCGGATCTCCTATACGTACGGGCTGCGCGGTCCCGCGATCACGATCGACACCGCGTGCTCGTCCTCGCTCGTGGCGCTGCACTGGGCCGCTCGGGCGCTGCGCTCGGGCGAGTGCTCGCTGGCGCTGGCCGGCGGGGTCACGGTGATGGCGACGCCCAAACCGTTCCTCGCCTTCAGCCGGCAGCGCGGGCTGTCGCCGGACGGGCGCTGCAAGTCGTTCTCGGCGGCGGCCGACGGTACGGCCTGGGGCGAGGGCGTGGGACTCGTCCTGCTGGAGCGGCTGTCCGACGCGCGGCGAGCCGGCCATCCGGTCCTGGCCGTGCTCCGCGGCTCCGCCGTCAACTCCGACGGTGCGTCCAACGGACTCACCGCGCCCCACGGGCCCGCTCAGCAGCAGCTGATCAGGCAGGCGTTGGCGGACGCGGGGCTGCGCGGCGGTGACGTGGACGTGGTGGAAGCCCACGGTACGGGCACCCGGCTGGGCGACCCCATCGAGGCGCAGGCCCTCCTGGCCACGTACGGACAGGGGCGCGAGCAGCCGCTGTGGCTCGGGTCGGTCAAGTCCAACCTGGGGCACACGCAGGCGGCGGCCGGAGTCGCCGGAGTCATCAAGATGGTGCAGGCCATGCGGCACGGTGAACTGCCCCGGAGCCTGTACGCCGACTCGCCCACACCGCACGTCGACTGGTCCTCGGGCCAGGTGGAACTGCTGACCGAGTCCCGGCCCTGGCCGGCCTCGGACCGCCCGCGGCGTGCGGGGGTCTCGGCCTTCGGGATCGGCGGGACCAACGCGCATGTGATTCTGCAAGAGGCGCCGGAGGCAGAGGCACCGCGGGCAGCGTCAGGGCCCCGGGCCGGGCTTTCGGCGGTCTCCGAGAACGCGGCCGCGCCGCCGCCCGTTCCGTGGCTGCTCTCCGCCGCCGACGAAACAGCCTTGCGCGCCGAGGCCCGACGGCTCGCGGCCGAAGCGGCGAACCGGCCGAGCCTGTCGCCCGCCGACATCGCCCACTCGCTCGCGGTGTCGCGCTCCGCCCTCACCCACCGTGCCCTCGTGCCGGCCGGTGACCGGACCCGGATGCTGGACGCGCTGAACGCGTTCGCGCAGGGCCGGGACGCAACCGGAGTCGTACGAGGACTGGCGGACCCGGAGATCCGTACGGCCTTCCTGTTCACCGGACAAGGTGCCCAGCGGCCTCGGATGGGCGCCGAACTGCGCGCCGCCTTCCCCGTCTTCGCCGAAGCCTTCGACGAGGTGTGCCGGTGTCTGGACGACCGTCTCCCACAGCCACTGAGCGAGGTGCTGTCCGCCGAGCCGGGCACACCGGAAGCCGCGCTGGTGGACCGTACGGACTTCACGCAGGCCGGACTGTTCGCCTTCGAGGTGGCGTTGTTCCGGCTGCTGGAGTCCTGGGGCGTTCGAGCGGACCGGCTTGTGGGCCACTCCGTCGGCGAGTTGGCGGCCGCGCATGTCGCCGGTGTACTCGATCTGCCCGACGCGGCAACGCTTGTCGCCGCGCGCGGCCGGCTGATGCAGGCGTTGCCCGACGGGGGCGCGATGGTGGCGCTGGACGCGACCGAGGAGGAAGTACTCCCAGCGCTCGCGGAGTTGGGGGCTCGGGTGGCGATCGCATCCGTCAACGGGCCCCGTTCGGTGGTGATCTCGGGCATGGAGGACGCCGTGCTCGCGGTTGCGGCCGGTTTCGAGGCACGTGGGCGCAGGGCCGTACGGCTGAGGGTGAGTCACGCCTTCCACTCGCCCCTGGTGGAGCCGATTCTCGACGAATTCCTGGGCGTCGCTCGGGAGTTGACTTTCCGGCCACCGCACATCGCGGTCGTCTCCACCGTGACGGGCGGACTCGCCGAGCCTGCGGAACTGTGCTCGCCCGAGTACTGGGCGCGGCACGCCCGGCAGTCCGTGCGCTTCGCCGACGCCGTGCGCCGGCTCGCGGACGACGGAGTCTCGGCCCACCTGGAACTCGGCCCCGGGCCCACACTCACCGCGGCCGCCACCGACTGTCTGACCGACGCGTCCACGAGCGGCGCCGTTCTCGTCGTGGCCACGCGAGGCGGGGCGTATGAACCGGAGACGCTCCTGTCGGCCGTGGCCCGGCTGCATGTTGCCGGGGCCGCTGTCGACTGGACTGCGGTGTACGCGGGTTCCGGCGCGCGGCGCGTGGATCTGCCGACGTACGCCTTCCAGCGGCAGCGGTACTGGCTGGACGCACCGCGCCCGGGGGCGGACGAGGCCGGGACGCTGCTGAGTCCGGCGTTCCCGGTGCCGGACACCGAGCGGACCGTGCTGACCGGGCTGTTGTCCCTGGCGGCCCACCCGTGGCTCGCGGACCATGTCGTCGCCGGGAGGGTGATCGTGCCGGCGACGGTGTTCGTGGAGATGGCCGTGCGGGCGGGCGACGAGACGGGCTGCGGTGCGGTCGACGACCTCGTGATGCTGTCGCCGCTCGCTCTGCCCGGTTCCGCGAGGGTGCGCGTGCAGGTCGTGGTGGGTGCGCAGGACGACTCGGGACGGCGGCCGGTCGACATCTACTCCCGGCCGGAGGACTCGGCCGAGGATTCCGCCGAGGACGCCCCATGGACCCGGAACGTCTCCGGTCAACTGGGCCGCGGACGTGCGGCGGAGGGCGAGGCCACCCCGTGGCCGCCCCAAGGCGCCGAGGTGGTGGATCTCACCGACGCGTACGCCGCCCTCGCCGATGCCGGGCTCGCCTACGGGCCCGCCTTCCAGAATGTCGGCGCGCTCTGGCGGCGCGGCGACGACGTCTTCGCGGAGGTCCGGCTGTCCGCGTCACACATCTCGGAAGCGGGTCGCTTCGGAATCCACCCGGCGCTGTTCGACGCCGCGTTGCACGCGCCGTTGCTGGCCGCGCCCGCCGACGCGGGCACGGTGCGGGTGCCGTTCGCGTGGAGCGGAGTGAGCCTGCACGCCTCGGGCGCCACACAGGTGCGGGTCACGGTGACGTCGACAGGCCCGGACACGGTCTCGCTGACCCTGGCCGACCCGTCCGGCCGGCTCGTGGCGCGCGTGGACTCGCTGGCCACCCGGGAGCTCCCGGCCGACCGGGCCGACGTGACGGGCGACATTGCGGACGACATCGTACGAAGGTCCCTGCTGCGCCCTGAATGGGCCGGCCTCGAACTCCCCGGCAACGCCGATACGCGCGGCTGGGCGGTGCGCGGGCCGGACGAGCTGAACCTCGCCGAGTTCCTGCCCGGCGCTGTGAACCCCGAGTTCGTCGCCGTCACGGCCGTCGCTCCCGGTGGGTCCGGTTCCGATCCGCTGCCCGCCCTGCACGAGTTGACCGGCAGGGTGCTCAGGGCGCTCCAGGACTGGCAGGACGATCCGGGTGCGGCCGGCTCACGGCTCGTCGTGGTGACACGGGACGCCACCGGCCCGGTGCCGGACCTGGCGGGTGCGGCGGTCTGGGGACTGGTGCGTACGGCGCAGTCGGAACTGCCCGGTCGTGTCGTCCTGGTGGATGTGGACGGACGGCCCGAGTCGCTGCGGATGCTGCCGCCGGCCGTCGCCACCGGTGAGTCCCAGCTCCGCGTGCGGGACGGGCAGGTGACCGTTCCACGGCTGGCGGCGGTCGATGACGTTTCCGGCGCGGGGGCTGCCTTCGGAGTGGACGGCACGGTGCTCATCACCGGAGGCACCGGTGCCCTGGGCGCGGAACTGGCACGTCACCTGGTCGCCGGACACGGCGTACGGCATTTGCTGCTGACCGGACGCCGCGGGCCGCAGGCACCCGGAGCCGAGGAACTGCGCGGTGAACTGGCGAAGTCGGGGGCGGAGCAGGTCGGCATCGTCGCCTGTGACGCGGCCGACCGTGCCGCGCTGGCCGAGGTGATCAAGCACTGCGAGCCGCCGCTGACCGCCGTGGTGCACGCCGCCGGGGTCATCGACGACGGCGTGCTGGACTCCCTGACCCCCGAGCGGATGGCGGCCGTACTGCGGCCGAAGGCCGACGCGGCCTGGAATCTGCATGAACTGACCCGGGACATGGGTCTTTCGGCGTTCGTCGTGTTCTCCTCCGTCTCCGGTCTGCTGGGCCGGGTCGGCCAGGGCAACTACGCGGCCGCGAACTCCTTCCTCGACGCCCTCGCCCAGCGCCGCGCCGCCGAAGGACTGCCGACGCTCTCGCTGGCGTGGGGCCCGTGGGAGCACGCCGGCGGTATGGCGGGGGAGCAGCCCCGACAGCGCCCACAGCGCCCGGATCCACGCGACGTGCTCGTGCCCCTGTCAACCCAGCAGGGCCTGGCCCTGTTCGACGCCGCGCTGCACTCGACGGAGCCGGTCCTGGCGCCGATCCTGCTGGACCGGGCGGCACTGCGGTCCGGCGCGGGACACGTGCCACAGCCGTTGCGCGGACTGGTGCGTCAGCACCGGCCGACCGCCGCGGCGTCGGCTTCCGGCTCCGCCGGCTCTCCTGGGGAGATGCTGGAGCCGGGAGCCTGGCGGAAGCGGCTGTCCCGCATGTCCCCGGGCGAGCGGGAGGCGGCGCTCGTGGAGCTGCTGCGGGCCGACGTGGCGGCGGTGCTCGGATACCCGAACGCCGACGCGCTACCGGTCGGCAAGAACCTTGCCGACCTGGGGTTCGACTCCCTCACTGCCGTGCAGATCCGCAACCGGCTGAGCATGGCGCTGGGGCTCCGGCTGTCGGCGGCCGTGGTGTTCGAGCACCGCACGGCCGAGGAGCTGGCACGCCACCTGCTCGGCCTGCTGGACGGCGAGCCGGTGGCCGCAGCAGCCATCGAGGCCACAGAGGCGCCCAAGGCCGCTGGGGCTGAGCGGCCCGCCTACACCCTGTCCTCTCTGTTCCGCACGGTCAGCGCCTGCGGACAACCGGTGGCGGCGGTGCACCTGCTCGTCACCGCGTCCTGGGCACTGCCCACCTTCACGGCCGCCCGAGGCCGTGAGCACGCTCTGCCCCCGATCCGCCGCTCCCACGGCCGCCCCGGCTCCGGAAGGCCGACGGTCGTCTACTTCCCGGCCTACCATCCCTCGCTCGTATCGGGCGGAGGAGACTTCCCTCGCTTCCACCGCGCTTTCCAGGACGACCTGGACGTCCTGGAGTTCCCGCACCCCGGTGTCGGCGCCGGTGCCGCCGTGCCCGAGGACCGCGCCGCGCTGGCGCGTACGCACGCCGAGAGCGTGCTGCGGCACGTCGGGGACGGACCCTTCGTGGTCGTAGGACGGTCGGCGGGCGGCAACGTGGCGCAACTGGTGGCTCACGAGCTGGAAAACAAGGGCCGGGCGCCGACCGGCCTGATACTGCTGGACACCTACCACATCACGCCGGACAACAGCGGCAAGGACTGGCTGCTGTCCCTGGCCGCCCCGCCGCCGCAGGACACCGCAGAGCCCGTCCTCACCGGGGACGACGACAGCGCCCTGGCCGCGATCGGGGCCTACAACCGGATCTTTCTCGGCTGGGATCCCGAGCCGGTCGCCACGCCCACGCTCCTGGTGCGCGCCCTGCGGCCCACGCCCGCCATGGCGGCCTTCTCGGACGCGGAGGACTGGCGGACCTCCTGGCCCACGGCGCACGACGTCGTGGAGGTCCCCGGCGACCACCTGACGATGATGCAGGAACACGCGGAGACAACCGTGTCGGCGATCCGCACCTGGATCGACGCACGAACGGCGAAGGGGGACCAGTGAGTTCGGTGAGTTCCGTGAGTTCTGCAAGTTCTGCCAGGCTCACGCAGGACTTCGACGTCATCGTGGTGGGCGGTGGCCCGGCCGGGGCCACCGTCTCGGCGGCCGTCGCCCTGCACGGCCATCGCGTCCTCCTCGTCGAGAAGGAGACCTTCCCCCGGTATCAGATCGGCGAGTCCCTGCTCCCGTCGACCGTGCACGGTGTGTGCCGGATCCTCGGCGTCGAGGGCGAGATGGCCGCCGCGGGCTTCAAGCCGAAGCGCGGCGGCACTTTCCGCTGGGGCCGAAACCGCGACCCCTGGCAGTTCTCCTTCGCACTGTCGCCCCGGCTGGCCGACCCGACCTCGTTCGCCTACCAGGTCGAGCGGTCCCGGTTCGACGCGATCCTCCTCGACAACGCACGCAGGGTCGGCGTCGACGTCCGGGAGGGCTGTCGCGTGACCGGCGTGCTCGCCGACGAAGGCGAGCAGGGGCGGGTCCGCGGGGTGCGCTGGACCGGTCCCGACGGCGAGATCCGCGAGGCCACCGCCCGGTACGTCGTGGACGCCTCCGGCAACGGCAGCAGGATCCACCCGCACGTCGGCGGGAAACGGACCTACTCCGACTTCTTCCGCAACATCGCGGTGTTCGGCTATTTCGCCGGCGGCGCGCGGCTCCCGGCGCCGAACGACGGCAACATCTTCTGCGCCGCCTTCGACGAGGGCTGGATCTGGTACATCCCGCTCCGGTCCGACCTGACCAGCGTCGGAGCCGTGGTCGCCCGCGAGAACGCCGAGGCGATCCAGCGGGATCCGGCGACCGCCTGGCGCCGCCTGATCGACGCCTGCCCGGAGGTACGCGGCTTCCTCGACGGCGTCCCACAGGCCATCGAGCCGCCTTACGACCAGGTCCGCGTCCGCAAGGACTGGTCGTACTGGAAGTCACGGCTGTGGCGGCCAGGCATGGTGCTCGTCGGAGACGCGGCGTGCTTCGTCGATCCGGTGCTGTCGAGCGGGGTCCATCTCGCGACGTACGGCGCGCTGCTCGCCGCCCGGTCCATCAACGGCTACCTCTCCGCAGCCCTGGACGAGGACCGGCTGTTCGCCGAGTTCGAGGCCCGCTACCGGCACGAGTACGGCCTGTTCCACGACTTCCTGGTCTCCTTCTACGACATGCACCAGGACGAACGGTCGTACTTCTGGAAGGCGCGCAAGGTCACCAACGTCGGCTCGACGGAACTCGAGGCGTTCGTCGAGCTGGTGGGCGGTCTGGCGTCCGGCGACGCGTCGCTCACCGGGGCCGGGCCGGTGGGCGCGCGGCTTGCGACCGTCGCCGACGACTTCGAGCGGGCCGTGCGCCGCCTTCCCGACGCCGACGACCTGCGCAATCCGCTCTACGAGTCCAAGAGCTTCCGACAGGTGTTCCAGGAGGGAACCGCCCTCCAGGAACGCGGGCTGTTCGGCGGGCCGTTGGAGAAGGAGGCGCCGCTGCGGCCCGGCGGTCTGGTGGCGTCGGCGGACGGGCTGGCCTGGGTCGAACCTGAGGCGTAGGGGGCGCAGACAGGTCGGTGGCGGGTGGGCGGACCGTCGGGCCGTCGCCCATCCACGACCTCACTCGATTCGCGAGGACGCCGCAGTAGCCGTACGGGAACGGGCCCGGGAGGGGATCCTCCCGGACCCTTGGCATGGGTGATGCCCTGCGGCTCAGACCTTGCCCGCGGCGAACGCGGCCGCCGCGTCGGCGTTCGCCGTGTAGCCGAGGTGCGCTCCCACGTCGTTCCCGCCGTTCTCGCAGACGGGGTCGCCCTCGGCGCAGAAGTCGATCGTGCGGCTCTGGTAGACGCCGGTGACGCTCTTGCCGAGGGCCCGGATCGGGTTGCCGAACAGCAGCACCGCGGCGACCTTCGGCTCGACCGCGGCCGGCAGGGTGGCCACGATGGGGCTGCCGACCACCGCACCCTCGCTGCTGATGCCGATGGAGTTGTCGACGACGTTCGCCCCCTGCGAATAGCCGACGAGGATGAAGCGCTGGTTCGGGCAGGCGGCGGTCTGCTGTTTGACGTGGTTCACCAGATCCGTGTTGCCCTGTGCGGCCGAGGTCGGGGAAAGGTCCGCGGGGTAGTTCACCTTGTAGCTGGAGAGGGATTTTCCGGTGATTTTCTTCTGCAGCGCGGAATACACGGGGTCGCCCACGATGAAGCCGAGCGTGCCCGGTTCGAAGGTGCCGCGGGCCGCGACGACGTCGATGTCCGTGCAGGCCGCGGCCGCGGCTGGGGGCGTTGAGAGGGTGGCGAGTCCGGCTCCGCCGACCAGGGAGAGCGCGGCCAGGCACAAGCGCATACGCATGGGATCCTCCGCGAATGGGGGCGCGGGATGCGCCCGCGAAAAAGGACTTCCCGAACGTATTCGCTGTACTGGGCGGAGTGTTATGGACGGAATTATGGAAGTGCCGCGATTTTTTGTCGCCGGATGAGCGCCGGACGAGTGTCGTATGACTGCCGGATGAATCCCGGACGCGTACCGGTAATCAGTCCTGCGGGGTGTTCATCGATTCCGCGCGCAGCGCCAGTATCAACTCCAGGCGGGTGTCGGGATCGTGCAGGGCGTCGCCGAACAGCTTCTCCAGCTGGCGCAGCCGGTAGCGGACCGTCTGCGGATGGATGTGCAGCCGTGCGGCGACGTCCGGGACGTTGCTGCCGCTGAGCAGCCACGCCAGCAGCGTCTCGGCGAGCCGTGCGCGCTGTCCCGCCGACGCCGAGTCGAGCGGGGCGAGGGCGCCGGCCCGCAGTCGGCCGAGCAGCGGCTCGTCGGCGTAAAGCAGCAGCGTCGACAGGTGATCGGCGCAGCGCACCACGTCCTGCCGGGGCAGGACTCCGCGCCCCATCAGCCCCAGGGCCCTTGTGGCCCACCGCAGTGACTGCGCCGCCTCGGCGAGCGGCACCGTCGGGCCTATCGCGGCCGGACGTCCCCGCAGCGCGAGTTCGAAACCGTGCCCGGCCCACCTCCCGGAGCCGTCGGGAACGGGGACCAGCATGCGGGGCGGCCGGGACTCCATGTCCACCAGGGCCCCCGACGAGGCCGGCGGCCGGTCCTCCTCGCGCCGGTCGGGGGCACCCGCGAGCGCCACGACGGCCACCTGCCGCGGCACCGTCCATCGTGCGCCGTGCGCCAGTTTCCGGACCGCCTCCGGGACCACCGGGCCCTCGCCCAGCAGCAGGTCGAGCAGTTGCCGACGGCGCCGCTCCAGCTCGTCCGAGCTGCGCAGCTGCTCCTCCGCGAAACCGGCGGCGGCGGCCTCCGCGACCTCGTGCACCGTCCGGAACGCGAGTTCGCCCAGCGCGGCCACGACCGTCGAGTCCAGCCCGAGTGTCTCCGCCGTGCGACCCATGATCCGCCAGGCATGCATCCCGCCCACCCGCAGGGCGGACTGGAGCACGTCCAGGTTCCGGCCTTCCTGGGCCACGGCACGCCCCAGGGCGTTGTACGTCGCGGCGATCGACTCCCCGTCGTCGCGCGGGTCGGCGATGTGGTCCACGAACAGGGTCAGGGCCTGCACCACCCCGGCCCTCAGGTTCCTGCCGTACGGGCCGTCGGGCGGCTGGGCGTATTCGGGAACCTGACGGCGGACCTCCGCCTCCACCTGATCGGCGACGGCGGTGAGCTGAGCGCGGAGCAGCTCCGCCAGCTCGGCCGGCACCGGGGTGGCCCCGGCGCCGTTCGTCAGGTTGTGCGGGGCGGGGAACGCCATCGCGGACACTCCTTTCGCCCGGAACCGGTTCGCCCGCGCGGTGTTGTCCGTGGGGCGAGTGAGGCGTCCTTGGTTGGACGGACGCTCCCTCCGATTCGTTCCGTGCCCCCACGGCAACGAAGTCACTCCGGTACGCCCAGGGCACGGGCGAGCATCGGCCATGACGCGGTGAACTCCTGCTTCCAGTATGCCCAGTTGTGTTCTCCCCCCGGGTAGAAGTGGCTGTCCACCGGGATGCCGAGACGAGCCAGCGCGTCGGTGAAGCTGTGCGCGGAGGGCCACAGGGCGCTCTCCAGCGCGCTGGGCAGAGGATCGCCGCCGCCACCGAACAGACCGCTGCCCTGCGATACGTACAGAGCGGTACCGCTCAGCCCCGCGGCACGGGCGCGAGGGTTGAAGTCCCGCCAGGTCAGCAGATTCAGTACCGGGTGGCCCCACAGGGAGGCGGTCGGCAGGTTCTCCCGGGCCACGATGGCGTCCACGATGGCGGGCACGCCGGGCGCGGTGGTGTCCAGGACCCCGCTGTAGGAGGCCGCCGCGGCGAACACGCCCGGATGCCGGGCCGCGTGCGCCATCGCCCCGTACCCTCCGGTCGAGACACCGGCGACGGCCCGTACACCGGAGGCCCGGTAGTCACGTGCGAGCAGCGCGGGCACCTCCTTCACCTGGAAGGTCTCGTAGTCGGAGCCGTCGCGCCAGACGCTGGGAATGCCGGTCGGCCCCGCGTCCGGCATCGCCACGATCAGGTCGCGGCCCTCGGTGAAGGCCTCGATGTCCGTCTCCCGCGTCCAGGACGTGTGGTCGTCGTGGGCGCCGTGCAGCAGATACAGCACCGGATACGTCCGCGCCGGGTCCGCGTCGAAGCCCGACGGCAGTATGAGCCGCACCGGTGCGTCGCGGCCCAGGGCGGCGGAGGACACGGACACCTCGAACGTGCGCGGTCCCAGCCGGGTCGCCGCCCGGGCGCGACCCGTACCGGTCGCGGTGCCGAACAGAACGGTCAGACCGGCGGCGGTCGCCGCCTTGGCGACGGTGCGCCGGGACACTCCGGTGATGCGGTCGGGCATGGCGGCTCCTCGGGTTCCGGGCTTCGGGTTCCGGTTCAGGGGAATCGGGCTCTGGTTCAGGGGGACGGGGTGCGCTCGGCGAGCGCCCGGCTCAGATGCGTGGCGATCTCGTCGACGTACGGCGGGTCCAGCAGCGACAGATGATGTCCGCTCACCCGTACGACCTCCAGACACGGGCACACCTCGTCCCAGCCCAGCGCCTCGTCGTCGCGCTCGTACGCCGGATCGCGCACCGTGTGCGGCGCCGGCTCGCCGGCGCGGTAGAGCAGAACCCGGCCGTCGTACCCGCCCGGCCGGTGCGCCTCACCGATCCTCAGGTCCAGGTAGGAGGCGCGCTGGTGCTCCAACGCGGCGCGCGGCACGTCGACGGCCTCCCGCACGGCCCGGAGCACGGCGTCGATACGGTCCCTGTCGTCGTCCATCGCCACCAGGTCGTCGTACGGCAACTCCAGCCGCACACCGTAGGTTTCGGCGACGTGCCCCGCGAACCCCTCGAAGTGCGCCCGGAGCCGGTCGGCCGGTGTCAGTCCGGGCCGGGGGAGGGGCCGTACCGAGTCGATGAGCACCACGAGCGGTACGTCCCGTCCTGCGGCCGCCAGCTGCCGTGCGGTCTCCTGGGCGACGAAGCCGCCGAAGGACCAGCCACCCAGCAGGACGGGCCCGTCGGGGTGCGCGGCACTGATCACCTCGGCGTAGTGGCGCGCCTTGTCCGGCACCGTGCGGGCCTCGTCGATCCGGTCGAGCCCGAACACCGGCTGCTCGGCGCCCAGCCCTTCGGCGAGCGCCTGATACACGGTGGTGGGACCGCCGGCCGCGTGCACGAGGAACAGCGGGGGCCGGGAGCCGGTGGCGCGCAAGGGACGCGGGGACACGCCACCGGCCGACTGGGGGAGGGCTTGCTCGACACGGGCGGCCGCCTCGGCGACCGTGCCGGCGGCGAGCAGGTCGCGCAGGGGCAGTTCGACGCCGAACTCGCGCTCGACGGCCGTACGGATGCGGATCGCCATGAGGGAGTCCAGGCCGAGATCGGCGAGCGCGGTGGCGGGGGTGATCCGGATCGGGGCGTGGCCGGTCACGGAGGCGATGTGGTGGGTCAGGCGAGCCAGTGCGGGGGAGTGCTCCGCCAGGTGCGCCCGGCCGTCTGCGGGTCCCGCCGCATCGGCATGCGCGTGGCTGCCGCCATGCTCCGGTGCGCCCGCGTCGCCACCGGCGTGCCGCCCGGCCGACGCCGGCACAGCCACCGGCCCCGTCCTCCCGTCCGTCCACCAGTGCCGCGCATGCCGCCAGCGCGGACCTGGCAGGTCGATGACCCTGCCGGGCGGAAGCGGCAGCCGCTGCCCCGCCGTGTACAGGGCGCCCAACTGCCCGGCGAACGCCGCCGATCCGTCCGCGTCACGGCGCAGCGTGGCCAGGGCGAGCGCGCCGGGCACGGTGTCGGTGAGGGCGCCCGTGAGCACCGGATGGGGTGAGATCTCGACGAATGCCGTATGCCCGTCGGCCGCTGCCGCCGCGACGGCCCGGTCCAGATGTACCGGCCGCCGCAGGTTGGCGGCCCAGTGGGCGGCGTCGAACACGCTCTCGCCGCGCGGGTCGTCGAGAACGGTGGAGTACACGGGGACGCGCGCCCGGCGCCCCCGCACACCGGCCAGCGCGTCGGTCAGCCCCGGCAGCAGCGCGTCGACCTGCGGGGAGTGCCCGGCGCCCACGACCCGCATCGCCCGGACGGCCCGGCCCTCCTGCTGGAGACGGCTCACCAGACGCTCCACCGCTGCCTCCCCTCCTGTCACGACCTTCTGCCGCGGCGAGGAGTGAACGGCGACCTGCACCCCCGGGAAGTCCCGTTCCAGGCGGTCGAGTTCGGAGTCGTTCAGATCGGCCACGGCCATCGCGCCGCCACTCAGCCCGCTCAGCAGACGAGCGCGTACGGCGACGACACGCGCCCCGTCGGCCACGTCCAGGGCCCCGGCGCACACACTCGCCGCCACCTCGCCCATGGAGTGGCCGATCACGGCCGCGGGCTCGACACCGTACGAGCGCCACAGCTCGGCGAGTGCCAACTGCAGGCCGAACAGGAGAGGTTGGGCGGTTTCGAGACGGTCCAGGCCGGTGCCCGACGTCAGGTGGTCGTACAGGGACAGGCCGCCGCACTCGGCGGCGAGCTGTGGGTCGAGTTTCTCCACGGCGGCGGCGAACGCGGGTTCCTCGGCGAGCAGTCGGCGTCCCATGCCGGGCCACTGGGTGCCGTATCCGGAGAAGACCCACACCGTGCCGGGCCCCACGAGGTCCCGGTCACCGGTCGTGACCCGCCCGTCCGGGCGACCGGCCGCCAACTCGTCGAGGGCGGTGGCGAGTTCGTCGTGGTCACGGGCCACGACCGCGGCACGTACGGGCCCGCGGCCGGTGCGCCCGGCGAGTGTGCGGGCCACGTCGGCGGGGTGCGCCGCGCGGCCCTCGGGCGTCCGCAGCCAGGTGGAGAGCCGGCCCGCGGTGTCGCGGACCCGCTCGGGGTCGGCGTCGGAGAGGAGGTGCAGGCGGGCGGCCGGCCCGTCGGCCCGGGGTGACGGCGGACTGACGGGTCGCCATTCCTCCAGCACCGCATGGGCGTTGGTGCCGCCGAACCCGAATCCGGAGACCCCGGCGGTCGCGGTGCCGCCGTAGCGGGGCCACGGTTCGGGCTCAGTCACCACGCGCAGCCGGGGGTCGCGCAGGGCGCTGCCGTCCGCGCAGTGCAGGGAGGGCGGGATGAGGTCGTGGTGCAGGGCGAGGACGGTCTTCACCAGGCCGACCACGCCCGCGGCGGACTCCAGGTGACCGAGGTTGCCCTTGACCGAGCCGAGCAGCAGCGGCTGATCGGGGTCGCGGCCCGGCCCGAGGACCGCGCCGAGTGCGCCCGCCTCGATCGGGTCGCCCAACGGGGTGCCCGTACCGTGCGCCTCGACGTGGTCGACGTGCGCCGGGGTGAGCCCGGCCCGCGCGTAGGCCGTCTCCAACAGGGCCTGCTGGGCTGCGGGGTTGGGGGCCATCAGACCGTTGGACCGGCCATCGGAGTTGACTGCCGTGGTACGGATCACCGCCAGCACCCGGTCGCCGTCCCGCTCGGCGTGGGACAGCCGCTTGAGGACCACGGCCGCGCAGCCCTCGCCGCGCCCGATGCCGTCGGCCCCCGCCGAGAACGGTTTGCACCGTCCGTCCGGCGCGAGGGCGCCCGCGCGCCGGAAAGCGACCGTGACGGCGGGCGACAGCAGCAGATTGACCCCGGCGGCGATCGCCGTGTCGCTCTCGCCCGCCCGCAGGCTGACGCAGGCGTGGTGCACCGCGACCAGCGAGGACGAGCAGGCGGTGTCCACGGCCAGGCACGGCCCGCGCGTGTCCAGGACGTACGCCAGCCGGCCCGCGGTGACGCTCAGGGCCGCACCGGCCGGGGCCCACGGGTCCACGGCGTCGGGGTCCGCGCCGGTCAACTGCCCGTACTCCGGGGCGGAGACACCGACGAAGACGCCCGTGGCGGTGCCCGCCAGGGACGCGGCCGGGACGGCGGCGTGGTCGAGCGCCTCGTGGACGACCTCCAGCAGGATCCGCTGCTGGGGGTCCATCACCGCGGCCTCGCGCGGAGTGATGCGGAAGAAGTCCGCGTCGAACCCGGCGATGTCGTCGAGGTAACCGCCGTAAGGGTGCGCGTCGGCGGGCGGGTAGGCGGTGAAGTCCCGCCAGCGGTCCTCGGGTACGCGCCGGATCGCGTCCACGCCCTCGCACAGCAGCCGCCAGTAGTCGCCCGGCCCGTGCACCCCGCCGGGCAGCCGGCAGCCGACGCCGATGACCGCGACGGGCTCACCGGGCGAGCCGGAGCCGGGCGCCTTGACGAGCGGCGCTGGCCCCGGGGCCCTACCGCACAGCCGCGCCACCAGCGCCTCCCCGGTGGGCGCCTCCCACAGCAACGTCGGCGGCAGCTCGAAGCCCGTTGCGCGGGACAACTCACCGGCCAGGGCGACCGCGTCCCGCGAGGACATGCCGAGGTCCGCGAGCTGCCGGTCCATCGGGACGTCCTCGGGCGCCGTGCCGTTCCAGGAAGCCACCCGCTCGGCGATCACCCGACGGAGCGCCGCCGCGTCGACGCCCCTCATCCCGCGGTCCTCGACGTGCTACCGGCCGCGGTGTCGGCCCGGGGCGGCGCGTATGCACCTTCCAGGTACCGCGCCCGGGTCAGGGCCCGTGACACCTTGCCGCTGGAGGTGCGGGCGACCGCGCCCGGCGGCACGAGTACGACATCGGCGAGCCGCAGCCCGTGCCGCGATGAGACGGCACCGCGCACGGCCCGCACGACGGCCCGCACATCGAGCTCGGCCAGGGAAACGGTGCGTACGTGCTCGGCCACCACGACCACCCGCTCGCCCGCGCCGCCGGGCACGGCGAAGGCGGCGAGCCGGTCGCGGCGTACAGCCGTATGCGCTTCCTGGGCCGTGGCCTCCAGGTCCTGCGGATAGTGGTTGCGGCCGTCGACGATGACGAGATCCTTCAGCCGCCCGGTGACGATCAACTGGCCCTCCAGCACGGCGCCCAGGTCGCCGGTACGAAGCCAACGGCCGCCCGGCGCGTCCGCGGCGCCGTCGAACTCGGCCCCGAAGACCCGCTCGCTCTCCTCCCGCCGGTTCCAGTAGCCGCGGCCGACGTTGGGCCCCTGCACCCAGATCTCCCCGACCTCCCCCTCGGACAGGACGGCACAGGTGGCCGGGTCGGCGATCCGGACCCGCTGGCCCGCCGGGGTGCCGCAGCCGGCCAGCAGAACGGCCCTGGGGTCGTCGGGCCGCGCGGGCAGTGCCTTCCCGGCGGCGAGGGCGTCCCGGTCGAGAGCGAACCGGCCGAGCGACGCACCGGGCCGGGCGGCACTGACGAAGACGGTGGCCTCGGCGAGCCCGTACGAGGGACAGTGGGCCGTGGCGGGCAGGCCCCGGTCCGCGAAGGCGGCGTGGAAACGGTCGGCCGTGCCCGGACGGACCGGCTCGCTGCCGTTGATCAGCGCGGTGACACCGTCGAGGCGCAGGTCCGCCTTCTGACCATCCGTGACGGCGCCGACGCAGTAGTCGTACGCGAAGTTGGGCGCGGCGCTGATGGCCCGCGGATGCGCGCCGAGCAGCCGCAGCCACCGCACGGGCTCGTTCAGGAAGGCGGCCGGGTCCATCAGCACCGACAGCGCACCGCGCACCACGGGCGCGGCGACGCTGAGCACCAGCCCCATGTCGTGGTAGAGCGGCAGCCAGCCCACGCAGGTCACCGGATGGGCGTCGGCGCCGTAGGCGGCCAGCGCCTGCCGGGCGTTGGCGACGACGTTGGCGTGGGTGATCTCCACACCCGCCGGAGCGCGCGTCGAACCGGAGGTGTACTGCAGATAGGCCGTCGCTCCGGCATCCGGGTCCACCGGCCGCCGGCCCCGGGCATCGTCGTCCGGCACCTCGTCGGCACAGACGATCCGCATCCGGCCCACCACGTCACCGTCGCCCTCGCCCGCACGCGCACAGAAGTCCCGCACCTCCTGCCGCACGCGACTCGTGGTCACGACGGCCGCGGGGCGGGCGTCGGCCAGGACACCCGAGAGCCGGTCCGTGTGCCCGGGCAGGCCGGGCGGATACGGGGGCACGGCGACCAGCCCGGCCGTGAGCGCCGCCAGGAATCCGATGACGTACTCCGTGCCCTGCGGACACAACAACGCGACGCGCGCGCCCGGTTCGGCCTGCTCGGCGAGGCGGGCGGCGAGCGCGCGCACCCGCACGTCCAGGCGCCGCCAGGTCAGGGTGCGGTGGACGCCGCGTGAGTGCGGCGCCGGGTACTCGACGAAGGTGAACGCCCGGCGGTCGGGGGTGGTTTCGGCCCAGTGCCGCACGTACTGGGGCAGGGTCCGGCACACGGGGGCGAGCGGGGGGCGGCGGCTGTCCATCTGGTGTGGCTCCTGACGTCGCGGGATCGGGCGGGACGCAGCTCGGGGCTCAGAGCGGGATGTTGCCGTGCCTGCGCTGCGGCAACGGGGCGCGTTTGCCGTGCAGGGCGTTCAGGGCGCGGCAGATGTGGGCGCGGGTGTCGCGAGGGGCGATCACGGCGTCGACGTATCCGCGTTCGGCGGCGAGGTAGGGCGTGCCGTGCGTGCGCTCGTACGCGGCGACCAGGCGGGCACGCAGCGCCTCGGGATCATCGGCGGCGGCCAGCTCGCGCCGGTGCAGGACACCCACCGCTCCCTCGGCCCCCATGACGGCGATGCGGGCGGTGGGCCAGGCGAGGTTGATGTCGGCGCCGAGGTGCTTGGAGCCCATCACCGCGTACCCGCCGCCGTACGCCTTGCGCACCACGACCGTGACCTTGGGGACGGTGGCCTCGGCGTAGGCGTACAGCAGCTTGGCGCCGCGGCGGATGATGCCGCCCCGCTCCTGTCGTACGCCGGACAGGTAGCCCGGGACGTCGGCGAAGGTCAGCAGCGGAATGCCGAACGCGTCGCAGAACCGTACGAACCGTGCGGCCTTCTCGGAGGCGTCGATGTCGAGGACACCGGCGGCGTGCAGTGGCTGGTTGGCGACGACGCCGACCGACCGGCCCTCGACGCGCGCCAGGGCGCAGATGATGTTCGGCGCGAACAGCTCCTGCACGTCCAGCAGTTCACCGTCGTCGACGACCGCCCGCAGGATCTCCCGCATGTCGTAGGCCTGCCCGAGCCGGTCCGGGACGACGGAGTCGAGCCCGCCCCCCGCGGGGGCGTCGCCGGGCGCGTACTCCGGGGGCCGCTCCAGGTTGTTGGCGGGAAGATACGACAGCAGATCGCGTACGACGTCCAGGGCGTCCTCCTCGTCGGCGGCGAGGAAGTGCGCGTTGCCGTTGACGGTGTTGCTGGTGCGGGCGCCGCCCAGTTCCTCGGCGGTGGCGCGCTCGCCGGTGACCGTCTCGATGACGTCGGGGCCGGTGACGAACATGTGCGAGGCGCCGTCGACCATCACCGTGAAGTCGGTGATCGCCGGAGAGTACGCCGCCCCGCCCGCACACGGCCCCAGCACGACCGAGATCTGCGGAATCACCCCGGACGCCTGCACGTTGCGTCGCACCAACTCGGCATAGAGGGCGAGCGAGGCGACACCCTCCTGGATACGGGCGCCGCCCCCGTCGTTGAGCCCGACGACCGGACAGCCGGTCTTCAGGGCGAGGTCCATGAGGGCGACGGTCTTCTCGCCGAACGCCTCGCCCATGCTGCCGCCGAAGACCGCGGAGTCCTGGGCGAACACGCACACCCGGCGCCCGTCGACCGTGCCGTACCCGGTGACCACCCCGTCGCCGCAGGGTCGTCGGTCGACGTCCCCGGTGGGCCGCGCCCGCACGAACAGGCCGGTCTCGGTGAAGGAGCCCTTGTCCACCAGCCGGTCGATCCGCTCCCGGGCCCCGAACTCTCCGCGCCTCCTCGCGCCGCCCGGCACCAGCGCCTGTTCGCGGCGGCGGGCCAGGTCGGTGACGCGTTCCGCGGTGCTCCGGGGCGCGGGCGCAACCACCTGCGCCGGACCGGATGTCGCCGCCTCTTTGGTCGCCTCTTTGGTCACAACCACCTCCGCAGTGGTTGTCGAATATGGCAGCGCCGGTGCGAATGCTTGAGCGAATCAGCCTTGGCTGTGGGGGAGTTGAGTCCTCAGGAACGGAATTTCATCCCCGTGTGACAAGGGACCGTGTCCCACTCGCCGTTCGTCGTGGCGCCCCGGACGACTACCAGGCCCGCCGCTGTCCCGACCGGCACCGCCACATGGCCCTGGTCATGGCCGCCCGCGCCTGCCTGACCGTCCTGCGACGCCCGCGAGCCGGGGCACAGCCCCTGAAAATGCCCGGCAATCAGCACAAAGACCGTTGCGGTGCTAGCCGCGGAAGTCCGCCGGCCGCTCCGGGGATGCCTCCGTCAGAGCCTTCCGTACGGCTTCGGCACCCGCCCGCAGGCCGTACACCGGGGTGCCCGGCTGCTGGCGCCAGGAGTCGTCGATGCCGCCCGCGTCGACCGTGTCGAAACCGAGCTCGTCGATGAGATCGCGGACGGCCTGCTTGGCGGCCGCGTCGTCGCCGGCCACCGGCAGGGCCATGCGCTCGGCGTCGCCGGCCGGACGGGGACGCTCCAGGATGTCCTGGGCGTAGGTGCCGTTGAAGGCCTTGATCACGGGGTGGCCGAGGTGCCGTTCCGTCCAGAGGCTCTCCGTCAGACCCTCGTCCTCGATCGCGGCGATCCGGCCGTCCCGCTGCTGCGGGTAGTAGTTGCCGGTGTCGATCACGGCCGCGCCTTCGGCCGCGCCGTCCAGTAGTCCGGAGGGGAGGTCGGGGACTCGCTTGAGCGGGACGGTGACCACGACGATCTGGGCGCCCTTGGCGGCCTCGACCGCCGCGACCGGGGTCGCACCGGTCTCCTCGGCCAGTGCCTCGAGGGTCTCGGGGCCACGGGAGTTGGCCACGGACACGTCATGGCCGAGGGCGGTGAGCCGCCGGGTGAGGTTGCCACCGATGTTGCCCGCGCCGATGATGCCGATCTTCATGACAGTCTCCTCCAGGATCAATGCATGTGCATGTTCTCGTGGGGTGGCAACCCTGAGGAGAGCGGGACTATTCCGTGGCTGAGGCAAACGCCTGGTGGCGGTGGCGGTGGCGGTGGTGCGGGAGGGAATGGACTGCGGCGGGCCCCGGGCCTCGCCATCCTCGCAGTCAGCGATCCGCAGCCGTTCGAGGACGTAGCGGCAGCCCTGCGCGAGCACTACGACGACGCGTGGTTCATGGAGCAGTAGCAGGCCGCCGAGCGGCAGCCTCCCATGCTGGCCGTATGCCAGGTCTCTGGTGAATGGTCGGCCGCCGTGGAGATCTTCGGCGCCATTGGATGGGTCGGCTGCACACCGCAGCTATTACGCGCACTGTCCGAGCGCCAAAGGTTCGCCTGCACCGCCCACTTCGACCAAGAAAACGCGAAGATCTTCCTGTGCGACCAGAGCGGAGACATCGCACAGATCGACGCGACAAAGGGACACCGGCTCGGCACGATCAACACCAGCACCGCCTGCCTGCGCAGGCGTACACCCGAGGCGTTCACGCGTATAGGGATGAAGGTGCCAGGACGGCGGCGTGCCACTGCCTGGCCAGGTCCCTGTGGTGGACGCTTCGGTTGTCCGGCAGCGGAGTGGCAGGCGTTGATCAGCCCGGCGAGGTCCGCCGGGCAGGCCCGGGCAAGACGCTCGTGGTAGGCGGCGGCCGGCGCCGCGGCCGCGCCGAGGGCTTGTTACCCGGTGAGCAGCCCGGACAGCGCCTGGAAGCCGGCCAGGTCTGGCGTGCCGGTCCTCGGAGCTGGCCTCCTTACGCCTCGTCGAAGAGCAGGTCGGTGGACGGGTGTGTCATGCGGACGGTGTTGCCGTTGGTGACCTCGACGATGTGATGCAGGCCGATGCGACGCTCGTTGGTGGACAGGATGGTGAAGGGGTCCTCCTTACCCGCCAGGTATGCGGGGAGGCAGGAGACCGACGAAGTGCCGATGGCGAAGTAGCCGACCATTCTCCGGAACAGCTTCGGCAGGATGACGACGTCGTCGGTGATCGACGACAGGCCCGTGATCTTTGCCCCGGTCGTCGTCACGTCGTCCTTCCACAACCCTTTGTCGTCCTCGCTGGCCTTCTGCCCCACCTTGGTCAGTTCGAGGCGGAGGTCCTTGAAGAGGCCGCGGTAGAACGTGGGGTAGGCCAGTCCCTTCGTCACCAGGTGGTGGTTGACCGTCTGCTTCAGCAGGGGGACGTCTACGGCGACGTCAGCGCCGCTGGCACCGGGGGAGTCCCCTTGCCCACCAGGGCGACACAGCGCCCGAGGTGGTCAGCGCCCTGAGTGAGGATGAACCCCGGCGTCGTCTCAGGGGTTGACCCGGTGACCTCACCGTCCGCATCACGCTGCACATCGGTGAACCCGAGCCAGAGCAGCAACTCGGCTGCAGCGGCGTTCGCATGGGCCGGCGGCTGGTGGGACCCGTTGTAATGGGTCTCCAGTGCGTCCACGGAATGCTCGACAACGTGGTCGCCGTGCTCGGGCTGGCCGACATCGATGAGCCGTGGGCCCACGTTCTCAGGGCTCGATGACCCGACACCGGCAGTTCGGCGACGACGGCCCGAGTCTTCCTCGTAGACCGGCTCGACCGGTGGGACTCGGCTTTTTCGCCCAGCCGCGGGCAGGCTTCTTCTGGGTCAGCCTCCTGGTCATGAGAATGACAGATGGGGGTGACCGCTCTTCCGTGACGGCGGACGACGAGAGCATCGTCGGCCGTACTCCATCGAGCCGACTGCGGGCGACAGCGGATCCCTGACTGCACAGCTGGGCCACTGGCCCGCAGTTGATCGGACCTGCTCGCCGTGCCTCGCAGTCCGGATCAGTGCTCGGCATTCGGTCCCTCGCGGCTCGAGTCGGTCAGGACTCGGGCCGCGAACGTCGCCAGTTCCGCCCGCAATTGCTCACGAGGCATGTTCTGACGGTCGACCAGGTGGTCGACGAGGTCGGCGCGGACGGCCGCGAGCAGTGCGTGCGCGGCGAAGTCGCTGCCCTGGAAGCCGGGAAGCTGCTCCAGTACGCGGCGGAGCGTCTCGTGCCACCAGTCGTAGTGCTCTGCGCTGTAGGGGCTGTCGGTTCCCGTTGCTTCCAGCGCCAGGGAGAGGTGTCGATGGTCGAGTTTGAAGCACAGGACCGCGTCGAGCAGCGCGAGGGCGCGCTCCATCGGCGGGGTGGTGGGTCCGAGAGGGCGCGGGCCGTCCGTAATGGCCTGGCGAATCGGTTCGAGCCGGGTTTCGTACAGCGCGCGAATCAGGCCGGTGCGATCGGTGAAGCCGCGGAAGAGAGTCGCTTTGCCGACGCCGGCCGCAGCCGCGATGTCGGCCATGGTCACCTGCTCGGGACTCTCGCAGTCGGCGAAGAGCCGGTCGGCCGCCGCGAGGACGGCCTCGCGGTTGCGTACGGCGTCCGCGCGGGGCTTGCGTTCGGGCACGGCGTCCCTCCAGTTGCATAAACGGACCACGGGTCCGTATCGTTCACGGATAAGCGGACCCAGGGTCCGTATCGTATCGGAGGGAGCTCCCATGACCACGACGCCTGCGCGACCGGCGGACCTGTACGGTCACGGCCTGCGGCTACTGCTCGACAAGGACATCCCCGCCTGGGTCGACCTGTGGGACGAAGACGGAGTCTTCGAGTTCCCCTTCGCCCCCGAAGGGTGGCCGAGGAGGCTGGAGGGCAAGACCGCCGTCAGCGACTACATGCGCGACTACCCCAACCACATCGACCTCCACGACTTCCCCGACCTGAAGATCCACCAGACCGACGATGCGGAGACGATCGTGGTCGAGATGCGTGGAGTGGGGCGACTGGTCCACAGCGGGGCCCCCTTCGACATGACGTACATCGCCGTCGTGTCGGTCGTGGACGGCCGCATCACCCGCTACCGCGACTACTGGAACCCGCTCGCCGTTCCCCAGGACGGCGCGGCCGATTTCACGCGGAGCGGCCGATGACCGCCCCCGGCACCGTCTTGGTCACAGGAGCCACCGGCACCACCGGCAGCCGGGTCGCCCGGGGCCTCGCCGCCCGGGGGTACGGGGTCAAGGCGGCCAGCCGAAGCACCGCTCACGTCCACGGCACGCAGAGCGTCCGCTTCGACTGGTACGACCGCACGACGTACGAACAGGCCCTGGACGGCACCGACCACGTCTACCTCGTCCCGCCCCTGACCTCCGCGGACCCGGCCGACATCATGCTTCCCTTCCTGCAACAAGCACGTGCTTCCGGAGTGCGACGCGCCGTACTGCTCAGTTCCTCGGCGATCCCCGCCGGCGGCCCCGCTGTTGGACAGGTGCACCAGGCTCTGCCCGGCCTGTTCGACGAGTGGGCGGCACTACGGCCGTCATGGTTCATGCAGAACTTCACCGGCGACCACATGCACGCCCGGAGCATCCGCGAGGAGGGGACGATCTTGACCGCGGCGGGCGAGGGACGCGTGGCCTTCGTTGACGCCGACGACATCGCGGCCGTCGCCGTGCATACACTGACCGACGCCCAGGCGCCCAACGCCGACCTGGTCATCACCGGTCCGGAGGCGCTCAGCTACGGCGACGTCGCGACCGTCCTCAGCGAGGTGACCGGGCGCACCGTCGCCCACCGGCAGTTGACGTACGAGCAGATGCGCGATCGCCTGGCACTGTCAATGCCTCCTGAGTTCGCGGCGATGCTGGCCGGCATGGACAGAGCTGTCGCCGAAGGAGCCGAGGACCGCATCACCGACACCGTCCACCGTGTCACCGGCCGTCGGCCGCGCAGCTTCCGCGCGCACGCGGAGCACGCGACACGATGGCCGGCCACGAGGCCCGTAACCCCATGAGGCCACCACCTTGTTGCGCACGCCCGGTCCGTCGGGGGGCGTAGGCGTCACGCAGACGTGGTCAGAGACCGCCCGTCGGCCACTTCGAGCATCAAGTTGGCCGCGCAGTAGCGACGCATTCATGGTGCTGATGTCGGTTCTGGTGAACTCGGGCGTGATGCCGGGGGCGGCCGCTGTGCTGGACTCATGGAGCCGGGCGCGTGGGTGGAGCCGAGCTGCGCGGCGGGCAGACCTCCGCGGGGGTGTGTGCCATGTGCCCCGTCTGAGGTTCACACCATGTCGAAGCAGGCCCGGGCCCGGGTGAAGCGGCCGTCGGCCAGGTCGTCCCGGCGAATCACCCAGTAGACGATGCCCAGTTCGCCTTCGGTCAAGTCCTCGCCGCCGATCTCCGCGAGCAGCACCCAGTCGCCCGGGTCGTGGTCGTGGTCCGTGATGGGATCCGCGTTCCAGACCCAGGGGTAGCCGCCTATCTGCACCGGTCCGCTGCCCTGCATCGCGCCGCAGGTCTTCCACCACACCGAGCCCAGCTCGCTGCCGTGCGGGAAGTCCTCGCTGTCCGAGCCG
The DNA here is from genome assembly GCF_044764885.1 of Streptomyces sp. NPDC093591. NCBI lineage: Bacteria > Bacillati > Actinomycetota > Actinomycetes > Kitasatosporales > Streptomycetaceae > Streptomyces > Streptomyces sp. NPDC093591. Next base: position 511,701 of record NZ_JBIWIY010000001.1, read on the forward strand.
CGATTGGGCAGCGAGGGCTCGATCGCAAGATGCAGATCTTGGGCCGGGTGGACGGGCGGCGGCCACTCGCCACCCGGACCGCGTTCGCAGACGGGCGTGCCGACCGGGACGTACACGAGCCGGGACCAGTCGTCGTCGCTCCACGGGTCCTCCGTGTCCGCGAAGAAGAGCAGCGAGCCGTCCTTCGGCAGCGGGAGGACCGTCGCGCCCGGTGGGATGGCCGCGAGGTCGACCGAGGCGAGGAACGGCAGGTCCGGAACGGGCTCGTCCGCGGGCATCGGCGGCAGTCCGCCGAGCCGTCCGGCCACCGGGCTGTCGGGCGGCGCCTGACCAGCGGGGCTCAGCATCGCGCAGCGACGGACGGTGTCGAGCCACCGCTCTACCTCGTCCTGCGGTAAGTCGCGGCTGCGGGCTTCGTCGCGGAACGGCTCCATCGATTTCATTTCGCGGAGTATGTCAGGGCGATCACGACCCGATCGAGTCGCCGGAGTACAGGCGGACGATGCATTGGTCGAAGCCGCTGCGGAAGAGCCCTTCAAGCCGGGTGGGTTGCAGGACCGTTCCGTCAGGGAACCACGTCGACATAAAGGTGGAGAGGCTGGAAGAAGTTCTCTTTCCGGGCCTGAATCTCGTGGCGTGGCAGGCCGTGGTCGTCGATGAAAAAGTGGTGATCGGCGCAGCAGACTACCGACCGCCAGGGATGTGCCCCCACTGTCGGCATGCTGCCGTGCGGGTTCACAGCTGGTATCGGCGGCACGTCGATGGGCTGCCCGTCGAAGGCCGCAGGTTGATCGTCCGGCTTCGTGTGCGTCGCTTCTTCTGCGATCAGGGCCCGCCGGCGCCGGCCCGGCGGCTGTCCAGACGGGCGGGTGGGGCGACGTCATGCGGGGACGACGAGGGGTGGGTGCTCGAGCACGCGGGGCTTGTACTCGACCATCTGGGTGCGGCCGTCGAAGGTGCGGTGCTCGATCATCTCGAGGGCAACGTCCGGATAGCCGTCGTAGCTGCGTTCTTCGCCCGTGGCCCCGGTGATCACCGGGAACATCACGACCCGGAAGCGGTCGACGAGTCCGGCTCGTAGCAGGGACCGGTACAGGCTGAGGCTGCCGATCGTGCTGAGGAGCCCCGAGCCACTCGACTTCATGGCGCGGACCGCCTCGATGGCGTCGTCGCGGACGAGCGTGGAGTTGGCCCACGTCAGTGGCTCCTCGAGTGAGGAGGAGAAGACCACCTTGGACGTTTGCGTGAGCTCGTCGACGGACGCCTCTTCTTCGACCTGGAGCAACGGGAACGGTTGAGACACCTGGGTGGCCGTAAAACTCAGTTGATCTGGACCCTGGCGTATGAATACTGGCTGTCGTCTCAGCAGATCTGGTCTGCTTCCGGCGTTTCGAATTGGACTGGTGGAAGGGCCTGCGAGCATGACCATGCACGATGACCAGGTGGACGTGACCACCGAAATCGTTGCGACCTTGATCCAAGAACAGTTCCCTCAGTGGAGCGGCAAGGCGATCCAACCCCTGCCGTCGACCGGGACGGTCAACGCCATCTTCCGTATCGGGAACGACCTCTCTGCGCGATTCCCACTGCGTCTGGCCGATGCTGACGAGGCGCTGGCGGTTCTGGAACAGGAAGCCCAGGCGAGCGCGGAGCTGGCAGAAGTGTCTCGGTTCCCCGCCCCGAAACCCGTCGCCCTGGGAAAGCCTGGAGCGGGTTACCCCATGCCGTGGTCGGTCCAGACATGGCTGCCGGGAACGGTCGCCTCTGATGCCGACCCGAGTGGGTCGGACGCTTTTGCCGAGGACCTTGCCGCCTTCATCACGGCCCTGAGGGGCGCCGAGACGCGGGGGCGGCTTTTCAGCGGCGAAAATCGTGGCGGCGTTCTCGCTCACCACGACGACTGGATGGCGAAGTGCTTCGAGGAGAGTAAGAGGCTGCTCGACGTGCCCCGACTGCGTCAGGTGTGGAGCCGCTTTCGGGAGTTGCCACGCACGGGTGCCGACGTGATGAGCCATGGTGACTTGATTCCCGGCAATGTACTGGTCGCGGGAGACCGGCTCAGCGGCGTACTCGACACCGGCGGCTTTGGCCCGGCCGACCCCGCGCTGGATCTGGTCGGTGCCTGGCACCTGTTGCAGCCAGGCCCGCGGGAAGTGCTCCGGCGGACACTGGTCTGTGACGATCTGGAGTGGGAGCGCGGCAAGGCGTGGGCGTTCGAACAGGCGATGGGTGTTGTCTGGTACTACGTCGAGAGTAATCCGACGATGAGCAGAATGGGGCGCCGGACACTCGACCGCATTCTGGAGTCGACGGAGTGATGCCGCCTCGGTCGTAGGCCGTGATAGAGACGAGCGTTTGCCCCCTCACCGACAACAGCGCCAACTGGAACAGACCGGCTCAGACGGCATTGAAAGGGCCCCACGAGTCGTTGGCTGATGTGTATCGCGAGTCCGGTTCTCTCAGGCCCAAGGACCTTCGGGACTCACTTGCAGGATGGCCGAACAGGGCGGCTACGCGCGAAGTACCGTGACCAACGACCCCCACGCGGCCGCCACTTCAAGCCTCAGCTCCTGTACGCGGACAAAGCCTACGGCCGCCCCCGACCTGCGTAGATGACTTCGATGGGAGCGGAGCGGAGTGTGCATCGCGCGCAAAGGCATCGATTCCAGCGAACGATTGGGGCGACGCCTCTGGGCCATCGAGCGGACTGTGTCGTGGCTGTCCGGCTACCGTTGACTCAGCCCTCGATACGAACGAAATCCCCGCGACTACCTGGCCTTTCTCGGCCTCGCCGCCGCCCTGTGCTGCTACAAGCGACTCGTCCGCCTCACCACGTGGGACACGGTCTCAAGGAGCTCAGCTCAGCGGGCGGCGCGCTCCCGGGTAGTGCGGCGCAGCCCGATGAGTTCGGCGACCGCCTCCAGCCAGCGGGCCACGACCTCGTCGCCCTCCACGGGCCGGGCCACCGGCTCGGCCGCAACCAGCCAGCCCCGCACCAGGTCGGAGGCCGCCGGCTCGGGCAGCAGCTCCGGCAGCCCGGCGGTGTAGCCGGTGCCACCGCTGCGGACGGTCCTGCCGAGGAACGCCACCGAGCGGGGCTGGACCCCGAGGCGGTCGAGCGTGACCGCGGCGCCCACGGCTCCGTCGCCGAACAGGGCGCTGCGACGTGGGCCAGGGGCGCCGATGCCGTAGCGCAGGAGCATGGCGACGTCGGCCTGCGCCGACTCTTCGTCGGTCTTGCTGGGGTTCATCGGTACCTCCGTTCCGGTCATCGCACGGTGACCGTGTAGATGAAGTACGCCGGGTCGTTGCCGGGGCTGCCCGTCGCAGTGCGGTCGTCGCCGTCGGGGCAGACGCCCAGGACGCAGTAGCTCATTTTGATCTTCGTGGTGCCTGCGGCAACGGCCTCGAAGGTGAAGGTCTGCGTACCGTCACCACCCCCGTCGACACCGCTGTCGCCCCCGAAGTCCTCCTCCCGGCGGCCCTCCTGGCGCACCGTGGCACGGTCGGGACCGGGGTCCACGATGCTCCAGTCCTGGCCCATAGAGGGGTTGGCCGGGAGCGTCAGCTCGAACGTGTCGCCCGCGTCCACTTCGATGGACTGCTCGTCGGCCTCGAACGTCTCGGGGCCGAAGAGGCCGCACCCGGAGAGCAGCACGGCCGTCAGCGGCAAGGCCAGGGCGGCGGACAGGCGGTGGCTGGACTTCACGGGGATCGGCCTTCCGTTCACTGGGCGGGCAGGTGGACGCCGTAGGCGTCGGGCAGGTCCTTGTCGGAGGCCTTGCCCATGTTGCCGTTGACGAAGTCGTCCTCGCTGACCCATGTTGTCGTTCCCCAGGGGTTGTAGACCTGCAGCATGTCGCCCTCCTGACCGATGATCATCATGGAGTGGCCGACTCGGTCGCCGTTCTCGTCTTTGCCCTCGACGCCGATCGGCACCGGTCTGCCCTCGGCGACGGCCCGCTGGATGTCGGGCAGCGCGTCCCGGCGGTCGTCCGCGCTCCTGATCTCCTGGAACTCGTACTCGCCGCCCGTGTGCGGGCTGATCTCCTTGTTGGAGATCTCGGTCTTGCCGTCGTTGTCCATGCCGTCGGGTGTCGTGCCGAAGGGGAAGTCGTACTCGTCGTTGCCGTCGCCTTCGTCGTGCATCCGCAGCTGCTCGTCGCGCAGCCGCTCCCGGAAGGCGTCAGGGTCGTCCTCCTGCCCGGACGGGCCGCCGGTGAGTTCGAGGGCGTACACCGGATCGACCATGGCGCGCCCGGTGACGACGGTCGACGGCACGCAGGTGTTGCCTTCCTGCGACCACCTCTCACCGTTGAACGTCTGCTGGTCCGTGTTGTGGTTGGAACCCTTGTTGGGGCCGCTGGTGTTGATCCCCTCGTCCTTCATGCTGTCGCCGGCCGTGGTGACCGGCGTCAAGTGCCGCTGCAGCCAGTCCGGGTCCTTGCCGTGGATCTTGTCGCGGAACTCGCCGACCTCCTTGACGTCGTATCCGGCGGCCAGCGCCTTGACCAGGTAGGCCCGTTCCTGCGGGGTCTTCGCCTCGGCGAGCATGCGCTCGAACTCGGCCTCCTCGCGGGCATTGAGGCGCTCCATCGCGCGGCCCGAGCGCTCCAGGTCGTTCGCGGTCAGCAGCTCGTTCATCTCCGCCGGGCCGCCGGGGCCCGCGATGTCGGCGAGCACGAGGCGGTCGGCGGCGGAGATGTTGTCGGTCTTCATCTGGCCCGCCCGGGCCTCGGACGCCAGCTTGTTGAGGTCGCGCGCAGCGGCCCGCGCCGCGTCGTCGGCCACCTCCGCCGCGGTGTGCATCGCCTTGGCGCCCGCGGCCGCGATGTTGCGGGCCCGCAGGCGCTCCGCCTCCTCGGCGTCCTTCTCCACCATGTCGTCGAAGAAGCCGTCCTCACCGCCGAGCATGCCGAGCGCCTCGCGCAACTGCTCGCGTCCGCCTTTGTCCTGGGACTTCGCGTTGGTCAGCGCGTCGGCCAAGCGGAACAGGGCGCCGGCCGCGCCGATGAACGCCTGCTCCATCTGCTCGGCGGAGCGGGCCGCCGCCATCACGACCTCCGACGCCCGCGCCCCGGTGCTGCCCACCCAGGCGTCGGGCAGGCCCTCGTTGGCGACCTTCTGCACCCGCCGGTGCACGTCGGCGATGTCGTCGATCTGTTTGCGGTAGGTCTTGGCGAGACCCTCGAGGACCCCGGGTTCACCGACCGGCGCCGAGACGCCCAGGGCGTTGTTGATGGCCCCGATGAGATCGTTCTTGCTGTCGGCCGAGGAGATGGACTCGTGGTACTCGGCGAGCTTCTGGCGGCGGTCGGTGGTGGATTCGCCTGCGTCGGGCATGACGGTGCGGCCTTCTGTCGTGGTGAGGGCAGGAGTGTGGACTCGTACGCGGTACGAAGGGCGCTCAGCCGAAGTCGGACAGGCCGCGCGGCGGAGTGCCGGGCGCGGGCATGGTGCGGTAGCCCGGCGCGGGAACATCCCCCGCGGGTGCGGGCATCGTCGTCACGCCCTCGCCGCCGGCCGCGCTCATGTCCCGGATGGAGGCGTGCTCGGCGCCCTGGTAGTTCGCCTTGGAGACCCGCACCTTGTCGGCCAGTTCGTGCAGTGCGCTCTCCAGGACCTTGGCCTCTGCCTGCCAGTCACCGGCGAAGTTGTTGTAGGCGGGGCCCGCGTCGGAGCCGCCGAGTGCGTCCGAGGTGTGGCAGGCGGTGTCCTTGACCGCCCTGGCGATGGCACCGACGTCGTCACCCGCCGTGTCGAGTGTCTGCGCCTCGCTGTCCATCGCGCTCGTCTGAAGGCGATAGCCCCCGGCGTGCCCTTGCACGGTCATCTCCGGCCCCCGTTTTTCTGATCTTGAGGGCGCAATGTAGCAGGGGACGGTGACATGAACGCAACGACCTTCACCGCCCCCGCGCACAACAGCGGGTTGAGGACTACGCCTAACTGGCGAACACCATGACGCACCCCGCCTGGAGGCTTGGCAACCGGCACAGACGGTGACGCTGCCTGCAACGCCGTGACGCCTACTCGAGAGCCCGGTGAGGGCATGTCTTTGTTGACTGGTCCTTGTCACTTCCGGCCGCTGGGAAGGGCAAGGTCGGCTGGCTCGAAGGATATGGAGAGCGGAGGACTTGCGGATGGGTGGGGGAGAGGGTGGTGAGCACTGCAGGTGGCCGGGGTAGCAGGTCGGGCGAGGTCGTACGGCGTGGCACGGCAGGCGTCTGATCGATCCCAGGAGCCCCGGTGTCCCGGTGTCGGTGCCGGCATCCTCCCGCGGTCCTCGACGTGGTGCCGGCCGCGGCGACGGCCGGTGGTCTGCTCCCTGCCTCTGTGTCGCCGCCCTGTGCGTATGCACCCTCCAAGTGCTGCGCCCGGGTCAGGGCCCGTGACACCTTGCCGCTGGAGGTGCGGGCGACAGTGCCGGGCGGAACGAGGACGACGTCGGCGAGCCGCAGGCCGTGCTGCGAGGAGACGGCACTCAGCGGCCAGCGGCACACCTGGCCCGGTGCCAGTCCTAAAATCCGTTGCCGGGCGCACCGCCCGGCCCCGACGATCAGGCGCATGTCTGCCGCCCTGGCGCCTCTGCGTCACCGCCCGTTCCGGCACCTCTTCATCGGTACGACGGCCAACCTGCTCGGCAACGGGGTGGCGCCGATCGCCCTGGCCTTCGCCGTGCTCGACGCCACCGGTTCGGTCGGCTCGCTCGGGTTGGTGGTCGGCGCCCACTCCCTCACCAGCATCCTCTTCCTGCTGTACGGCGGGGTGTTGGCGGACCGGCTGCCGCGCGGCCCGCTGCTGGTCGGCAGCAGTGTGGTCAGCGCCGCGAGCCAGGCGGTGGTCGCCGCCCTGATCCTCACCCACAGCGCCGCCATCCCCCTGCTCATGGTGCTCGCCGCGGTCAACGGGGCGTCGGGTTCCTGCTATCAGCCCGCCTCCCAGGCCCTGCTGCCCCAGACCGTGCCGGCCGAGTCCCGCCGCGCCGCCCTCGCGCTTTCACGCATCGCGGGCAGCAGCGCGATGATCGTGGGCGCCTCACTGGGCGGCGTACTGGTCGCCGCGGTCGGCCCCGGCTGGGGCCTGGCCGTCGACGCGCTCAGCTTCGCGTTCGCCGCAGTGTCCTTCGCACTGGTCCGCGTCCAGGTCGCGCCGCCCGCGCCCAGCCCCGGTCTGGTGCACGAACTGCGCGTCGGCTGGCGGGAGTTCACCTCCCGCAGCTGGGTGTGGGTGATCGTGGTGGCCTTCTGCTTCCTCAATGCCGGCCTCACCGCCTCGTTCACCGTCCTCGGTCCGGCCGTCGCCGACACCACCGGGATCGGCCGCACCGGCTGGGGCCTGGCCGTCGCTGCGGGCTCACTCGGCGCGGTCGCCGGCGGCGTCCTGTCGCTGAGGTGGCGACCCCGGCGTGCGATCCTGGTCGGCTGCGCGCTGATGGGCCTGACGGCGATGACCCCGCTGCTGCTCGCGCTCGCCCCCTACACCTGGCTGCTGGTCGTGGCCAACTTCGTGGCGGGCGTGGGCGGCGAGCAAGCCGGCGTCGCCTGGTACTCGACCCTCAACGAGCAAATCCCCGAGGACCGCCTTGCCCGCGTCTACGCCTACGACGACCTCGGCTCCTACCTCGCGCTCCCACTCGCCCAGTTCACCGCCGGACCCGCCGTGCTCCTCCTGGGCCTCCATGCCACCCTCTACGCGGCCGCCACGCTCATCCTCCTCGCGACCCTGACCATGGTCGCGACCCCCTCCATCCGCGCCCTGGCCCCGAAGACCGCAGAACCGCTGCCCGCCTCCGAAGATCCGGTGCCTCGCTGAGCTCGACTCCGACGCGTAGACAACCGCACGTGGGTGGTGTTTCGGGCCCGGTGGCGCGCCCAGCGGGTCCGAGCACGCTGGGTTTCGATGCTCCGACCAGGAGATGACGTCCGGGCTGTACCTGGTGGAGTGGTTACTGATCTCGCTCACGGCCGTCCGCCTCGCGCACGAGACTGATCTCGTCGGCGCGCAGGCACCATGTCTCCGCCGGTACAGGCCACGTGCTCGCTTCCTCGCCATGCCGGCCGAAGCGCGCTGTCCGTGCCGACCGCAAAGGTGAACGGCGAAGCGCAGTCGCGCCAAGAGAGCCTGTCATGCCGTTGTATGCCCCTGCCACTACCTCCTCTGTCCCCCCGGACGAGCGAGATGACTGCCCTTGTGGGGCCTGCCAGTTCGGTCACGGCCGCCGCCACCACAACGACCCATGTGATGAGGTCCGCCGGTCCGAGGGCCGGGACACCGACCCGACCGCCGCGAACAACGACTCACAGCCGGTGCGGGCCGCGGAGACCGTCGGTACCGAGAGTCGTGGGTACGACGTGGGGAAGGAGGTGGCAGGCCGGGAGGGCGCCAGAGCTTGCGGTGAGTGTGGCCGATACCGGCCCGTCCGGGGCGATCATCGCTTCAGCAGGTTCAGGATCAGCGTGGCGATGTCCTCCGGAGCCTCCTCGGCCATGAAGTGGCCCGCCTGGGTGGTGAAGTGCCGCAGGTCGGTGGTCCACGGCCGCCAGATCGCGGTGGCGTCGAACCCCAGCTGCCGGCCCCAGTCCTGCTGGACGACCGTCACCGGCATGGTGAGCCGGTTGCCGGCGTCGAGGTCGGTCTGGTCATGTTTGACGTCGACGGTCGCGGTGGCGCGATAGTCGGCGACGATCGACGGAATCGCGTCCCGGCATGCGCGAAGGTACTCGGCGCGCACTTCTGCCGGAATCGCGTCGCAGCTCGTGGACCATACGTCGAGGAAGTGGCCGAAGAATGCGTCGGCGCTGCCCGCGATCATCTGCTCGGGCAGACCGGGCGGCTGGGCCATCAGATACAGGTGGAAGGCCACCGCCGCGCTGACCCCGTGGAGGACGTTCCAGGTGTCCGGAGTGGGAATGATGTCCAGGATTCCGAGGTGGCTGATGCGATTCGGGTGATCCAGGCCGGCCCGGAAAGCAACGTGCGCGCCGCGGTCGTGCCCGACCAGCGCGAACCGGTCGAACCCGAGCGCGTCGGCCAGGCCGACGATGTCCGCGGCCATCGTCCGCTTCGAGTAGGTGTCCTCGGCGACCGCTTCCGGCTTGCCGCTGGCGCCATAACCGCGAAGGTCGGGGCAGACCACGGTGTGGTGCTCGGCCAGGATGGGAGCGACATGCCGCCACATCAGGTGGGTCTCGGGAAAGCCGTGGAGCAGCACTACGGCCGGTCCTTCTCCGCCCACCGCAGCGTTCAGGTCCACGCCGTCAGCCACACTGATCGACCTGGTCTCGAACCCCAGAATGCCGATGCCCATCGTTGTCGTCTCCTTCTCCCAGACTCGTGAGTCGCTGCTGTTCCTGCATGGATGCATGAACGAGAGGAGGATCGGGGAGCCGGGTTAGCAGTGGATCAGCAGCGGCCCGAGACCGACGACAATGAGGACATGGAGATCCTCGTCAAGGTGCTCGGGCCGATCGAGGTCACGGATGCCGAGGGCCGTCCTGTATCGGTGGGCAGTCAGCGCCGCCGGGAGCTTCTGGGACGGCTGGTCGCGGCCGGCGGCCGGGCCGTCCCGCTTTCGGTGCTGGTCGATGATCTCTGGGAGGACCCTCCGCCCGCAGCGGCCGGGACGGTCCGCACTTTCGTCGCCGAGCTGCGCCGCGCCCTCGAACCCGATCGTCTTCCGCGAACCCGGTCGCACACCATCGAGACCGTCGGTACCGGATACGCCCTGCGGGTTCCACGGGCGGACGTCGACGCCCACCGATTCGAGGACACCCTTCGGGCCGTGCGCGACGCGCCCAGCGGCCAGGCTGCCTGTGCGCTGAGCGAAGCGTTGTCGTGGTGGCGGGGCGAGCCGTACGCAGACCTCGGCGCCTCGCCCTGGCTGACGGCAGAACGCGCCCGGCTGACAGAACTTCACCGTCAAGCCGTTGAGCTGCGCGCCCGGGCGGTGCTCGACCTCGGACGTGGTGCGCCTCTCGTCCCGGAGCTGGAGGCGTTCGCCACAGCACACCCGTGGCGAGAGCATGCCTGGGTTCTGCTTGCCCATGCCTACTACCAAGCCGGCCGCCAGGTCGATGCGCTGGCCTCGCTGCGTGACGCGCGAGCCCGGCTGCTGGATCGGTTCGGACTGGAATCGGCGGACAGTCTCGACCACCTCGAACGAGACATTCTCCGCCATGCGCCGCACCTCATGCCCGCACCCCAGGACGAGGACCGGCTGCGTCTGCTCACGCGTACAGAAGCGACAGGGACCTACACCCGGCTGCGCTCGATGAGCACGGTCGCCAGGGCCGCAGCGGTCACCGGCGGAACCAATCTGGTACTTGCCCAAGAGCAACGCGCAGCGGCAGCCGCGGAAGCGGAACGGACCGAAGACCCCGGCCTCACTGCCCGCGTGATCGCGGCGTACGACGTCCCCACCATCTGGACGCGCGCCGACGATCCCAGACGTTCGGAGGCGCTGGTCGCGACCGTTCGGCGCACTCTGCAGCGACTTGGACCAGGGGCTCCACCCGCGCTTCGAGCACGTCTCCTCGCCACCATCGGGCTTGAGCATCGCGGAACCCGAGACCGCTGGGCTGCCGAGGCTGCGACCGAAGCCGAACAACTCGCCCGGGACCTGCACGACCCCAGCGTGCTGGTACTCGCGCTCAACGCCCGATTCGTGCAGTCCTTCCAGCACCCCGGGCGCACCGGCGAACGCGACGGGATCGCCAGGGAGCTCATCGATCTCTCCACGCGGCATGATCTCCCGATGTTCGAGATCCTTGGCCATCTGATCAAGATCCAGGTCTGCGGGGCCCGTGGTGACACCGAGACCGCGCAACGCCACGTCGTGGCGGCGGAGCGGCTTGCCACCATCCACGAGACGCCGCTCGTTCACGTTCTCACCGCGGCTTTCCGGACCATGCAGTTGTCAGAACGCTCGAACGACCCCGCCGAGGTCGCTCACGCCTATCGCACCACAGCCACCGACCTCGCCGGTGCCGGCATGCCCGGGGTGGAAGCCGGCATCTTCCCGCTCGCGCTCCTGTCACTCCGCATGCGCCACCAACGTCCCGCGCCAACGGACCCCGCGCTCGACTGGGGCCCCTACCGTCCCTGGGTCCAGCCCCTCCTCGACCTCGCCCGCGGCAACCTGGCGGCGGCCCGCGAAGCCGCCGCCACCCTGCCCACACCCCCTGCCGACCATCTTTACGACTCACTCTGGGCCGTCAACGCACATACGGCGATCCTGCTCCAACACACATCACTCGCCACACAAGCGCACGACGCCCTCTCTCCCTTGCGCGGCGAGATCGCGGGCGGAACAACCGCCATGATCACCTTCGGTCCTGTCAACGACATCCTGGCCACCCTCGATCAGCACCTCATTCGGCGATAACACCCGCCCCCTCGAACCGAGTCCACGCCCAGTGTCCTGCGTCGACAACGTCCAACCCCGCAACAAGTAAGGGCTGTCCCGCAATTGATCACACGTTTCGGCTGATGACTGATACCCACCCTTCATGTCAACGAGGGTTGACGCCGCCCTCATGTCAACTTATGTTGACGTGATGGGTAATCAAACGCTGCTTGCCTGCGGGGTGGCCGCTGGCCCGCTCTTCACCCTCGCGTACCTACTGGAAGGCGCCAGTCGTGTGGATTACAAGCCGCTCCGCCATCCCGTAAGTTCGCTCGCCCTCGGCCCCTCCGGGTGGACCCAGACCGTCAACTTCCTCTTTACGGGCTTGCTGTCCCTGATCTTCGCCGTGGGCCTGTGGCGTGCTGGGCCCTCCCGCTGGGGTGCACTGCTGATCGGCGTGTGGGCGGTCGGTCTGCTGGGCGCAGGAATCTGCCGCACGGATCCGGTGAGCGGATACCCCGTCGGCACCCCCGATCAGCTCCAGCGCCTGACCCGCTCAGGGGCTCTGCATGACCTGCTCTCCCTCGTCGGGTTCCTCGCCCTTGCTGCGGCCTGTTTCGCCTTCAGCCTCTCCAACTCGCCGGGATGGGCCCTCTATTCGATCGCCAGCGGAGTGCTCTTCGCAGCCACGATGGCGCTGGCCAGTGCCGCGTTCAGCCAACATCGACGCTGGGTGGATCTGGGCGGACTGATCCAGCGCGTCTCGCTCACGATCGGCTGGACCTGGCAGACGCTGCTCGCCGTGCGCATTCTCCACAGCTGATGGTCGGCCCATACCCTCTGGTCACGGCAGGGATGAAGGCCGGCCGTGGAGCCCGCCGCTGGAGGACCGAGCCTTGCTCGTGACGGCCTACTGGCGCACGAACTTGACGATGCGGCAGCTCGCCCCGCTGTTCGGCATCTCAATGTCCGCAGCTGACCGCGTCATCGACCACGTCGGCCCCAACCTCGCGCTCCAGGCACGCAAGCGATTCCGCAAGGGCGCCGTACTCATCGTGGACGCCACTCTCGTATCCACCCGGGACCACACCGTGGCCGGGCAGTCGAAGAATTGCCGGTACTCCTCCAATCACCAGGTCGTGATCGACGCCGACACGCGCTTGGTCGTCAGGGTCGGCCGACCGCTTCCCGGTAACCGCGCCGGCTGCGAGGCATGGACGGAATCCGGCGCCAAGGCCGCAGTCTGCAGGACCACCACGATCGGCGACGGCGGCTATCCCGGCACAGGGCTCGTCATGCCGCATCGCCAGCGCACAGGCTGGGCGATGGCACGAGGGCAGACACTTCGAGCGCAACGGTCGTGCGCTTCTTGAGACACCTCACGCCCCAGGGCCAAGCCAGGTCTCTGACCAGTCTTGATCAAACTTCCCTACGTTGTTCTGCGGGAGGCGGTTCGCCGACGGAGTGCGGGCCCGTCGCCGCACGCAGGGCCATGCGGAGGGCGGCGGCCGCCTGGCCGCCGCCCGCGCTGTTGGAGGGAAGGGGGAGGGGCGGGACATGGCTACCGACGGGTGATCTCTTCCTTGGTGCGTTCGGCCTCCGACCGGATGTCCCGCATGACGTGGGGCTTGAGGTTCTTGCGGTCGAAGATCTCCACCATCTCGTCCATCACCTCGGTCGCCCGTTGCGGATTGCCCGCTTTGGCCTCCACCCGTGCCAGCCGCCGCATCACCTGGCCGAGAGTGATGTTGTCGACACCCTCGTCACCGGCCGAGGATTCCACCACCTTGCTGAGCTGCCGGATGCTCTCCTCGGTGTTGGCGTGACGGATGCGGAGCTCCTTGCGGGGGGTGAGGTCCTTGAAGTCCCTTGAGACGCTGAAGCCCTTGACCATGCGCGGGTAGACGGCGAGCGGGTGCTCGGGGTACTGGTCCAGCACCTGGTCGAAGGCCCGGTTCCCGGACTCAAGGCTCTCGGCGCGGGAGCCGAGCAGGTAGAGGAGCGTGCCCTGCTCATCGCCGGACATCATCAACTCGGCGACGTCCTCGTCGGCCTCGGTGAGCGGCCTGCGGACCGTGAGCCGGTGGATGTCGGAGAGCACCCGCGAACCGTCCGACGCGTGGTACTGGGCCCGCAGTCGGTACTGGCCGGGCTGCTGGAAGTAGAAGCCGTCCTTGCCGTAACCGACGTAGGCACTCTCGTAGATCGCCGGCCGGTCGGCGTCCAGGACCGTCCGGTGCTCGTGGTCCGTGCAGCGGATCAGTGGCGGCCGGTAGGTTCTGGTCTCGCCCGAAGGGGTGCGGATGGCGACGGTGACGAATCCGTCGTTGGGGTGCAGTCGACCATGTGTGCTGCGGCCGCGCAGGTCAGTGGTGGCCAGCTTGATCTCGACCACGACCGGCTCGCCGAACCGGAACGTTCCGTTGGACCGCAGTTCCAGGGCGAGGCCGGAGTTGTCGGCGACCGGGTCGTCGAACAGGTCCACGTCGACCTCGGCCGCACCCACACCGAACGGGTTGCCGCCCATGATCACGTCCCGGTAGAAGCCGTGCCGCAGATGCACGAGTTCACTGTCCGTGAACTGGAAGGGGAACGCGGCCCAGTAGGCGGCCGAGCCGCCCGGCGCCGGTGGCGGCGGCTGGTAGTTCTGCACGTAGTTCATCCAGGACAGGTCCCCGAGACCGCCATTGGGCCCGAGCGGTTGAGGCGGTTCGGCCAGGTTCTTCTCCCACGAGTGCAGCAGGTTGAAGGCGTGCCCGAGTTCGTGGACGTACGTGCGCAACTGCGCACGCCGGCTGACCGGGGCCTCGCCCTTGATCGCGTCGTGGAACACCGCGAAGCCCTGTCGCTGGAAGGCCCCGCCGGCATCGAACATAATGCCCCGGACGTCGGTCCTGACATACGAGGTGGCCACCATCTGCCATATCTGCCACCGGGGGACGTTCCGCCAGAGGCTGAAATGGTTGACCATTGCGTTGTGCAACTCCGCGTCGTTCCACCGTGCGTCTGCGCCCGCGGCGCCGGTGGGGGCGACGTCGGGAGCCCCGCCGATCTGCACCTCGATCCCCGCCTCCGCGTACGCGGCGGGCACGGTCAGGACACGTGCCGGGCTCGACGGCGGCTGCGGCAGCGATCCGGTGTCGTACGAGACGAACGGGACGGTCCCTGCCACGGAGTCCTGTTCGAGCTGGACGCTGCGGAAGTACGGTGAGACGAACGCGCACAGGTAACTTGCGCTGGGGCTTCCGCCGTCGGTGGAGAACTGGACGATGGCCTCGCCCGGGGTGGGTGTCATGTCCGTACCCCGGACAATGCTCACCTCCACGTGCGGGGACAAGACGGGGAAACTGAACCTGCCCCGGCCGGTGAGCTTCACCAGATCCTCGGTGACGGCGGCGGTGAGCGTCTCCACGACGAAGGAACCGACGTAATTGGTGGTCGCCCCACTGGTCTGGAAGAAGTCGCCGCTGATCCGCATCAGCGGCCGCGGGCCGTCCACGTCCACTCGCAGTTCGAGCTGTGTTCCGGCTCCCGCGCTGCGGAAGCGGCCACTGACCAGGGTCGGTACGGCCTGATCGGCCGGCCGCGACAGGGCCTGCGCTTCGAGTCGCGCCACGCGAGCCCTGAGCTGGACCATGTCCTCGGCCTCCGGCTCCATGAGCACGGCCTCCGTGGCACCGCTCTGCTCCGCCCTGTGGGTCAGCGTCAGCCCTTCGAGATCGCTCCTCTTGGCCGGCCACACCATCCCGTCCAGCGTTGTGGGATCCGACGTGATCGACATGGGTTTGCCTCCTTGTGCGTGGTGAGGTCGGCCGCGAGGTGGTGTCCATCGCCCCGCGTCCTTGGCGCGTTGGGTCTCACGCGAGCATGGGCAGCGGGTCCGGGAACCACGTGGCCCTGCGCTCTCGCTACGGTCTTGTGGCCAGGCGGTCAGAACCGCCGTCCCCAATTCGCGGTCGAGGACGTACAGTCGTTCCAGCCGTACTGGCTGAGGTGGTAGCGCGTGTTCCCGCCAGGGATCTCGAGTCGGGAGCCGCGGTATCCGGGGGTGTCCCAGAGCGTGATGTGCCACCGGCACCAGTTCACCGACGAGATGATGTCGTTCCAGTTCCCCGTGCCGAGGAAGCCCCTGCGGACCCTGCGCAGGTCCCGCCAGGCCTGTCCGGGGCCGTTCTGCAGCCAGTCCCCGCCGAGGTCGTCGCCTTCGTAGTAGTACGAGAGTTCGGGCAGCGAGTCCGGGTTGGTGGTGCCGAGGTCGCTGTGCCGCGCGCCGATCAGGTGGTCGTGGAGCGCTTCGAGCGTCGTGAAGCTGTACAGCACGGGGTCGCCCTTGGCGTTGACACCGGGCGTCGAGTACAGCTCCTGCCCGTCGAACTCACGGACCACCCCGGGCTCGTTGGTCTCGCCGTCCAGCACCACAGGCATCTCGGGCGGCTGGTGCGGTTTGGGTGGGGGCGGCTCGCCTCCGGCCCGGATGCCGCCGATCATCATGACGTGGTCCTCGTGGAAGGTCGGTGGGCCGACGTCCGCCAGGTGGTCGACCAGCGCGTCTAACGAGTCGATCCCCGAGTCCTCCAGGCCCTCACGGACCTGCTTCAGCGTCTGCTCGCGGACGCCGCCAGAGGTCCTGGAGCGTTCGGGGCCGAGCTGTCGACTCATGGTGTTCCTCTTGTTCCGCCCCGGACCGGGAAGGGACGGTGCGGGGCTCCCGCGCAGGGCGATGCGTTCGCGCGGGGCGGCCCGTCTCTCGGGCCCGCGGGCTGTCGATAAGCGCCAGGTTCGACGGGTCTGCGCCGTCACGGGCGCAGTCGGGCGCGAGGCGCAGTCGGGCGCGAGGCGCATTCGGTGTGCCGCCAGGGCTGTCGAGCGCCGTGTCGGTCTCCATCCGCGGAACGGCCCCTGATTCCAGTAGGCGTCGCATCCGCGACGATGTCAAACGGGCTATGAGCGACGTCCGACGCCGCAACTCTGCTGGTTGACCGGTCAATTTACGCGATGTGACCCCTCTTGACCCTCGCGTCATGATTTGCTGTTGCAATCAAAGTTGCGTTCGCGCCTGCGGCGGGGGTGTCTTCTCCGAGCAACTCGCGGGCGGCCCGTTGGCTCCAGCGCCCGCTACGACGTCCGCTTCCCCGCGCTGCAGTACCCGCGGCTTCCCCGGCGGGGTGATCCCGGCGAAAACCGAGGAGGAGACCCGGGGGGCGTACTGCGCCGCCCCCGGGCCTCCGCCGCGAAGAAGGCCGTGGCCCGATCGAGGACGGACTTGTCCGGCCGATCATGGGACTGAGTGCTGCCTAATGGTTCCGGGATGAGCAACTCTGCTGCGGCTGCTGTCCTCACAACCGCTGACCTGTCCGAAGCGATACGCGCGGTGCGTACTTTGCTGGACATCGCAGACATCGCTCAGGGCGAGGTCGAGAACTGGAGGCGATCTCGCAGAAATACGCGTACCTCACCCTGACAGTGAATTCCCGGGACCTTTATCAGGAAGAGCCATCGCAGGACCACACCGTCCACGTGCACGTCCGGAACCGGAACGGAGACCAGCTCCCCCGCGTCCATTGGCTCGCCGATCAAGTGGGTGGCCGGTTCACCGGCAAGGTGGAGAGCGCCCCTCTGTGACCCCTCAGCAAACGGGCAAGATCGCATCGCTGGTGAAGGCGACGAGGCGTGCGAGCAGCGATGGGCAGGAAGGCCTACGCCTGCGCGGCCAGGGGTGCGAAGACGAGGGCGACTCCATGTCCTAGGTCCATGTGCCGAGGCGGACTCGGGCTGGGGGAGGGTTCCCGCCCGGGGCGGCGTCGCTATCGTTGACGCACGGCCACGATCACGCGCGTGATGCTCCTGACCGGCGCGAGACCGCCCGACGTATCCCATGGAACGGTTGGCCCTCCCATGGCATGGACGCATCCGAGGAGAGCGATGCCGAGCGACGGTTACACGTACGTCTGCAGGTTCGCCGTACTGGAGGAGAACGTGCCCCGCCGGTTCGAGGTGGAGGGTGTTCCCGTCTCCCTCGTCCTGACCGAGAAGCAGGTGTTCGCGATCCACGACGTGTGCTCGCACAGCGCCGTCTCGCTCTCCGAGGGCGAGGTGGAAGGGTGCACGGTCGAGTGCTGGCTGCACGGCTCCCGTTTCGACCTGCGCACCGGCAACCCCCTGGACCCGCCGGCGACTCGTCCCGTCCCCGTGTACCCGGTGCAGATCGAGGACGGGTGCGTGTACGCGCTCGTGGAAGGCCGGAGCGGACGATGACACGGTTGCCCGACGGCTGCACCGGGGAGCGGGCCGACGCGGCCCGCAACCGCGCCCGGCTGATGGAGGCGGCCGCTCGGCTGGTGGCCGAACAAGGGGCGGAACATGTGACGATGCACGAGGTCGCCCAGGCGGCCGGGGTGGGAAAGGGCACGCTGTTCCGCCGGTTCGGCAACCGCACCGGACTCCTGCTGGCCCTGATGGATGACGCCGAGGCGGAATTCCACGAGGCGTACACCTCCGGCCCGCCTCCACTCGGGCCGGGAGCACCGGCGAGGGACCGGCTGACGGCGTTCGGCCGGGCTCTGATCGAGCGCATCACCGACGAGGGGGACCTGGGAGCCGCGCTCGCTCGCCAAGTGCCCCTCGAACGGCGTCATTCGTCGGAGCCCGGCCGGTCTTTCCAGCAGCACCTCGCATCTCTCCTGCGGGAGGCGGGAGTAGAGGCCGATCACGAGATGGTCGCCCACGCCAGGCTCGTGTTCACGAACTTCGAGACCATCGACTACCTGCGTAACGAGCGCGGGATCCCGATCGCCCGCCTTCAGTCCACCTGGGCCGACCTGGTGCGACTGGTGACCGTCGGCGACGAACAAGCACGCCGCCGCGTCCCGGAATGACGGCCGTCGGGCTCGGCCACACCTGAGTCCGCGTCGGTCGCCTCCCGCCGCGGCTGTCAGAGCGGCAGAACACGTACGGCGTTGGCGCCGCCCATGGCCGCCGCCTCCTGGACGTCATGGGCGCCGCGATGGACGACGACGTTTCCCAGATCACGGGACAGCTGTGCGACGAGGGCGGTGACGCCGTGCTGCCAGTCGGCCGGGGCGGTCGCCGGAGGGACGACGATCAACTCAGGGATGGGCGAGAGATTCCGGTGGCCGCCGTTCTCCGGGGCGGTCGGGGCCGACGAGGCGCCGGGCCACGCCTGCAACAGCCCTCGCGGCCTGCCCGCCGGGCCGGGTGACCAGCGATGAGGTCGACCACCGAGCAGACGGAGCCAGTCCCCGAGCCGGACATCGCGCTGACGGACTTCCTGATCGCCCACGAGCTCGCCGACCCCGGTGAAGCCGCAAGATGGACGCCGTTGGCCGGAGGCGTGTCATCCGACTTGTGGCGGGTCGACCTGCCCGGCCGTTCCCTCTGTGTGAAACGCGCCCGGGCCAGGTTGAAGGTCGCAGCCGACTGGCAGGCACCGGTGTCGCGCAACGCCTACGAATGGGCCTGGATGCGGTTCGCATCCAGGCACCGCCCCGACAGCGTGCCGGAGCTGCTGGCCCACGACCCCGGAGCCGGCCTCTTCGCCATGGCGTACCTGCCCCCCGAGCGGTACCCGATGTGGAAGGCACAACTGCTGGCCGGCGAGGTGCGAGTGGCGACCGCGGCGGCCGTCGGAGAACTGCTGGGCGCCCTGCACGCGGCGAGCGCGGGCGACCCCGCCCTCGCCGAGGAATTCGCCACGGACGACAACTTCCACGCGCTGCGCATCGAGCCGTACCTGCTGGCAACAGCTGCCGCGCACCCCGGCCTCGCCCCCGCACTTCAGGGCCTCGCCGACCGCACGGCGAGTACCCGCCTGGCTCTGGTGCACGGGGATGTCAGCCCCAAGAACATCCTCATCGGCCCGTCGGCGCCCGTGCTGCTGGACGCCGAATGCGCCTGGTACGGAGACCCGGCCTTCGACCTCGCCTTCTGCGTCAACCACCTGCTCCTCAAGAGCCTGGTGGTTCCTGGGCGCCGCGCCGAACTCCTGCGGTCGGCGCGGGTACTGGCCGAGGAATACCTCCGGTACGTCGACTGGGAGCCACGGCCGGCCCTCCAAGCACGGGCTGCGTCACTGCTGCCGGCGCTGTTGCTCGCGCGCGTCGACGGCAAGTCCCCGGTGGAATACCTCACGGACGACCGGCACCAGCTGTTCGTACGCACGGTGGCAGCGGCCCTGCTGCGGGCACCGGCCCCCACGGTGGGGGACGTCGTGGACGACTGGGAAACGGCCCTCCGGGCCCCGGCCGAGCCAGGCCGCCGGGCCTGACCGCCTCCGCCGCCTCCGCCGATTCGACAGCTCCGGCGGACCCTGCCGAGGAGAGAGACGTATGCGCAGAGTCGCCACCGGACATGACGAGAACGGCCGGTCGATCGTCGTCAGCGACGGCCCGATCCCGCGCAGCCGGGAGTTCACCAGTCTGCCGGGCTGGGTCTCCCGCCTGCCATGGGCCACCGAGGCCGGTCAACAGGTCAGCAGGACAGGGGAGGACACCCCACTCCGAAGATCACCAGCCTGCTCCCGGCGCCCGGCGGCACGCGGTTCATCGTCCTGACCTTCCCACCGGAGGCAGCGATGGCCGACCCGGCGTTCGACCCCGTCGCCTTCGACGAGGAGCAGCGAGCCGACTCGCCCGGCATCGCCGAACTCATCGAGCCCGACGGCATGCACGCGACGCCGACCGTGGACTACGGCATCGTGCTGCAGGGCGAGCTCGTCCTCGAACTCGACGACGGCCACTGCACCCAGCTCGCGACAGGGGACATCGTGATCCAGAACGGTACCCGGCACGCCTGGCGCAACCGCAGCGGTCGGCCGGTCACGATGGCCTTCGTCCTCATCGGCGCGGAGAGCGTCGACTGAGGTCGAGCAGGTGCGTCTGGACTGGACGGAAAGGAGACGGCTCGGCGAGGTGAAGGAGCACGACGGTGCCCCGCTACCCGCTCCGGAAAAACCGCCGCCCGTGTCGTCAGGATCGCAGGGGGCGCGCTGACTGGCGCGCTGACTCGCGCGCTGACTTGTGGGAATGCCTGCCAGGCAATATCCCCCCGGACTCGACCGCTCACCTGAAGACGGTTGAGCAGCTTGCCGACTAGGGCCGGCGTCGCTCGCGATCCGACGGGGTGGGCAACGGGTCCTGTCGTCGACGGGGCCTCAGTCCACCGCGACCACGTTCGCAACGCACCCCTCTGCTTGCCGTGTCGGCGGCGAGAGGCCCCCCTATTCCCGACCTGCAAGGGGAGCCAGAGGGCCAACTCCCTCTCAGTGATGGCCACTTGTCCGGTGGTAGTTGGGACACTCGGTGTGGTGGCGAGGCGGGGAAGGAACCGCCTGGCAATGCGAGGGGAAGCGCATGACGCAGACACCGTCGGAACTGGACCGCGTACTCGCCCTGGTGGCCGAGCGGCGGGCCGAGTTCGAGGAGAAGCGGCACATACCGCGCGATGTCGTCGCAGCGTTCAAGAGGGCGGGCATCTATCGGGCGAGCGCCCCGAAGCAGTTCGGTGGTGATGCGCTGCCCCCGGCGGAATTCCTCCCTGTCATCGAGCGGATATCGGTCGCCGACGGGTCGGCCGGCTGGGTCGCCAGCTTCGGTTCCTCCCTGATCTATCTCGCGGCGCTGCCACTCGACACGCAGGCAGAGCTGTACGCCGCCGGGCCCGACGTGGTCTTCGCGGGCGGCCTGTTCCCCGTCCAGCCGGCCGAGCGCGTGGACGGGGGCTACCGAGTGTCGGGGAGGTGGAGGTTCGCCAGCGGCTGCAAGGGCGCGGATGTTCTCGGTGTGGGCATCGACGCGGGCGCGGACCGGGCCGGCCGGCCCCTCACGGCCGTACTGCGCCCCGACCAGGTGGAGATCGCCGAGAACTGGGACGTCATCGGTCTGCGCGGCTCCGGCAGCCACGACCTGGTGGTCAACGGGGCCGTCGTATCGAGAAAGTGGACGTTCTCGCGGGGCGGCGCACCCACCGTCGACGAGCCGCTCTACCGGTACCCGAGCGTCCCGTACGCCGCCCAGGTCCTGGCCGTTGTCGGCCTCGGCATCGCGCGCGCCGCCCTCGACCGCGTCATCGCCCAGGGCGGACGCGCCGGCTACACCGGTGCCCCCAAGCCCGCCGAGCGGGCCACCTACCGCATCGCGGTCGGCCAGGCAGAAGCCCAACTCCGCTCCGCCCGCGCCTTCTTCTACGAGATCACCGAAGAGGTCTGGTCGACGGTCGAAGGGGGAGACCCCGCGACCACCGAACAGGCGAGCCTGCTCAGGCTCGCCTCCACCCACCTCGCCAGTACCTCCTTCGAGGTGGTCCGGACCGCGTACCAGCTCGCTGGCATCCCTGCCATCGAGGACGGCGACCCCATGCAGCGCTACCTGCGGGACGCCTCGGTGGTGCCGCAGCACGCCTTCCTCCAGGAGAGTACTTACGACGGTGCCGGCGCGGTGCTGATGGGCGTGCAGCCCTTCCGTGGCTACCCCTGAACGACAGGAACCCGATGAATGACACGAAGGTCCACGCCTTCGGTCACGCTGCCCAGCATGGTTCCGGTGCTCGGGTTCGACCGGGCGGGGGCGCGCACCGTGCATCAGTGAGCCCTGTGTGCGCCTCCATGTGGGTGGGCGAAAATGCGCCATGTCTCGGTCGGGTGGCCGAGTCATCGAGTACCTGAGCGCCAACTCGTCGAGAAAGCAGGTCCGCCCGTGCTGTTGCGTCTGCCCGAGTCCGTGTCCGAAGCGCAGGAATGCATACGTGAGGGAGCGGTGCCCGTCGGCGGGGCCACGCTCGTGTGGGCCGGCTGGCAACGTGACGGGTTCCCCGAACAGGCGATGTCGCTGCGCAACATGCCGGAGGCCACCGCGATCGGGCGCGGAACGCTGGGCGCGGCCGTGGTGCTGAACCGGATCGACGACCGCGTGCCGGAGGTCCTCCAGCAGGCGGCCGCCCACGTGGGCACCGGCGCGGTACGCCGCGCCGCCACCGTCGGCGGCAACATCGTCGGCAGCACGCTGCGCTGCCTGTTGCCCGCCGCCCTGGTGCTGGGCGCCCGCGCGACGGTGCTGGAGCACGACGGCGTCTTTGAGACCGACCTCGCCGAACTCCTGGCCAAGCAACACCTGTTGCTCAGCCTGCACTGGCGTGATCCGGTCACCAGCAGCTACCGCAAGCTGCCCGCCGAAGCGGGTGGCCCGCCGCCCCTGGTCGTCGCGGCCGCCCTGCGCTCCGACACCGACGGAGCCGCCCGCCTGCACGTCGCCGTGCGCGACGGCTATGACGTGCTCAGCGACGACGTCCCCTGCGACGCAGGCACCGACGAGGCGATCGACGCGCTTCGCGGCACGAGCGTCGGCACACTCCCCGCCACGGCCTGGGAGACCGTGCGCCAACACATCGGCGAACTGCTGGTGCGCCCGGCCGGTCGTTGAGCCGGTTCCCGGGTCAGGACGCCGAAATGCGATGAGCCCTTGCCGGGCGGCGCGGCGGACTGACGGCGCACATCCCTCTGGCTCGTATCTGGGGGAGGGCGGTGGGTGCGGAGGTGGCTTCCTCGGCTCCGGGAGCGGATGCACCCGAGCGGTTCCCCGGCAGAGAAAGCCGTCCGTGGTCGTGTAACTGGTGCGTGTTCTCCGTACGGGGCGACATGTTTTGTCCGGGCCGGCCTCTGAAAAGTCGAGGTTGCGGTCCATGCCTCTCCCGGCGTCTTTGATCGAGCCGCTGGGCCGCGAGGTCGACACCGAAGTCTTCTCCCGTGTCTTCCCGGCCCGCAGCTCGGCGATCGACTGCACAAGAAGGGGCACCGACCCTGGTGGAGCGGGATGGCTTCTCACCACGGGCCCGCGGACGGGTCTGCAGCGGAGTGGGGAGTACGGCATGTATTGGACCACGCAGCAGCGTGTGCATGTGCCGTTGAGGTCGGACCGTTTGTTCAAAAGTGCACCAAGGCGGGAATCACCTGCGTGGATCCGGTCTTTCCGACCAGAGGGCGGGCCGGTGGCAGTCGCCGTGGATGTCCGAGGGCCGGCGCAAGGGCTGGTCGGCATTCCCGCTCGGGCCAGACACCGTTCTGGACGAATTCCTGACTGCCAATGCCCGCTTGTAGCGACCCCGTACCTCAGGGGCCGAGGGTTCGCCCTTTCCAAGTCGGGAGGTCATGAGGCGTGCACTTGGCTGTCGAGGGTGGGTCTCACCGGACGGCATGTCGTCGACGAAGTCCCGCTGATCGCCGCCGGATTCACCTCGGGGCATTCGGGTCGGTTGCCTCTTCGTCCGGGGGCGTGTCCGCGTCGGCCGGTGTCCGGACGGGCTGCTGGAGGACCTCGGGCAGGGCCTGTTCGGCCCAGATCACCTTGCCCTGCGGGGTGTACCGGGTGCCCCAGCGCTCAGCCATCTGCGACACCAGGAACAGGCCTCGGCCTCCCTCGTCCGTCGTCGCGGCGTACCGCAGGTGCGGTGAGGTGCTGCTGGCGTCGGCCACCTCGCAGATCAGCTTGCGGTCGCGGATCAGCCGTACGTGGATCGGCCCGGCGCCGTAGCGGATCGCGTTGGTGATGAGCTCGCTCAGGATGAGTTCCATGGTGAAGGCGAACTCTGAGAGGCCCCACGTTTCGAGCCTTCGCGAGACGGCGTCGCGCATACCCGCGACGGCGGCCGGATCCTGGGGTACGTCCCAGTCGGCGATCCGGTCGGGCGGCAGTTCCCGCGTGCGGGCGACGAGCAGGGCGACGTCGTCCTTGGGGCGCTCGGGGAGCAGACTGTCCAGCACGTCCCGGCAGGTCTCCTCGGGCGGTCGGCCGGGATGGCCTGCGAGCGCGTCGCGCAGCAGTTCCATTCCCACGTCCAGGTCGCGCCTGCGGTCCTCGATGAGGCCGTCGGTGTACAGCACGAGCTGGGTTCCCTCCGCGAGGCACAGCTCCGCCGTCTGGAACGGCATACCGCCCAGGCCCAGGGGAGGACCGGCGGGCACGTCCGGGAAGGTGACGGTTCCGTCGGGCTGGACCAGCGCGGGCGCCAGATGCCCCGCACGTGCCATGACGTAGCGGCGCGTCACGGGGTCGTAGATCCCGTACAGGCAGGTGGCGCCCACGACGCCCGCCGCACTCTCCGCCGCCTCGTGCTGGTCGATGCTCCCGACCAGGTCGTCCAGATGGCTCAGCAGTTCGTCGGGGGGCAGATCGAGGGCGGAGAAGTTGTGCACGGCGGTCCGCAGCCGTCCCATCGTGGCGGCGGCGTGCAGACCGTGGCCGACCACATCGCCGACGGCCAGTGCCACCCGGCTCCCCGGCAGGGGGATCACGTCGAACCAGTCTCCGCCCACACCCGACTGGGCGGGGAGGTAGCGGTAGGCGATGTCGAGGGCGTTCTGCTGGGGCATGGCCTGCGGGAGCAGGCTGCGCTGGAGGGTGACCGCCAGGGTGTGCTCGCGGGTGTAGCGGCGGGCGTTGTCGATGCTGATCGCGGCACGGGCCACCAGCTCCTCCGCCAGTGACAGGTCCTCCTCGTTGAAGCGCTCATGCTGTCGGGCGCGCCAGAAGTTGGCCACGCCGAGCACGACGCCACGGGCCTGGATGGGGGCCGTGATGAGGGAATGGATGCCGTAGTCGATGATCGCCTTGGCTCGCTCCGGGTCCTGCACGCGCCAGCTCGTCGCGGTCGGCAGATCGCTCACCAGCTGGGAGCGGCCGCTGCCGTAGCCGCGCGCCTGGGGCGTGGCGGGAAGATAGTCGAACAGCCGGCCCTGTGCGGAGAGCGGATGGTCGTCCCGGATGCCGCACACCGCCGCGCGCCGCATGTCCGTCGCGGTGGGGGCCGGCTCCTCGCCGTGCAGGACGGCGTCGGCCAGGTCGACGGTGACGAAGTCCGCGAAGCGCGGAATGGGGACCCGCGCCAGCTCGTCGGCGGTGCGCAGCACGTCCAGGGTGGTACCGATACGCAGTCCGGCGTCGTACAGCAGCCGGAGCCGCTCGCGTGCCACCTCCGCCCTGCCGGTCACCGCCTGCAGCTCGGTGGAGTCGCGCAGCGTCACCACCGAGCCCCTCGGGTCCCCCTCGCGATCCGTGGGCCGTTGGTTGACCGCGAGCAGCCGCTCTCCCGCGAGGTGCACCTCGTCGGTGGCCTCGCGCCCGGAGGCAAGCAGCGCCCTCATCTCGGCGTCGAGGCCCGGCAGTTCCGAGACGAGCCGTCCCTCGATGTCCGGGGGCAGCTCCAGCAGTCGTCTGGCCTCGTCGTTCGCCAGGATCAGCCGTCCGTCGGAGGCCACGATCAGCACGCCTTCCCGAACGGAGTGGAGCACCGTGTCGTGGTGCTCGTACATCAGGCTCATCTCGTCCGGGGCCAGGCTGTGTGTCTGCCGTCGCAGCCGCCTGCCCACCAGTGCCGTCACACCGGTGGACAGCACGAGTGCTCCGGCCCCGGCGCCCAGGATGATCGGTAGTTGCCGGGCCAGCTGACTTTCGACGTTCTTGACCTTCATCCCGGCCGAGACGAGGGCCACCACCTCGCGGTCGGCCTTCTCGATCGGGACGGTGGCCTGCACCTCGCGACCGAGCGGGCCGTTGACGCTCTCCACGTAGGTCCGCCCTGCCAGCGACGGCCCGATCTCGCCCACGAACCGCTTTCCGATGCGGTCCGGCAAGGGGTGCGTGTACCGGATGCCCTTGGTGTCCATGACCACGATGAAGTCGACGCCGGCGGCCCGGCGGGCCGCCTCGGTGAGCGGCTGGAGAATCTTGCTCGGATCCGGGGTCTCCAATGCCGCGAGGACGCCTGGGGAGTGCGCGAAGGTCTGGGCCACGGCCGTGGAGCGGCGCCTGGCCTCGGCGCTGGTGTCCCGTTCCGACTGCAGGATGAGAGCGAAGACGCCGCAGGCGACGAGCAGCACCACCAGAGCCACCTGGAAAACCAACACCTGCCCGGCTACGCTCCGCGTGCTCTTGCTGATCAGACGCTTGACCGGTAGGTGTCGAAAACGGGCGAAACGATTCGCCATGCGACCCTTTTTAACACCGATGATCCCCAGCGGCCAGGGCCCGACCGATCCTTGTTCGGCTGACCTCGGGCGTCCGTGCGGTCATGCGCTGCATCGCCGCGGCTCCTTCGGGCGCGGCCGTCCGCTGCGCATCCTCGCGTGCGGTGCATGATTTTGCCGGGGCCTCTGTCCGCTTAGGCCGATATGATGCATTTTGTGATCATGTCTGCACGGCTGTGGCGCCGTCGCCCCGCCTTCAGCGGCCGATGGGAAGTCGCCCGGCTGTCACCCGTGGTCCTGACCGTCCTCATCGCCGGCCTGGCGTTCTCCACACCCAGGGAGATCGCCGTCAGCCGCCTTCTGCCCGCCGCGCCCGCCCTTGCCGCCGCGATGTGGCCCGTGCTCCCGACGATCCTGTTGGGGACGTTCTGCCTCCTGCTCATGACAGTCCTCAGCTTCTTCTACGCCGACCTGGGGACGCAGTACACGTCGGCCGCGATCGTCGCGGTCACCTTGGCGGCCGCGTACGGGAGTCATGTCCGACTCCAGCGAGAGGAGATGCTCTTCCAGGTCCGGCTCGTCGCTGACGCGGCCCAGAAGGTGCTGCTCCGCCCGCTGCCGCGCCGCATCGCGGACCTCGAGATCGAGTCGCTGTATCTGGCGGCCCAGGAACAGGCCCGGATCGGCGGCGACTTCTATGAGGCGATCGGCACGCCGTACGGGGTCCGGCTGCTCATAGGCGACGTACGGGGCAAGGGCCTGTCCGCGGTGGGGGCGGCCTCGGCGGTGATCAGCTGTTTCAGGGAGGCCGCGTACGACGAGCCCGATCTGCAGGGCATCATCCACCGCCTGGAGACCACCGTCACGCGCCACAGCGCCGCGTTTCCCGCCCAGGACCAGCCCGAGCACTTCGCCACTGCTCTCCTCGCCGAGATCCCGCACGGCGGCGGCCATGTACGACTTCTCAACTGCGGGCACCCCCCGCCGCTGATCGCGCATTGCGGCACGGTCCGGGTCCTGGAGCCCGCCATCCCCTCCCCGCCCCTCAACCTCGCAGCGCTCATCGGTGACCGCTACTGGGTCGACATGGTCGCCTTCGCCCCGGGGGACCAGTTGCTGCTCTACACGGACGGCGTATCGGAGGCCCGGGACCACGCCGGCCAGTTCTTCCCGCTACCGGACTGGATGCGGCGGCAGGGCCTGGAGCAGCCCCGCGAGCTGCTCGACCAGCTGCACCGGGATCTGCTCCAGCACAGCGGTGGACGGCTCGACGACGACATCGCGGCCCTCGCGCTGAGGTGCTCCGACGTGCAGGATCGGGGAGCGGTCGGCGTGGACGGGTGAGTCCTGGTGTCGGCAGGCCGGACCGAGCCTGTCAGCGCTTCCGGGAATCCTGGCCCGCGGCGGCGCCGGTACTCGTCGGGGGACCCGTAGGCTCACCCCCCCCATGAAGTGCTCCGACCGCCCGACAGGACCGCCGACCTAGCTGGTGGAGAAGCTCGCCGTGGCCAGGACGCCTCCGTCCGGGGCCAGCAGGCGGGCGCCGGTCAGTGCCGTCGGGTCGATCGCGGCCGGGCCGCCCCAGTGTCCGTAGCCGTCCTTGAGGGGGAAGGACCCCACCGGGACCGTCGATCCGTCGGCGTGTACGAGCAGACAGCGCACCGAGCCCCGGCCGTTCCCGTCCAGGTCGACGGACATGTACACCCAGCCCTCCTCACCGGCATGAGCGTAGACCCGGCCCACCTCGTGGCCGCCGGAGACCAGGACCGCCTCCCGTAGGCCGCCGTCGGCCCGCTGGGAGACCGGCGGTGGCGCGGCCTCGACCGCCGTGCCGATCGCCCATCCGCCGAAACCGCAGGCCAGGGCCGCGGCCGCGGCGGCCGCCGCCAGTCTTGGCCGGTGCCTGCGCCGCTTCGGTGCGGGCACCGCGCCCAGGGCCCGTACGACCCGGCCCTCGAAACCGACCGGCGGCTCGGCGCCCGGCAGCAGCGCGAGCAGACCGTCGCCGACCACCGTCAGCCGCTCGACGTGCTGCCGGCAGTCCGGGCAGCGGTCCAGATGGGCGACCGCCTCGGCGCGCTCGCGGGCGGGCAGGACCCCGAGCGCCAGCTCGGCGTCCAGCTCCCGCAGCCGCTCGCACTCCATGCCGCTCACCGCTTCTCCGCCGCTTCGAGGAGAGCTCGTACCTTGAGCGTCCCGGTCCGGATCCGGGTCTTCGCCGTGCCCAGCGGAACATCCTCCGCGTCGGCCACCTCCCGCGCCGTCATCCCGTAGACCCCGGCCATCACCAGGGCCCGCGCCTGCTCACGGGGCAGCTCCGCCACCGCCCGCCGGACCCGCTCCGCGCGGTCGTCCGCGAGCGCCCGCCGCTCGGGCGTCTCGGTCACGATGCCGAGCAGCGCGTCCAGGTCCTCCGGGGCGATCGGGCTCGTCCGCCGGGCCCGTACCGCGTCGATCGCGAGGTTGTGCGCGATCGCCGTCAGCCAGGACCGCACGGAGCCGCGCCGAGGGTCGTACACCTGTGCGTGCCGCCAGGCCCGCTCGAAGGTCTGCTGGGCGACGTCCTCGGCGAGCTGGGTGTCGCCGAGGACGGCGAGGGCCACGCCGAAGACCGTGCGCTGGAAACGGCGTACGAAGGCGACGGCGAGCTCCGGATCGCCCGTCGTCAGACCGGTGAGCAGTGCCTCGTCGGGGGCCTGCCCGGGGGAGAGGCCCATGCGCCGCATGCCAGGGATACGTTCCGCCGCCCGGAAGGGATTGCCTTACGTCCAGTCTCCGCCCGCGTGATGCCGCGGGCCGCAATCCTTCGGCCCGGCAGCGTCGTACCCCTTGCGGGGGACGATACGGAGGACCGACTCATGACCACCCCGCACACCCGCCACCGCGTGCTCCTCGGCGTGGCCGCCGGCGGCCTGACCGCCCTGCTCGCCGCCTGTGGAGGCGGCGGCAACGGCGGCAGCGGTGACGACAACAGCACCAGCGACAGCGGTGGCACCGGCACCCGGGTCACGGCGGAGCTGTCCGACTTCCGCATCAAGCTCTCGACGGAGAAGTTCCAGCCCGGCCAGTACACCTTCACCGCGAAGAACACGGGCTCGCACGACCACGCCCTGGAGATCGAGGGCCCCGGCGGCGAGAACCGCAGCAAGACGCTCGAGCCGGGGCAGTCCACGACCCTCACGGTGACGCTGGAGTCCGGCTCGTACGAGGTCTACTGCCCGGTCGGCGGACACAAGGACCTCGGTATGAAGACGGACATCACCGTCGGCGAAGCCTCGGCGCCGTCCGACAACGACAACACCTCTCCGGGCGGTGGCTACTGACGGAGCGGCCGCGAGGCTCACATCCCGCTCGCCCTGGCGCCGCTGGTCACGCCCGGGCGTGGGTTCGGCCCGGTCGTCGCCGGCACCGCGCTGCTCACGGCCTCCGCGCTGGGCCTTCGGGCACCGCCACCGTCCTCGACGCCAGGCCCTGTCGGTGTCGTTGTCGTACGGATGATCTACAGTCGCGCTGTTCTCAAGGGGAGGGGATGACGCATGGTGCGTGGGGGGCGGTGGGTCGTGTTGTGCGCGGCCGCGGTGCTGATGGTGGCGGGGTGCGGACAGCGAGCGGCGGAGCACGAGCCTGACTTCGCGAGCGCTGAGGAGCTGCCGGAAAGGCTCGGTGCGGACGGCGTCACCATCACGGTCGGCGATCCCGAAGCGCCGGTGAAGGTGCACCTGTACGAGGATCCCCGCTGTCCGTACTGCGAGCAGTTCGAGACCACCGGCGGCGGTCCGCAACTGCGGGAGGCGATGCTCGACCGGTGGGCCAGGGCCGAGTACACCCTCGCCTCCTTCCTGGACGACCGGGTCGGCGGCACCGGGTCGAAGAAGGCGGTCAACGCGCTGCGCGCGGCGCTGGAGGAAGGCAAGTTCGTGGAGTACCACGAGGTGCTGTACGACAACCAGCCCGAGGAGAGCGTCGACGGCTACACCGACGCCCACCTGCTTCGACTGGCCGACCAAGTGGAGGGCCTGCGCAGCCCGGAGTTCGACGCGGCCGTGAGATCCATGAAGTACCGCGCCTTCGTCACCGCCTCCGAGAAGGCCTACGAGAAGGCCGGGGGAGCCGAGGAACCCGAAGGTCCCGGCACACCCACCGCGGTGATCAACGACAAGCGGATCCCGTTGAAGTACAACGCCCTCCTCCTGGAGAGCGACACCTTCGCCGAGCTGCTGCAGAACATCTACGACCGGCCCGGCGAGTGGGAGGACTGGGAGGACACCACTGCGTGAACCGCCTTGCCGTGCGCCGTCGGCTCAAGCGGCTCGGCAGGGCCCGGGCGCCCGACTCCTCAGCGGGATGCCGCGTGGGCGCACCGCGGCCATGAACCCCGCTGCGTTCACGCGGCCTCGATCTCGGGCCGGGGCCCGGTGCGTGCGACCCGCTCCCCAGTGCTCCTGCCGGACCTGCCTGAGCACCCGTACTTTCCCCGCACTCGCGCAGTCAGCACAGTGCGTAGGTCTTCTCAACTCTCCTGGGATGTACCGCCGTCGGGCTCCCGCTACTTTCGGAGCCGCGCGTTCTCCGCGCCCTTTCGCCCCTCTCATCCGAACCAGGAGCATTCATGCCTCTTTGCCTGGAATGCGAGGCAGAACTCGCGCCTCCCGCGCAGCCGCGCATCAGTGAGGTGTTCGAGTGCCCGGAATGTCTCTGCGAGCTGGAGGTCGTCGCTCTCGAGCCGCTGCTGATCGCGCTCGCCCCGGAGGTCGAGGAAGACTGGGGTGAGTAGTGCCGGGAACGCGCTGAGCGTGCGCAGGCACATCGTCGAGATGGCCGCCACGGCGGCTGGAACCCATCTCGGCGGCTCGCTCTCCGCGGCCGACATCCTCATCGCCCTCTACTTCGACGTCATGCGGGTGGACCCCCGACGGCCCGACTGGCCGGACCGGGACCGTTTCGTCCTGAGCAAGGGACACGCGGCCGCGGCCCTGTACGCCGTACTCGCCGAGCGCGGCTTCATCGACGTGCGGGAACTGGCCGACTACGGCCGGGCCGGCAGCAGGCTGGGCAGCCATCCGAGCAAGGAACTGCCGGGCGTCGAGTTCCCGACCGGCTCCCTCGGACACGGCCTCGCACTCGGCACCGGTCTTGCCCTCGCCGCCCGCCGGGACGGACGGGACCACCGCGTCTTCGTCCTCCTCGGCGACGGCGAACTGCAGGAGGGCAGTGTGTGGGAAGCGGCCTCGACCGCGGGCCGGCTCGGCCTCGACGGACTCGTCGCGATCGTCGACCACAACCGGCTGCAGATCAACGGCAGCACCGAGGAGTACGGCACCCGCCGGCAACTCGCCGACCGCTGGCGAAGCTTCGGCTGGCACGTCCGGCACGTGCCGGGGCACGACAGGGCCGAACTCTCCCGGGTCCTGTCCGCCTGCCCCGGCTCCGCCTCGCAGGTCCCGCAAGCCCCGACGGTGTTCATCGCCGACACCGTCAAAGGACGCGGCATAGCCTTCATGGAGCACCACGTGAACAGTCACTACGCCGTCCTCTCCCCACGGCTGCGCCGACGCGCGCTCGCCTCGCTGGAGCGCTCCGCCCGCCGCTCCGGTGCGCCCGACGCCGTGCCGACGCGGTGAGCGAGGTCCTTCCCGGTCCCCGCCCGAGTGACGCGTCCCCCACCGCCGGGCGACCGTTGTCCGGCCGGGACGTGTTCCGTTCCGCGCTGGTCCGGCTCGCGGCGCGGGACCGTCGTGTGTGGTGCTGCGACTCGGACATGGGAGGCCTGCTCGGCTCCTTCGGCACCGAACTCCCCGAGCAGTACGTCGACGTGGGCATCGCGGAAGCGGCCCTGATGGGCGTCGCCGCGGGCCTCGCGGCCGGCGGGAAGATCCCGTTCGTGCACACGATGGCGTCCTTCGCGATGCTGCGAGCCGGCGAGCAGGTCAAGGTGGACATCGCCTACAACCGGCTGCCGGTCCACATCGCCGCGACGCACGGGGGCCTGTCGGGCGGGCTCCTGGGCCCGACCCACCACGCGCTCGAGGACCTCGCCGTCGCCCGTGCCCTGCCCCACATGACCGTGGTGGTGCCGAGCGACAACGTCTCGGCCGCCGCGCTGGTGCCGCTCCTCGTCGAGCTGCCCGGTCCGAGCTACAGCCGGCTGGAGCGGCGCGGGGACGGTGACCCGTCCCCCGTCTCGGACGAGCCCTTCGTACTGGGACGGGCACGGCGGCTGCGGGCAGGAGGGGACGTCACGATCGTGGCCTGCGGGCCGCATCCCGTCCGGGCCGCCCTCGACGCGGCCGGTCTCCTCGGCGCGGCGGGCATCAGCGCCCGGGTCCTGGAGATGGCCACGCTCAAGCCGCTCGACGGATCGGCCCTGCTCGACGCCGCGACGGCGACGGGCCGGATCGTCACCGTCGAGGAGCACAACGTCATCGGAGGACTGGGCAGCGCGGTCGCCGAGGTCCTGAGTGAACAACTGCCCGTCCCCGTCCGGCGGATCGGCGTCCGTGACCGCTTCTCCACGTACGTGGGAGACCACGCGGAACTCCTGCGCCATCACCGGATCACCGACACGGCCGTCGCCGCGGCCGCCGCCGACCTGTGCGGCGTCGCGATCGGCGACACGTGAGCCGTCGGCCCACGCACGAAGACAGAGGAGACATGCGACTCGAGTCCGTACCGTCCGCACAGCACCAGCCCGCGGCGCCGCCCGCCCTGGACACCGACGAGTTCCGGCGCATCGGCCGACTGGCGGTGGACCTGGTGGCCGACTACCTCGCGGGCATCCGTGACCAGCCGGTCGTACAGCCGATGACCGAGAGCGGGCGACGGGCCGTGGCCCAGGAGGAGTTCCCGGAGCACGGCGCGGCGCCGGAGGAACTGCTCACCCACTTCGCGCGGCATGTGCTGCCCTACCCGATGGGCAACGGCCATCCGCGGTTCTTCGGCTGGGTCAACTCACCGCCCTCGCACATGGGCATCATCGCCGAGTTCCTCGCGGCGGCCCAGAACCCCAGCTGTGACGTCGGGGACCTGGCGTCGATCCACCTGGAGACGGCCGTCACCCGCTGGCTCGCCGAACTGGTCGGCTTCCCGGCCGACACCGGCGGCATCCTCGTCAGCGGCGGTTCGGCCGCCACCCTCACCTGTCTGGCGGCGGCCCGGCAGCAGGTCGCCGAACGGCTCGACTGGGACCTCGGGCGCGACGGCCTGCAGGACCCGTCACGACCGCGGCTGCGCCTGTACGCGTCGGCCGAGGTCCACTCCTCCCTGCGCAAGTCCGTGGAGCTGCTGGGCCTCGGGCACTCGGCCGTCCGCACGATCGCCGTGGACGCCGACCGCCGCCTCGACCCCGACGACCTCGACCGCGCGGTGCGCGAGGACCTCGCCAACGGCGACCTGCCGTTCTGCGTCGTCGCCACCGCGGGCACGGTCAACACCGGCGCCGTGGACCGGTTGGACGCCCTCGCGGACCTGTGCGCGCGCCACGGCCTGTGGCTGCACGTGGACGGCGCCTACGGGGCCGCCGCGGCCCTGCTGCCCGAGCTCGGCGAGGTGTACCGGGGTCTGGAGCGGGCCGACTCGGTCAGTCTCGACCCGCACAAATGGCTCTCCGTGCCCATCGAGACCGGATGCGCCCTGGTGCGTGACGCCGCCCTGATGCGCCGCACCTTCAGCCACGTACCGCCGTATCTGATGACCGAGCAGAACGTGGGCATCGGCGGGACGCTCGACTACGCCGAGTACGGCTTCCAGCAGACCCGCGGTTTCCGGGCGCTGAAGACCTGGATGACCTTGCAGCACATGGGCCGTGACGGACTGCGCACCCTGGTGCGCCGGCATCTCCGGCTCGCCCGGCGGCTGGCGGAACTGGTCGACGCCGCGGACGACCTGCGGCGGATGTCGGCCTCGCCGCTGTCGGTGGTGTGCTTCCGGTACGTGCCCCCCGGCGACCCGTACACGGCGCAGGACCTCGACCGGATCAACCGCCGGCTCGTGGCCGACGTGCAGACGGACGGACGGGTCTTCCTGACCGGCACCGTCCTGGACGGCACGTACGTGCTGCGGGCCTGCGTACTGCACCACTCCACCACCGAGGACGACGTGACGGCCCTCGTCTCCGTCGTACGTGAGATCGGCCGCGGCATCGCGGGGAAGGCGGGACAGGCGTGACATCTGTCGAGTGGAAGACCGACCGGGTGCTGTTCGGCGGTGACTACAACCCCGAGCAGTGGTCGAAGGACGTCTGGCGGGAGGACGTCCGGCTGATGCGGGAAACGGGTGTCAACCTCGTCATCGTCGGCATCTTCTCCTGGGCCTGGCTCGAACCACGGCCCGGTGCAAGGGAGTTCGACTGGCTGGACGAGCTCCTCGACCTGCTGCACGAGAACGGCATCGGGGTCTCGCTCGCCACCCCGACCGCGTCGCCGCCGCCGTGGATGGGCGACCGCTGGCCGCAGACCCTCCCCTGCTACGAGGACGGCATCCGCCTCGGCAACACCTCCCGCAACCACTACTGCATGTCCTCCCCGGTCTACCGGGAGTTCGCGGCCCGGATCGTCACCGACCTCGCCGAGCGGTACGGCGCGCACCCCGCGCTGCGGTTCTGGCACATCAACAACGAGTACGGCACGACGTGCTTCTGCACCGAATGCGGCAACCGGTTCCGCATCTGGCTGCAGGACAAGTACGGCTCCCTCGAAGCCCTCAACAAGGCCTGGGGGACGGCGTTCTGGTCGCAGCGCTACGACGCCTGGACGGAGATCAACCCGCCCCGGCAGGCCGTCTACCACTCGAACCCGACCCAGCTGCTCGACTACAAGAGGTTCTGCTCGGACGCCCTGCTCGACTGCTTCCGCACGGAGCGGGACATCATCCGCCGCTGCTCGGACCTTCCGGTGACCACCAACTTCCAGGACTGGGAGCGGCGGGTCGACGGTTGGCGCTGGGGCGCGGAGATGGACGTCGTCGGGATCGACCTGTACCCGGACCCGGGCGACCCCAACGGTCTGGTGGAAGCCGCCCTGTACGGCGCGATGGTGATGGACCTGACCCGCTCGGAGGGCTCGGGCAAGCCCTGGCTGCTGATGGAACAGGCGCCCTCGGCACCGGGCTGGGCGCCGGTGGCCTCACCCAAGGCGCCGGGACTGTTCCGGCTCTGGTCCTACCAGGCGCTGGCCCGCGGCTCCGACTCGCTGCTGCAGTTCCAGTGGCGCACGTCCGTGCAGGGCACCGAGAAGTTCCACATCGGCATGATCCCGCACGCCGGCACCGAGACCCGGGTGCACCGGGAGATGCGGGAGCTGGGCCGTGAACTGAAGGAGCTGGACGGGGTGGTGGGCACTCCGGTGCACACCGAGGTGGCCATCCTGCACTCGTGGGACAGCTGGTGGGCCGCGGAATCCGACGAGGTGCCGTCCGAGCGGCTGAAGGTCATGGACCAGATCCACGCCTGGTACCGGCCGCTGTGGCAGCGGTCGGTGACCGTCGACTTCGCGCCGCCCGGCCGCGATCTGACCCGGTACAAAATGGTGCTCGCGCCCAACCTGTATCTCGTCTCCGACGACGAGGCACGTCTGCTGACCGAGTACGTGGCGGCCGGCGGCACCCTCGTGGTGGGGCCGTTCTCAGGTGTCGTCGACCCCGACGACCGGATACGGCCGGGCGGTTACCCGGGCTGCTGGCGTGAGCTGCTCGGGGTGTGGGGCGAGGAGTTCTGGCCACTGCGTGAGCACCAGAGCGTGGCGTGCGAGTCGAAGGAGTTCGGCAACTTCACCGGCCGGATCTGGGCGGAGTGGCTGACGGCCGACGGCGCGGAGGTGATGGCCTCGATCCACGGCGGGCCGCTGGACGGACGCCCCGCGGTGACCCGCAACCGGTACGGGTCGGGCACCGCCTGGTACGTGTCGACGTGTCCCGAGCCGGACGCGCTGGCGCTGATCCTGCGGACCGCGTCGGCCGAGGCGGGCGTCGAACCCGTCCTGCCGGACCTGCCGTTCGAGGTGGAGGCGGTGCGCCGGGGCGACAAGATCTTCCTGCTCGACCACGGCAACCGGACGGTGACGATCCGCGAGGCCTGAGCGGTACGGCGTCCGTCAGCGGTGGGCCTGATCGCTCACGGACGCCGGGTCCCCGTCCGGCACGCGCAGCCGGGCGGCGTGCAACTCCTCGTAGAACGGCAGATGGTGGCGGAGATAGCCGGCGAGGACCGGGTGGTTGTGCACCGTCGCGGCGTACGCGCTGCGGGTCGGCACGAATCCGTCGGTCCGGCCCGTGTTCTCGTGCCAGCGCCGCGTCGACATCCAGTCCTCGCGCATGCCCGGCCGCCACGTCAACGCCCGCGCCCGGAACGGGATGCCCACGGCCGCGCAGTACGCCCGGACCGTCTGCCGGGGCCGTCGTACGAGGTCCTGCGCGTCGACGACGACCGGGGGACGGCCGGTGGCCGCGGTCACCGCCCGATGGATCTCGTGGAGCCGCTCGATGCCGACCTCCTCGCACCGCAGGTCCGGGTTGAGCGCGAAGTGGGAGGCGATCACCTCGGCGGGGTCGCGGACGATGAACGTGTGGGTCGCCTCGGCGAGGAAGCGCCGGTCGGCCAGCAGTCCCGGGTAGGCGAAGTCCGTCGTGTCCTTGAAGAACACGGCCCTGTCGCGCGCCAGGGCGGTCAGCGCCTCGATGAGCTCCGCCTCGGTGCGCACCACCCGGCCGTCGATCTCCTTCTCGTGGAAGTCCGCGACGTGCGAGAACGGTTCATGCACGACGGTGAAGTCGCCGCGCTCGGCCATCATGCGCAGGAACGCGGTGGACCGGGACCGCGGCGCACTCCACAGCCCGAGCACGCCCGGGGACTGCTGCTCGGAAACGGTCATCGATTGCCTCCCAGGACAGCTTCGGTGCGCCGAACTCTAGGAGCCGTTCCGTGTACCTGTCCTCAGCGCACCGTGGAGCCCCCGCCCCGGGCGCCTCGTCAGAATCCGTCACCCCCTCTCATACCTGGTGGGACGCGTAGAGTCCCTCCCGCCCCTAGTGTCCCGGCGGGAGGAAGGAGGCAGACACATGCACGCCAGCACACCGGCGGTCGCCCGGCACCGCCTGCTCGACCTCGCGGAGCACTGGAACAACCACGCGACGTCCGCCGCCGCCGACACCTCGTCCGGGGCGTTCAACGTGTGGGGCAACTCCTTCGCCCGGGAGTTCCTGCCGGGACCGGGAGAGCGCGTCACCGTCGGGGGAGTCCCGTTCGTGTTCCCGGCCGGCGCCGACCGGGGCGACAACGTCCGCTGCGCCGGCCAGCACGTGGGCGTCCCGCACGGCGAGTACGACTGGATCCATCTGCTGGCGGCCGGTGAGCGCCGCGTGGAGGACGAGGTCGCCCTGCACTTCGCCGACGGGCAGGTGGACTTCGAGGCGGTGCGCGTGTCGGACTTCTGGGCGGCGCCCGCGGTCTTCGGGGAGCGGGAGGCCTTCCGGACCCCGGTCATGCACTACCCGCACCATGTGCAGCAGGGGGTTCCCGCCCTGCTGTGGGCCCAGCGGATCCCGGTGACACGGCGCGCCCCGCTGGCGGCGGTGCGGCTTCCCGACCACATCGCCCTGCACGTGTTCGCCATGACCCTGGAGCAGATCGACCGAGGAGCGCCCCGATGACCCTCACCGGCACGCCGGTGCGCACCGGCGAGCCGGTGTCCCTGTGGTACCGCGACCCGATCAGCTGCCTGCAGGCCACGCTGGGCTCGGTGGTCCTGAACGCGGGCGGTGACCCCCTCGAAGTCCTCGGCGCCCACTGGGAGTTCCGCTTCCGCCCGGGGGACGTACGGCCGGAGGAGTTCTACTTCCCGTGCGCCTTCGACGGCGACCCGGCCCGCAGCATCGCCCCGTACCACGGGCTGCGCTCACGGTGGCACACCGCGGCCGACCGCGACCGCCCGCTGGCGTCCCTCGCCGCCGAACTCGCCGAGGGCCGGCTGGTGCTGGCCGGCGTGGACAACTACCACCTGCCGTTCCGCCCGGCCTACCACGACGTGCACGCCGCCCACCTCCTCGTCGTGTACGGCGTGGACGAGCACGCCGGGACGGTCTGGGTGTCCGACGCCATGCCCCCGGCCTTCCAGGGCCCGATCGCGGCAGAGGACTTCCTGCGGGCGTGGACGTCGGCGAATCCCGACGACGAGCAGGACGCCTTCTTCAGCGACGCGCCCCTCGCCACCCGGTATCTGACGGTGACCGTCGACACCCCGCTGCCGGAACTCGACGCGGCCGCACTGGCCCGCGTGCTCGGGAACAACGTGGCGGGCTTCACCGGCGTCCCTCCGGTCGGCGGCGCGCATCCGGTCACGGACGAATCGGCGGACTGGACCGGCCTGGCCGGGCTGTTCCGCTGGCTGGAGCGGACCGCCGAAGCCGCCGCGCGCGGCGACGGCCCGGCCCTGCGCGAGACGTATCCCCTCGGCTGGGCCATGCAGGCCCAGGCCTGCCTGCACGGCGAGTTCCTGCGGGCCTGGGGACAGCGGCACGGCGTCCCCGCCCTGCGCGAGGCGGGCCGCCGCGTCGAGCAGGTGGCGCACGCCTGGACCGGCGTGCGGATGACAGCCGCGCACGGCCACGGCACCCCCCGCACGGCGCTGCCCGCACTGCTCCGGCACGGACGTCGGCTCGAACGCGCCTACGCGACCGCCGTGGAGGCCCTCGACGACGCAAGGAAGGTGCTGTGACCGCCGCGACGAGCGAGACCCTGGCCGCGTTCGGCGGTCGGCCGTCGGTGCCGAAGCAACTGCGCAACCCGCCCTGGCCGGTGATCACCGAGGAGGACCGGGCGGCCGTCCTGGACGTCCTCGGCACGGGACCGCTGGTCTCCAACGTGGACGGCAGGAGTGCGGTCAGCGACCTGGAGGACGCGTGGGCCGAGCGCTGCGGCGCCCGTTGGTGCGTGGCCACGTCGAACGGGACCACCGCGCTGACGGCGGCCCTGGCCGCGATGGACATAGGCCCCGGTGACGAGGTGATCGTCCCGGCGCTGAGCTTCATCGCGAGCGCGCTGGCACCGGTGCACCAGATGGCCGTGCCCGTCTTCGCCGACGTGGACCCGGCGACCTTCACCCTGGACCCGGACGCGGTACGGAGCCTGATCGGACCGCGCACCGCGGCCATCCTCCCGGTCCATCTGCACGGTCACCCCGCGGACATGGACGCGCTCGGCGAACTGGCCGACCAGCACCGCCTCGCCGTCCTGGAGGACGCCGCCCAGGCGCACGGCGCCGTGCACTACGGCCGTAAGGTCGGCACGATCGGCACCGCGGGCGCGTTCAGCCTCCAGGTGACGAAGAACCTGCCGACCTGCGGCGAGGGCGGCCTGCTGCTCACCCAGGACGCCGACGTGGCCCGCAAGGCCCGTATGGCACGCGAGTTCGGTGAGGTCATCGAGCCGGGCGCCGAGCGCGACTACGTGTCGTACCTGCTCGGCTGGAACCACAAGATGAACCCGGTCCAGGCGGCCTTCGCCCTGTCCCAGCTGCGCCGCTTCGACGCCTACGAGGCGGCGCGCCGGCGGAACGTGACGCGGCTGCTGGAGCGGCTCGCCGCCCTGCCCGGGCTGATCGTGCCGACGGTGGCGCAGGGCAGCACGCACGCCTGGCACATCCTGCGGTTCCGCCTCGACCCCGTCCGGGCCGGTCTGGACGGCGTCGCCCCGGCCGCGTTCCGGAGGAGCGTGCACCGGCTGCTGCGTGCCGAAGGGGTGCCCGTCTCCCGCTACCAGGTGCTTCCGCTGCCCCTGCAGCCGGTGTTCGTGGACCGCACGGGCTTCGGGCGCGGGCACCCCTGGACGGCGGCTCCGCGCCGCCCCGTAGCGCGGGCGGGCGACTTCCCCGTGACGGAGGCCGTCATCGAGGACTCGCTCACGCTGCAGAAACGGCATCTGAATCCCGACGCCGGTGACGCCCTGGAGCGGTTCGCCGACGGGTTCGAGAAGGTGTGGCAGCACATGGACACGGTGGCCCGTATGGCGCGTGCACGGTGAGCGCGGACATAGCGGTCGTGCACTCCCGGGTGCGCGCCGAGGAGAAGGCGCTGTTCGAGGCCCTGGAACGACGGAACCTGCCGTACGTCGGTGTGGACGCCCGGCGCCTGTACGGGTTCGCGGACGCGGCACCCGTGCGCTGGCGGGTCGGCCTCAACCGCGAGCTGTCGCTGTCGCGGGCGGTCCACGCGGCACGCACCCTGGAGGCGCAGGGCCTGCACATGGTCAACTCCGCGTCCGCCACCGAGGTGTGCGGCGACAAGTGGCGGACCACCCTCGCCCTGGTGAGGGCCGGGGTGCCGACCCCGCGCAGCGCTCTCGCCCTCACCCCTGAGGCCGCCCTGCGGGTGCTGGACGAGCTGGACTACCCGGCCGTCTTCAAGCCGTTGACGGGTTCCTGGGGCCGGCGCGTGTCCCGGATCAACGACCGGGAGGCGGCCGTGGCCGTCCTGGAGCACATCGAGGCCCTGCCCTCGCCGACCGACCACCTCGTCTACGTCCAGGAGCTGATCCGCACGCCCGGCCGGGACATCCGGGTGGTCGTCGTGGACGGCACTCCGCTCGGCGCCGTCCACCGCACCGCACGGGAGTGGCGCACCAACGTGGCGCGGGGCGCCGAGGTGCGGCCCTGTCCGCTGACCGACGAGCTCGCCCGGCTCGCTACCACCGCCGCCGTTGCCGTGGGCGCCGATCTGGCCGGTGTGGACCTCGTCGAGGCCGAGGACGGACGCCTGCTGGTCCTGGAGGTCAACGCCGGGGTCGAGTTCGCCGGCTTCCAGCGGGCGCTGGGCGGCGCCGTGGACGTGGCCGATCGCATCGTCGACGTACTGGAACGGAGGGCCGCGTCGTGATCCGGGCGGCTGTCGTCGGAGGGGCCGGCTACATCGGGGGCGAGCTGCTGCGCCTCCTGCTCGGCCATCCGCATGTCGACCTCGTGGCGGCCACCTCCCGAAGCCTGGCAGGCCGCCGGATCGACGGCGCACACCCCAACCTGCGGGGACTGACCTCGCTCACCTTCACCCAGGTCGGCGAACTCCCCGAGTGCGACGTGCTGTTCACGGCGCTGCCGCACCGGGAGGCCATGCACACCGTGCCGGACCT
Organism: Streptomyces sp. NPDC093591; assembly: GCF_044764885.1. Classification (NCBI taxonomy): domain Bacteria; kingdom Bacillati; phylum Actinomycetota; class Actinomycetes; order Kitasatosporales; family Streptomycetaceae; genus Streptomyces; species Streptomyces sp. NPDC093591. The sequence continues at coordinate 553,125 of NZ_JBIWIY010000001.1, forward strand.
GTGCGCACACGCCGAAGTCCTCGTCGACCTCTCCGGCGACTTCCGGCTCACCGACCCCGAGGTGTACGCCGCCCACTACGGCGTGCCGCACGTCCGCCCGGAGCTGCTGTCCGGCTTCGTCACCGGGCTGCCGGAGCTGTTCCGCGACCGGCTGCGGACCGCGAACCGGATCAGCGTGCCCGGCTGCATGGCCACCGCCGGCATCCTCGCCCTGCACGCTCCCGCCGCCGACGGGCTGCTCACGGGCGAGGTCGACGTCGACGCGCGCACGGGCTCCAGCGGTTCGGGCGTCACGGCCGGCCCGGAGAACACCCACGCCGAACGCAGCGGCGTTCTGCGCCTGTTCGCCCCGACGGGCCACCGCCACGAGGCCGAGCTGACCCAGGCCGTGGGCCTCCCGGCACGGATGACGGTCACGGCCGTGGAGGCGGTGCGCGGCGTGCAGGTGCTGTGCCGGGTACGTCTGGCCGACGGCGTCGACGAGGCCGCCCTGCGCTCCAGCCTGCGCCGCCACTACGCCGACGAGCCCTTCGTGCGCCTCGTGGCCCAACGGCGGGGCGGCTACCGCTACCCCGAACCGAAGATCCTCTCCGGCTCCAACCACTGCGACGTCGGCTGGGCCGTACGCCCCGGCACCGGATCGGCGCTGCTGATCGCGGCGCTCGACAACCTGATGAAGGGCGGCAGCGGCAACGCCGTGCAGGCCATGAACGTCCGCTTCGGCCTGCCGGAGCGCACGGGCCTGGAATTCCCCGGCCTCCATCCGGTCTGACACCGGCTCCCCGACCCCTCCGACCCGAGGAAGGCATGAACCCGACTCCCCTGGTGGTGAAGTGCGGCGGCCACGCGGCGGTCGATCACGCGGCCGTCTGCGCCGATGTGGCGGACCTCGCGCGGGCCGGACGGTACGTCGTGCTCGTCCACGGCGGCTCCGCGGACATCGACCGGCTCGCCGGCCGGCTCGGCGTGCCGCACCGCCGTCTGACCGGACCCGACGGAAGGACCGCGCGCTACACCGATCCCGCGACGCTGGACGTGGTCGTGACGGCGCTCGCGGGCATCGTCAAACCCCGGCTGCTGGCCCAACTGGCCCAAGCCGGCGTGCCCGCCGTGGGACTGACAGGACTGGACGCGGGCCTGCTGCGCGCCCGACGCCCGGCGGCGATCCGGGCCGTCGTCGACGGGGAGGGCGGACCGAGGGTGGTGCGCGACGACCACGGCGGACGCATCGTCGAGGTCGACCCCCGGCTGATCACACGCCTCCTCGAAGCCGGCGCCGTACCGGTCGTCTCCCCGCCCGCACTCACCGCCGAGGGCGAGTGCGTGAACGTGGACGCCGATCGCGCCGCCGCCGCGCTGGCCGGTGCGCTCGGCGCCGAGACGCTCGTTCTGCTCACCGGCGCTCCCGGGGTCCTGTCCCGCCCCGGCGACGAGACCTCCCTCCTGCGCGAGTGCAGGCTGCCGGCCACCGGGCTCCCGCCGTACGCGCAAGGCGGCATGCGCAGCAAGCTGACGGCCGCCCGGGACGCCCTGCGCTCGGGCGTGGAGACCGTACTGGTCGCGGACGGCCGCGGGACGGGCCCGCTGCGCGCCGCCCTGTCCGGCCGCGCGACCCGGATCCTGCTCGACACCGGCCGACCCGTGCGGCAGGCCGCCACGGTCACCACCGGACCGGGGCAGAGGCGATGAACCGCGCTGAGGCCGTCGAACTGCTGCGGACGATGGTGGACATCCCCTCTCCGTCCGGCGAGGAGGCGCGGCTCGCCGGCTACTTGGCCGACGTCATGGGCCGGCACGGCATGACCTCCCAGGTCGACGAGGCGGGCAACGCGATCGGGGAGATCGACCGGGGCGACGGTCCGCACGTCCTGCTGCTCGGACACATGGACACCGTGCCCGGCGACCTGCCCGTCAGGGTCGAGGACGGCCGGCTGTACGGGCGTGGCACCGTCGATGCCAAGGGCCCGCTGGCGACCATGATCTGCGCGGCGACGCTGGCGACCGGTTTCCGGGGCCGGATCGTCGTCGCCGGCGCGGTGGAGGAGGAGACCCCGGGCTCACGCGGCGCGACGGCGATCCGGGCGACCCGGCCGGAGCCGGACCTCGTGATCGTCGGCGAACCCAGCGGCTGGGACTGTGTCGTCCTCGGCTACAAGGGCCGCCTCGACCTGGACTACCGGGTCGAACGCCCCCCGACCCATCCCAGCAACCCCGAACCCAAGGCGTCCGAGCTCGTCGTCGCGGGCTGGACGGCGCTGGCCGCTGAACTGGGCGCCGACGCCTCGCACGCGTCGTTCGACCGTCCTGGGGCGACGCTCACCTCGATCGGCGGGGACATCGCCGCCGCCGAGGCCCGCTTCACCGTACGCACGCCGCCCGGTTTCGACGACGCGGACCTGGTACGGCGGCTGCGGGCGCGCCTGCCCGAGGGGGAGCTCACCCTCGTCCACTCCGTCCCCGCCTGCCGGGCCGACCGCAACAACCCCGCGGTCCGGGCCCTGACCGGGGCCATCCGCGCCGAGGGCGCACGCCCCCGGCTCAAGCTCAAGACGGGAACCTCCGACATGAACACGCTGTCCGAGACCTGGACCGCGCCGATGGCGACGTACGGCCCCGGCGACAGCAGGCTCGACCACGCGCAGGACGAACACATCCTGCTGGACGACTACTTCAGGGGCGTCTCGGTGCTCACCCGAGCCCTGAACTCCCTGGCGGAGCCCGGCCGATGAGAGACCTGCCCGCCAACGCCAGACACACCCTGCGGCTGCTGCCCCTGTGGGCCGTGCCCGGCAACGCCGCCCTGTTCTACCTGGCCCTTTACATGAAGGGCAACGGCCTGGACACCCTGTCCATCGGTGTCGTCCTGTCGGCCAACCTGTACCTCGCGCTGGTCTTCCAGCTCGTGGCCGGCGGGATCATCAACCGGCTCGGCCGCAAACAGGCGACCGTCGTCTTCTACTTCACCTCGTGGATCTTCCCGATGTTCATCTGGTCGGTGGCCCACGACTTCTGGCTGTTCCTCGCCGCGTACCTGCTCAACGCCTCGTCGAAGGTCATCGACATCTCCTTCAGCCTGCTGGCCATCGACGACGCCACGGACCGGCAACGCCCGCGGATCTACGCGGCGATGAAGCTCATCATCACGGCCGCCGGGCTGCTCACCCCGCTCATCGGCGTGAGCATGGAGCACTTCGGCTCGGTGAGCGCGCTCCGCGTCGTCTACTTCGTCGGCGGGGTCAGCATGCTCGTCCACGTGCTGTGGTACCGGCGGGTCACCACGGAGACCGAGGCGGGCAGTACGGCCATGGAGGCGCACGGCACCACGGGCGTGCTGCGCAGCATCGGGCCCAACCTGCGGCTGTTCGGGCGGGCCTGCCGGTCGCCGCTGCTGCTGCCGCTGATCGGGCTGTACATCCTGACCAGCGTGGGCTGGCAGCTCAACGTGTTCCAGGCCGTGTACCTCTCCGAGGCCCTGGACTTCAGCGACCGTGTCATCTCGCTGTTCCCGGCGTTCGGCGCCGCCGTCTCCCTGCTCTGCTACTTCCTGGTGATGCCGCGACTGCGGGGGACCTCCTCGGAGCGGTACATGCTGGCCGCGCTCCTCCTCAACGTACTGGGCTGGTCCGTCTTCCTGGCCGTGTCCCGGGGGACGCTCACCCTGCTGCTGGTCAGCGCGGCGCTGACCGCCGCCGGGCACTTCCTCACCGAGGCCTACCGGGACGCCATCCTGGTGGGCCGGGTGGCGGCCGAGGACCGGGCGGGCATGTTCTCGGTGGTGCAGGGCTCCGCCGCGGTGGCGGCCATCCCCTGCGGGTACCTCGCGGCCGTGCTGTACGAGGCGCGGCCCCTGCTCCTGTTCGTGGTCATCCTCGCCACGTACGTCGGAGGCTCGGTGTGCGCGCTGCTGTTGCTCCGCACGAGCCGTTCCGGTGCGGCCGCCGAAGCCGCGCCCGCGGGCGACAAGGAGGTGGCCGGTGCCGAGTGAGCACGTCCGGGGCGGGATGACGGCCGTGTCGGCCCGGGGGCCGGGCGCGGACGGCACGGTGCGCGGCGACGCGGTCGTCCGGCGCGTGGCGGAGGAGGAGTTCCCCGCGTGGTGGGACACCGCGCAGATCGGCTTTCTCACGCCGGAGCGCCGCGGTGAGGGCCCCCGGTGGCGCCGACACGTGGACCTCGGCCGCTGCTGGGGCGCGTTCGACGGGCCGCGACCGCTCGGCGTGCTGCGCAGCAAGCCGCTGGATCTCACCGTGCCAGGCGGCGGGACCGTGGCGGTCTCCGGCCTGTGTTCCGCGGCGGTCCTGCCCTCCCACCGACGGCAGGGGCTGCTCAGGGCGCTGATGTCGGCGGAGCTGACGGCGGCCGAGGAGCGGGGCGAGCCGGCCTGTGCGCTGATCGCGGCGGAGTGGCCGGTCTACGGCCGGTTCGGCTTCGGCGCCGCCGCGGAGGGCGCCAACATCACGCTGGACGCGGGCTCGGCCCGGCTGCGGCCGGACCTGAGCGTGCCGGACACCGTACGACTGGTGGACCACGAGACGTTCCGCACAGAGGCCGAGGCGGTCCACGAACGCGTGCGGGCCCGCGTCCCGGGGGCGGTGTCGCGCACGGCCGAGGAGTGGCACCACTGCGCGCGCCTCGCCCTCGATCCGGGGGACCCGCCGCCCGCCGACGTGCTGTACGCCCTCGCCCACGACGTCGACGGCCGGGCCACCGGGTACGTGGTGTACGCCCCCGCGAGCCGACCGTGGACGGCGGAGCGCCCCGATCACCGCATCGATCTCCTGGAGCTGACCGGCGACGGGCCGCGGTCGGAGGCCGCACTGTGGCGCTTCCTGTGGGAGCACGACTGGGTGACGCAGGTGGACGCCTGGAACCGTCCCGTGGACGAACCGCTGCCGTGGATGCTGCAGGACGCCCGCTCGATGCGGCAGATCATGCGGTCGGACACCTTGTGGCTGCGGATCCTGTCCGTCCCCGGCCTGCTCTCGGCACGCCGCTACGAGGTCTCCGGCAGCCTTGTGGTGCGGATCCGCGATCCCCGTGGTCCGGCGGATGGGACGTATCTGCTGGAGGGCGGCCCGACGGAGGCCCGGTGCGTCCGCAGTACACGGGGAGCCGATGTCACTCTTCCCGTGGCGACGCTCGCCTCGCTCTACTTGGGCTCGCTCTCCGCGGTCCGGGCGGCCCAGGCCGGCCTGCTGGTCGAGGAGCGTGCCGGGGCGGTCGCGCTCCTCGACCGCATGTTCCGCACCGCCCTGGCGCCCTGGGCGGTCACCAAGTTCTGACCGGCGTGGCTCAGTACACCTCGGGCAGCGGCGAGTTCTCGAAGAACTGCCGGATGTCGTCGGCGATGGCGGTGCTGTCCTCGTGCCAGTTCTCGGGCAGGGAACCGAGGCGGGCGGGCCGGAACTTCAGGCGGGGATCGGCGATGTCCACCCGTCCGCCGTGCTCCTCGACGTGGGCCAGCAGGGTCGCCGCCTCGGTCCGGATGGCCGGCGAGTTCTCCCGCCAGGCACCGCTGCCGTGCTCGCTGACCCGCCTGGCGAGGTCGGACTGGATGCCGTCGCGCCACTTGAAGTGGTTGACGGGGACGAGAGGTTGGTTGACGGGGTCGTGGTCCGGACTGCGGTGACTGCCGAGCGCGAGCCGGACCGAGGAACGGGCCATGACGATCTTGCAGGGATTGGCGTCCAGCAGGGTGTACGTCAGGAAGCCGCCGAGCGGGAAGGAGGCGTCCAGCCCGTCCTGGAGATGCCAGCCGGAGATGCTTCCGTCCGCCGCCACGCGGTCCAGCATCACCCCGCCGACCACGGGGCTGTTCACGGCCTCGGCCGCGGCGATCAGCTCCTCGGGCGGTGCCGGATAGTCGTGGAACTCGTCGATGTCGGCGATGATGTGCCAGCCCTCGCCCGCCCGGATCCGCAGGTGGTCCCGCAGCTCGCTGTGGACGGTTTCGTGCCAGGGGCCCTGGCTGATGAGGACCGGCGGACCCACCAACTCCTCGCACGTGGCGAGCAGTTCCTCGCGGCGCTGCTTCGGTGCGTGCGCGGTGAAGTGGAAGGCGAACAGGAACTCCCGTACGCCGTGGCCTCGGTAGTGCTGCACGAAAGCGCGCAGCAGGTCGGGTTCCACAGGACCTATCACAGAGATCAGCGGGGGCATGGGACGCGGCTCGTCCTTCCGGTCAGCGGGAACACGCGGAGCAAACCCGGGGTCGGCTCGGTCGTGACGCTAGCGGCGGCGTCGGCCCGTGTCGTCAACGTACGAATGGACTTGGCGGCGGCCGTCTCCCACGAGGACGGATACGCCTGCGCCGACACCGGTCCGTGACACTCGTCTGTGATCGCTCACAGAGTTCTCGTGAGATCGCTTAGCTCACTGACCGCCGAATTTCCAGTCTGTGAAGGGAGATCGAGAGCTGCCTACACTCCGCGTGGGTGGAAACGTTCCCACCTTCGAGCCGTGATGAGAACGTTCAGCGGGTGTCACGGGGGTCTGTGTGTCCGGGCCACCCCGCCGAGCCAGACGAGGTGGTCATGCCCATCAAAGTTGTCGTATGCGAAGAGACTCCCGTGGTCCGCGCCGGTCTGTGCGGACTTCTGGAGTCGGACGCTGAGACCCGGCTGGTCGACTCGACGGACAGCGGTGTCCACGCCATGATGCTCGTCCGCGACCGAAGACCGGACGTGCTCATCACCGGGCTCTCCCTGCGCGGGTTCTCGGGCCTGGACCTGATAGAGCGTCTGAACCGCGAGACCTCGGTCCCGCGACCGCGCGTCATCGTGTTCGCCACGGACGGCAGCGACGAGACCGTCAGCAAGGTGCTGGCCTCGGACGTGCACGGCATCCTCGTGTGGGAGACCACCAAGGAGGAGGTCTCCCTGGCCGTGCGGGCCGCCGCGGACGGCCACACCTACGTCACCCCCCGCGTCGCCGGTCGGCTGGTGGACTGGGTGCGCAATCGTTCCTCCGCTGCGTCGGAAACGCATCGCCTGCGGTTAGCGGGTCTGACCCCGCGCGAGCTGGAAGTCCTGGTCCTGCTGGCCCGGGGGCTCTGCGTGGACGAGATGGCCGACAAGCTGTCCATCGGAACCACCACCGTGCGCACCCACCTCTACCGGCTGCAGCGCAAACTCGACCTGCGCGACCGCGCTCAGCTGGTGTCCTTCGCCTTCCAGGCAGGCCTCATGGAATGACCCGCACAAGCCCCCAGGAACCGTGCTCCCGGGGGCCAGTCGCACGTGCTACGACAGCCGCGACCGGGCCTGGGGGAGATCAGGCCGGGCCCAGGACCTGGTCGAGGGACTGGAGGGGGATACGGCGAGGCCGATCTCGGCGGAGCGACCGATCCTCTCGAACGGCACAGGTCGGGGAGCCGGCCAACTCGACCGAGGCGAACGGCATGTTGAACTCGTCCGGCGTGCCGAACTCGTCAGCCGCACTCACTCCCCGCGCCGGGGCTGGGCCCGGGCTGTGCCGTGGCCGGCCGCGGGCGAGCCGTAATTCGTTTGACCGGGCCACGGGTCAACGCTGCACTGTGGCCTGGCACCACCAGTCGTGGGGCCGGTATCCCGAGGAGGCAGCGGCAGCAATGGAGATGCGTCCCACGACCGACGAGGATCTCGACGTCTTCGTCGACACGGTCCATGCCGCGTTCGGGCGCTTCCCGGAAACCCCGGTCCAGGGCGGCGGGCTCTGGTGGTCGGCGCTCGAAATGGAGCGCTCCCTACTCGCCCTGACGGCGGACGGGCGGCCAGTCGGCACCGCCGCCGCCCACTCCTTCGAGCTCACCCTCCCCGGTGAAACCCTCGTCCCGGCCGCCGGGGTGACCGCCGTCGGCGTCCTGCCCTCGCACCGACGCCAGGGCGTACTCTCAAGGGACTCGGTACGGCGACTCCGTCGGCCGGTGGCTGTAGTGCCGGGAACTGGGACGCGACCAAGGTCTATTCCCCGGCGAGCCAGCCGATCGAGCAGACCACGGTCAAGTACAACGGCAAGGTCTGGAAGGCCAAGTGGGAGACGAAGGGCAGCGCCCCGGGCACCGGGGCCGACGCCGACCACGAGCCCTGGAAGCTGATCGGCGACGCCGGCTGGCCGTTCCCAGCCACCCAGCCTGGCACTCCACGTCCTGATCAAATAACCGGAGAGTGCTTCTGACCTGCAACGATGGGACTTGTCTAAGGTCCTGTTGGCTGCACGGAAAGAAGCACTCTCCAGGTGAGCAGTGGTCTCGCAGGCCGGAGCGGTGCTGTTGGTAGAGACGGTCCGCAAGGTGGGCCTGGACACCGCGATATCGGCGGCGCCGTGGCGCAAGCCGCGGACGGTGTACGACCCGGGCAATGTCCTGCTGGATATCGCGCTCGCGACGGCTCTGGGCGGGGACTGCCTGGCCGATGTCGCCATGCTGCGGGCCGAGTCCCACGTGTTCGGCCGGGTCTCGGCGTTGGCCGGTGCGGACGGTCCGGCAGCCGAGGGCAGCGTGACCTGGGAGTATCGCCAAGCCCCGAAGGGATCCACCACACAGCCACAAAGTCCCCGTCAGCAAGCCGACGGGGACTCATGAATGATCGAGGCTAGAGATCGAGGACCACCCAGGCGGGATCGTGGTCCGATCCGTCACCGCCGTGCCTGGTGCGTCGGTCGATGTGAGAGCTCTTGTGCCGCGCAGTGAGGCTCTCGCTGAGCCAGATCTGGTCGAACAACTCGTACTTGGCGTGCTGTCCGGCCTCCTTGAACCGATGGGTCCACGACCCCGAGGCAGGCGGCGGAGGATCGTCCGGCTTGGGTTCCCGGGTTTCCTCCGGATGCGCGAGCGCCTCCGTCAGTCTCAACTGGGCCGTATGCTCGGCCAGTTTGGCGAGCGTCGGTGCGTCAGGAGTGTCGTTCATGTCGCCCAGCACGATGTAGCGCCCATCGGGGCGGGTCCGCTCGCCGATGATCCGGACGATGGTGTCAGCCTGGCGGGTGCGTCGCTCGTCGGCGAGGCGCTTGCCCTCCTCGGGGTCGGTGTCCCGGTCGACGAACTGGCTCTTGAGATGGTTGTTGAAGACGGTCAGCAGATGCTTGTCGGGGTCACGGGGATCCAGTATGTGCACTTCCAGCAGGTCCCGGCTGAAGACGCGTTCACCGGGCACGTCCGGATGGACCGCGTGTTGCCAGGAAGTCACCGCCCCGACGGGGAATTTGGACAGTACGGCGACATCGATCAGACGGGGATCATTTCCCTCGATCAGCGAGAGATGCGGGTAGGCGCCGCCGAGGTGCTGAGCAACGAAGAAGCGCAGGGTGTCGATGTCCTCGACTTCCTGCACGGCCAGTATGTCCAGGTCCATTTCACCGATCCGTCGGGCGAGCACCTGCTGCTCCTCGGGGGCGATTCCCTTGACCAGCCTGCCTTTGTACCTACGGATCCGCACGCTCTGGGGGTCGTCGAAGACATAGCTGGAGGTCAACTGTCCGTCGGCATCGACGGGATGGACAGCCGATATCTCCGCTTGGAAGTTGAACCGTGAAAAGAGATTGTTGAGGTTGAATGTTCCCACGGCGACATCCATGGTGACCTCCGAGATCGACCATTTGCCCCCTGTTGCCTCGAACCTGTCCAGCGTAACCCGATCGGCCAGCCGGCGAAAACGGGTCCGATGGCTTGGCTGTTGAATGCAGAATTGGTGCGGAAGCCGGGACTCGGCGGACGAGCCGGCTAGCGCGCCACGCGGTGACGGAGGTAGACGACTTTCGAGTTGAAGGTGCGGGTCTCGACGAGTTCGAGATCCACCCGGCGCTCGTTTCGGGGAAAGAACGGAGTGCCACCGCCGATCAGAACCGGGTAGACCATCGTCCGGTACTCGTCGATCAGACCCGAGGCGGCCGCCTCGGCGGCGAGAGTCGCGCCGCCGATCGCGATGTCGCCCTCGCCCGGCTCGGCTCGCAACCGCTCGATCTCCTCCGCCAGGCCGCCGCAGGCCAGGCGGGCATTGCCCTGCACCGCCGAGAGCGTGGTGGAGAACACCACCTTCGGGAGCGGATTCCAGAGCGCGGCCCACTCGAGCTCGGCGTCGTCGAGCGAGGAATTCTGGTCGGCGGTTTCCCAGTACAGCATCGTCTCGTACAGCCGCCGTCCCAACAGGTGGACGCCGACCTCTCGGATCTCGTCGATCCAGAAGCGAAAGACCTCCTTGTCGGGCATCGTCCAGTCGAAGCCGCCGTCCGGACCGGTGATGTAGCCGTCAAGTGAGACGTTCATCGAATACGTGACGCTGCGCATCGAAAGTCCTCCTCGGGTAGCGGGTTCGACCGTACGACCGGGACGCCGCAGGACTCATCGTGGCTCACCGAAATCCCTGGGCCGAGTCACCGCACGAGATCATTTCGCTGAGAAAACCTCACCGGTTTACCGGTTGATCAGTGCCAAGTAGAGTGAGGTGGCACCCAGACCAGAAAGCGATGCCATGACCGCCGAACTGTCCAGGATCAAGGTGGAGCCGCGGGAGCCGCTGGCGTCCGAGGTCTCGCGTCGGCTGATCGACTATCTCATGTCGGGCGAGGTGGCACCGGGGGAGCGGATCCCGTCCGAGCGGCAGCTGACCGAGATGCTCGGTGTCAACCGGCCCACCGTGCGTGAGGCGATCAAGTCGCTGGGGTTTCTGGGGTTGTTGGAGATCCGGCAGAGCAGCGGTACCTACTTTCGTGGTCCCGACTCGGACGTGCTCTACCGTCTGTTCGAGCTCGGTCTGGTGCTGGGGGAGCGCGGTTCCAAGGATCTGCTGCGTGCCCGGGCGGAGCTGGAGGTGCTGGTGGCGGGGCTGGCCGCCGAGGCGATCGACGCCGAGGGTGCCGGGCTGCTGCGTGCACGGCTGGAGACCATGCGGACCTGCGCCGACGAGGACTTCCCCGAGGCCGACATGGCCTTCCACGCCACCGTGGCCGACCTGTGCGGCAACGTCGTGTTGCGGGACATGCTCAAGGGGATGCGGGCCATGATCCAGCGTGGTTGGATCGAGCGCACCGTACCGACTCGCGGCCGTCAGGTCGCCTACGACGACCATGTGCCGATTCTCGAGGCCATCGAGCGGGGTGACGGCGAGGCTGCCCGTGAGGCGATGGCGCACCACATGGACGGGGCGACGAAGCGGCTGCTGGCCGCGCTGGAGCAGGGCGGGAAGGTGGGCTGAGGGGCCGGCGCCCTCCAGGGAGGCTGCGCCCAGGGGCTGGGCTTGCACGCATCGAGCGGGAGTAGCCCAGGGCCGGAGCCCCGCGTTCTCGTCGGCGTAGGTGGTCACTTGGCAGCATCACGCCCTCCGTCTCGCGCCGATGCGGATGTGAGGGGGAAGTAACAATCTTGTTTAGAGCGCTTTAATAGTGCGCTCTAGTCCGGGTACGATGGCCGCCGTCTGAATGTCATGTCAATAGCTTGTCGCTACGAGGTTTCCGCTGGGGTGTCCGCCGAGGTGGCGCGCGGGTCGCGGCCCCCGGAGGGGGCGTACCGATGCGCCGTCGGGCGGTCGAGGTCCGGCCTGTCGGCTGCCAGCTGCCAGCGGCCGGCTGCCTGGCGTGCTCGCGTCCGGACGGTTGACCCCTACGACTGTCAAACGTCCTGACATTATTTTGTCCTGTCTATTGATGATCCCTCGATTGGCTGGCAAGCTCCCGGAAAACCCGATGAAACCTGCCGGTATCGGCAGCTATGGGGAGGTATGCCCATGCTCGATGGAGAGACACGGACTTCGACTCAGGCGGCGGTGCCGTCGGACCCTCCCGGGCCTCATACGAAGCGGCTCGGCCTGATCGCCGTCATCGCGACCTTCGGCGGGCTTCTGTTCGGCTACGACACGGGCGTCATCAACGGTGCGCTGGCACCGATGAAGGAGGACCTCGGACTGACCGCCTTCACGGAGGGCTTCGTGGTCAGCATCCTGATCTTCGGTGCCGCGTTCGGTGCCCTGATCGGGGGTCGGCTCGCCGACACCTACGGTCGCCGGCACAACATCCTGATGCTCGCGGGTGTCTTCACGATCGGCACGCTGGGCTGCGTCGTCGCCCCCAACTGGGAAGTCCTGGCGCTCTTCCGGTTCATCCTGGGTCTCGCCGTGGGCGGTGCCTCGGCCACCGTTCCGGTCTATCTGGCGGAGGTCTCTCCCGCCGAGCGGCGCGGCAGCCTGGTGACCCGTAACGAGGTCATGATCGTCTCCGGGCAGTTCGCCGCGTTCGTCATCAACGCCCTCATCTTCAACATCTGGGGCGAGCACGACGGCGTCTGGCGCTACATGCTCGTGGTCGCCGTACTCCCCGCCTTCGCCCTGTTCTTCGGCATGCTGCGGATGCCGGAGAGTCCCCGATGGCTGATCTCCAAGGGCCGGGAGGCGGAGGCCCTGGAGGTTCTCAAGCAGATCCGCAGCCCCGAACGAGCCACGGCGGAGATGGCCGAGGTGCACGCCCTGGCGGAGGAGGAGAAGCAGGCGCAGACGGGCGGTTGGGCCGACCTCGCCGTGCCGTGGATCCGCAGGCTGCTCCTGATCGGCATCGGGCTGGGCGTGTTCCAGCAGTTCACCGGCATCAACTCGATCATGTACTACGGCAGTCAGCTGCTCGAGGACGCCGGGTTCTCCGCGAAGGCCGCCATCATCGCCAACACGGCCAACGGCCTGTTCAGCGTTCTGGGCATCACGGTCGGCATTCTGATCATGAACAAGATCGACCGCCGCAAGATGCTGCTCGGCGGCTTCGCCCTGACGACGTCCTTCCACATCCTCGTCGGCCTCGCGGCGACGCTCCTGCCGGACAGCACCGCCAAGCCCTACATCATCCTGCTGTTCGTGATCGGCTTCGTGTTCTCCATGCAGGGCACGATCGGACCTCTGGTCTGGCTTCTGCTGGCGGAGATCTTCCCGCTCAAGATCCGCAGTTTCGCCATGGGCATGTGTGTGTTCATGCTGTGGATCGCCAACGCCGGCGTCGCGTTCGGCTTCCCGCCCGTCGTCAGCGCACTGGGTATCGCCCCCACGTTCTTCATCTTCGCGGGACTGGGCGTGGCGGCCCTGCTGTTCATCCACACGATGGTGCCCGAGACCCGGGGTCGCTCCCTGGAAGAGTTCGAAGACGAGTTCCGGGCCAAGCACGCCTGACCCCCACCACCCGCCAACTCCCCGATTGGTCACCCCATGTCAGTCATGGTCGCCGTTTCAGACAGTCCCGAGGGCGCAGCCGCCCTGGCCGCCGGTGTCGCCGAGGCCAACCAACTCGCCACCGACCTCATCATCGTCAATCTGTCCCTCACGGAAGTGGACACCTCGTCGATACCGCCCGCACTCACCTACAAGATCATCGAACGCAAGGGCAGGGACGACCGAGACCCCGCCGAAGCCGTCCTCGACGAAATCCAGGACCACGCCGTCGACCGCCTCGTCATCGGCATCAAGCGCCGTTCGCCAGTCGGCAAGGCACTGCTGGGCAGCATCAGTCAACGCTTGCTGCTGGATTCCCCGATACCGGTCCTCGCGGTGAAGCTGGGCGCACAGGACGACTGAGTCCACAGCCACGGCCCGTCCGGCCCCTGGCCGGCGAGGGGCTCGCCGCCCGCCAACTCCGCTGGTCGAGCCGCTCGGCAACCAGCCGCTCGTACCAGCGGGGTGCGGCCAGGAAGGTGCCGAGCCAGGGCCCAGCGAGGCAGCAAATCCCGCCGTCTGGAAGCCTCAGTTGTCCGAGGTCCGGAACCCGCCGGCGCTGATGTGGGACATCACGGTGCTCGTCACGCGGTAACGGCCGTTGGGGACGTCGCGGGACTTGGTGACGTGCACGGTCAGCGGGCCGGCCCATTCGTACCCCTTGTGCTCGCCGTGTCGTGCCAGCTTGTCGGTGAGAACCTGCGCAACCTGGCCTTCGTTGGGATTGAGTTCGTCGTGGACGTGTTCGGCGAGTTCCACGTCGTACGCGTTCGGGACCACCACCCGCCGCTGACTGCACACCACGGCGTTGCTGTCACATTCACGCCGCAGCGCCCCCACCAGTTCGACCGGTTCCCTGGGGAAGATCTGCGCCACCAGAGCTCCCTCTACGCGCTCCAGAGCCCGTTCCCATGCGGTGAGCGTGCTCATCTACGTCGTCACTCCTTCTCGCTCGTCATGCGTCACTCGTAATCACTGGTCCGGAACACCGGTCCGGCCGCGACGACCACCCGTGTTCACACGAAGCGGCGCCGGTCTTCACCGTCCCATGTGCGGGTATCGCGCGGTTCGACGTACGGCTCCTCCTGCGGCGGGTACCCACCGGCGATCGCGCGCTGCCGGGCGGTCTCGGCGTCGAACTCCAGCCCCAGCAGGATCGCGAGGTTGGTGATCCACAGCCACACCAGGAAGACGATCACCCCGGCGAAGGTGCCGTAGGTCTTGTTGTACGAGGCGAAGTTCGCCACGTAGAACGCGAACCCGGCGGAGGCGATCATCCAGATCGTCAGGGCCAGGAAGCTGCCCGGGGTGATCCACTTGAAGCCGCGGATCTTCGCGTTGGGGCCGGCCCAGTACAGGATCGCGATCATGACGGCGACCAGGACCACCAGGACCGGCCACTTCCCGATCGACCACACGGCCAGAGCCGTGTCGCCGACACCGAGCACGTCGCCGGCGCGGCGGGCCAGGGGACCGGTGAAGAACACGATCAGGGCACTGACCACCGCGAGGATCATCAGCACGACGGTGAGGGCGAGCCGCAGCGGCAGCACCTTCCACACCGGGCGGCCTTCCGGCATGTCGTAGACGGCGTTGGAGGTGCGGATGAACGCGGCCACATAGCCGGACGCCGACCACACGGCCAGGGCCAGGCCCACGATCGCCATGACCGACCCGGTGCCGGCGTTGTCCTGCAGCTGCTGCACCGCGTTGCGGATCACATCGCGCGCGGGCCCCGGCGTGAGCTGGTGGACGTTGTCCAGGACCGTTTTCGCGGCCGACTGGCCGGCGATGCCCAGCAGGGAAACCAGCACCAACAGCGCGGGGAACAGCGACAGGACGCCGTAGTAGGTCAGGGCTGCCGCACGGTCGGTCAGCTCGTCCTCCTTGAACTCCTTGAACGTGCCGCGCAGCGCCGCCCGCCACGAGGCCCTCGGCAGGTCGGTGGGAGCATCCGGCTCCCTGCGCTCCACCTCCGGACCCGGCCCGAACCGCTCCGGCCCGCCCGCGCCGCCTTGCGAATCGACCCGGCGTTCTTGCTCGTCGGACACCGGGCCGTGTGGGCGGCCCCGGGCATGGCGGGCGTCCTCGCGTCCGTGCCCCAGCTTCATGAGCTTCGCCATACCGGGCGGGTAACCACAAAACGCGCAGTCACCCGGCCCGTTCTTCCATGCGTTCGGGACCCCTCCCCAACCGCCCGCCGGAACATGGGGGAACTGTGAGAGAGCAAGTTGTCCTGTCTGCACGGCAGTTGGGGGAGTGAGTCGGTATGCACCGGTCCGAAGAGCCGTACGGTGTCGGTGGCACGGGAGAGCCGCCGGGTGGCCCTGAATCCACGCCGCCCGACCCCCCGTCGTCGCTCCCGCCCCTGCTGCCCGATGGCGCGCCGGCCGTAGAGCCGCCGAGCTCCGAGTGGTTGACCTACACGCTGCCGGAAGAGCCCGAGGACACCGCGCCGCCGGACCCGTGGCGGGCCGCGGCAGCCGGGCTGTTCAACCTCGGCGGGCTCGGGCTCGGGTACGTGCTCCTGCGGCGCTGGCCGCAAGCCGCCCTGTGCTGGATCGCGACCGGCTGCCTGCTGGTGGCCGCGCTGCCCGCAGATCCCGACGGGCTGCCGGACGGCGCGGTGTGGGCGTACGTCCTCGTTCTGGTGTCGGCCGCGGTCCACGGGGCGTGGCTGGCACGCCGTACGCGGCTGACGGTGCCGTGGCGGTCGACGGTCGCCGCCGGGCTCGGGCTCGTACTGCTAGCCGTACCGGCCGGTGGGGCGGTGGGGTACGAGGCGGCGCGGGAAGAGGCGTACCAGCAGATGCTGCTCGACCGGCTCGCCGAGACGGACCGCCTGGTCACCGCCGCCTCGCGGCGGGACGGCTTCGCCGAGGCCAAGGAGGACTACGAGCGGGCACTGAAGGCCTACCGCGAACTCAGCTACGACCACCCCGGCACCCGGGCCGCCCAGCGCATCCCCGACCGCCTCGACCGGTTCTACGACACTGTCGCCGCGCCTTACCGCGAGAAGGAGTACTGCGAGGCCCTCGCACCGCTGCGCTATCTGTGGAACGTGCCCAACACCACGGGCGCCATGCGCCTCGGCTCCCTCGCCGAGTGGCCCGAGGAGCCGCTGGCCACCTCGCTCTACGAGTGCGGCATCACGAACCTCGGCTCCCACGCCGTGACCGAAGCGGATGCGAACGGCGGCGCGCTGGCCGAGCTCCTGCGGACGTTCCCCGACTCGGCGCAGGCCGCCAAGGTCGAACCCGCCGTCAGCGCGGAGATCGCGAAGCGGTCCAAGGCGCTCAAGGGCGACGACCCCTGCCCTGCGGGCGAGGAATTGCAGGCCATCAGCCGGACCATGGTCGACCTGCCCGCGGGCGCCCCCGGTGACGGACTGCGCACGGACGCCGTCAACGCGGTGGAGTCCGGCGTCTACGCCTGCGGGGTGGACGAGTTCGAGGACGACAAGTTCGGCGCGGCGGCGGAGACACTCAACGACTTCGCCGACAAGTACGAGGACAACAAGAACGCGAAGCGCGCCCGGCAGATCGCCATCGCCGCGGAGATCGCCGAGGAACGGCCCGAGGCGGGCCGTAAACTGCCGCCGTCCCGCGCTCCGGGCGGCTCCAAGATGCCCATGGAGATCAGCAACGACGCCCCGACCGCGGTCGAGTTCCTCTACACCGGCCCCGTCACCGGCAGCATCTACCTTCCGGCGTGCGCCGACTGCACCGAGTACTCCAGCGAGTCGGAGGCCCAGAGCACCGCCTGCTCGAACAGTGGGATCGACTACCCGACCAGCTACCTCAACCTGCCCGCAGGCAACTATCACACCCTCATCAAGTACGCCGACGAGGACGCGGAGGACGTGACGAACAAGGCCGACGGAATGAGCATCGATCCCGGATACACGTACACCAACTGCACCTACGTCGTGAGCGAGAGCAGCTATCCGGGATACCCCAGCCTTCCCACCCTGCCGGAGCTCCCGGAGATCGAACCCCTCGAGCCGATCGTCTGACTCACCGCTCGGATGTGTGTTCGTAGCGGCGCGACTCGGCGCCCGGGGCGAGCCGGAGTGGTCGCGCCGTCCCCTGCACCTCCGGTCGGCGCATGCGGTTGTGAGGATTCAGGGAAGGAAGCCGGGCCGACCTTGCTGTCGCTACGGGCGCGGTGGAGCATCGGCGCCAACTGCTGTTGCTCCGGGGGGAGTTGCTGTGCCGATCCTGTTCGCCCTGCTGTTGGCTGCCGTGGTGGCCGTTCTGCTGATGGGCGTGGTGCAGCTCCGTGAGCAGCACCGGGAGACTCTGCGGGCCACCGTGCTGCAGACGCAGGCGGACCTGCTGAAGGCCGCGGCGGCCGACCCGGAGCTGGCTCTGGCCGTGGCCGGGCCGGAGCTCACCGGCTCGGAGCCCGGAGAGGCCCGCCGGCACCTGTTCTTCGAGGCGCAGTTGACCGCCTGGGAACTGCAGTGGTGCATCGGCGCCCTGTCCCAGCAGCAGCTCCGCGCCCACGCCTCGACGCTTCTGGCCGGGGAGGAGGGGCGCCGGTACTGGGAGCGCACCCGCACCGCCCGCGCCGGCCTGGCCGGCGACGACCCGAAGCTGCGCACCTTTACCAGGGTGTTCGACTCCGCCTGGCAAACGCTGAAGCCTGCCGACGCGCGCTGAGATGGAACCGCCCCTTGCATGCGGATACCGCGTACCGAGTGGTGCCCTGGGCGGCGGGCACGCGTGCTGGGGGTGGAGTACGCGTGCCCGCCACAGGAGCGCCGCGGAGGTCTGTGCGATCCGCGTCACTTCCCCTGCCGGGACCTCGGGTTCGTTCAGCTGAGGTCGAACCGGTCGAGGTTCATCACCTTGTCCCACGCCGCCACGAAGTCACGCACGAACTTCTCTCCCGCGTCCTGGGACGCGTAGACCTCCGAGACCGCGCGGAGCTGGGAGTGTGAACCGAAGATGAGGTCGACCGCGGTGGCGGTCCACTTCAGCTCGCCCGTGGCGCGATCCCGGCCTTCGAATACGTTCTCGTCCGAAGCCGACGCCTTCCACTCCGTGCCCATGTCGAGCAGGTTGATGAAGAAGTCGTTGGTCAGAGTCTCCGGCCGGTGCGTGAACACGCCGTGCGGGGATCGCTTGAAGCCGGTGTTCAGGGCCCGCATGCCGCCGACGAGCACCGTCATCTCGGGAGCGGTCAGCGTCAACAGGTTGGCCCGGTCCAGCAGGAGGGTCTCCGGCGACAGCTTCTCTCCGGCCCGGAGGTAGTTGCGGAACCCGTCGGCCCTGGGTTCCAGCACGGCGAACGACTCCACGTCGGTCTGTTCCTGCGAGGCGTCCGTGCGCCCCGGCGCGAACGGGACCGTGATGTCGTACCCGGCGTTCTTCGCGGCCTGCTCGACGGCCGCGCACCCGCCCAGGACGATCAGGTCGGCGAGCGAGACCTTCGTTCCGCCGGCATCGGAGGCGTTGAAGTCCTGCTGGATCTGCTCCAGCTTCTGCAACGTCTCGGCCACCTCGGGCAGGTCGTTGACCTCCCAGTCCCTTTGCGGTGCGAGGCGGATCCGCGCCCCGTTGGCCCCGCCACGCTTGTCGGTGCCGCGGAAGCTCGCCGCGGCCGCCCAAGCGGTGGTGACCAGCTGGGAGACGGACAGCCCCGAGGCGACGATCCTGCTCTTGAGGGCGGCGATGTCCTCGTCCGCGACCAGTTCGTGATCGACCTCGGGGACGGGGTCCTGCCACAGCTGCGGCTCGGCAACCCACGGGCCGAGGTAGCGGGTGACGGGCCCCATGTCGCGGTGCAACAGCTTGTACCACGCCTTGGCGAACGCTTCCGCGAGCCTGTCCGGGTTCTCGTGGAAGCTCTTCGAGATCGGGCCGTAGACCGGGTCCAGCTTCAGCGCGAGGTCCGTCGTCAGCATCATGGGAGCGTGCCGCTTCGACGGATCATGGGCATCGGGCACCGTGTCCTTGGCCGACGGGTCCGTGGGAGTCCACTGCTTGGCGCCGGCGGGGCTCGTCGTCAGCTCCCAGTCGTACCGGAACAGGGTGTCCAGGTACCCGTTGTCCCACCTGGTCGGCTCGGGAGTCCAGGCGCCCTCCAGTCCACTCGTGAGTGTGTCTGCGCCCTTGCCGCTGCCGTACGTGTTCCGCCAGCCGAGGCCTTGCTGCTCGATGGAGGCCGCCTCGGGTTCCGGGCCGATGTACGCGGGGTCGACGGCGCCATGACATTTGCCGAACGTGTGGCCGCCGACGATGAGCGCGACCGTCTCCTCGTCGTTCATCGCCATGCGCCCGAACGTCTCGCGAATGTCGCGGGCGGCGGCCATCGGATCCGGGTTGCCGTTGGGCCCCTCCGGATTGACGTAGATCAGTCCCATCTGCACGGCACCGAAGGGAGTGGCGAGTTCCCGGTCGCCGCTGTAGCGCTCATCTCCGAGCCAGGTGTCCTCGGGTCCCCAGAAGATTTCCTCGGGTTCCCAGATATCCTCCCGCCCGAAGCCGAATCCGAAGGTCTTGAACCCCATGGATTCCATGGCGCAGTTGCCGGCGAAGACCAGAAGGTCGGCCCAGGAGATTTTCTGGCCATACTTCTGCTTGACCGGCCAGAGCAAACGGCGGGCTTTGTCGAGGCTCGCGTTGTCCGGCCAACTGTTGAGGGGCGCGAAGCGCTGAGCGCCGCTGCCGCCACCGCCCCGGCCGTCGGCGACACGGTACGTGCCCGCGGCGTGCCAGCTCATCCGGATGAAGAGCGGCCCGTAGTGGCCGTAGTCGGCAGGCCACCAGTCCTGCGACGCCGTCATCACCTCGAAGACGTCCCGCTTCAGCGCGTCGAGGTCGAGGGTCGCGAACTCATCCGCGTAGTCGAAGTCCTCGTCCATCGGGTTGGAGCGGGACGAGTGCTGGTGGAGAATTTGGAGGTCCAGCTGATTCGGCCACCAGTCCCGGTTTGTCCTGGGCCGAGTCGGCGTGGGGGTCGGGGAGGCGATTGCTGGGTTTTCGCTTTCGCTGCCGGACACGTCCGTCCTTCTTTCTGTCTCGGGGTTTCCACGCGCAATGCCGATGATTGTGATGTGTCGGCGTTCCGTATCGTCGCGCACCACAGACGGCACCGCTACGAAACACGCAGAGCACCCCCGCATGACAAACGTGCGAGAAGAGAATGCTTTTCCGCTACCGGGTCGACTTCGGCACGAGCGGAATCCGCCTCCCGGAATCTCCTGACAACCGCTCTCGGGGTTACCGATCCAGTCGGTCAGGGAGGGCCCACTTCATGCTGGGCCGAGGTCGGTGTGCAGCATGTGGTGGTCCGAGTACGGGGTCGGGTGCACATGGTGCCTGAGGGGAGTGATGCCCCGCAGAAAGACGTAGTCGAACTTGCTGTGCCAGTCGGTGGTCGGCGTGCAGGTGCCGGCGGAGGAGGGACGGCACTGGGGGTCTGTGTCCGCGGCCAGTGCCCACATCTCGGAGAGTTCGGGGGCGTACGGGACGGCGTTGAAGTCGCCGAGAACGATTGCGCGGTCGTACCGGGCGACGTCTGCGGCGAGTACGGCCGTCTGGTCTGCTCGGACCGCCTCTTGACGTCGTTGGGCGAGGTGGGTGTTGAAGACCCGGACGGATCGACCGCCCACAGTGGTGGTGACCGCCATGTAGCCGCGGTCCTCGGATCCGCCGTCGGGGTATTCCACACTGACGTGGTCCGTCATCGGTGCCGCCGAGAGGACCGCCTGGCCGAAGGCCCCCGGACTCCACGGAACGCCTCCGCAGCGGCCCCAACTCTGAAGAACCGTCCCGTACTCGACCTGGTAAACGAGCCCGTAAAGGCCCTCCAGATAGTTCCGGATCCTTTCGACGTCACCCACGCACGCTTCTTGCAGGCCGATGACCTGGGGCGCAAACGTGGCGATCTCCGCTGCCCGGTCGACGTTACTGGCCTCGCAGGGGTTGCAGATGTTCCACGTCATGACCCGGTTCGGTACGACATCCCGGACGGCGTCGTCGGGCAGTGGCCTGGCGGAGAGGGCACCGCTCGGGGCACTGGGACCGACGAGCACCATCAAGGCCACGGTCATGGCTCCCGCGAGCAACCGCATGCCCCGTCCGAGCACATCGCCTCCTCAAAGTGGATACCTGTGGCATCTGGCGTTTTCCCTTGACGAGGTTATGGGAGGGGCTTGGCCCAGGGAGTGGATATCCGCGATACGCCGGGGATTCGACGGGACCGGATGCTTCAGCCCTGCGTTCCGGGCCGGAGATTCAGTTGCCGGCCACAGTGCGGTCCAGGAGGGGGAGCAGGCGGTCCCAGTGGCGCTTCAGCCCGGAGGCGCTGAAGGCGTCGGTGTCGGACATGGTGAAGCCGTGGACTGTGCCGGGGTAGGTCTCGGACGTATAGCGGACGCCTGCGGCATCCAGGGCCTGATGGAGTTCGACGAGGGCCTCGGGCGGCATGTCGTTCGCGGAGAGGCCGAGGTGGACTTCGGCGGTGAGCTCGGAGACGAGGCGGTGCGGGCTGTCGGGCGAGTCGGTGACCAGGAAACCGGGGTGGAATCCGGCGACGGCGGCCACCTTGTCGGGGTGGGCCGTCGCGGTGCGCATCGCCAGGGCGCCACCTATGCAGTAGCCCATCACGGCGACCGGTCCGGTGCCGACCTCGGGCCGAGTGGTGAGGAACTCGAGGTAGGCGTCGGCGTCGCGCAGGATCCGTTCGGTCGTGTGCTCCTCGAGCAGGGGCATCAGCCGGGCGATGACCGCGGGCCTGATCTCTTCTCCGATGTGCTCGGGAAGTTCGGCCACCGGTGCCGGGCCGTGCCGGTAGTAGAGGTTGGGGACGAGCACGTAGTAGCCGTGCCCGGCCAGTTCGCGGGCCCTCTCCTCCAGTTCGGGCCGCACGCCGAAGGCATCGGTGTACAGCAGGACCCCGGGGTGTCGCTCGCCGCCGTCGGGGAAGGCGGCGAATGCGTCGGCCTGACCGTCAGGGGTGGGAATCTGCAGCGTCTTGGTGGGAATGACGAATCTTCCTTCCTGTAGTTCGCTCAACCAGCGTTAGTCGCACTAATGGTGTCTGCATCACTGAACGTATATTGTTAGTGGGACTAACGCAATGAGTAAGATTGGCGCCATGACCAGAGCTGGCGCCGCGGACGTGCCCGATGACAGCGCGTCCGAGGCGCCCGACAGGCTGCGTCGACAGGCGAGCCGACTGTTGTCGCAGCTGTCCACGCGGTCGGACCGGCTGATCAACGAAGGGCTGGCCGATGTCGACGCCCGCAAGTGGCACTACGCCGTGCTCGCCTCACTGCAGGATCACGGGCCCGGCAGCCAGGCGACGCTGAGCAGGCGCACCGGCATCTACCGCAGCGACATGGTCGGCGTGCTCAACGAACTCGCCGAGCGTCACCTCGTCGAGCGGGCGCCGGACCCCGACGACCAGCGCCGCAACATCATCACGATCTCCGACCGAGGCCGCCGTCACCTACGCCGCCTCGACAAGGTCCTGGACGACCTCCACGACGAACTGCTCGCCCCGCTGAGTCCGGCCGAACGCGACCAGTTCGTGCAGTTGCTCACCCGCTTGCTGGACCACCACGACCGGACGTCCTGATCCTTGGCGGAGTGCCGCGCATGCCCCGTCCCGTCGGGGCGGAGGAGTCGTCGGCATACGGTAAAGTCGATCACGAGCTGGTCGCCGCAACTCAGGGTGGCTGGTGCTGCGTTGGTGGTCCAAGGAAAGACGCCCCGCTTCCTGCGGGGAGATGCAGGTGCAAGGCCTGCCCAGCGCTCGATCACAAGGCCCGTCCGCGCACTGCGCGGGCGGGCCCTGTGCGTTGTCCGGCATCACGAACAGACCAGATCAGGTGCGAGGCCCGGTCGGACCGACCGTGCTCGCGAGCGCGCCGGCTCGGCGACGATGACGCCGAGGCCCAGCGCCTCCTGCTGGGCCTGGATGGCCTCAACTGGGAGTTGTCACGGTGTGGATGGCCAACTGCCCCCGTCACTCCGCGGATCACCGGCAACGGGGAGCCGGTGATCCGCAGGAGTCGCCCCCGGACCGCCCGAGGAGGAGCCCGCCTGACGGGGCAGCACGACTGCCTCCTCGAAGTGCTCCGCTTGTTCGGCTTCCAGGGCCAGTTGGTCCGGCGCGCACTCCGCGCTGTGGGCCAGGTCGAGGCGCAGGTGGACCGCCTGGGCGAGCTCCGCGATGGTGCCGCGAGCGCTGCGCATCAACTCCATGGGCGGGATCTCGATGTCGAAGCCCTGCTGGAGCTTGACGAGCAGCTCGGCCGCGCTGAGCGAGTCCAGGCCGAGGGAGTCCACCGGGCCGGTGAACGTCGATGTCCGCGGCCTCCATCTCCAGCACCTCGGCGATCAGCGCGGCGATGCTCTCGGTGAGCAGGGTCAGCGCCTCGTCGGGCGGCAGCTGACGGAGCCGGCGGAGCAGTTCCTCCCGGCCGTCCTGTGCGGCACCGCCGGCGGGAATCAGCCCGGCCAGGCGCGGGGCGGCCGTCAGGCGCAGCAGACCGCGCATACGGGCCCAGTCGCAGCGCATCACACCCGCCACGTCGGCGTCGTACTGAAGGAGCGACTCGGCCTGTTTCGGGTAATCGCCCCGCCCGTCGGCCGCCGACCGGCCGCCCTGCGACGCGTGCGCCCGTCACGTCCCGCGGACCGGCTTGTCCAGGACGAGCGCGACGTACCGGCTGGCGCGCTGAACGGGCACGTGGGCCAGAACCACGCTGGAGAGGGAGAGCCACTGAGCGTGGGTCAGATCCTTCAGAGGGGGCAGCAGCCGGCCCAGGAGCCGGCGCCCGGCGGGGGTGAGGGCCAGCCTGGCGCCAAGGAAGCCGAGGGTCATGAAGCGTCGGGTGACGGGGCGGGTCCAGTCATGGACACGGCACGGACGGTATCCGATGTCGATGGCGTGACGGATGTAGCGGACGAGCGGTTCGAACTCCTCGAACGCCCACGTGTCGCGGACGACACGGCCGGGATCGGCCGCGTTGATCTCGGTGGGGTCACCGGTGGCCCAGGCGAAGTCGACGAGGACGAGCCGGCCGCCGGGCTTGAGGAGACGGTAGGCCTCCTCCAGGAAGGCGCGGCGGCCCTCGGGACCGAAGTGGAACGCGGCCTCCAGGCAGTGCACCTTGTCGAACTCGGCGTCGCCGAAGGACGGATTCGCGCGCAGGTCGGTGGCGTCGGCTTGGAGGAAACGGGTGCGGCCGTGGTCACCGTGCCGCTGGACGGCCTGCGCCACATGGGGCGGGTAGAGGTCGATGCCGGTGGCGAAGGCGCCCTGCTCGGCGATGCGGCGGGTGGTGTGGCCGGTGCCGCAGGCGACGTCGAGAACCTGTTCGCCCGGCCGGATGCGCAGCAGGGCGAGCGAACGGCTGACGAGCTCCTCCTGGAAGGACGCCAGGCCGCCGGTGAGGCGGGGCAGCGTGAGGGGAGTGAAGTAGCCGAGGTTGAGGAGGCTTCCCCAGCCGAGGGAGTGCAGTACGGAGAGGAGCGGGTTGTTGTCGGTCTCGTAGGCGTGAGCGAGGTTGAGAGGCGTGTTCATGGGGGCTCTCGTCGAAGGGGCGAACGTGATCACTTCCTGGTGATCGGACAAATGCCGCCGCCCGGCCAAAGTCACGACCAGGGAATGCCGCCGCCGAGGACCGTCTGACGACCCGCTCGTACTTCGCCGCACGGTCCCCGGCGTACCCGTCGTCGGAGCGGCCCGGGCCGCAGGCGGTCAGTGGCGGCGGCGCACTCGCCGTGGCCGCAAGCCGGACCTGTGCCTCCCGGCTCTCACTGCTGGCTGGGTGCCGCCAGGTCGGCCACCAGCATTTCCAGGGCCGACTTCGGGACGGTGCCGCCCGACCCGCTGTCTGTCTGCCTCCAGTTCGGGCTCGAGCCGGTGGATGCTGAGCCTGTGGTGTCGTTGACGCCCTGGAAGATGCCGAAGTCGATGGGCCCGTCGTCTGCTGAGGCGGGGACGGCGGCGGTGAGGAGGGCCGCACCGGCGAGTGCGGCGGCAGCGATGATCTTCATGCGTGGCTCAACGATGAGACCGGCATCAGGATGTTCTGTTCCGCACCTTTGGCGGACTGGAGAAAAGGATCCGAAAGCGATCGGGTTCCGCCGGGTCCCGGTCAACGACTTGGATGGGCGTGCGCGTCCATTGCCACACGCTGATGCCGGGCATGCGGGAGAACTGGATCCGCCCGCGGGTGCCTTCGACTTCGACGTCCGGCCAGGATTCGGCCGTGCGGGCCCGGTCCACGCCGTGCGAACGCAGTGCCTCGGCCAGGACGGCGACCGTGTCGTAGCCCTCGAAGGCGACGAAGGAGGGCGCTTCGGCCAGCCGCTCGCGCAGGGCCGTCTCGACTCGTGCGCCGAGGGGGCTGAGGCGCTCGGGCAGGTAGCGCAGGAACGGGATCGCCGCGCCGGCGTGGCCCAGCGACGTCGCCCACTCGGGGAACTCCGGCTGCCCGGCCGGAGCACCGATCATGACGTCGGCGAGGCGGTGGTCGCGGCGTACGGACCGGACGATCGACACCGCCGGCTCCGGGTGACCGACCAGGAGGAGGAGGGCTGTGGCGCGCCGGTCGACGAGTGCGTCGCACACGGCCGCAGGTGTCAGCGCGCTCATGTCGAGTTCGGTGACAGTGCCGCCGTGTGCGGCGAAGTGGTCCCGCAGAATGCGGGTCCCACAAGCCCAGTAGACACTCGGCTGGGTTGCTACGGCGATGCGACGGTGACCCGCGCCGAGGAGGAAGTCCGCGTAGATCTGCCAGCCCCGGGACTGCGGCGGGGAGAGACGCGCGACCCATTCCGTCGGCTGTTCGGTGAGCGCGTCGAGCACCGCTGACGAGCAGAGGAACGGCAGGCCGAGGGCGTCGGCCCGGGTGGCGGCGGCGCGAGCGACGACGCTGTGATACTCGCCCGCCAAGGCGGCGACGCCAAGGCTGGCCAACTCGTCCACGGCCGCCGCGGCCTGCTGCGGATCGGCCGCGGTGTCCCGGACGACCAGCTCAAGTGGCCTTCCGTCGATCCCGCCGGCGTCGTTGACGTCGTGAACGGCCAGCTCGAGTCCGGCCAGCAGGTGTCGACCCGCCTCGACCCAGCCAGGCCGAGTCAGCGGAACGAGAGCGCCGACCCGGACCGATGAGCCGTCAGCCCGCCGTGTCCCAGGTGACGATGGGTGCGGACTCGTCTCATCTCGCCGTGGCGGGCGCCCCTGGGTGATCATGTCGGCCATTGCATCCACGACCGCCGCCGACAGGCAACCGATTATTTGTTCGCCGAGCCGCCAGGCTGCCGAGCCGCAAGAAACGGGAACCGTACTCCGCGAAACCCCCTGCCCCGTACCGCGATGCTCGCGATACGGGGCAGGGGAGGAAGCGCGGCCCAGCAGCCGTCAGTGACCGATGCCCCGGTCGACGCCGGACTCGTCCTGGTCGAATCCGAATGCGTCCTGGTCGAAGCCGGACTCGTCCTGGTCGGAACCGGACGCGCCCTGGCCGGCAGTGGACGCGCCCTGGCCGAAGCCGGAGTCGCCCTGGTCGAGACCAGGCATGGCCGGAGAGCTGTTTCCGAAACCAGCTCCGGCGTTACTCATGTCGTCGCTGTCGTAGGCAAGGGCCTGGCCCGCGCCTCCGAGCAGAACGGTCCCGGCCAGAACGGTGGCGGCCAGCAGGGTAGGTGCACGCACGAGCGTCTCCTTCGGTCGGTGTGTGCTCGCCAGAGGTATGCCGCCGGCCCGCACGCGAGATGCGTTGATGGGCCCACAGGCACCCGAATAGGCGGCGCACATGGCGGTACCCGCAGCGGAGCCCTCGCTGGAGAAAGCGAGGCAGGTGCGCCGGGAAAACGACCCGCTCGACGAACCCAACGGCGTGGGGCGGCCGTGAAGTTGGCATGGCCTGGGTGTCGTCCAGCAGGTGGTGCTTGATCGAGTTGAGCTCGTTCGGTCCCGGTGGTGCGGCGATCTGCCGTTGCGAGGTCTGCATGTTGGCGGCGTTGCTCTCATGGCTCCCCCATCGAGGGGGCTGGCTGCATCGCCCGGCGGGGGGCGAGGTCCGCCACGACCGTGCCAGCTGATCGGGGGCCAGTACGCCCTGGCGGTGGGCGGCGACGAGGGCCGGCGGGGACGACGGAGACCTCGGCGACCGAGGCCGGCGCCCGGAAACCGACGTACGCCATGCCGGTGACCACACGCATGGGCGGCAGGAAGCCGGAGTACGGCACGAGCGCGGCGGCCGTGTGCCCGAGGACCCACAGGGGGGCGTGAGAGTTGCTCCAGGGGACATTGCCGGGCGAGCGGGATGCTGCTCGGGCGGCGGAGGCCGGTCTGGACCAGGTGGCCGCCCGGCCCTGACTGGTGGGATGGCGCACCGGGCGCCCTTCTGGAGGAGTGCCGGCGGCGCGGTGAACGCCGTTGCCTTCAACGAACGGCATCGCCGTGGCTCTCCGGGGGGGGGGCCGGGCCGGTGATCGGCGCGGGGCCCGGTCTGGCGGGCATCGGTCGGCGCGCCGCGGTCTTCGCCGGGGTGGCTGCCGCGAGCATGCTGCCGGGCCGGTGACTCACCCGGCGCCCCCCGGCACCACTCCCACCCCCTGCCCTGCGCGACGGTCCCGAGTCCGCCGCGGGCTCCTGGTGAGCCCGGCGGCCCGCGCCTCGGGGAACCGATCGGTCCGTGCGCCACGACCGGTGGCACTGCGCAGGGGAACCGGGGTCCGTGCGGCCACTTTGCGGCGCACGGGCCCCGGTCAGGTCCTTACTCCCTTCGTCAAAGGCTCTGTTGCAGTCGGTGCAGCGACGCGACGAGTTGGTCCACCTCGTCGGCCGTGTTGTAGAGCGCGAGAGACGCGCGCGCCGCCGACTCCAACCCGTAGTGGGCGAGGGCCGGTTGGGCGCAGTGGTGACCGGCGCGGATGGCGATTCCGTCGCGGTCGAGCCAGTCGGCGACGGAGGCCGGGTCCTGTCCCGCGAGCGTGAACGTGAGCACCGCGATCCGGTCGGGCGCCGAACCGATCAGCTGGAGCCCGGGCACCGTGGCAAGGGCCTCGCGCGCATACGACAGGAGACCCTCCTCGTACGCCGCGACGGCCTCGCGGTCGAGGGACGTCAGCCAGTTCACGGCGGCGAGCAGTCCGATGACGCCGGAGATGTGTCCGGTGCCGGCCTCCATCCTGTGCGGGGCGGCCGCGAACGTGGTCTGCCCGAAGTCCACGGACTCGATCATGTTGCCGCCGCCCTGCCACGGCGCCATGCCGGCGAGGAGGTCGGGCTTCGCGTACAGGACCCCGATGCCGGTCGGCGCGAACAGCTTGTGACCGGAGAACGCGTAGAAGTCGGCGTTCAAGTCCTGTACGTCGACGGGGAAATGAGCGACGGCCTGGGCACCGTCCACCAGGACCTTGGCCCCGTAGCGGTGGGCGAGCGCCGTCATCTCCTTGACGGGCGGGACGGTGCCGAGGACGTTCGAGGCGTGGCTGATCGCGACGAGCCGGGTGCGCGAGGACAGGAGATCCGCGTACGCGTTCTGGTCGATCTCTCCGTCCGCGGTGAGCGGGACCGGAACGAGCCGGGCTCGCGTCTCCTTGGCGATCATCTGCCACGGCACGATGTCCGAGTGGTGTTCGAGGACCGGCACCAGAATGTCGTCGCCGGGCCCGAGGTTGGCCCGGCCCCAGCTCTGCGCGACCAGGTTGACGGCCTCCGTGGTGCCGCGCACGAAGACGACACCGTCCGGGCTCGGGGCGCCGAGGAAGTCGGCGACGGCGGCCCGGCCCGCTTCGTACGCCTCGGTGGCCTCCCGCGCCATGGTGTGGGCCCCGCGGTGGATGTTCGAGTTGGCGATGCCGTAGTAGGCGGTGAGCGCCTCGATGACCTGCCGCGGCTTCTGGGTGGTGGCGGCGTTGTCGAGCCAGATGAGGGGGTGGCCGTTGACGGGCCGGTGCAGGACCGGGAAGTCGTGACGCACCGACTCGGCGGTGAAACCGCCCGGTTGGCGCCTGAGCGCCAAGGGATCGGTCGGCGTCGGCCACGCCGTGACGTCAGGCGTAGTCATGGTACTTGGACACCTCGACGTTCTGGAGTACGGCGATGGCGTCGTCCACCAGCACGGCGGTGTTGAAGTAGGCCGTCATCAGGTAGGACGTGATGCCCTTCTGGTCCATGCCCATGTTCCGCATGGACAGGCCGGGTTCGACCTCGTCCGGCACGGCCGCGGGGCGCAGTCCCACCACGCCCTGCTCGGCCTCGCCGACCCGGATCAGCAGGATCTCGGTGGTACCGGCCGCCTCGCCCGAGCCGCCCGGACACGGCACCTTGTCGGAGGGCAGCAGTGGCACGCCCCGCCAGGTCAGCAGCGGACTGCCGAACCGGCTGTCCGTCACCGGCGGCACCCCCCGCCGCGTACATTCGCGCCCGAACGCGGCGATCGCCCTCGGGTGCGCCACGAAGTAGGCGGGCTGCTTCCACACCCTCGCGAGCAACTCGTCGAGGTCGTCGGGGGTCGGAGCGCCGGTGCGCGCCTGCACGCGCTGGCCGGCCGGGACACTGCGGAGGAGCCCGAAGTCGGGGTGGTTGAGCATCAGGTTCTCCTGCCGCTCGCGCAGGGCCTGGACGGTCAGGTTGGCCTGGGTCCGCGTCTGGTCCATCGGTCCGTTGTAGAGGTCGGCGACGCGGGAGTGCACCATCATCCGCGTCTGGGCCAGCGTCATGTGGTACTCGCGCGGCACGTCCTCGTAGTCGACGTAGGTGCTCGGCAGGTCGACCTCGCCCACATGACCGCCGCTCAGGTCGATGGGCGCCTCGGTGCCGGGCGCGGGCATGCCGCCCGCCGTGTACGACTCCACCGCCCCGCGCAGCGACTCGTCGCGCTCGATGAGCCCGGCGAGGGCGGAACGCTCGGCGCGCAGGGCGACGCCGGGAGTGACGGCCTTGACGGCGTACGGCATGGGCTCGCCCTTGGTCCACGCCTCGAGGTCGAAGTACTGCCCGTCGCCGATGACCTGGATCAGCGCCTCGTCGCCGTACCGCCCGGCGGCGCGCTTCTCGGCGCGGCCCCGGACGATCACCCACAGGTGCTCGGCCGGGTCGCCCTCCTGGACGAGCACCTGCCCCGCCTCGAAGCTCGTCTCGGTGAAGGCGTCGGCCAGTTGACCGAGGAGCGCGTCATCGGTCTCGCGCAGGTACGGGATCTCACGTAAGTCGCCCTGGACGACGCGGGGACTTCCCCCGTCGGTGTGCGTGCTGATGCGGTCGTCGCCCAGGACGTAGGTGCGGCGCCGGTTGACGCGGTACACACCCGATTCGACATCGACCCACGGAAGAGCGCGCAGGAGATAACGCGGGGTGATACCCCGCATCTGCGGTGCCGTCTTCGTGGTGGTCGCGAGTTGCCGAGCGGACTCGGGGCTGAGGCTGATGCGGTCGGTCGGCACAGGGGCCTCCTCAAGTGGACTGCTCCGGGAGCGGACTTCTGTGCGAGCGAGGCCGATCGTGCTGCCGGCGAGAGGGCCTCACAAGATGCGCAGGATGCAACCCGGCGGAGCCCGGGCCGAAAACCCTCTGCTCAGGACAGGGCCGCCGCGTCACACCGTGCACGTCGGCAGGCCCGTCACCAAGGGCCAGTGGCGGCGGACGACGGTCCGGGCACAGCGAGGACGAGCGGCCCGACGCTGTGCGCATCGCCTGGGGACGGCTTGTTTTGGCCCCGTATCACTGCTTTTGGCAGCTTAAAGGAGTGCTTATGTGACCGCTCTCCGAGCCGTATTTACCTGAATCCGCAAATTGTTGTGGCTATGCGGCAGGCAGCGACGCCGTGAGGTGCTCCCAGGCCGCGTGGACGTCCTCCCCGACGATCCCGAACTGTGTGATGACCGCGACGCAGCGTCCGTCCTCGTCGTCGAGTTCGAGCGCCGAGGTCGGGCCGTGTGCCGCCGTGGAGCGGACCAGGTGGCAGGACCGGACGCCCGCGAGGTCGATCTCCACCGAGCTCTGGGCGATCGCCGCGAACACCCGCCCGCCGACGGTCCGGTCGGTGACGTGCACCCGGCCGCCGCACGCCTGCATCGCCGCCGGGGCGAACACCGCGACCCCGATCGGCAGCCCGACCGAGCAGACGTGGTCGAGTACGGCGGGCAGCACGCCGGCGTCGATCGGCCGGTGCTCGCCGCGGTATCCGTCGAAGGCCGCACGCCGGGCGATCCCGCCGTCCGTGAGGATCGCGTCGAGTTGGGCGAGCTGGTCGCCGTTCTCCCACGCCGGCACCTCGGGCGCCGCGGACGGCCTCGCGGCCGGTACCCCGGCGTCGAGCGTGCCCACGAGTCCGGTGAGCAGCCGGTCCCCCTCGGAGAGCAGCCGCCCCTGGTGCACGGTCCGGCCGTCCGGGTCCAGCAGGCGCAGGGCGACCGCGCCGGTGTCCTCGTCCCTCGCGACCACGGCCGAGGTGACACCGTCGCCGTCGACGCGGAGCGCGATCGAGCCCGGGTGCACGGCGAACGCCTCGCCGCGCAGGCTCGGGGCCGCGTAACTGCCGGCCTGGTCGATCCGGGCGACCGGACCGCCGGTGACCGCCTGGACGTACTGAAAGAGCGTCAGGCACCGCGCCAGCTCCGGCATCCGGGCGTCGATCAGCCGCACGCTGCTCCGCCGTCTGCCGCAGCACCCCTCGAACGCGCAGTGACCATGGGCGTCGTGGTCCGTCATGCTCAGTACACGTCCCGTACGTAGCGCTTCGCCCGCCGCAGGCCCGCCAGGTACTCCGCCGCGTCATCGTCACCGCGTCCGCGCTGCTCGGCGATGACGGACAGCAGGGCCGCCTCGACGTCCTTCGCCATACGGGAGGCGTCGCCGCAGACGTAGAGGTGGGCGCCGTCCTCCAGCCAGGCGTAGAGCTCGCGGGATCGTTCGCGCATCCGGGTCTGCACGTAGATCTTCTCGGCCTGGTCGCGTGAGAACGCCAGGTCCAGTTCGGTGAGTACGCCCCGGTCGCGCAAGGAGACCAGTTCGTCCTCGTACACGAAGTCCGTCTCGCGGTGCTGGTCGCCGAAGAACAGCCAGTTGCGGCCGGTGGCGCCCCGCGCGGCCCGCTCGTGCAGGAAGCCGCGGAAGGGGGCGATGCCCGTGCCGGGGCCGATCATGATCATCGGGGCGTCGTCGTCGGCCGGGACACCGAAGGAGGCGTTCGGCTGCACGAAGACGCTCACGGGCGAGTCCACGCGGTCCGCGAGGTAGGTCGACGCGACGCCCCCGTACCGGTCGCCGTACCGCACCGAGGCGACCGTGAGGTGGACGCGGCCCGCGTGGGCGAGCGGGCTCGACGAGATCGAGTACTGGCGTGCCTGCAACGGCCGTAGGAGCGGCAGGAGTTCGGCGAGACCCGGCGCGGCGGAACCGGCGTCCCGGAGCAGGTCGAGCACGTCCCGGCCCCAGAGCCAGGAGTCCAGGTCGGACCGGTCGCCGTGCGCGACGACCGAGGCGAGTTCGCTCGCCGGTGCCCGTTCCACGAGGTCCGCGATCAGCTCCTTCGACGGGGTGCGGATCTCACGCTCGGTGCGCAGCAGCTCGGCGGCCTCCTCGTCACCGCCCGCACCGAGGTGCCTCAGCAACTCCCCGACGAGAGCCGGGTCGTTCACCGGTACGACGGCCAGCGCGTCGCCCGCATCGTACGTGATGCCGCTGTCGCCGAGGTCGAACTCGTAGTGGCGGATCTCCTTCGCGCTGCGGGGTGAGGACAGCAGACGGTTCACCGCGAGCCGGGAGCGGTACGGATTGCGCTTGTTCCACTGGGAGCGCTGCGGCACGGCGGCCGGGGCTGCCTCCGTGGCGCCTCCCGACGCGCCGGTCTCCGCGACTAGACGCTCCAGCACCTCCGCCGTCCACTGCGCGGCGGGCTCCTCGAAGTCCACGTCGCAGTCGACGCGTTCGTGCAGCCGGGTCGCCCCGAGCTGCTCGAGGCGGGTGTCGATGACCTTCGCGGCCTGGCAGAAGTCGTCGTATCCCTGGTCGCCGAGCCCGAGGACCGCGTACCGCAGACCCTCCAGCCTCGGCGCCGTCTCGGCCTGGAGCGCCTCCCAGAACAGCCCGGCGTTGTCGGGCATCTCGCCCTCGCCGTACGTCGAGGTCACCACGATGACGTGGGACATCGCGGCGAGCCGCTCGGGCGTGACGTCGTCGAGCGCGGTGGCGGTGGAGCCGAGGCCGCGGGCACGGGCCCCGGCGACGAGCTCACCGGCGAGGAACTCGGCGTTGCCGGTCTGGGTGCCGAACAGGACGTCGATCGTCGCGGCGGGTGCGTCCGGCGCCGCGCCGTCCCGGCGTCCGGCGGCGGCGATCCCGGCGATGAACCCGGCGAGCCAGGCCTCCTGCTGGGCGGAGAACGGCGCGTCGGCCGGGATGAGGGACCCGGTCGGGGGCATGAGGGTCACGCGGTCACCGTCTCGGTCGGGGCCTGCGGCATGTGGCTGAGGCGTCCGGCGATGTCGTCGAGCGCCGCCGTCGCCAGCAGCTCGTCGAACCGGGCGGCGCGGACGCGGCCGGCGTTCTTGGTGTTCTGGTGCATGATCCAGCCGTAGGTTCCGGGCGCGTCCACGCTGAGGTTGTTCCGTTGCCGGAGCGCGTGCTTGTAGTCGTCGAGGCGCTTGATCGCGATGAGCGTGGCCAGCTCGCCGTCGTCGAACCGCTCCAGCGTGCCGCGCAGATACTTCACGACCCGCTGCTTGACGAAGAAGTCCTCGGTGAGGACGAGGTTGCGGACGGCCTCCGCCACGCGCGGATCGTCCGGGCCACTCGCCCCGGGCACCCGCTTGAGCGCGAGGTCCTGCGCGACGCCGAGCACCGTGTACGACGACAGCAGCGAGAACATGTCGTCGCTGCCCTGATCGCCGAACGCCGGGGCACGACCACCGAGCACGGTGCGCCGGTCGCGGTAGTCGACCTTGAACGCGCGCAGCTTGTCGGAGGCGATCGAGGTCGCCAGCTCGTCGAGGAGTTCGTTGCGGGTCGCCGCGGCGAGGATTTCCGTCGCGTCCTGGTACAGCAGCAGCGCGCGGGGCATCCCGCAGTACACGTGCCGCCGTTCGCCCTCCCAGTCCTCCAGCAGCCGTGCCGCGAGCGGGGAGCCGGTCGCCTCCAGGTGCCATGCCAGCAGCAGCCGTACGGCCGCCTCGTGGAAGGCGCCGTGCTCGGTGTCGGTCACCGGGAAGACGAGGAGTGAATCGGCGCTCACCCGGTCGCGGATTTCGCCCGACGGGTCGTACTGGTACAGGAACCCGCCGCTCATGCCGTTGCCCAGGCCCTTGCCGAAGCCGCCGAGGTTGAGCACGGTGCCGCCGGTCATGTACTCGCAGCCGAAGTCGCCGAGGCCCTCGACGACCGCGGTCGCGCCCGAGTTCCGCACGGCGAACCGGTCACCGGCCTCACCCTGCACGAACGTCCGGCCGCCGGTCGCGCCGAACAGCGCGAAGTTCCCGACGAGCACGTTGCCACCGCGCTCGGCGCTGCCGCCGCCCGGGGCGCGGACGACGATCCGCCCGCCGCTCTGGCTCTTGCCGACGCCGTCGTTGGCGGTGCCGGTGTGTTCGAGGGTGATGCCGTCGTTGCAGAACACGCCGTACGACTGTCCGGCGGAGCCGGTGGTGCGGATGCGGACGGCGTCGTCGACGAGGCGGTGGCGGCCGCGGTCGTCGCAGGTGACGGCGGGTGCGCCCACGGGGTCGATCTCGTGGTTGAGGAGCCGCTCGACGTCGATGGAGAGCTGACCGCCGACCGACTTGTCGCTGTTGCCGAGGCGGATGCCGTCGATGAGCAGGGACGGTTCGCGCCGGTCGAGGAGCGCTTCCCT
Source organism: Streptomyces sp. NPDC093591 (assembly GCF_044764885.1). Taxonomy (NCBI): domain Bacteria; kingdom Bacillati; phylum Actinomycetota; class Actinomycetes; order Kitasatosporales; family Streptomycetaceae; genus Streptomyces; species Streptomyces sp. NPDC093591. Next base: position 588,108 of record NZ_JBIWIY010000001.1, read on the forward strand.
GACGCGCTCGATGAGGGCGTCGTCGGTGGTGAAGTCCTTCTCCAGGTACTCCGGGTCCGCTACGGCCTTCTCGGGCACGCGCGCGAGCAGACGACGGACGTCGAGGCGCCCCACGCTCGCCGGGTGGTCGAGGAGTTGCAGCAGGTCCGTGCGTCCCCGGGCCTCCCGCAGGGACCGCAGACCCAGGCGGGCGAGGATCTGCCGGACGTCGTGCGCGATGTTGAGCAGGTACTGCGCCAGCGCGCGCGGATCGCCCTCGAAGACCTCGGGGTTCGTGGTGAGCCCGGCCGGGCACTTGACGTTGCAGTTCTTCGCCATGACGCAGCCGAGCATCATCAGCGCGGTCGTACCGAACTCGAAGCTGTCGGCGCCGAGGAGAGCGGAGGTGACGACGTCGCCGCCGGTCTGGTGCGCGCCGGAACAACGGAGTACGACCTTCTGGCGGAGCCCGTTCGCGACGAGCGCCTGGTGCACCTCGGCGACGCCGATCTCCGCCGAACGCCCCGCGTACTTCAGGCTCGTGACGGCCGCGGCACCCGTGCCGCCGGTGTTCCCGGCGACGTTGATGACATCCGCGCCGGCCTTGGCGACGCCGACCGCGATGGTGCCGATGCCCTCCGAGGACACCAGCTTCACGATCACCCGTACCCGGGCGGCCTTGCAGTCGTGGATGAGCTGCGCGAGGTCCTCGATCGAGTACGTGTCGTGGTGCGGGGGAGGGGAGATGAGCTCGATGCCCGGGGTGCCGCCACGCGCCGCCGCGATGTCGACGGTGACCTTCGGCGCGGGCAGCTGACCGCCCTCGCCGGGCTTGGCACCCTGCCCGATCTTGATCTCCAGCTCCTGAAGCATCGGGTCGGCGAGATAGCCCGCCCAGATGCCGAACCGGCCCGACGCGAACTGCTTGATCCGGGAACCGCGGATGGTGCCGTACCGGGTGTGGTGCTCGCCGCCCTCACCGCTGTTCGACATCGCGCCGACCATGTTCGTGCCGTGCGCGACGGCCTCGTGCGCGGTCGCCACGAGCGCGCCGTGGCTCATCGCGCCGGAGGCGAGCGAGCGGGTGATCTCGTGGGCGGGCTGGACCTCGTCGAGGGGAACGCTGTCGGGGGCGCGGTCGAGGAGGGTGAGGAGGCGGGCGGCGGTGCCGGTGGCCGTGACGGTGACGCCGTCCTCGGTCACCTCCACCGTCTCGACCTGACCGGGATACGCGAGGGCGAGTCCGTCGGCGAGGGCGGCGTGGCGGTCGGCTCTTCCTCCGTTGAGGCCCAGCCGGACGGTGGAGCCGTCCGCGACGGACACGGTGACTCCGCGGACCGTCACGCTCGCGTTGCCGGCCGTCGAGAAACGGCCCAGCTCGCGCGCGAAGTCCTCCGGCGTACGCAGCCCGGTCACATCCGCGGGCAGCGCGAGCACATCACGCAGCGCGGACGGTCGGCGTGAGCGCTCCTCGTGCGTGGTCCGCAGGAAGGCGCGGTACCCGGGCGTGATCCGGAACGCGTCGATCTCGGCGTCGCTGAGGGCGTCGTAGCCGGTGTTGCGGTAGGCGGCGTCGGTGATGCCGAAGGCGTCGTCGAGCTGGCCGAGGGTGAGCAGGCGCAGCGCGTCGGGGTCACCGTCCTTGCCGAACTCGGGCTTCTCCTCGGTCATGTCGCCGAAGCCCCGCACGGCCGTGACGCCGAACGAGTGCCCGGCCCCGTCCGACCGCTCCTTGAACAGTCCGAGCAGCGGGATCTGCTGGTCGCTCTCGACCGTACGAGCCCGCTCGTGCCACTCCGTCGCGGCCTGCGCGATCCGGGTGAAGCCGACACCACCGACCGGGGCATCCATGTGCGGGAAGATCCGCGCGAAGATGTCGTCGCGGGTGTCGAGGTAGTTCGGTTCGAAGAACTCGCCGCCGATGTAGCTCTCGGCGGTGCACAGCCCGACCCGGCCCATGGTCTTCGCGAGCGACTTCTCGGCGGCCTTGCGGAACTTGGCCAGCGCCCGGTCGGTCTCCGTGATCTCGCCCGCGGGCGCGGCGGCACTCGGGTACTTCTCCTCGGCGCGCAGCCGCGCGCTGAGGCTGTAGACGGCGGAGGCACCGAAGCCGAGCGCGGTGGCGACATGGTGGGACGAGGCCAGCTGACCGCTCTCGGCGACGATCGACACGCGCAGCCGCAGTCCCGTCTCGATGAGCCGCTGGTTCACGGCCGCGACGGCGAGGATCACGGGCAGCGGCGCGCGCGTCGACGAGACCGCCCGGTCGGTGAGGAGCGCGATGCCGCCCCCCTCGCCGGCGAACCGCTCGACGTCGTCGCAGAGTCGCTCCAGCGCGGCCCGCAGCGCGTCGGCGTTGGCGCACTCGTCCCCGGCCACCGGCTCGTAGAGCATGCCGAACCGCTCCAGCGGCACGATCCGCTGATCCCGCAGCCGGACCATGTCGAGGTGCCCGAGCACGGGCGACGACACGACGAGCTGCCGCCCGTTGGTCTCGTGGGTCCCGTCGGGCTTCGGCCCGAGGGCGACCCGCATGCTCATGCCGTCGGCCTCGCGGATGCTGTCCAGCGGCGGGTTCGTCACCTGGGCGAAGCGCTGCGAGAAGTACTTCGCCATACCGCCCTCGGTGTCGCTGAGCGCGTTGATGGCGTTGCCGTATCCCATCGCCGAGATGCGTTCCGAGCCGTCGGCGAGCATCGGGTCGAGCATGAACCGGAAGCTCTCCTGGTTCAGCGAGTACGCCACATACCGCCCGGCGAGCGTGAGGTCACCGTCGTACCCGAGCGTCGTCGTGCCGCGATAGTAGTCGGGGGCTGGCAGGTCGTCGAGGTTCACCCGGGCCGCGGCGAGCAGTTCGCTGTACGGCCGACGCGCGGCGAGGGCGTCCAGCACCTCGCGGGTGCGCATCCGGCGGCCGGTGCGGTGGTCGACGACGAGCATGCCGCCGGCCTCGATACGGCTGCGGTGCACGACCTCGTCGTCGGGGAACGCGACCTGCCCGGCCTCCGACGCCACCATCAGGTACTCGGCGGTCTCGACGGTACGCAGCGGACGCAGGCCGAGCCGGTCGAGGCGGGCGCCGACGACGTCGCCGTCGCTGAAGATCACGGCGGCCGGACCGTCGTTCTTCTCCTCGTACAGCGAGAAGTACTCCAGCATGTCCCGGACGGCGGCGGGCAGGGCGCGGTCGTTCTCCCAGGCGGGCGGCATGAGCGAGACGACCGCCTCGACGAGGTCCAGGCCGTCGTCGAACACCCGGCTCTGCAGGGTCTGGTCGAGCCGGCTGGAGTCGGACTGTCCCGGCGGCCGCACGATGCTCCGGGTGCGGGCACGCGCGAGCGCCTCGTCGGACAGGCGGTTCTTGCGGTCGGTGTTGAGCTCGCCGTTGTGCGCCATGAGGCGGAACGGCTGCGCCATGGTCGGGTGCGGCTCGGTGTTCGTGGAGAACCGGGTGTGGAAGTACAGGGACCTGACGGAGTGCCGCGGATCGCACAGGTCGCGGAAGTACCCGATGACCTCACCGGAGTTGAGGCGGCCCTTGAGTACCTGCGTGCGCGCGCTCAACGACAGCGGGTACAGCCCCGCGTACGACGTGTCGTCGGCGTAGGCGACGGCTTCGACGGCGAGCAGGGCGCGGTGGGCGGCGGCGTCGACGTCGGCGCGCTCCCATCCCTCGGGGGCGCGGAACACCCACTGCACGATGGGCAGTTGGTACTGCTCGGCCGCGGGCCGGGCCACCGTGTGATCCACGGGCACGTCGCGGACCAGCAGGACGTCGAAGCCCTGCTCGGCGATGCTGCGGCCGACCAGGTCCACGGCGCCGTCGCGGCGCCCGGCGTCGGTCGGCACGAAGCAGTTGGCGACACCGAAGTGCCCGGCCCGCAGGCTCTCGCCGGTGATCGCGGAGAAGAACTCCACCGACAGGTCGACGCTCACGCCCGCGCCGTCGCCGACACCCTCGGCGGACGCGCCGCCACGGTGCGGGATGGCGCAGAGCGCTTCGTCGCCCTTGCGGATGACGTCATGACTCGGCGTCCCGTCGAGGCGGGTGATGAAGCCGACGCCGCAGTCGCTGTGGTCGCGGGCAGGGTCGTACAGACCGAAGGCCGAGGAGGATACGTGATTCAAGTGGCGGGTCCTGTGAGCGGGTTCCGGCTGGGGTACCTCCCAGGCCCTTGGGGCACTGGGGGAGGAACGGCCAGGCTGCGTCGGTGAAGCGCTCGCCGCGGGCGGACCGGTGTGGCGGTCGACGCCCTGAAGTGGTGCGATTGAGAACGGTAAGCCTTACCTAACTTCCACCGCAAGTGTGTGCCCTGCGCATATGCGCGGGCAGCGGCTGCTCGGCCCAGATGGTCTTCCGGTTGCGGCCGTAGCGCGTGCCCCACCGCTCGGACAGCTGGGCCACCAGGAACAGGCCACGCCCGCCCTCGTCGGTGCCGCGGGCCTGGCGCAGATGGGGAGAGGTGCTGCTGGTGTCGGAGACCTCGCAGATGAGGTGGCCGTTGCGGATCAGCCGCAGCAGCACCGGGCCGCCGGCGTACCGGTAGGCGTTGGTGACCAGTTCGCTCACGATCAGTTCGGTGGTGAACGCGAACTCCTCCAGCCCCCACTCGGTCAGCCGATCCCGCACCAGCGACCGGGCCCGGCCGGCCGCGGTGGGCTCCGCCGACAGCTGCCAGGTCGCCACGTTCTCCGCCGCCAGCACCCGGGTGCGGCCCAGCAGCAGCGTGACGTCGTCGGCGGGCCGGTCGGGCAGCATCGCGTCCTCCACCGCCTTGCAGGTCTGCTCCAGTGAATGGAACGGACCGCCCAGCGCGGAGAGCAGCAGTGCCAGCCCCTGGTCGATGTCGCGGTTGTCGGCCAGCAGGAGACCGTCGCTGTACAGGGCGATCAGGCTGCCCTCGTCGAGTTCGAGCTCGGCCGTCTCGAACGGCAGCCCGCCCAGACCGAGCGGTGGTCCGGCGGGCAGGTCGATCGGGCGCACCCGGCCGTCCGGCCCCACCACGGTCGGCGGCGGGTGCCCCGCGCGGGCCATGGCGCAGTGCCGGGAGACCGGATCGTAGATCGCGTACAGGCAGGTCGCGCCCACGATCTGCGGTGTGTTCCCGTCGGCCTGCCGCTGTTCGGTGGCCAAGTGGTCCACCAGGTCGTCGAGCCGGGCGAGGACCTCGTCCGGGGCCAGGTCGAGATGGGCCAGCGTGTGCACGGCGGCACGCAGCCGGCCCATGGTCGCCGAGGCGTGCATGCCGTGGCCGACGACATCGCCGACGACCAGTGCGACGCGCAGTCCCGACAGAGGGATGACGTCGAACCAGTCTCCGCCGACACCGGTGGAGGCATGCGCGGGCAGGTAGTGGTGCGCCGTGTCGACCGCCGGATGCTCGGGCACCTCGCTCGGCAGCAGGCTGCGCTGGAGGGCCTCGGCGGCGTTGTGCTGCTGGGTGTAGCGGCGGGCGTTGTCGATGCAGACCGCGGCCCGGGCGGCGAACTCCTCCGCCAGGGTGAGGTCGTCCTCCTCGAACGGCTCCGCCCGCTGCGAGCGCCACAGGCAGACCAGGCCGAGAACCACACCGCGTGCGGCCAGCGGCACCACCATCAGCGAGTGGACACCCAGCGCGAGCGCCTTCTCGGCCCGTGCAGGGTCGACCGAGAACCATCCGCGGTTGGCCTCCAGAAGGGGTTCCAGGACCGGACGCCGCTCGGCCAGGCAGCGGGCCGGCGCGGTGTCCTCGGGGAAGGAGAACAGATGGCCCTCGGGATACATCACCTGCAGGGCCTCGGGCCGGACGCCGCGCACCGCCATCCTGCGCAGCGGGCCGGTGGCCTCGGGAGCCGGCTCCTCCCCACGCGTCACGGGCTCCAGCAGATCCACCGAGAGGGCGTCGGCGAGCGCGGGAACCGCCGCCTCGGCCAGCTCGCGCGCCGTCCTGGCCACGTCCAGGGTGCTCCCGATCCTGGCACCGGCCTCGTTGAGCAGCGCGAGCCGCCGACGCGCCCGATGGCGGTCGGTGACGTCCTCGACGATCTCGGTGACGCCCAGCACCCTGCCGGAGGGGTCCTGCATCCGGAAGGCGGACACCGAGACGATCAGCTCCTTCTGGGGGTCCCGCAGCAACCGGCAGGGCTGCTCGGCGAAGATCAGGGGCTCGCCCGTCCGCAGAACCCGCCGGAGCCGCTGCTCGATCAGTTCCGCGTCCGGGCCGAGCAGGAAGTCGGAGGTGCGGCGCCCGCGGTACCCCTCGGTCGGAAGTCCGCCGAACCGCGCGATCGCCCGGTTCACCCGCACCACGCGCAGGTCGGGGCCGAGGACGGCGACGCCCACGGGGGACCGGCTGAAGAAGCCGTCCAGCACCGCGCGGTCGATCTCCCACTGGGCGATGTCCTCGGCGAGCGAGCCGATGAGGAGCCACTCGACGGTGGCGTCCAGTCGCTGGACCCGTCGGGCTCTGAACCCCACGTACACGCGGTGGCCCGCGCGATTGCGGACCGGCAGCAGCCCGAACCAGCCGTGCTCCCGCAGACACGCGGCGGTCGCCTCGCCGATGACGGCGTCGTCCGCGCGGTCGACGAGAACCTCGCGCACCGGCCGGCCCAGCACCTCGTCCGCCCGGTACCCGAGGAGCGCGGTGGCCTGTTCGCTCCAGGCGACGACCCGTCCGCGGCCGTCCAGCACGGCCGACGCGGATCGGTGCACCGAGAACGGATCGTCCGGGCTCTCGCTGAGCGACGTAGGGGATGTGTTGTGCATCGCCCACCCATCTCGCGCCGTTCGCGGCGCCCTGGTGCGGCGGCCCGGGCGCCCCTGCCGTTGCGCATGCCTGTCGTGCAGTGGCTCACTCCAGTATCGGCCGTGCGGGCACCGAGTGCTTCGTCGTCACGGCCGGGACGGTCCGCCGGGTGCTGCCCGTGACGGTGCGACGCCCGGGGTCACCGGGGCAGGGCGCGGGCGAGAAGTACCGCCACGTCGTCGTCCGCCGCTTCGGGCATGACGTGGGCCAGCAGGCCGTCGCAGAGCTCCTCCAGAGGGCGGCCGGGGCGCCGCAGGGCCTGGGCCAGGCGGCGCATGCCCTGGTCGAGGTCCGTGCCGCGGGCCTCGATCAGACCGTCGGTGTACGTCACCAGGAGGCTGTGCGGCGGCAAGGGCACCCGCTGGACATCGCGGTCCTGCCGGCCCACGCCGAGCGGCGGTCCCGTGGGTCCGTCCAGGAAAGCGACCGTGCCCCGCTCGTCGGCGAACACGGGGGGCGGGTGGCCCGCCCTGGCGATCAGACAGTGGCCGGTGGCCGGATCGTGAACGGCGTACAGGCAGGTGGCCATCTCGTTGTCGCCCAGATCGGCCACCGCGGCGTCCAGGGCGCGCAGCACCTGGTCGGGCGGGGTGTCCCGGCGTGCCAGGGTCCGTACCGCCGTGCGCAGCTGGCCCATGACCGCCGCGGCGTGGATGCCGTGCCCCATCACATCGCCGATCACCAGGGCGGTCCGGTCGTCCGGCAGGGCGATGGCGTCGAACCAGTCGCCGCCGACCTCGTGGTCGCCGGCCGGGAGGTAGCGACCGGTGAGTTCCAGCCCGCTGACGGTGGGCAGGGCGGTGTTCATCAGGCTGCGCTGGAGAGTGAGGGCCGCGTCGCGTTCGCGGCTGTACATGCGCGCGTTGTCGATGTTCAGCGCGGCCCGGGCGACCAGCTCGTCGATCAACAGGGTGTCCTGGTCGTCGAACGGCTCCCGGCCGCGCGTGCGGGTCACCACCACCGCGCCGAGCACGGTGCCCCGGGCCACCAGCGGCACCAGGCGTGCCGCGCCCACGCGGGCGTACAGGTACTCCCGCAGCCGTTCGGCGCCGGGCGTGGGAATCAGCGGGCCGATGTCGCCCAGGTAGAGGTTCATGGGCCGCCCGGCGCTGATGACCTGCTCGTACACCGAGCCGGGCGGGACCTGCATGGTCATGCCGACCGCGAGATGGTCGGCCGGTGCGGCCGGATCGGTGAAGGCCGCCGCGGCGCGGCGGACCACGCCGTGCGCCGACGCGGCGGTCTCGTCCGGGGCGATCGCCTCCTCCAGCAGCTGGACGTCGGCGGAGTCGGCCAGCCGGGGCACCAGGACGCGGACCACCTCCTGCGCCGTCTGCGTCAGATCCAAAGTGGACCCCATCTGCGTGCCCGCCTCCGCCAGCAGCGCGAGACGCCGCCGTGCCCGCTCCGCCTCCAGATGGGCCCGCTGCCCCTCCGTGATGTCGATCAGCGACGCGATCACGCCCATCCGCCGGCCGGCCCCGCCGAGCAAGGGGGCGTAGGAGCAGGACCACGTCCGCGTCCGTTCCGGGTCCGACGCGCCGGAGGTATAGCGGAAGTCGACCACCGCCTCACCCCGGTCCAGGACCTGCCGCATCACCGACTCCAGCGCGCCGGCGCCGGGGGCGATCTCGGTCACGCGTCTGCCGACGTGCTCCGCCACCGGGACGCCGTCGATCCGGGCCAGGGCCTCGTTGACCCGCAGGAAACGCAGGTCGGGGCCGAGCATGGCCAGGCCGATGGGGGACTGCGTGAACAGGCCCTCCAGCGCGGCCAGCGCGTCCCGCATCCGTTCCACGGCGGATGTCTCCGCCGCGATGGCCAGCACACCCGTACGCCCCCGAGCGTCCGCGATCGGGCAGTGCCACATCTCCATGTCGATGAGGGTCCCGTCGCGATGCCGGACGGGCAGCCGTGCGACCACCGCGGCACCCGTCTGCACGGTCCGGCCCAGCCGGTCGGCCAGTTCCAGGTTCTCCTCGGGCACGAGCAGGCGTCTGGCGTCCTGGCCCACCATCTGCTCCGGCGTGTGACCGAGCAGGTCCTGCGCGGCCAGTGACCACTGCGCCACGAGCCCGTCGGCATCGACCACCCACAGCGCGAGCGGCAGCAGGTCCTGGAACACCCCCGCATGCCCCACCGCGGACGTGCGCCGGTCCGGCGTTTCGCCGATCGCATCGTGGGCACGTGCACCGCGGTGACTCGCGCTGGTCATGAGGGCACCTCGCTCACCTCACCCTTGACCCGGGAGGCTCAAGGACAGCCTAGGCCGCAAGTGGCCCGGCTCACATGGCGTGAAAGAGGCGCCGCCGACACCATGGGTGCTCTCCGTCACCGGCAGGCTGAAGGGATCAAGAATGTTCCGCAAGGTGCTGGTCGCCAACCGCGGCGAGATCGCGATTCGTGCGTTTCGCGCAGGCTACGAGCTCGGCGCGCGCACCGTCGCCGTCTTCCCGCACGAGGACCGCAACTCCCTGCACCGGCTGAAGGCCGACGAGGCCTACGAGATCGGCCAGCCGGGACATCCGGTTCGGGCCTATCTCTCTGTGGAGGAGATCGTCCGCGCGGCGCGCCGCGCGGGAGCGGACGCCGTCTACCCGGGGTACGGGTTCCTGTCCGAGAACCCCGATCTGGCCCGGGCGTGCGAGGAGGCGGGCATCACGTTCGTCGGGCCGAGCGCGGACATCCTGGAGCTGACCGGGAACAAGGCGCGCGCGGTGGCCGCGGCCCGCGAGGCCGGCGTGCCGGTGCTGGGTTCCTCGGAGCCGTCCACCGACGTGGATGCCCTCGTCGCCGCCGCAGAGAGCATCGGCTTCCCCGTGTTCGTCAAGGCGGTCGCGGGCGGCGGAGGGCGCGGCATGCGCCGGGTCGAGGAGCCCGCCCAGCTGCGCGAGGCCATCGAGGCGGCGTCCCGTGAGGCGGCGTCCGCGTTCGGCGACTCCACGGTCTTCCTGGAGAAGGCCGTCGTCGAGCCCCGCCACATCGAGGTGCAGATCCTCGCCGACGGGCAGGGCAACGTCATCCACCTGTTCGAGCGGGACTGTTCGGTGCAGCGCCGCCACCAGAAGGTGATCGAGCTGGCGCCCGCACCCAACCTCGACCCGGCGCTGCGCGAGCGGATCTGCGCCGACGCCGTGCGGTTCGCCCGGCAGATCGGCTACCGCAACGCCGGCACCGTCGAGTTCCTCCTCGACCGCGACGGCAACCACGTCTTCATCGAGATGAACCCGCGCATCCAGGTCGAGCACACGGTGACCGAGGAGGTCACCGACGTCGACCTGGTGCAGTCGCAGCTGCGCATCGCCGCCGGCGAGACACTGGCCGATCTCGGCCTCGCCCAGGAGACGGTCACCCTGCGCGGCGCCGCGCTGCAGTGCCGTATCACCACGGAGGACCCGGCCAACGGCTTCCGCCCCGACACCGGCCGGATCAGCGCCTACCGTTCACCGGGCGGCTCGGGCATCCGCCTGGACGGCGGCACCACCCACGCCGGTACGGAGATCAGCGCGCACTTCGACTCCATGCTGGTCAAACTCACCTGCCGGGGCCGGGACTTCACCACCGCGGTGGGCCGCGCCCGGCGTGCCGTGGCCGAGTTCCGCATCCGCGGCGTGGCCACCAACATCCCCTTCCTGCAGGCCGTCCTTGACGACCCCGACTTCCGGGCCGGCCAGGTCACCACGTCGTTCATCGAGCGGCGCCCGCACCTGCTCACCGCCCGCCACTCCGCCGACCGCGGCACGAAGCTGCTCACCTACCTGGCCGACGTCACGGTCAACAAGCCGCACGGCGAACGGCCCGACCTGATCGACCCGTTGACCAAGCTGCCCGCGCTGCCGGCCGGTGAGCCGCCGGCCGGGTCCCGGCAGCGGCTCGCCGAACTCGGTCCGGAGGGCTTCGCGAGCTGGCTGCGCGCCTCGCCGACCATCGGCGTCACCGACACCACGTTCCGCGACGCCCACCAGTCGCTGCTGGCCACCCGGGTGCGCACCAAGGACATGCTCGCCGTCGCCCCGGTCGTGGCCCGCACCCTGCCCCAGCTGCTGTCCCTGGAGTGCTGGGGCGGCGCGACCTACGACGTCGCCCTGCGCTTCCTCGCCGAGGACCCGTGGGAGCGCCTGGCGGCCCTGCGGGAGGCGGCACCGAACATCTGTCTCCAGATGCTGCTGCGCGGCCGCAACACCGTCGGCTACACGCCGTACCCCACCGAAGTGACCGACGCCTTCGTGCAGGAGGCGGCCGCCACCGGCATCGACATCTTCCGCATCTTCGACGCCCTCAACGACGTCGAACAGATGCGGCCCGCCATCGAGGCCGTACGGGAGACCGGAACGGCCGTCGCGGAGGTGGCCCTGTGCTACACCTCCGACCTGTCCGACCCGTCCGAGCGCCTGTACACCCTGGACTACTACCTGCGCCTGGCCGAGCAGATCGTGAACGCGGGCGCCCACGTGCTCGCCGTCAAGGACATGGCCGGTCTGCTGCGGGCACCGGCCGCGGCGACTCTCGTATCGGCCCTGCGCCGGGAGTTCGACCTGCCGGTGCACATCCACACCCACGACACCGCGGGCGGTCAGCTCGCCACCTACCTCGCCGCGATCCAGGCCGGCGCGGACGCGGTGGACGGGGCGGTGGCCTCCATGGCCGGTACGACCTCGCAGCCGTCGCTGTCCGCGCTCGTGGCCGCGACCGACCACTCCGACCGGCCCACCGGCCTCGACCTCCAGGCCGTCGGCGACCTGGAGCCGTACTGGGAGAGCGTGCGCAAGGTGTACGCCCCCTTCGAGGCGGGCCTCGCCTCGCCGACCGGCCGCGTCTACCACCACGAGATCCCCGGCGGGCAGCTGTCCAACCTGCGCACCCAGGCGGTCGCGCTGGGACTGGGCGACCGCTTCGAGGAGATCGAGGCGATGTACGCCGCCGCCGACCGGATGCTCGGCCGCCTGGTGAAGGTCACCCCCTCCTCCAAGGTGGTCGGCGACCTGGCACTGCACCTGGTCGGCGCCGGCGTGTCCCCGAAGGACTTCGAGGCGGAACCGGACCGGTTCGACATCCCCGACTCCGTCATCGGCTTCCTGCGCGGCGAGCTGGGCACCCCGCCCGGCGGCTGGCCCGAGCCGTTCCGCAGCAAGGCGCTGCAGGGCCGCGCCGAGGCCAAGCCGGTGCAGGAACTGAGCGCCGACGACCGCAAGGGACTGGCCAAGGACCGGCGCGCGACGCTCAACCGGCTGCTGTTCCCCGGGCCGACGCGCGAGTTCGACACGCACCGCGACACCTACGGCGACACCAGCGTGCTGGACAGCAAGGACTTCTTCTACGGGCTGCGCCCGGGCAAGGAGTACGCCGTCGACCTCGAACGCGGGGTGCGGCTGCTGATCGAGTTGCAGGCCGTCGGCGACGCCGACGAACGCGGCATGCGCACCGTGATGTCGTCCCTGAACGGCCAGTTGCGGCCGATCCAGGTCCGCGACCGGGCGGCCGCCTCGGACGTCCCGGTGACGGAGAAGGCCGACCGCGCCAACCCCGGCCATGTCGCGGCGCCGTTCGCCGGCGTGGTGACCCTCACGGTCGCGGAGGGCGAGGAGGTGGCGGCCGGTGCCACGGTGGCCACCATCGAGGCGATGAAGATGGAAGCGTCGATCACCGCCGCGAAGTCCGGCAGGGTGGCCCGACTGGCCATCAACCGCATCCAGCAGGTCGAGGGCGGCGATCTTCTGGTGGAACTCGCCTGAGCCGGGTCACGAGCGCCGTCGCGCCCCGCGCAGGGGAGTCTTCTGCGCGGGGCGCCCGGACGAGGGGCCGACACTGACCGTATGACCAGGACTCTCGTGGACCCGCACGCCGTCCCCGCCGAACTCCGCCCCTACCTCCAGGAACTCGTCCACCGAACCCGCGCCGTATGCGGATCCCACCTGGTGAGCGTCATCGCCGTGGGCTCCGTCGCGCTCGGGGACTACCGGCACGGGCGCAGCGACACCGACGTGACCGTGGTCGTGGACGCGCCGCTGAGCGGGCGTGCGTTGCCCGACCTGGCCGCCGCACTGGCGCACCCCGCCCTTCCGTGCCCCGCGGCGGGACTGGAGCTGGTGGTCTACGACGAGGACTTCGCGGCCCGGCCCTCCGGCGAGGCCGGGTACCTGCTGGACCTCAACACCGGACCCCTGCTGCCCGAACGGGTAAGCCTCGACCCGGCGCAGTCCTTGTCGTTCTGGTACGTCATCGACCGTTCCGTCGCCCACCAGGCCGGGCGAGTGCTCTACGGCAGGCCGGCGCGGGAAGCGATCGCCGAACCCGCCCGCGCCGACGTGCTCACCGCGATCCGCGCCTCGGTCCGTGAGCACAGCGCCGGCGAAGGGCATCTCGCCGACAACCGGGTCCTCAACGGCTGCCGCTCCGTGCAGTACTGCCGCACGGGCCGCTGGCAGCCCAAGCGCCGGGCGGCGCACGCGGTCGCGGCGTCCGAGGAACGCTTCCGGCCGCTCCTGAACGCCGCACTGCGCAGCTATGAACGCCCCTCGCGCACCGCGGCGACCCCACTGCCCACCCCCGAGGTACAGGCCTTCCTGGCCTGGGTGGCCGAACGCGTCGACGAGACGGCCGACGCGGAGCGGGGAGGGTAGGCGGCACACCGGTGCCGTTCGGCGGGCGGGGAAAGGGCCGGTCATCGCCGGCCTCCGCTTTCCTTACGATGGACCGCTCGACGTATCGCACATGACGCGCGGGTCGGCGGAAGGGAGACAGGGCATGGCGGACGACCGGCGGCGTTCCCGGCGCCGGGGACAGGGCGAGCTGGAGGCGCTGGTCCTGTCTGCGCTGCGGGAGGCGGACGGCCCGGCGACGGCAGGCTGGGTGCAGGAGCGGCTCGGCGGGGACCTCGCCTACACGACGGTGATCACGATCCTGACCCGGCTGCTGGCCAAGGGCGCGGTCACCCGGGAGCGAGCGGGCCGGTCCTTCGCGTGGCGGTCGGCGTCGGGCCAGGCGGGCCTCGCGGCGCACCGGATGCGCAAGGTGCTGGACGCGGAGAGCGACCGGGAAGCAGTACTGGCCAGCTTCGTCACCGGCCTGGCGCCGGACGACGAGCGGCTGCTGCGCGAACTGCTGGGCCACTCCCCAAGCGAAGGGGAAGCCCGAAGCGAAAGGGAAGTCCGAAGCGAAGGGGAAGACTGACGCCGCATGGGGGTTTTCGTCTTTCTCCCGCTGGTCCTGCCGCTCACGGCATGGCCGATCGCCCGCCTGGCCGAGCAGCACCTGCACCCCCGCACCGCGACGAGGCTGCTGACCGGCGTGGCCGCGGTGATGGCGGTGTGCAGCACGGTGTGCCTGGCCCTGCTGATGGTGGTGGGTACCGCGCAACTGCCCGGCAACCCGCTGCCCGACGGCTGGTCCGACCCCGAGGTGCGGGCGGCGGTGCCGTACGACGAGGTCGCCGGCAAGGCCGCGATTCCGACGCTGTGCGCGGTGATCGCGCTCTGCGGCCGGACCCTGTGGCGACACGGACGGGTACGCCGCCGTGCCCACCGGGCGCTGACCGGACTGCCCGGAACGACGGTCGCCGTCCTCCCCGACGAGGTGCCGTACGCGTACGCGCTTCCGGGCCGGCGCCGCGCCCGCGTCGTGGTGACCACGGCCCTGCTGGACCACCTCGAACCCGCCGAACGCCGTGCGCTGTTCGCCCACGAGCGGGCCCATCTGACCGCGCGGCACCACCGCTTCCTGCTCGCCGTCCAACTGGCCGCGCGGGCCAACCCGTTCCTGCGTCCGCTGCGTACGGCGGTGTCCTACACGGCGGAACGCTGGGCGGACGAGGAGGCGGCCCGGGCGGTCGGCAGCCGGCGCACGGTGGCGTCGGCGATCGGCAAGGCGGCGCTCGTGTCCCGGGACACCCCGGTCGCGACGCTCGCCGGTTTCGCGGCGCCGGGGCCGGTGCCGCGCCGGGTGGCCGCGCTGCTCGGGCCCGCTCCGCCGGTACGCCGACGGCCGTCGACGTTCACGCCGGTGGGCCTCGCGGCATGGTGCGCGGCCGCGGGGACGGCCGCGTCGGCGATGTCGTCCGCGAACTCGGCGGTGACGCTGGTCCTCGTCCTGCGCGCGGCGACACCCCTGTGAAGGGAACGCGGGGGCACCTGATCAGGCGCGGAGTTTCGCCATTTCGTTCGGTTCAGGCAACTGATGTTGCCAAGATCGTGGTCTGGTCATGGTGAGGAGACCGGGCCTTGCGGCCGTACATCTACTGAGGGGGCGCGGATGAGTGGAACGGGGAAGCGTCGGCGTACGCCGGCCGGCGGGGGGCAGGCCCGGCCGACGCGGCGGGGGCGGGTCCTGGCGTGGGGCGCGGGGGTGACCTCGGTGGTCGTCCTCGGGATCGCCGGGGTGGGCGCCTGGGTCTACCAGGACCTCAACTCCAACATCAAGTCCGCCGACGTCGACGACAAGATCGGCGGCGACCGTCCCGTCAACCTCAGCCCGGGCTCGAAGAACATCCTGGTCGTCGGCTCCGACAGCCGCGACGGCGCCAACGCCGAGTACGGCAAGGACCTGACCACCATGCAGTCGGACACGCTGATGGTGCTGCACGTCCCCGCGAACCGGAAGTGGGCCGCGGTCGTGTCGTTCCCGCGTGACTCCTGGGTGGAGATACCGGCCTGCGACAAGGGCGACGGGAGCGACTCCGCCCCGCACCACGCCAAGATCAACGAGGCGTTCGCGATCGGCGGCACCAGCGGCGAGGTCGCCGGGGCCGCCGCCTGCTCCATCAAGACGGTCGAGGCCAACACGGGCCTGCGCATCGACCACTTCATGTCCGTCGACTTCCAGGGCTTCAAGGGCATGGTCGACGCCCTGGACGGCATCGAGGTCTGCCCCGAGCAGGCCATCCACTCCAAGAAGGCCCGCCTCGACATGGACGCCGGCTGCCAGACCGTCGAGGGCGAGCAGGCCCTCGGCTATGTACGGGTCCGTTACGGCGTCGGCGACAACTCCGACATCGGACGCATCGGACGCCAGCAGGAGTTCATGAACGCCCTGGCCGAGAAGGCGAAGGCCAAACTGACCAACCCGAAGGCGCTGTACGGCTTCCTGGGCTCCGCCACCAAGTCCCTGACCACGGACCCCGACCTGGCCGGCATCAAGCCGCTGTACGGACTCGCGTCGCAGCTCAAGGGAATCCCCAGCGATCGCCTGGCGTTCCTCACCGTGCCCAACTATCCGCGGGAGGCCGACGTGGCCACCGACAAGGCCAACGTCGTCTGGCAGTACCCGCAGGCCGCCGACCTGTTCACCTCCCTGGCCAAGGACAAGGAGGTCGCCAAGAAACAACTTCAGGCGGAGACGAAGGATCCCTTCTACGCCTCCTCCGTGCGCGTCCAGGTCCTCAACGGCACCGGCGTATCAGGGCGGGCCGCCACCGTCGCCGAGAAGCTCCGCGCGGCCGGCCTCACCGTCGTCGGCACGGGCAACGCCCCGCAGGACACCGGTACCACGACCGTCACCTATCCGGCGGGCCTGGAGAAGTCGGCCGAGGCGCTGGCCGCCCGGCTGCCCGGAGTCCGGGCCACGCGGGCGCCGGACGCCGCGGCGGACGTGGTCACCCTGGTCGTCGGGACGGACCTCGACCCCGAAGACATTCGCTGACCTGCCGCGCCGGGCCGACGCCGCTCGCGTCCGCCCGGCGCACGGGACGCCGACCGGTCAGAGGTCGAACTCGTGCGGCGGAAGGTCGAGCGCGTAACACGCCTCGCGCACGACGGCCTGCTCGTCCTCGTCGAAGTTCCCGTCGGCGCCGCCGATGACGATGCCGATCTGGACGACGGCCCGCGCCTCGGCGGGCTTCTTCCGCGCCTTGGCGATCTCCTGCATCACGCTGACCTTGCCGAAGTCGAAGTCGGTGGTCAGCCGGTTCAGGTTCTCCTCGAAGCGCCGGCGCAGATCGTCGGCCGGGAAGTTCCGCAACACCTCGTTGCCGGCGATCAGTTGGGCCACGCGCTGCCGCTCGGAGGGGTCGATGGTGCCGTCGGCGGCGGCGACCAGCGCGCACATGGCCATGCTCGCGTCGCGGAAGGCGCCGCTCTTGAGGTCGTTCTTCTTCGCCGCCAGCTGGGTCTGCATCGTCGATGCGGACTCCTTGATGCGGTCCCACAGGGCCATGAGAACTCCAAACGGGGTAGGGGCTGTCGGCCGCCCGAACCGGACGCCCGCAACTTCTACAGTAATGTAGAAGTTGACGGTGCGGTTTCCGCGGCCGGGGTGGCTCATACGTGTGCGTTCGCACACAGCGCGGTTGAAGCGGCGTGCGGAGGTGTGCTTAGGGTGCTTGCGATGTCCGCCGACGCCACACCCGTACCCACCGTCACACGCGCACCGGAGCGACAGCAGCGGCCGCTGCCGTCCGCGGGAGCGGTGCCGAGACGGGTCGATCATCGCGACCCCTTGTTCGACAACGCCAAGTACCTGGCGATCGTGCTGGTGGCGGTCGGCCACGCGTGGGAGCCGTTGCGGGAGGGAAGCCGGGCCGTCACCGCGCTGTACGTACTCGTGTACGCCTTCCACATGCCGGCGTTCGCCGTGATCTCGGGCTACTTCTCGCGCGGCTTCGAGGCGGAGCCACGGAAGATCGCACGCCTGCTGACCGGTGTGGTGGTTCCCTACGCGCTCTTCGAGGTGGCGTACACCCTCTTCACCCGATGGACCAGCCAGGATCCCGACCGGCCGATCAGCCTGCTGGATCCCCTGTACCTCACCTGGTTCCTCGCGGCGCTGTTCATCTGGCGGCTGACGTCACCGCTGTGGCGGCTCGTGCGGTGGCCACTGCCGTTGGCTCTCGCCGTCGCGATGCTCGCCACCCTCTCGCCCTCCATCGGCGACGACCTCGGACTGCAGCGGGTCCTGCAGTTCCTGCCGTACTTCGTGCTCGGCACGCTCCTGAGGCCGGAGCATGTCCGGCTGGTCCGCCGCCGCGCGGTGCGCGTCCTGGCCCTGCCGGTCCTCGCCGGTGCCCTCGCGGTCGCCTACTGGACGGTCCCGCGGATGAACTACGCCTGGTTCTTCCACAGCGAGAGCGCCGAGGAACTCGCCGCGCCCGCCTGGTACGGCCCCGTGATGACACTGGCCACCTTCGGCTGCTCGGCCGTCCTGGTCGTCTGCTTCCTCGCCTGGGTCCCTGGGCGCCGGACCTGGTTCACCGCGCTGGGCGCGGGCACGCTGTGCGGCTTCCTGCTGCACGGCTTCGTCGCCCAGGGAGCCAAGTACTGGGGCTGGTACGACCCCGCCTGGATCCGGCAGCCCGTCGGCGAGATCACCGTCACGCTGGTCGCGGCGGCAATCATGACCGGGCTGTGCGCCCCTGCCGTCCAGCGGGTCTTCCGCCGCGTGACGGAACCACGGGTGGTGTACGCCCTACGGGATCGGGAACGGTGTTTCGGCCACGATCGTTGACCGGAGGAAGACCCACGCAAGCCACTGCGTGTCCGCCAGACCGACGGATCCCGATCGACACGCCGTTGCGCGCCGCACTCGGCCTGCCCGCCGGCCCGCCCAACTCGAGCCGACCGAGTGCACCCCGGTCGCCGACGCGATCGACCCGCTGCGCCGATGCCGGGCCCCGCTCGCCGCAGTCCCGGACGTAACGGGCCGGCTCACCGGCATGGTGAGCCTGGACGACCTGTCGGCGCGGTTCCTGCCGCCGCAGGCGACCTGACGACACCTCAACCCCGGCTGCCGCGACGCCCTCCCGGTCGAACCGCATGGGCGGATCGGGATCGATGCCGGAGTCGAGGACGAGCAGCCTGAGCGCGACCTCGCGGCGCAGGTCGCGGTCCCACCCGGCCGCCGCCGCGCCCACCGCCCCGCTCCCCTGGACCGCCGGGGGGCGAGGCGCACCCGCTGTGTCCGCTCAAGGCCGGCCGAGCGCGAGACGTCCCGGTCGGTCCGGGGATAGAGTCCGCACGTGCGTTGATCTCCCGGGCGGTGGCCAGGCGCCGCCGCAGACGGTGTCGGCGACCCCATCGGACGGGGCCGCCCGGCCGGCATACCCGTCACCACTCCACCGGAGATCACGCAATGACTGCTCAGCAGCCCCTCACCTACGACGCGTTCATCGAACTCGCCGCCGCTGATCCAGCCGTCGTCGGCTTGGTCCTCAAGGGTTCCCGGGCCCACGACGGCATGACCACCGACCACTCCGACCACGACTTGTACGTCGTCCTCGCCGACGGCGCGGCAACGACGCTCACCCGGTTCACAGGGCACCGCACCGTAGAACTCGACCTCGTCATCGTCTCCCTCGACGAATTCCGCGCCGCCGGTATGCCGGGCTTCGAGCGGTACGCCCTTGCCCGCGCCCGGATCGTGCTCGACCGGCTCGAGGGAGGGATCGCCGAGATCGTGGCCGGCAAGGCACGGCTCGACGCCGATGAGGCCTTCCGGGACGCGGGTGGGTGGCTCGACGCCTACGCCAACTCCCTGTACCGCTCGATCAAGAACGACCGCGACGGACACACGCTCGCGGCCCGGCTCGACGCCGCCGACAGCATCCGGTTTCTCCTGGAACTGCTCTTCGCCCTCGACCGTCGCCCCCGCCCCTACAACAAATACCTGGAGTGGGAGCTGACCCGTTTCCCGCTGCCCGACTGGGACACCGGCAGGCTGCTCGCCGCTGTGGACCGTATTTCGGCCACCGGCGATGTACCGGCACAGCGCCGTCTCTTCGCCCAGGTCGAGGCGGCCGCCCGGCGGGCCGGGCACGGCGCGGTGCTGGACGCCTGGGGCGAGGACCTGGGCTTCCTGCGTCACCACCCGTGACGCGAGGGCGCGCGAACTCCTTGAGACGCTGCCGTCGCTGAACGCGGCCATCGCTTCGTGCGGGTGAAGGACGCACGCCATCCGGACGCCGCCCGCGCGGCGCGCGTCCGGCTTCGGCGCCGGGTGGTGTGCCCTGAGAGGCCAGGACGGCTCACCCATGAAGGAGAAACACACCATGTTCGGACAGTCGCAGGCCTTCAGCGGCTTCTCGGTCGACGACCTCGGCGAGGCACGCCGTTTCTACGGGGAGGTACTCGGCCTCGATGCGGAGGAGACCGGCGAGGGCGACATGCGGATGCTGCTCGTCAAGCTCGGCAGCGGCGCGCAGGTCTTCGTCTACCCCAAGGAGCAGCACACCCCGGCGACGTTCACGATTCTCAACTTCCCCGTGGACGACATCGAGGCCGCGGTCACCGAACTGGAGCGCCGCGGTGTGACCCTGGAGCGCTACGCCGGGTTCGACCACGACGAGAAGGGCATCGTCCGGGTCGGCAACGGCGGCCCCGCGGCGATCGCGTGGTTCACCGACCCCGCAGGGAACGTTCTCTCCGTGCTCCAGGAGAACTGACCGACCGTTACGGTGCCGTGCCGGCTCCCGGCATGCCCAGGGACAGCGCCGGTCACAGCGTGAAGCTGATGACCTGTCCGTCGCTCTCGATGGTGGCGCCACTGATGTTGAGGGCGTCGTAGCAGCCGTGGCTGCTGAAGACCTGGACCCACTGGCCGGCCGGCACCGTGACGGAGATGTCCTTCGCCTGGCCGACGGTGAAGTCGCTGTGGCAGGTGTAGACGCCCGCGGTCTGGGTCATGACCGAGTCCCCGTCGGTGATCGTGACGCGGAGCGTGGCGGTGACGTCGGCCTGGGCGGTGGCCGCCGACGCGGGCGTCGTGAGGGTCAGCGCGCCCGCCGCCGCGAGCCCTGCGGCCAGGGCGGAGACGCGGGTACGGCGGAGAGCGGGGCGAAGACGCATGAAGAACTCCGGATTCTCGGCTCCGGGCGCACGGCTGCGCCGGAGTGGGGATGCCTCGAACGGTTGCCCGGCGCTGTGGGAAAGCGCCGTCACGGATTATTGAACCTTCCACATCTCATGCGCCACACCAGCTTCGGCCATGTTCTCGCGCAACGGCAGACCTACTCGAATCGAGTACGGCTCCCGCGCACCGGGACGCGCGGGAATCGGGGCGCCGGCGCGCTGGTTGTCGTACGGCATGGAGATCAACGAGCGGGCCGACGGCGCCCCCGATGTGCTGCACTACACCGCGTTCTCGACCCACCCGGACGGCGGCAACCCGGCCGGCGTGGTCCTGGACGCCTCCGGCCTCGACGACGCCGAGATGCTGGAGATCGCCGCCCGGCTGGGTTACAGCGAGTCGGCGTTCCTGACCGGTCCGCCCGAGGAACTGAAGGAACTGGTCGGGGAACCCGGACGGGCCTTCACCATCCGCTACTTCAGCCCTCAGGCGGAGGTGCCCTTCTGCGGCCATGCCACCGTCGCCGCCTCCGTGGCGCTGGCCGAGCGGATCGGTCCGGGCGATCTGGTCTTCGCCACGCGCGCGGGCACCGTGCCGGTGACCGTCAGCGGTGAGGCGGACGGCACGCTCCGGGCGACCTTGACGAGCGTGGAGCCCCGCGTCGAAGAGATCGAGGAGGCAGAACTGGCGGAGGCTCTGGCGGCGTTGGGCTGGCCCTCCGCCGACCTCGACCCGCTGCTGCCGCCCCGCATCGCCTTCGCCGGCGCCCGCCACCTGGTGCTGGGGGCCGGCAGCCGGGAGCGGCTCGCGGACCTCTCGTACGACTTCGAGCGGCTCGCCGCCCTGATGCGCAAGCTGGATCTGACGACGGTGCAGCTGGTGTGGCGTGCCGCGGACACCGTCTTCCACGTCCGTGACCCCTTCCCGGTCGGCGGTGTCGTGGAGGACCCGGCCACCGGCGCCGCGGCCGCCGCCTTCGGGGCGTACGCCCGTGAACTCGCCCTGGTACCCGCGGAGTCGGTGCTCACGCTGCACCAGGGCGAGGACATGGGCAGGCCGGGTGTGCTCACCGTGACCCTGCACGCCGGCGACCCGAAGGTACGGGTCAGCGGCGCGGGCGCCCGGATGCCCCGGTGACGGAAGGGTCGGTGCCCGGGAGCGTCTGCGCCCCGGGCACCGACCCCTCGGATCACAGGCCGTCGCGGACCATCGCGGCGACGATCTGGACGTGGCGGTCGGCCGCCGTGTTCGAGAACTCGTTGTCGTAGTTCAGTCCGTACGGCCAGAAGTGGCCGCCGCCGGTGGAGATTTTGGCGCTCGCGCCGTCGAACTGCCGGACCAGCGCGGTGGCCTGCGCACCGGTCCAGGTGCCGCTGCCGCCGAGGCGGGACCAGCCCGAGCTGGTGCCGACGCCGATGGTGTGGGCGATCTCGTGCAGCGCGGTCCGCTCGGCCATGTAGCTGCGGTTGCTGCCGAAGCGGATGGTTCCGTTGATGTTGCCGTCGGCGGTGGGCACGCCCGGGTCGTAGCGGACGGTGATGGTCTTGCCCAGGTCGCTGAGGTTGTTGTAGCGGGCCACCGCGGCGTTCATGGCTGCCGTGATGCGGTTGTACGCGTCCTGCTGGTCCGGGGTGGGGTTGCTCGCCCGCTCCAGGCTCCAGGTGATGGTGGCCGCCGCCGATACCTGCCCCTGCGCGGCGGACGTCGATGCCGAGGCCGGCGCGGTCTGCGGGGTGGCCTGCGCGATGCCCGGGCCTGCCAGTACGGCGGCTGCCAACGCGGCGACGACCGCCTTGGCGCGCCAGGGTATGGGCGTGTGCCGGGCGGGCAGCGGGGCTCGTCGTGAACTCATCGGGGGTCCTCCTGTGGGGGGTTGGCCGTCGCGTGTGTGTTGGGGGGGCGACGGTTGATCAGTGCGTCCGCCGAGGACGGATGCGGGCGGAGCCGGTCAGGTGGTGGTCAGGTGCCGGTCTTCCCGACTCCCGCCCCGGCCTGGACGAGGGAGGGCACGTCGGCCGCGCGGTCCAGCGTGTACGCGTAGTAGGTGCGCGGCTCGGTCACGGTCCCGTTGGTCTCGCAGGCGCCGGTCCCGGTGCCGGCGAAGACGTTGTCGCGCTGGACCAGCCGGCCCGGTCCGGACTCGTCGTAGCCGCCGGCCGAGTAGCAGGGGTGGGGGACGGCGTCGAAGTAGTTGCCCTCGACCAGCACGCCCGCGTTCATGGTCGACGCGATGCCGTAGACCGCGTTGCCCTTGTAGTAGTTGTTGTAGACGTGCACCGGTTCACCGAACCGCACGCGCGGATGCCGCTGTCGCGATCCGTCGAAGAAGTTGTGGTGGATGGAGACTTTCAACTTGCCGGTGTCCTGAGCGCTGTTGGCGTCGGAGTGGCCGAGCAGCATGGACTTGTCGGTCTTGTTGAACCAGTTCCACGACACGGTGACGTACTGGGAGCCCCGGACGATGTCGACCGCTCCGTCGACCGCGCCGACGAACTCGTTGTGGTCGATCCAGATGTGGTGCGACTCCTGGCCGACGTTGACGGCGTCGTCCTCGGCGTTGGTGAACCGGATGTTGCGCACGATGACGTTGTGGGAGCGGTAGAAGTCCAGTCCGCCACCGTTGATGACGGCCGAGGACCCCACTCCGACGATCGTCTTGTCGGGCCGTACGCCCTGCTTGCTGGTGATGTCGATGGTGCCCTGGACGCGGATGACCAGCGGGCCGGTCGTGTCGATGTACTCCAGGAACTGCTCGGTGGTGGTGGCGGTCACGGTCGGGCCGCCGGCTCCGCCGGTGGTGCCGTTCTGGCCGAGCGCGTCGACGGCGGCGAAGCCGGTGGGGGACGTCTCCGCGAGCGGTTCGGCGGCGGTGCCGGACGGCACCGTCATCGCGCCGAGCAACAGGGCGAGTGCGAGAGCGGGGACGGCGCGTGCGGTGCGTGACGACGACCTCATGCGGTTCCTCCCGGGGCGAGGGGCGGATCTTGTTGGGTCGTGCGGAAACGGGGACGGGCACGGCAGTCGGACGGGAGGCGGAAAGCGCTTTCCCGAGTGTCCCGGAGAGTAGCCAGGCGCCCTGGGCATGTCAACGAAATCGCCGAACCCCCACGTCCGGCCCCAACTCGCCCGCCATCTTGACGAGTTCATTACTGTCCCGGAGCATGCCCTGAGCACGATTCCTTCTGTTCGGTTCTGTTCAGCTCTGTGTTGTGGAAGGGAGTGCCGTGACCCAACGGCATCGCATCGTCCGGGCCCTGGCGTCGACGGTCCCTCTGGTGCTCGGCGCGAGTCTCGTGGCCGCCGCGCCCGTGGCGAGTGCGGCGGACCCGGCGCCGCAGAGCGCGGTCACCGTGCGGATCGACCCCTCCTACCAACAGCAGGAGTTCGAGGGCTGGGGGACAAGCCTCGTCTGGTTCGCCAACGCGACCGGCGGCTACCCGGAACCCATCCGAAGACGGCTCGTGGACATGCTGTTCGGTGAGGACGGGCTGCGCCTGAACATCGCCCGGTACAACATCGGCGGTGGCAACGCCCCCGATGTCCGCAAGGACTACATGAAGACCGGCGCCACCATGGACGGCTTCTGGAAGGCCCCCGAAGGGACCACCCGGAAGGACATGGACTGGTGGGACCCGAACAACCCGGACCACTGGGACTGGGACGCCGACGCAGGCCAGCGCTGGTGGGTGGACCAGATCAAGGACAAGGTCGACCGCTGGGAGGCGTTCAGCAACTCGCCGCCCTGGTTCCAGACGGTCAGCGGTTACGTCTCCGGCGGTTTCGACGCGAGCGCCGACCAGATCCGCGCCGACCGCGTCGACGACTTCGCCACCTATCTGACACGGGTGACCGACCGCATCGAGCAGGCGCACGGCATCGAGTTCGACACCATCGACCCGCTCAACGAGCCCAACACGCCCTACTGGGGCACCCAGCTCGGGGCGGACGGCCAGCCCACGGGCGGCCGCCAGGAAGGCGCGCACGCGGGCCCCGAGCTCCAGCAGAAGGTGATCCTCGCGCTCGACAAGGCCCTCGAAGGGGCCCGCACCGACGCCGAGATCTCCGCGATGGACGAGACCAATCCCGGCATCTTCACCCAGAACTGGAACGCCTACGGCCCTGCCGCCCGAGCCGCCGTCGACCAGCTCAACGTGCACACCTACGGCACGGGCCAGCGCACCAGCGCACGCGACATCGCCAAGGGCGCCGACAAGAAGCTGTGGATGAGCGAGGTCGAGGGCACCTGGGGCACCGGCACCGACTTCACCGGCATGGACCCGGGCCTCGGCATCGCCACCCGGATGGTCGACGACATGCGGGAACTGGAGCCCGCCGCCTGGGTGTTCTGGCAGCCGATCGAGGACTCCATCCCGCAGGCCGCGGCCGGCAAGAACTGGGGCAGCATCCACGTGCCGTTCAACTGCACGGCCGAGGACACCCTGGAGACCTGTCCGGTCCGGGCCAACTCCAAGTTCCACACCATCCGCAACTTCACCCACTACATCCGGCCCGGCGATCACTTCGTGAAGGCCGACGACCCGTCGAGCGTCGCCGCCGTGCGGCAGGACGGCCGTACGGCGACCGTGGTGCACGTGAACGGCGGCGCCTCCGCGCGCTCGGTGACCCTCGACCTCTCGCGCTTCGGCAAGGTCGCACCGCGGGCCACCGTCACGCCCGTGGTGACGAGCACCGACGGCGCCCTCGTACGGGGCACGCCGGTCCCGGTGACCGACCGCTCGGCCACGCTCACCGTCCCCGCCAAGTCGGTCACGACCTTCCTGGTCGACGGCGTCGGCGGAGTGGCGCGGGACGCCGCCCTCGTCCAGCCCGGACATGTCTACCGGCTCCAGGGGGCGCAGAGCGGCAAGTCCTTGGCGCCGTCGGACGACGGCAACGGGGTCGTCATCCGGGCGACCGACGCCTCCAGTGCGCAACAGCTGTGGTCCGTCCGGAAGTTGACGCGTGGCACCGACCACCGCGAGCGCTACGCCCTCACCAGCGCCACGACCGGCAAGCGGCTCGCCGTACGTGACAACCAA
Organism: Streptomyces sp. NPDC093591; assembly: GCF_044764885.1. Taxonomy (NCBI): domain Bacteria; kingdom Bacillati; phylum Actinomycetota; class Actinomycetes; order Kitasatosporales; family Streptomycetaceae; genus Streptomyces; species Streptomyces sp. NPDC093591. The sequence continues at coordinate 613,684 of NZ_JBIWIY010000001.1, forward strand.
GCCGTCCTGGAGGTGCCGGAGAGCGGCCGGGTCCCCGAAGCGGCGCAGTGGATCATGTCGACGACCGGTGACGGCACATGGACGTTCGTCAACGTCGCCACCGGCCGCCTGGTCGACGTCAGCGGGCAGTCGACCGCGGACGGCGCCAAGGTGTCCACGTACACCCCGACCTCGGCGGCGAACCAGCGCTGGACCGTGACCGACGAGACCGTGCTGCGCACCGCCGCGGCCGAGGCGTTCACCGTCCCCGGCCTGCGGCCCGAGCTGCCGACGAGGGTGACGCCGGTGTTCCGGGACGGCGCCCGGGGCGCGCTCCCCGTCGTGTGGAACCTTCCGCCGGACCGGACGTGGCGCCATCCGGGCACGGTCCGGGTCAGGGGTGAGGCGACCGATCCGCTCGGGCGGAAGATCCCCGCGCTCGCCGTCGTCACCGTCGACACGATCGCCTCGACCCTTCCCGGACGCGCCAAGACCTACGTGGGCGGCACGCCGGACCTTCCGGCCACGGTCGTCGGCATCGGCCGCAACGGCGGCCGGGCCGACCTTCCGGTGACGTGGGGCCCGGCCCCCGAGGGGGCGTTCGACACGGCCGGCGTCGTGACCCTGCGCGGCGTCGCCCGGGTCGTCGGCGGCGACGAGGTGGACGCGGCCGTGCGCGTGCAGGTCACGGAACCGGTGGAGACCAACATCGCCGCAGCCGACGGCGTTTCGGTCGCCGCCACCTTCACCGAGAGCGGGTACTCCGCGGAGCGCCTGCGCAACGGCGACCTGTCCGAGAAGGCCTGGTCCAACTGGAAACCCGGGAACACCAAGAACCCCTCCGACACCGTCACCTTCACCCTGCCGAAGCCACGTGACCTGAACCGGATCGTCGCGCACTTCTACCGGGACGGGAGCAGCGCCTCCTTCCCCGAGAGCCTCAAGGTGCAGGTCAGGGCGGCCGACTCCGGCACGTGGACCGACGCGGGCGACCCCGTCACGGTCGGGACCGAGGGCACGCCGATCGTCGACGTCCCACTGGCGGCGGGACCGGTGTCCGAGGTGCGCGTCGTCATGACCGCGCGGCAGGGCGGCTACATCACCATGAGCGAGATCGAGGTGTACGCCGAGAGCGCCGGCGCCTCCTCGGACGCCGCCGCCGCGTCCATCGAGGTGGCCGGGAAGGCGATCCCCTCGTTCGACCCGGACACGACCACCTACCGGGTCGTCACCGACGCCCCGACCCGGAGCCGGGTCACGGCGACGGCACGCGACCCCTACGCGACCGTTGTCGTCGACCGTCCCGACGAGCCCGGCACGGCGGTGGCCGTCGTCTCCGTGGCCAGTGAGGACGGGTCACGGACACGGACGTACCGGATCCATCTCGTACGACGCTGAGGTTGCCGTCAGAGGTCAAGTGCCCCCGCCCGGGTGCGGGTCGTGCAGCGCGTACAGCCCGCTGACCCGCGCACCGCGCAGGCGCTTGGCCTCGATGGCCTTCATTCCCGCGTGCAGCGCGGTGCTGCCATGGCGGTACGCGTCCTCGATGGGCGCGTAGTACGTGAGGGCGAAGTACGCGAAGGGGACCGGGCGTTCGGGGTCGATGCCGACGGCGCGCAGCCATGTGGTGCCGCCCTGGTGGTAGTAGAGGCAGAAGCCGGTCATCAGGGGACCGTCGTAGGCGGCGACCACGCGGGCGTGGTCGCCCATGGCGTCGGCCTGTCGTTTCAGCAGGCTCGTCATGACGTCGGTGTCGTCGCCGTGACCGTGCGACTTCTGCAGTGCCGCGAGGAGCCGTCCGGCGTCCTGGTGGCAGTCGGCGAGGCGTTGGTGACGTACGTCGAGTCCGGCGGCTGCGAATGCGGCGCGTTCGTGACGTATCGCCACGCGGCGCTTGGACGGCAGGGAGGCCAGGTAGTCGTCGAACCCGGCGCCGGGCAGCGGAATCGTCGCGTCGTCCTCCATACGGTGCGGGGGCGTGCCGTACAGCGGCGCGAGCCGTCGCGCGGCGGGCTCGGTCAGATAGGGCCACCAGTGACCGGTCCCGTGCCGCTCGGCGTGGCCGCGTGCCGCCGTGCGGAGCAACGCCAGGCAGTGGGCGTCGAGGTCCGCGGGAAGGCGCGGGTCGGTCAGAGGCGTGTTGTGGTAGCCGCGCCGGGCACCTGCGATCACCCGTGGTCTCTCCGTGCCGGGCGGCAGGTGCGTGGGCTCGTAGTAGGCGTTGGGTTCGTGGTGCACGAGATACAGGGGCGCGGCCGCGAGGAGGGTGCCGTCGTGATCCCGGACCAGTGCGTACGAGGCGGTCGCGGTGGAGTCGCTCTCCTCCCCGGCGAGCCAGCGGTGCGACAGGTACACGCCCGCGTGCCGCGCGAGCCGGTCCCAGTCCGCCACGGGCACGGCGTGGACGCTGCTGACGATCTCGGTCTTCATGGGCGCTTCCTTCCGCCGTGCGGGGCAGGGGACTTGAGGGCCGGGATCGCGGCGAGGGCCATGGCACACGCCACGCCCTGCACGGTCCACGGCAGCAGCGCATCGGCGTCGAGAAGGCCGGTGAACAGCGCCGGGGCGGCGATGTTGCCCGCGGACCAGGAGAGTTGGTACAGGCTCTGCCTGCTGCCGCGCGCGGCGCTGGGGGTGAGTGTGACCGAGAGTTCGCCGACGGCCGGCGCGTAGAAGATCTCGGCCAGGCTGAACAGGATGATCGCGGTGACCAGGGCGGGCCATGCGGGGATGCCGGCCGTGGGCAGCGCGGGCGCGGCGAACGCGACCATGGCGCAGACCAGCAGGGCATGCCCCAGGGCGAGCGTGCGCCGCGGGTCCTCGGGTGCGGCGTGCGCCGTCAACGGGCTGGTGAGCGTGGCGACCATCGCGGTGTTCACCACCAGCAGGATGCTCGCGGACCAGGCGGGCAGCCCGAGCGTCTCGGTGGCGTACACCGCGATGAGCACCGACAGCATGGCCTGGGACAGGACGAAGGGGATGTTGCAGGTCACCAGGAGCAGGTAGCGGCGCATGTCCCCGGGTTCGTGCCCCTTGCGGGCCGCGCGGCCACCGCTCGGCACACTCTCGGGGGCGGTGGGGACGGCGGCCGTGCCGGGCGGGGGGTTCGTGGGCACGCGGGCGAAGCAGAGCGCCGCCAGCAGATACAGCGGTGCGGCCGTGACGACGAGCCACGTCAGGGCGTCCGTGCCGAACAGGGCGAGCGCGCCGGCCGCCAGCAGCGCGCCGGCCCCGATGCCGACGTTGCGCAGGCTGCCGGTGAACGCGAACCAACTGCGCGTCTCCGCGGGCGGCGCGGCGTGCAGGATCAGCGTGCGCTGCGCCGTGTAGTAGGCGTTGACGCCGGACTGCACCAGAAAATAGGCGGCGGCGATCTGCCAGGGCCGCTCGGCGAGGAGGAAGCAGAGAAGGCCGGCGGCGCTGACGACGTTGGCGGTGACGGTGACGTGCTTCGGCCCGTGCCGGTCCATGAACCGGCCGGCGGCGAGGACGACGGGCAGGGCGGTCAGCTGGCCCACGGTGACGGCGGCTCCGACCGCGGCGAGGGGCAGATCGCGCAGGGTCGTGAAGTACAGCAGGCCGAGCGGCAGGAGCATGCCGTTGCCGAGGGAGTCGATGAGGTTGCCGCCGATGAACCGGCCGTGGCCGCGGGTGACCGGCAGGCCGAGCAGACGACGCAACCGGGGCGCTCGGGGCGTGACGGTGCCGGTCATGGCGTGAGCAGGGCCCGGATCTTGCCCAGGATCTCCTGACGCGGCCAGCCCGCCGTCCGGTGCAGTTCCTCCAGTTGCTTGACGGTCTGCCGCTCCTCGCCCTCGGCGAGGGTGAACACGACGATGTCTCCGTGACTGATGTCGTCGATGACCAACTCGTGGGCGGTCACCAGATTCAGACGGCCTGTCAGCTCGGCGCGTACCGACTCCGGCAGGCGCTCGGGAGTGAGGAACTCGACGGCCCATCCCGTACGTCGCACAGGGGCCGGGGTGTACACGCCGCGGGCCATGTCGGTCAGGGCGACGAAGGTGTTGGTGCCGGAGGCGGCGCAGGACAGCGTGGTGGCGCCGCCGATGCGCGGGTTGATCTCCAGGATCACGTACCGCGAACCGGTGTAGATCATGTCGACGTTGACGGAGCCCTGGACGCCGAGTTCCTCGCACAGGGCGGTCAGCTTGGCCGCGACGGGCGCGAAATCGGCGTCGGCCTGCGGCCTGGGGCCGCACCAGCGCAGGTCGGCGAAGGTGAACACGGGCTCGGTGCCTGCCGTGCCCGTCCAGCACACCGGCAGTACGCGGTACTTACCGGGCTCGCCCACGATGTCCACCGAGCACAGCGCGCCGACGACGCACTCCTCGATCACCGCCGACACCCCGGGCGGGTCGGCGAGATAGGCGTCCAGGGCGGCGGCGTCGGGCAGGGCCCTGATCCCCATGCTGGTGGAGTCCCACAACGGCTTGGACAGGAGCGGATAGCCGATGCCGGCGGCGGACGCGTGCAGGGCGTCCGCGTAGGCGGGAAACGCCACCCCGCGCCCGGCGAGCAGATCGGAGTCGACCTTGACGCCGCGTGGGGTCTCCAGGCCCGCGTGCAGGAGCAGTCGCTTGGTCTCCCACTTGTCGCACAGGGCCAGGGTCGACGGGAGCGGAGTCATGACCGTGGGGATGCCCCGGGCGTCGAGGAGTTCCTTGACGGTGGCGTCCCGCAGGGCGTTCTCGCACGGCAGCGAGATGGAGACGGCGGCGTCCGCGCCCCACCGCGCGACCTCCCGGGCGAACTCGGCGGGCGTGATGGCCGCGTCGAGGCGGCGGCGCTCGCCGGGGAAGTCCCCGTCGCCGGCCGTGCCGTGGGTGTGGAACAGGCAGCTCTCGATACCGAGTTCAGCCAGGTCGCGGACGCAGCGCTGGATGTAGGGGTCGGCGCGGCGGATCTCCACGGAGCGCAGAAACGCGATCTTCTGTACGGGGTTGTGTCCGGGACGGGGCACGGCTCAGCTCACTTTCACTCGGGAGTCGGCGATCACCTGGTCGGCAAGCCGGCGGGCCTCTTCGACGGACGCGGCGCACGCCACGACGTGCCCCACCCGCCCGGAGCTGTCGGCCGGTTCGGGCACCCGCTGTCCGGGCCGGATGTGGACCTGGCTGTGGGTGCCGGGCACGTCGGGGATGACGACCTCCTCCACCACCCCCGCCCGCTCGGGCAGCAGGAAGAGCAGTGCGGCCGCCGCTTCCCGGGTCGGTGCGGTGTGCGGCACCTGCCCGGTCACGGCCTGCAGATAGGCACTCGCCTCGCTGACGCCGGTCGCGGCCTCGACGATCTCGCAGATGTTGTCCCCGGGCAGCCGGGCCCCGGTCTCGATCACGACGGGTTCGCCGCCCGGGGGGATCTTCACCTCGGTGTGGGCGATGCCGTTGCGCACCCCGACGGCGAGCGCGGCGCGCGCCGCGGTGTGCTGGACCGCCCGTACCGTGCGCGGGTCGAGCCCGGCGGGGCAGGAGTGCCCGGTCTCCACCCGGTAGGTGCCCGCCGTGGTGTCCTTGCGGACCACGGGCAGCGGGTAGGGCACGCCCTGGTGCACGACCGTGTCGGCGGAGAACTCCTCGCCGGGCACATAGCTCTGCAGCAGCACCCGCGAGTCCAGCGGCAGCCCGTGCGGCTCGGCGCGGGTGAACCGCCCGGCGGCGGCCACCGCGGCATCGAGGCCGTCCGGGCCCGCCACCACACTCACCCCCCAGGAGCCGCCCTGCTCGGCCGGTTTGACGACGAGCGGCCACCCCAGCCGTCCGGACGCGGCGACATGGTGGGCCTGTTCGGCGGTGGCGACCACCGCGTCCGCCGGGGCCGGCACGCCCGCCGCTCGGAACGCCCGCGCCATGGCGATCTTGTTGCGGGCGGCATTGGCGCGCAGCGGATCGTTGCCCGGCAGCCCGAGGCGGGCGGCGAGCATGGCCGCCAGCGGGGTCAGCAACTCCCAGCAGGCCGCGACACCCTCGATGCGATGGGTACGGCAGAACGCCTCCATGTCGTCCAACGCCCGTGCGGTGTCGGCGAGGTCGGTCAGACACACCCCGGCGATACCGCGGGCCAGCCATGGCTCGTAGCCGGCGTGCACCCGCTTGTCGGTGGCCGCGTACAGCCGTAGGCCCAAGCGGGCCGCGGCCTTCACCAGGAAGGGGCCCGCGTTGCCCATGGGCTCGATCACCATCACGCCGGTCATGCCCGGCTCGTCGCTGCTGTCCACGGGCCCAGTGGATCGGTCGCGGTGGCGCACCGTCCATCGGGCTGTTCTCTGAAAAGAACTCGCTGCTGACAGAGCCGAGTTGGCGGAACCCACAACCCTGACGCCCTTGTGGCGTGGGGGAGTTGGTGCACAACACCGATAGCTTCAACAAAATGTTGCGTGTTCGGATCGAGGGGCACGGTCAACCGAACGGCATGGTGCGAAGGAGTCATCCATCGTGAACAGCCCGCACGACCAGCTCGCCGAGTACATCCGCCAGGGTGTCATCCCGCCGTACCAGTACTCGTATCCGCCCCGCTCGACCTACCGCCCGCTCGACGAGGGCGCCTGGGACATCCACGACATCTGGGCGAAGGACCTGGGCAACTACCAGGTACCCGAGCTCAACCTCTATCTGCACGTCCCGTTCTGCCGCTACAAATGCGGGTTCTGCAACCTCTACACCGTCATATCCACCGACGAGGACCTGTACGACGCCTACACCGACGCGCTCTGTACCCAGCTGCGCGACCACGCGGAGATCATCCAGGCACGCCGGCTGCGCACCGTCTACATCGGCGGCGGCACCCCCGCACTGCTGTCGACCCGGCACTTCGAGCAGATCTTCGCCACCCTCGGCGAGATCTACCCCAACTGGCGTTCCACCGTCGAGGAAGTGGCCCTGGAGGCCACGCCGGACTCGATCGTCGCCGACCCGGACGGCTTCGGGCGCCTGCTCGACATGGGTCTGACGCGCGCCAACATCGGCATCCAGTCGCTGGTCCCGCAGGAGATCCGCGAAGCGGGCCGAGGCCAGGCGGGGGAGGACGTCATCCGCCGGGCCGTCGAGATCGTCCACGAGCGCGGACTGCCGGACCTGTCCACGGACCTGATCATGGGATTCGCCGGGCAGACCCCCGAGACCTGGCGGCACTCGGTGGACGAACTGGCCAAGCTCGCCCCGACGACGATCTCCACCTACTTCCTCACGGTGCGACCGGACGCGTGGTTCTCCAGGACCGGCGCGTACCAGTACATGTGGAAGCCGGAGCTGTACGAGCGCTACGACTACGCCCGCGAGGTGTTCACCGCCCACGGCTACGTCCAGGAAGGCTCCGTCCGCTACAAGAAGCCCGGCCGCGGCGGCTACGTACAGAAGGTCCTCACCTTCCACGGCGTGCCCCTGCTCGGCCTCGGTGTCGGCGCCCGCTCCTACACCTCCGTCCTCGACTACATGACCGGCAGCGTCAAGCCGTCCCTGACCGAGGTCGCCGACTACATCGACAACGCCAGGGCCCACCGTCTGCGGCCCACGACGGGGTTCGCCCTCACCCCGGAGGAGATCGTCCGCAAGCGGCTCGTCCTCGACACCTTCGACCTCGACCTGTCCGAACTCGACCGCTTCGGCCTGGACACGATCGCCTCCGAGGTGGACGGGATCCTCGACGCCGCGCAGGCCAACGGACTGGTCCACCGCGTCGGCCCGCGCCGCGTCCAACTCACGCCCAAGGGCTTCAAGTACCGCGACATCCTGTCCTGGATGTTCTACTCGGACCACGTCAAGGACCTCGACCGCGAGTACTACGAAGGCCTGCACGAAGCCAATGCGCGGGCCCGCAGGAACATGGGTACGCCGGTCCGCATCACCGGCATCGGCACGGCCCGGGAGACCGCGTGAGCGACCTGTTCGTCGCGGCGGGCGGCGGCGGGGACCCCCTGGGCACCGCGATCGCCGCGGCCACCGTGGGCCGCGCTGTCACCGGCACGCGCCTCGGTGAGACCACTATCGCCACGTACGCCTGGGAACGCCTCGAAGTCGACCCGACCCCCGGCCCACTCGGAGCCGTCCACTTCACCGGTCTCACGCACCGCGCGGGCGTACCGGTGATCACCCCCGCCACCCGGCCGATCGCCCCCGCCGGTTCCACACTGCCCGACCTGGCCGCGGACCTCACGGCACGCCTGGTCCTCCTCGACCCGTGGCAGGGGCCGGCCGCGCTGGCCGAGCAGATCCGGCGCCTCGCGGACACCGGACACGACCACGTCCGCATCGTCGACGTCGGCGGCGACATCCTCACGCACGGCGACGAGGAAACCCTGTGCAGCCCCCTGGTGGACGCGCTGGTCCTCGCCGCCTGCAGGATCGCCGGGGTGCCCGCCACCGTGTACGTCGCCGGTCCGGGAACCGACGGGGAGATCCCCCAGGACGACGTCCTGGACCGCCTGAAGGGCGACGTACTCATCCCCCTCGCACAGGACGTCGCCGCGATCCGTACGGCCCTGTCCTGGCACCCCTCCGAAGCGTCCGCCCTGTTCGCGGCGGCCGTCGACGGCGTACGCGGACCGGTCCGTACGGTGAACCACCTCATCCCGCTCACGGACGCCTCCGCCCGCATCCACTGCACCGGCCTGGACGACGCCCTCGCCCACAACACGGTCGCGGCCCACCTGCTCGACGCACTTCCGCCGACCTTGGAAGCCGCCGCCGACCTCTCGGCCGGGCTCACGCGGATCCACGAGCTCGACCGGGAGCGCGTCGCGGCAGGGGAGCCGCCGGCACCCGCCCGGGCCGCCCTGCCCTGGAGCGCACCGGACGCACGGGAGGCGATACGGGAAGCAGCCCAAGGCGCACCCCATGTCACCCTCCGCTTCGCCGCCCGCACGCTCGGCATGACGTGGCGTCAAATACCGTCCCTACGCGCCATGTTGGGAGTGGAAGGACCGGTGCTGACCTTGCCCTGACACCGAACGGCGGTTCGGCGCCGGAGGAAGCCCCGGCGCCGAACCGACCGACCGATTACCGCGACCCGCTACTGAACGACGACGCGTGACCAGGCCGTGCAGGCCCGCCGTCTGAGCCGTGACGCCGTTGAACTGCAGGGTGTTGCTCGCCCCGTTGCCGAGCCAGTGGACGTACTGGCCGCCCGACGCGGCGGTGTCGGACGGGGCCACCGCGGTGCCGCCGAGGATGTTCCCGGTGGCCTCGGCCTCGTAGCTCGCGATGGTGCCCGACGCCGTGGCTCGGGCATCTCCGTCTACAAGGCCATCCGCTCCGAGATCCCCGAGAGCCTTCCCTTCTGGCCGCTCGGCCATCCCTCATGGAGGTCACCTGGATCGCGTACGGCTGGCGCGGCCAGGACTCCACCTGGCTCGCCGTGTGGCGACGGGAGCCGACCGCGGAGGAGCGAGGAGAAGAGGTCCGGCGCCCACGAGACCCGTACAGATCCGAAGACTTGGACAGATCCGAAGACTCGCACAAAGTCGACGAAAGCGCCCGAACCACCCCGATCCCTCACCTGCGAGGCACCCACCTGCATCCCGCGCCCCTCTACCCCGGCACCTCCGACGCCACCGCGGACTGGGACGCCGCCGAGGCCCGATTCGCCGGCTCCCTGCCCCGCCACGACACCGCTGTGCTGCTCCGCCTCGACGTGGCGCCACCGGCATAGGCCGCGAAATGTGACGAGGGCGGACGTACGGGTACGGGTCCGCAGCCCCGTGCCGACGTTGCGACGCTCCCCGTCCCCCTCGATGTGACTTTCCCCATTGCGCCGCCCGACCGGCCCCGTGAGTCTCTCTTGGAACATGCGTCCGAAGAACTGTTATCCCGGGCCCGTCGATCGATCTCCCAAGTATCGGACAGCATCGTTCGGCGTCGACGACAGGGAAGTTTGTGATGAGTACAGAGCGCACGAGGGAGTCGGTGGCACTGGTGGCCGCTGCCCGCAACGGCGATTCAGAGGCTCAGGACGCCCTGGTCAGCGCGTACCTTCCGCTGGTCTACAACGTCGTGGGCCGGGCCCTGAACGGCTCGGTCGACGTCGACGACGTGGTGCAGGAGACCATGCTCCGGGCCCTCGACGCGCTGGGCGGTCTGCGTGACCCCGAGAGCTTCCGCTCCTGGCTCGTGGCCATCGCCATGAACCAGGTACGGGCCCACTGGTACGACCGGCAGTCGGCCCCGGGCGCAGTCGAGGAGGCCCAGGATCTCGCGGATCCGGGCGCCGACTTCGTGGACCTGACGATGCTCCAGCTCCAGTTGTCCGGGCAGCGGCAGGAGACGGCTCGTGCGACCCGCTGGCTGGAGCCCGACGACCGAGGCCTGTTGTCGCTCTGGTGGCTGGAGTGCGCCGGCGAGCTGACCCGGTCCGAGGTCGCCGCGGCCCTGGAGCTGTCGCCGCAGCACACGGCGGTCCGGGTGCAACGGATGAAGGCGCAGCTGGAGGCGGCCCGCGTGGTGGTGCGCGCGCTCGACGCCCGGCCGCGCTGCGAGGAACTGCGGGGTGTGGTGGCGTCCTGGGACGGCCGGCCCTCGGCGCTGTGGCGCAAGCGAATAGCCCGGCATGCCCGTGATTGCGTTCATTGCTCAGGATTGTGGAGCGGGTTGCTGCCCGCGGAGGGGCTGCTGGCCGGTCTGGCGCTGGTCGCCGCGGCGCCCGCCCTGTTGGAGAGCGTGCTCTCGGCCTCAGACGGGATGGCCCTGGCCGGCTCGGCGTCCCGGCTGTCCGCGTCCGCGGGCCGTGGCAGATCGGGCTCGGGGTCCGGACACGGCGGCGGGCGGGGCCGGGCCGCCTCCCGCACCGAGGCCCGTCGACGTAGGCGCAACCGCCGCCGGGCCGTCGGAGGTGCCGTCGTGGCGGCCTGCGTGGCGGGTGGCGGACTGTGGTACTTCGACACGGATCCCGGGAGGGGGAACGAGGAGGCGACCGCCGCGCGGACCGCCGGCGCTCCCGCCGCGGAACTCGAGGAAGCCATCCCCGTCGAGACCTCGCCGTCCGCATCGAAGTCCCCGTCACCTTCTGCGTCGCCGTCGAAGAAGGCGAGCCCTTCCAAGTCCCCGCGCCCGACCAAGAAGAGCGTGCCCACACCCCGGCCGACCCCTCGGCCGACCCGGAGTGCGTCCAGCACCCCCAAGTCGGAGCCGACCCCGACGGGCGCCGTCGCGCAGGTGGTCGCCCTGGTGAACAAGGAGCGGGCGGACGCCGGCTGCGGTCCGCTCACTGAGGACGCGCAGCTGAACAAGGCCGCACTGGGCCACTCCGAGGACATGGACGCCCGCGACTTCTTCGACCACACCAACCCGGACGGCGCCGACCCCGGGCAGCGCATCACCGCCGCGGGCTACACCTGGTCCACGTACGGGGAGAACATCGCGATGGGGCAGCAGACCCCGGAGGCGGTGATGGACTCCTGGATGAACAGCCCCGGCCACCGCGCCAACATCCTCAACTGCTCGTTCAAGGACATCGGCGTGGGCATCCACGAAGGTGCGGGCGGACCGTGGTGGACACAGAACTTCGGCGCCAAGCAATGAGGCCGGGCGCCGTGTACGGGCACCGGCCCGCCGTCGGCGGGGACCCGGCGGTCAGGACGGGCCCGTGGTGCTCTCCCCGGCGAATGCCCCCAGGATCCGGTCCGCCGCCAGCGTCGCCGTCAACTCGCCCTCCCTGACCCGCCGTTCCAGCTCGGGTGCCAGCGCCCGTACCGCGGGGTCGGCGTGCAGTCGGCCCAGGAGTTCGTCGCGGACCATGGTCCAGGTCCAGTCGACCTGCTGGTCCCGGCGCCGGGCGGCGAGCCGCCCGGTGGAGTCCAGCAGGGTGCGGTGCTGCTCCAGCCGCTCCCAGAGCACGTCGAGCCCGGCCGACTCGCGCGCGCTGCAACTGAGCACCGGTGGCGTCCAGAACGCGTCCTTGCCGTGCATCAGCCGTAGCGCGCCCGCCAGTTCGCGCGCGGCGGCGCGGGCGTCGCGCTCATGCGGGCCGTCCGCCTTGTTCACGGCGATCACGTCGGCCAGCTCCAGGACACCCTTCTTGATGCCCTGCAGCTGGTCGCCGGTGCGGGCCAGCGTGAGCAGCAGAAACGTGTCGACCATGTTCGCCACGGCCGTCTCCGACTGTCCCACGCCGACCGTCTCGACCAGCACCACGTCGTAACCGGCGGCCTCCATCACGACGATCGACTCACGCGTGGCCTTGGCGACCCCGCCGAGCGTCCCGGCGGTGGGGGAGGGCCGTACGAAGGCCGCCGGGTCGACGGCCAGCCGTTCCATCCGCGTCTTGTCGCCGAGGATCGAACCGCCCGTACGGGTCGACGACGGATCGACGGCCAGCACGGCCACCCGATGCCCGAGCCCGGTCAGCATCGTGCCGAACGCGTCGATGAACGTCGACTTGCCCACGCCCGGCACCCCGCTGACACCGATCCGCCGCGCCTTGCCGCTGTGCGGCAGCAGCTCGGTCAGCAACTGCTGTGCCAGGGCCCGGTGTTGCGGACGCGTCGACTCCACGAGGGTGATCGCGCGGGCCACGAGCGCGCGCTTCCCGTCGAGCACGCCCTTCACATAGGTGTCAAGATCGATCACAGCTCGTGCCCGAGGTCGGCCGACAGCCGCTTGACCAGGTCGTACGCCGCATCAGGGATCACCGTCCCCGGCGGGAACACGGCCGCCGCGCCCATCTCCAGGAGCGTGGGCACGTCCTGGGGCGGGATCACCCCGCCGACCACGATCATGATGTCCTCACGGCCCTCCGCCGCCAGTTCCTCCCGCAGCGCCGGCACCAGCGTGAGGTGACCGGCGGCCAGCGAGGACACGCCCACGATGTGCACGTCCGCCTCGACCGCCTGGCGGGCCACCTCCGCGGGCGTCTGGAACAGCGGGCCGACATCCACGTCGAAGCCGAGGTCGGCGAAGGCGGTGGCGATCACCTTCTGGCCGCGGTCGTGGCCGTCCTGGCCCATCTTGGCGACCAGGATGCGCGGGCGCCGGCCCTCCGCGTCCGCGAAGGCGTCCACCAGGGTGCGGGTGCGGTCCACGTTCGGGGACTCTCCTGCTTCGTTGCGGTACACGCCGGAGATCGTACGGATCTGGCTCGCGTGCCGGCCGTACACCTTCTCCAGGGCGTCGGAGATCTCCCCGACCGTCGCCTTCGCGCGGGCCGCGTTCACCGCCAGTTCCAGCAGGTTGCCCTCGCCGCCGGCGGCCCGGGTGAGCGCGTCCAGCGAGTCCTGGCACGCCCGCTCGTCCCGCTCCTCGCGCAGTCGGCGCAGCTTCTCGATCTGCTGGGCGCGCACGGAGGAGTTGTCGACCTTGAGGACGTCGATCGCCTCGTCGCTGTCCACCCGGTACTTGTTGACTCCGATGACCGGCTGCCGCCCGGAGTCGATGCGGGCCTGGGTGCGGGCCGCGGCCTCCTCGATGCGCAGTTTGGGGATGCCCGCGTCGATCGCCTTGGCCATGCCACCCGCCGCCTCGACCTCCTGGATGTGCTGCCAGGCCCGGCGCGCGAGGTCGTACGTCAGTTTCTCCACGTACGCGCTGCCGCCCCACGGGTCGATGACCCGGGTCGTGCCGGACTCCTGCTGGATCAGCAGCTGCGTGTTGCGGGCGATCCGCGCGGAGAAGTCGGTGGGCAGGGCGAGCGCCTCGTCGAGGGCGTTGGTGTGCAGCGACTGGGTGTGGCCCTGGGTCGCGGCCATCGCCTCGACGCAGGTACGCGTGACGTTGTTGAACACGTCCTGCGCGGTGAGCGACCAGCCGGAGGTCTGCGAATGCGTGCGCAGGGACAGCGACTTGGAGTTCTTCGGGTCGAACTGCTTGACCAGCTTGGCCCACAGCAGGCGCGCCGCGCGTAGCTTGGCGATCTCCATGAAGAAGTTCATGCCGATCGCCCAGAAGAAGGAGAGGCGAGGCGCGAACGCGTCCACGTCCAAGCCCGCTTCCCGCCCGGCCCGGATGTACTCCACGCCGTCGGCGAGGGTATACGCCAGCTCCAAGTCGGCCGTGGCACCGGCCTCTTGGATGTGGTAGCCGGAGATGGAGATGGAGTTGTAGCGGGGCATCCGCTGCGAGGTGAAGGCGAAGATGTCGGAGATGATCCGCATCGACGGCTTCGGCGGATAGATGTAGGTGTTGCGGACCATGAACTCCTTGAGGATGTCGTTCTGGATGGTCCCGGCCAACTTCTCGGGCGGCACGCCCTGTTCCTCGGCGGCGACGATGTAGAGCGCCAGCACCGGCAGCACGGCGCCGTTCATCGTCATCGACACGGTCATCTTGTCCAGCGGGATGCCGTCGAAGAGCTGCCGCATGTCGTAGATCGAGTCGATCGCCACGCCCGCCATGCCGACGTCACCGGTCACCCGCGGGTGGTCGCTGTCGTAGCCGCGGTGCGTGGGCAGGTCGAAGGCGACCGACAGGCCCTTTTGACCGGCCGCCAGGTTGCGCCGGTAGAAGGCGTTGGACTCCTCGGCGGTGGAGAAGCCCGCGTACTGGCGGATCGTCCAGGGCTGGTTGACGTACATCGTCGGGTACGGCCCGCGCAGATACGGGGCCATGCCCGGGTAGGTGCCCAGGAAGTCCAGGCCCTCCAGGTCCTGCCCGGTGTACAGCGGCTTGACCGTGATGCCCTCCGGGGTCTCCCAGAGCAGGTCGTCACCGTCGGCGGCCTTCTTCACGGCCGTACGCCACTCGTCGGGGCCGCCGTCGGAGGTCGGTACCCCGAGTTCGATCCCGGAGAAGTCGGGGACGTTCATCACGACACTCCCATGCGGTCGAGGGCGGCGGTGAGGACGGCGACGGCGTCGCAGCCCGCGAAGACGTAGCCGTCGACACCGGTGTACTGCCCGGGGCGGCCGGCGAGGAACACGTGCTCGGCGCCCGCCGCGCGCAGTTCGGCGGCGACGGAGTCCGCCTGCTCCTCGTACAGCGCGTCGCTGGAGCACAGGCAGACCTCGCGCGCCCCGCTGTCCGCGAAGGAGCCCTCGGTCACGGGCTCGATGCCGCCCGCCTGGAAGAGGTTGGAGGCGAACGTGAGTCGGGCCGTGTGCGCGGCCGCCGGACCCAGCGCGGCCAGATACACCCGGGGCCGGGAGCCGGTCGCCGCGAGGTGGGCGTCGGAGCGGGCGCGCAGTGCCTCGAACGCCTCGTCGCGGCGCACCCGCGGCAGCCCGCCGGACGGCGGCTCGGGCGCGGGCTCGCGCACCACCGGCTTCTCTGCCAGGTGCGGGAACTCGCTGACCCCGGTGACGGGTTCGCGGCGCTTGGCGAGCTTCGCGCTGCGCACGGACCAGGTCTCGGCCAACCGCTCGCCCACCATGCCTGAACGCAGGGCGGTGGCATGACCGCCCGCCTTCTCGATGCTCTGGAAGAACTCCCAGCCCGCATGGGCGAGTTCGTCGGTGAGCCGCTCCACGTACCAGGAGCCGCCGGCCGGGTCGATCACCCGGGACAGGTGCGACTCCTCGATGAGGATCGTGGAGGTGTTGCGGGCGATCCGGCGCGCGAACGCGTCCGGCAGGCCCAGCGCGTGATCGAACGGCAGCACGGTCACCGCGTCGGCGCCGCCCACCCCGGCGGCCAGCGTGGCCACCGTCGCCCGCAGCATGTTCACCCACGGGTCGCGCGGCGTCATCATCACCGTGGAGGTCACGGCGTGCTGCACCTGCTGCCCCGGAGCCCCGCACACCTCGGCGACGCGCGCCCACAGCCGGCGGGCCGCGCGCAGCTTGGCCACGGTCAGGAACTGGTCGGCGGTCGCCGCGTACCGGAACTCCAGCTGGGCGCACGCCTCGGCGACGCTCAGCCCGGCCCCGGTCAGCTCCCGCAGATACGCCACGCCGGTCGCCAGCGAGCAGCCCAGCTCCTGCGCGGCCGAACCGCCCGCCTCGTGGTACGGCAGCGCGTCCACGGTCAGCGCGCGCAGGCCCGGGTACGCGTCCGCGCACCGCCGGGCGAGCCCGGTCGCCTGCGCCATGTCGTACGACTGCCCGGTGCGGGCCTCGTACCCCAGCGGATCGGCGCCCAGGTTGCCGCGCACCACCTCCGGCGCCACGCCCCGCTCGTCGACGACACGCAGCAACTCCCGCGCGGCGGGCTCCACTTCGGCGCCCGCTTCGAGGACCACCGGCGCCAGGTCGAGGTACACGCCGTCGAGCACCGCGGCGAGCGAGGAGACCGGGATGCCCGCGTCGCCGACGACCAGCCACAGCGAGGTGACGCCGTTCTCCAGGTCGGTCAGGACGGCGCTGCCGTCGGCTGCCGCGTGTCGCTGGCGTACGTCCCAGCCGCCCGTGGTGTTGCCCTCGGGCCGGCCACCGCGTACGAACGGGGCGAAGCCGGGCAGGCCGGGGTCGGGCGCGGCGTCGCGCGCGGTGTACAGGGGCCGGGTGGTGAGCCCGTCCTCCAGCAGCGTGGACAGGGCGTTCTCCGCGGCGTCCCCCGAGGCTTCCTTGCCCGACTTGCGCAGGACGCCCTCTATGAGGCGCTGCCACTGCTCATGTGTCGCTTCCGGGAACTCGGCGGCCAGGGAGAGCCCGTCGTCAGGCAGGACCGTCATGCTCGGATGCTAGGTCAGATCGACAAAGGAGCAGCAGGGGGAACGGCTGTGACCTTGCCCTCGCCGTCTCTGTGACCTCGGCCTCGCCAGGCATCCTTGAAGCCCTGAGGGCCACCTGCTAGGGCAGCCGGCCCCTGGACTCAGGCGTGGCGTCAGGGCTCGAACCGGAGGGCCGGCGCGGGACGTTGGCCGCGCGCGAGAAGCCTCAGGTCCAGCCGAAACGGCGGTCCACCACTGCCGCGAACTCCTCCAGGGTGAGTACCTCGTCGCCGTTCTGGTCGGCGGCGTCGAACAGGGCGGAGGAGGCGTTCTCGTCCCCCACGGCCCAGACGGGCAGATCCCCCGAGGCGGCCAGGGACGGGCCCTTCGTCCGCAGGGCGATGATCACCTCTTCGCGGGTCAGGGTTCCGTTCGCGTCGAGGTCGAGCGCCTCGAACAGCTTGCGGGCCTTGTCGCTCATCGCGTCACCCTCGTTCCTGTCGTCGGCACGCGGGCCGCCCCTTCGCGTTCTCACCCGAAAGACGTTTCCGCTCCTGACCAGGTTGCCTCCCCCGGCGAACCCGCGGCCAGCCGCTTTTCGGTAGGTTTCCGGCCCTCGGGGCGCGGCCCCGCCGGCGCTCAGCCCTCGGCCGGATCGCGGCCCGCGCGGTCGAGGAGCTCCTCCAGGAGCATGCGCTCGCCGGGGGTGTACGTGGTCGGCATGTCGTCCAGAATCGAACGGAGAGCCAGCACCCTGCGGCGCGCCTCACGCGCGCTGTCCGGCGCGCGGGGGATGTCGTCGTCCGTGTCCGTCGGCGTTGTGATGGCCGCGATGACGGCCTCGCGCGTCGCGGTCGACACGCCCAGGTCCCGCTCTTCGGGCTCGAGCGCCAGAAGGGCGAAGGTGACGCCCATGCCGGCTCCGTGGACCATCTGGGCCGCCCGCTCGACGGGGACCGTCAGGCGTCCTGCTCTGGCGACGCGCTCCAGGATCCCGCGCAGCAGGCGGTGTGCTTCCTTGGCGGCGTCGGACTCACCGCCCGGCTGCGGGTGCCCGTACATGAGCAGGTAGTGGGCGGGGTTGCCGAGGCCGAAGTCAAGGTGCATGTCCCAGCCGGCGCGCAGGTCGTCGACGGGGTCCGCGGACGGTGTCCGGGAACTCTTCTGGGCCAGGTACCGGGCGAAGCCGTCGGCGGCCGTTGCCGCCAGCAGGCCGTTCATGTCGCCGAAGAGGCGGTAGATGGTCGGCGGCTGGACGCCCGCCGCGGTGCTGACCGCGCGCGTGGTCACGGCGTCCCGGCCTTCGGCGACCAACAGGTCAGCGGCGGCCGCGACGAGCCTCTTCTTGAGGTCCGCCCGGGACTCTGCTCGGTCTGCCACTCGGTCTGCCACTCGATCTGCCACGAATCGATGATAACGAATTCTCGATATCGGCGGTTGCGTATCGCTGGAATCGGTGTATCGTTATCGATGGAAACAGTGAGGGAAGCAGCGACGGGGCAGTGAGGGCGGCGGTCGATTCGTGAGGCCGCGGACATGAGGGAGCACACCATGAGCACCACAGCCGAGCAGCGCGTCGCGATCGTCACCGGCGGCTCGCGCGGGATCGGCCGTGCCGTCGCCGAGCGGCTGGCGGCGGACGGCCAGACCGTGGCGGTCGTCTACGCGGGCAACAAGACGGAGGCCGACAACACGGTCGCCGCGATCCGCGAGGCCGGTGGCCGTGCCGCGGCCCACCAGGCGGACGTCGCCGACGAACAGGCGGTGGCCGCCGTGTTCGACGCCGTGATCGCCGAGTTCGGCGGAGTGGATGTCGTCGTGAACTCCGCGGGCATGATGGCGCTGGCTCCGCTGGCCTCCTTCGACCTCGACGTCCTGGACCGCATGCACCGCACCAACATCCGCGGCACCTTCGTCGTCAACCAGCAGGCGGCCCGCCATGTCCGCCCCGGCGGCGCCATCATCAACCTGTCCACGTCCGTCACCAAGCTCGCACTGCCGACCTACGCCGCCTACGCGGCCAGCAAAGGTGCGGTCGACGCCGTCAGCCTCATCCTGGCGAAGGAACTGCGCGGACGGGACATCACCGTGAACGCGGTGGCCCCCGGTCCCACCGCCACGGCACTGTTCCTCGACGGCAAGGACGAGGAGACCATCGACACCTTGGCCGGGATGAACCCCCTCGAGCGGCTCGGCACCCCCGAGGACATAGCCGAGGTCATCTCCCTCATCGCCGGCCGCGGCCGGTGGATCAACGGCCAGACGGTCTACGTCAACGGCGGCATGGTCGCCTGACCGGCCGACCGCCTTGGCGCCCTGCGCCGACACAGGACGCCAAGGAGGTTCAGCGCTGGGCCGGTTCAGCCGAGCGAGCAGGCGGAGCTGTTGAGCGTGTAGGCCGTCGGGATGGGGTTCGTGCTCCCCTTCGTGGCCGTGAAGCCGAGGGTGACCGAGCCCGCCGGGGCGATCGTCGCCGTGTACGACGCGGAGGCGACGCTCACCTCGGCGCCGCTCTGCGTCGCTGTGCCGCCCCACAGGTTGCTGATGCGCTGGCTGTCGGGGAAGGTCCAGCGCAGGGTCCAGCCGTTGATCGCCGAGCTGCCGGTGTTGCGGATGACGACCTCGCCCTGGAAGCCGCCGGGCCACTCGTTCGTCACCCGGTAGGCGACACCGCACGTCGCCGGAGAGCCGCCGGAGGACGTGGTGACCGTCACCGTGCCGGAGCGCGGCGAGCGGTTGCCGGCCGCGTCGCGCGCGTAGACGGCGAAGGTGTAGGCGGTCGCCGGGGTGAGGCCGGTGACTGTGGCGGAGGTGCCGGCCGTGGTGGTGGCCGTGGCCTCGGTCGTGCCGTTGACGCGGACCACGTCGTAGCCCGTGACACCGTTCGCGTCGGTGGCGGCGGTCCACTTCAAGGCCACGGACGAGGACGTCACGGCGGAGGCGGTGGGCGTCCCCGGGGTGGTCGGGGGAGTGGTGTCACCGCCGCCGGAGGAGTAGATCGCGGCCTCCTCGGAGGTGGCGGCGATGCCGTTCGCGCCGTTGAAGATGCGCTGGCCCCAGGAGCTGAGTCGCGCGGGATCGAAGTCGATCGCCAGGTCCAGGATCGGGTCGGTGTTGCCGCTCCAGGACCAGGCCAGGTAACCGAGGTTCAGCTGCTGGGCGGCGGCCATCATGGTGTCCTCGTCCGGGTCGCCGTACTGGTCGGGCGGGCCTCCGAACTCGCCGATGAGGAGGGGGAGTCTGGCGTTGACGAAGGCGTTCAGGTAGTCCGTGATCTCCTGCGCGGTGTCGTAGACGCTGTACATGTGGATCGAGAAGATCAGGTTGCCGGTGGGGTCGGCGTTGTAGACGGTCTGGGCGTTGGCGCGCATGACGCCTTGCCAGTCCTGGCCCCAGTTGGGTGCGTCCACCATGATCGTGTGGGCGAAGCCGGCGTCGCGCAGCTTCTTGACGGCCGCGACCGTGGGATCGGTCCAGCCGGCGGGATTGGTGTTGCCCCAGGGCTCGTTGCCGATGTTGATGATGACGTAGTTCTCTTCGCCGGTGAGTACGTCCTTCAGGCCGATCCAGTAGTCGGCCGCGTGGTCGAGGGTTCCGGCCGCGGCCTCCTCGCCGTAGCCGGTGGTGTCGTGCACCTCCAGCACGCAGATGAGCCGGTTGGCCTTGCACTGGGCGATGACGCTCGCCACGTCCTCGGCGCTGTTCTTGGTCCAGCGGTGACCGTCGGAGAGCACGACGCGGACGGTGTTGGCACCCAGCGCCTTGACGTCGGCCAGCGACTGCGTCTCGCCCGGGTACCATGTGTGGGCGTGGTTGACGCCACGCATCACGAAGTCGTTGCCGGACGCCTCCAGCAGCCGGCCGTTCTGGATGTGGAGGCCGGTGGCCGCCGCCTGGGCAGGCGGGGCGAAGGAGAGCAGGGGGGCGAGCAGGCCCAGGAGGACGGCCAGGACGGCGGTCACTCGTGGGGTGATGCCGGTGCGGGATCTCATGGCGGCTCCGAAGGGTGAGATGGGGTGACGGTGCGTCAGGATGACGCGGTACGCGCCGTGCACGTGACGGTCGCCGACGGGGTGCCGGCCGTTGCCGGGGCACTGGCGATGAAGCCGAAGCTCGCGCTCGCGCCGGGGGCCAATGTGCCGTTCCACGACGCGTTGGTGACGGTCGCGGTGCCGTCGGCGGCCGTGCCGAGGGTGCCGTTCCAGACCTGGGTGAGGCGGGCGCCGGCCGCCGGTGCGACCGTCGCGGTCCAGCCCGAGAGGGCCGAGGCGGACGCGTTGGTCACCGTCACCTCGCCCTGGTAGCCGCCCTGCCAGGAGGAGACGGCGCGGAACGACGCGATGCAGGCGGGCGGGTCGCCGGGATCGCCCGGGTCTCCTGGATCTTCCGGGTCTCCCGGGTCTTCGGGATCCCCAGGCCCCGCGTCGAGGAGCGCCGCCAGGGCCGGGTACCAGCGGGCGGCGATCTTCTCGTCGCCGGTGGCGCTGGGGTGCACGCCGTCATAGGTGTCGGTGGCCGTGTCGAACCCCGTCCACTGGTCGACCACGGACACGGGGGAGCGGCTGGTACTCGTCGTCCGGGCCCACTCGGGGATCCGCGCGTTGAAGTCGACGACACGTTGCGCGCAGCCGGTGCAACTGCTCGGGTGCATCGGAATGATCTGCGCGACCAGGATCCTCATGTCCGGGTTGGAGGCCCGCATCTGCCCCACCAGCTTGGTGTAGGCGCCGAGGATCCGGTCGGGGGCGAGGGCGCTCCACACGTCGTTCGTGCCGAAGTGCATGACAACGATGTCCGGCAGAGTGGCCGCCAGCCGGCCCGGCAACAGGTTCTGGTCGGCCACATTGGTGACCAACTCGCCGCCGTGTCCCTCGTTGTCGCCATCGTGCGGCTGTCCGCAGCCCTGCGGGCCGAGGGTGCCGACGAAGTCGATGTCCGTGTAGCCGGCGCTCTGCAGCTGGTTCCACAACAGCGCCCGCCAGCAGCCGGGCGAGCCGGTGATGGAGTCGCCCAGCGGCATGATGCGCACGGGCTCCGCCGCCCGGGCGGCCGCGGCCGGGGGTGCGAGGATCATGCTGAGGGGCAGGAGTAGGCCGGCCAACAGGCCGAAGAGCGGGAGGAGTTGTAAGCGTGATCGGCGGGTGTCGCGCATGCCGTTCCCTTCCCTTGATGAGGTGGGAGCGCTCCCATTTCACATGAAGCCACTGTTGTCATTGACGCGTCAAGAGGTGGGAAGTACGGCTGCGATGCTGTCAGTTCAGAGCCCCGACCGAGGAGCCACCCATGCCCGAGCCCTCCGTCCTTGCCGCGCTGGTGTCCGCTCTGCGAGGTGGATCGATCGAAGTCGTCGACCTCACCTCACCGCTGTCGTCGTCGACACCCGTGATCCAACTGCCGCCCGAGTTCGGGCAGACGGCCGTCTTCGAACTGGAGGAGATCAGCCGGTACGACGACCGGGGCCCCGCCTGGTACTGGAACAACTTCCGCAGCGGCGAGCACACCGGCACCCACTTCGACGCCCCGAACCACTGGATCACGGGCAAGGACCTCGCCGACGTCGCCTCGGTCCCGGCCCACCGGCTCATCGCCCCCGCGGCCGTACTGGACTTCACCGAAGAGGTCGCCGAGGATCCCGACTTCCTGGTCGAGGTCGATCACGTCAAGGCCTGGGAAGCCCAGAACAGCCCCTTGCCCGAAGGCGGTTGGCTGTTGCTGCGCACGGGCTGGGACGCGCGCTCGCATGCGCAGGAGGCGTTCCTCAACGCCGACGAGGACGGCCCGCACACCCCCGGTCTGTCGGTGGAGTGCGCCCGCTGGGTCGCCGAGGAGGCGCCCGTGATCGGCCTCGGTGTGGAGACGGTGGGGACGGATGCCGGGCGCGCGTTCTCGTTCGACCCCGCCTTTCCCTGCCATTCCTACCTCATGGGCAGCGACAAATACGGCCTGACCCAGCTGCGGAACCTCGCCGCGCTGCCGCCGACCGGCGCCGTCGTGATCGCGGGACCGCTGCCCATCGTCACGGGCTCCGGGGCCCCCGCACGGGTCCTCGCCCTGGTGGAGCGCTCATGAACGTCGCGGAAGCGGTCGGCCGGGCGCTGTGCGCGGCCGGGGTCGACCAGGTCTTCGGGGTGGTCGGATCGGGCAACTTCCACGTGACGAACGCGATGGTCGCCGCGGGGGCGCGGTTCGTCGCCGCACGCCATGAGGGCGGCGCGGCGACGATGGCCGACGCGTACGCCCGGACCAGCGGCACCGTCGCGGTGGTGAGCGTGCACCAGGGGCCCGGCCTGACGAACGCGATGACCGGAATCGCGGAGGCGGCCAAGAGCCGCACGCCGCTCGTCGTGCTCGCGGCCGAGGTGACCGAGCCCAGGTCCAACTTCCATGTCGACCAGGAGGCGATGGCGCGCGCGGTGGGCGCGGTCACGGTTCGGGTCACCTCGGCGGAGGAAGCGGTCGAGCAGGCGTGTGCGGCGGTCCGGACGGCGGTGGGGGAGCGGCGTACCGTCCTGCTCAATCTCCCCCTGCCGGTACAGGCCCTGGAGGTGCCCGACGGTGCTCTGGCGCAGGCGGCTCCGCCGCCGCGACGGGCCGCGGTGGAGCCGGACGGGGCCGACGTGACGGCATTGGCCGAGCTGCTCGACCGTTCCCGGCGGCCGGTCTTCGTGGCCGGCCGGGGCGCGCGGGGACCCGGCAGCCGGGATGCCCTGGAAACGCTCGCCGAGCACTACGGCGCGCTGCCCGCGACCTCGGCCGTCGCCCACGGGCTCTTCCACGGCAACCCGTGGTCCCTGGGCATCTCCGGCGGTTTCGCCTCGCCCTTGGCCGCCGAGCTGATCCGGGGCGCGGACCTGATCGTCGGCTGGGGCTGTGCCCTCAACATGTGGACGATGCGGCACGGCCATCTGATCGGCGCCGACGCGACCGTCGTACAGGTCGACGACGAGCCGTCCGCGCTCGGCGCGCACCGGCCGGTGCACCTCGGCGTCACCGGCGACGTACGGCTCACCGCGCGCGAGGCGATCGAGGCGGGCGTCGGCGGACAGCGGGAGGGCTACCGGACGGCGGAGGTCGGCGCGGCCCTCGCGGCACGAATACGTTGGCGTGACGTGCCGCACGAGGACACGAGCACACGTGAGCGGATCGACCCGCGGACGCTGAGCGCCGCGCTCGACGACATCCTGCCCGCGGAGCGGGTGGTCGGCGTGGACTCCGGCAACTTCATGGGCTACCCGAGCGCGTACCTGTCGGTGCCGGACGAGAAGGGCTTCTGCTTCACGCAGGCGTTCCAGTCGATAGGCCTGGGGCTGGCGACCACGATCGGGGCGGCGCTGGCACAGCCGGACCGGCTGCCCGTGGCCGCGCTCGGCGACGGCGGCGCGCTGATGAGCGCCGTCGAGCTGGACACCGTAGGCCGTCTCGGGCTGCCCATGGTGGTCGTCGTGTACGACGACGAGGCCTACGGCGCCGAGGTGCACCACTTCGGTCCCCAGGGGCATCCGCTGGACACCGTCCGGTTCCCGCCGACGGACATCGCCGCCATCGGGCGGGGCTACGGCTTCGAGGCGGTGACCGTCCGGTCCCGGGCCGACCTGAAGGCCGTCGCCGACTGGGTCGCCGGCCCGCGAACCGCGCCGCTGCTCGTCGACGCCAAGGTGGTCGCCGATCGAGGGTCCTGGTGGCTGGAGGAGGCGTTCCGCGGCCACTGAGCGCGGGAAGCGCCGACCCGCCTGTCGGCACCGCATTGCCGGCAGACGGGTCGGTGACGGCTGGGCGGGATCAGACCGCCGGAGCCGGGTAAGTGGGGTACTCCACACCCGAGACGTGCTGGACGACACGGATGACCTGGCAGGAGTAGCCGAACTCGTTGTCGTACCAGAGGTAGAGGATCGCGTTGTCGCCCTCGACCTTCAGGGCGCCTGCGTCCACGATCGAGGCGTGCCGCGAACCGATGAAGTCGCTGGAGACCGCGTCGGGGGCCGTGATGAAGTCGATCTGGCGGCGCAGCGGCGAGGTCAGCGACACGTCGCGCAGGTAGTCGAGGACCTCCTGGCGGTCGGTCTCCCGCGCGAGCTGGAGGTTGAGGATCGCGATCGAGACGTCCGGCACCGGGACGCGGATCGAGCTGCCGGTGATCCTCGCCTTGAGGTTGGGCAGCGCCTTGGCGACGGCCGAGGCGGCACCGGTCTCGGTGATGACCATGTTCAGCGGCGCACTGCGGCCGCGGCGCTCGGACTTGTGGTAGTTGTCCAGCAGGTTCTGGTCGTTGGTGAACGAGTGGACGGTCTCCACGTGGCCGCGCAGGACGCCGTACTCGTCGTCCATCGCCTTCAGCGGCGGCACTATGGCGTTGGTCGTGCAGGAGGCGCAGGACAGGATCTGCTCGTCCGGCTTGACGGTGTCGTGGTTGACGCCGTGGACGATGTTCGGGACATCGCCCTTGCCCGGTGCCGTCAGGACGACCTTGTCGATGCCGGGGCGCAGGTGGTTGGACAGGCCCTCGCGGTCGCGCCACTTGCCGGTGTTGTCGATGAGGATGGCGTTCTTGATGCCGTACGCCGTGTAGTCGACCTCGGACGGGTCGTTGGCGTAGATCACCTTGATCGCGTTGCCGTTGGCGAAGATCGTGCTGCTCGCCTCGTCGACGGTGATCGTGCCCTGGAACTGGCCGTGGATGGAGTCACGGCGCAGCAGCGAGGCGCGCTTGACGATGTCCTGCTCCCCGCCGCCGCGCACGATGACGGCGCGCAGCCGCAGGCCGTTGCCCGAGCCGGACTTCTCGATGAGCAGGCGGGCGACCAGGCGGCCGATGCGGCCGAAGCCGTAGAGGACGACGTCGCGTCCCTCGCCGCGCTCGATCTTGTTGGCGCCGGTGGCGCCGGCGACGGCCTCGGCGGTGAACGCCTCCACGGACAGACCGCGGTCGTCGGCCTTGTACGTCGCGGCCAGCATGCCGATGTCGATCTGGGACGGACCGAGGTCGAGCGTGGTCAGGGCCTGGAGGAAGGGCAGCGTCTCGGTGACCGAGAGCTCCTCACCGGCGATCTGCCGGGCGAACCGGTGCGTCTTCAGGATGCTGACCACCGACTTGTTCACCAAGGAGCGGCTGTGCAGCAGGACGGTGACGTCCCGCTCGCGGTGCAGCTTCCCGATGATCGGGATCATCGACTCCGCGATCTCCTCGCGGTTCTTCCAGTTGGTGAACGAGTCGTCGTTGACAGTCACGGTGCCTATCTTTCGAGCTAGGTGGCGCTCATATGCTAACCATGCAGTGCGACGGGCGTTCACAGGGGGGTCACACGGGGGGCGAGATGACCGATATTGATGCTGTTTGTGTGAGATATGGATCGGGGGAGTGACGGGTGGAACTGGAGCTGAGGCATCTGCGGGTGCTGTGCGCGGTCGCCGACGCGGGAAGCGTCGGCCGGGCCGCGGCCGACCTCGGGTACTCGCAGCCCGCCGTGAGTACCCAACTCCGGCGCATCGAAGGGCACTTCGGTGAGCCGCTGTTCGAGCGCGGCCCGGCGGGCGTGCGGCCGACTCCGTACGGCGTCGAGGTGGTCGCCCAGGCGCGTGACGTCCTGGCCCGCGCTGCCGCGATCGGGCGCCGTCCCGGCCCCGGGGCGCCGGTCCGTCGGACCCTGCGCGTGGCGGCGACGAACTCGCCGATGCTGGCGGGCATGGTCTCCGGGGTCCGCGCCCGGCTTCCGGAGGTCTCGCTCGCGGTGAGCAGTGTGTACGCCTCCTCGCGCATCGTCGAACTGCTGGAGGAGTGTGCGGCGGACGTGGCCATCGCCGCGGACTATCCGGGAAAGGAGCTGGAGCACTCGGACGCGGTGGCCCACCGGGGGATCGTCACCGAGCCGAACTTCGTGGCCCTGCCCGCCCGGCATCCACTCGCCCGGCGTCCTCAGATCGCCCTCGCCGATCTGGCCGAGGAGGCCTGGTTCCTGACGCCGGACGACGGGGCCGGCTGGCCCGGCGTCTTCCACACGGCGTGCGCGGCGGCCGGCTTCACACCGAAGGCCGTGCACGAATTCCTCGGCGACCGGTCGCAGTTGCAGGGGATGATCGCCGACGGCCTCGGTGTGGCCGTCGTCCAGGCGACGACCCGGCCGATCCCGCAGGTCGTGGTGAAGCCGCTGATCGGTACGCCGTTGTGGTGCCGCTATGTGCTGGCCTGGCGGCGTGACGCGGTCGCCGAGCCGGCGGTCGAGGCGCTGTTGCAGTCCGCGACCGGCGCGTACCGCGAACTCGTCGCACGCTCCCCCCACTTGCGCACATGGGCGGCGCGCACGTGGAGCGTGACCAAGGCGTAGCCGACGACGGAGGTTATGGCCCGACGGTGCCATGTGCTATGTCACACGCCATTGTTGGGGCAGGTCCGCGCTGGGACAGTGCCTCACACGCCTCAGCACCCGTATCGAGGCGCATCACATCCGTGGAGGAAACCAGATGCGCTACCGCTTCGTGCTGCCCAGACGCACGGCCGGCGCCCTCGTCGTCGGCGCCACGCTCTCCGGCCTGCTGTCGACGCCCGCGCTCGCGGCACCCCCGGCCGACACCGGCCCCACCGCCTCCGTGACCTCGCCCCGGTCGGCGACGCAACCCCCGCCGCCGATCGGGGCGAGGGCCGACACGGCCGCCCGTCCCGTCGTACACGGCAAGCCGCTCATCCCGGCCGAACTCCCGCCCCTGGCACCGACGTCCGCACCGACCCCTCCGCGTACGGACTCCGCCGCGAAGGCGGCCTCGTGCAGCCCGGACGACTTCGGCCGCCGGACCGGCGCCGAGCTCGTCGCGTTCGTCAAGGCCTCGACCACGGACTGCGTCAACAGCCTGTTCGCGGTGACCGGTCCGGAGGCCCGCGACATCTTCCGTGAGTCCCAGATGGTCACCGTCGCCAAGGCGTTCACGCATACGGCGCGGACCTATCGCGGCGACAACTCGGGCCGCGTGTGGCAGCTCGTCCTGTTCCTGCGCGCCGGCTACTACGTGCAGTTCAACCACCCGGACGACGTCGGCCCGTACGGCGCACCCCTGGCCCGCAACACCGTCAGCGGCCTGGACACCTTCTTCGCGCGCCCCCGCTCCCGGGACGTCACCGCGGCCAACGGCGACGTCCTGAGCGAGGTCGTCGTCCTCACCGACAGCGCCGACCAGCAGGCCCGCTATCTGAGGACCTACCGGCGGATGCTGAACGCCTACGACAGCTCCTACGACGCCATCCGCAGCATGCTTGCCGCCGTCAACGCCGTCTATACCCCGCTCTGGCGCGGCAATTGGAACCCGGCCTACGTCGACGCCGTCGCCGCCGACCCGTCCATCGTCCGGACCCTGCGCACCTTCGCGCTCGATCACCTCGACCTGCTCGACACCGACCGGGCGTACCTGGCGTCCAACGCCGGGATGAACCTGGCCCGTTACGTCGAACACCCGGCGCTGCGAGCCACGGTGCGCCCCCTGGCCAGGGAACTGCTGGGCGCCTCGCGGATCACCGGCCCCACGGCCGGACTGTGGGTGGCGGTGGCGACCCAGGCCGAGTACTACGACGGCCCCAACTGCTCCTACTACGGCGTCTGTGACCTCGCCGGCCAGCTGACCAGGGCGGCCCTGCCGATCGCCCACTCCTGCGACGCCACGCACACCATCCGGGCCCAGGCGCTCACCTCGGCCGATCTCGACGCGGCGTGCGCCAGTGTCCTGGGACAGGGCCGGTACTTCCACGATCTCGTGCGGGACGACGGCCCCATACCCGGGCAGTATCTGTCGACCCTCGACCTCGTCGTCTTCGCCAGCAGCGCCGACTACCGCACCTACGCCGGGGCGATCTTCGGGATCAGCACGGACAACGGCGGCATGACCCTGATCGGAGACCCGGCCGACCCTGCCAACGAACCCTTCGCCGTCATGTACCAGAAGAGCCGGGACGACGGGCACGCGGCCAGGATCTGGAACCTCAACCACGAGTACACCCACTACCTGGACGCCCGGTACAACATGAAGGGCGACTTCGCCCAGCAGACGTCCGTGCCGGACGTGTGGTGGATCGAGGGCCTGGCCGAGTACGTCTCCTACGGCTACCGCGGGATCACCGACGCGCAGGCGGTGGCGGAGGCGGGCAAGCACACGTACCGGCTGAGCACGCTGTTCCAGAACACCTACGCCAACAGCGACGTGACCCGCACCTACCCGTGGGGCTACCTCGCCGTCCGCTACATGTTCGAGCGTCACCCGGCCGACATCCACCGCATGCTGGCCCGCTTCCGCGTCGGGGACTACGCCGGCGGCCACGCCGTCTACGCCACCGACATCGGCACCCGCTACGACGCCGACTTCGACCAGTGGCTGACGGAGTGCGCCGCCGGCGCCTGCAACACGCCCGCAGCCGTCAGCCGAGAGCGGTCTGAGGTATCTGCACGCTGATCAGCTTCCCGGAGCGCGGGTCGACTGTCAGGCCCCGGCCCGGTCTGCGGTTGCGCAGCTGAGCCTGGGTGAGCCGGACGCCCAGGATGTCGCCCTCCATCACATTCTGGGGGGGCGAGGAGCACGCCCCGCCGGTGCCGCTTCAGGGCACTGAGCCAGCCCATGGCACCCGCCATCGTCTCCCCGGTGACACCGGCGACCACACCAACGCCACGGTCCCGCCCGGACTCGACCAGGGCCCGCAGGTCCTGGTCGATCTCCGGCAGGATCAGCAGATCGGCGTCGTCGACGAGAACCACCCGGGGCTCGTTGCCGCTGCCCACGGCGGCGGCCAGCTCCGGTGCCGTGGGGGACTGCGCGGTGAGCAGCCGTACCCCCGGATGACCGTTCAGGGCGCGCAGCGGCGACTCCCGGGGCGTGAGCACGACGAGCCGGGTGCCGGAGGCGAGCAGGGAGACCGCCAGGCCGGCCAGCGTGGTGCTGCGCCCGGAGCCGGGCGGCCCTGCGACCACGAACGTCGGCGAGGAGCCGGCGAAGTCCACCCCGACCGGTGCGACATCGTCGCCCCCCAGCCCCAGCAAACCCCATAGGGGCCGTCGCAGTTCCTCGGGCACCTTCTCGTACGCCGCCGTGAACTCCACCTTCGCCGGCAGGGTGCCGATCCGCACGGGCCGCCGGGCGGCGGGCAGCCCGGCGTCGCGGCGGTTCGCCTCGGCTCCGATGGCGCGCAGCGCCTCCGCCTGCTCCTGACCGCTCGCCCCGGGCGCGAGCAACGCCACCTGGATCTCGGCGCCGTCGGAGGTCCAGCCCTGTCCGGGTCTGATCACATCGGGCAGGTCGCGGGAAGCTCGGCTACAACCACGACGAGGGCAACCGCGACGCGAGCGGCGACCGCCACAACGTGACCGGCGTGTCGACCGCCTCGGTCAGCGAGTTCCGCAAGGGAGGTTTCTGAGGCGGTGGTGTGGACGTGGGTTGTGGGTGTTGCGTGTTGAAGTGCCGCAAGGATCTTCCGCAACGCGCCCGGGCCGTGCACAGTCAAGATCCGCCAAGAACGGGCGGAGCCGCACGTCGTCGGGAGGACAGCCGATGGGAGCTCACGACCGTCCGGAGCAGCCGGACGCCGCCTCGGAAGGCATCGGCCGGCGACGATTCCTCGGGTACGTGGTGGCCGCGTCCACCCTCACCGTGGCCGCCCCACTCGGCGAGACGCTCCTCGCGCCCACCGAGGCGGATGCGGCGGTCCCCTCCGTACCCGGGCCGGCGGAGATCTACGACCTCAACGACATGCTCACCCACGCCGCGCTGCCCACGGCGAACCTGATCACCATCCGGCTCGACACCGACGGCACGGCCTCCTTCGCGCTGCCCCGGGCCGAGGTCGGCCAGGGCATCACCACCTCCAGCGCCATGCTCATCGCGGAGGAGCTGGACCTGCCCCTGGAGAAGATCCGCGTCACCCTCGCCGACGCCCGCCCCGAGCTGCTGTTCAACCAGATCACCGGCGGCTCCAACACCACCATCTCCACCTACACCCCGATCCGCGTGGCGGCCGCGGTGGCCCGCGGTCGGCTCCTCAGGGCCGCCGCGCTCGAACTGGGGGAGGTCCTCGACACCCTCACTGCGAAGGCCGGGACCATCACCTCGACCGTCACCGGCAAGAGCCTCACCTACGGCGAACTCGCCGAGAAGGCCGCCTCGGTGGCCACCGGCCAGGTCTCCGTGACCCTGAAGGAGCGCGCCGACTTCAAGGTCATCGGCACCGCACGGCGGCGTATCGACGCGCTGGAGGCGGTCACCGGACGCAAGAAGTTCGCCATGGACGTGGCAGTGCCGGGCGCGCTGCCCACCATGGTGTGCCGGCCGCCGACGATCAACGGCACCGTCCGCTCCGTCGGGAACCTGGACGAGGTGCGGGCCATGCCCGGCATCACCGACGTCGTACGGATCTCGACCGGCGTCGCCGTACGCGGCCGCACCTTCGGCCAGTGCATCGACGCGGTGCGCGCGCTGGAGGTCACCTGGGCGCCGGGAACGGCGCAGGACGCCTCCGACGACACCGTCCGCGCCGCACTGCGCAAGGCCGAACTCCCGCTCCCCGGCCTGGACTTGCTGACCAAGGCGGTCGACGCCCGCTTCACCTTCCACTTCGCCAGCAACAGCGCCCTGGAGACCAACTGCGCCGTCGCCGACGTACGCGAGGACTCGGCCGAGATCTGGGCAAGCCTGAAGTCGCCGATCACCGCCCAGGAGGAGATCGCCCTCGAGCTAGGCCTCCCGGTGACCGCCGTCAAGGTCCATGTGACGGAGGGCGGCGGCTCGTTCGGGCGCAAGCTCTTCCACGACGCCGCCGCCGAGGCCGCGGAGATCTCCCGGGCCATGGGCAAGCCGGTCAGACTGATGTGGCACCGCACCGACGACTTCCGTCAGGGCCGCACCCACCCCATGTCGACGTCCCGGGTACGCGCCACCCACGCGCTCGGCCAGGTGCTCACCTACGACCAGCGCCACACCTCCGTGGCCACCGACTTCGGCCACGGCGTCGGCGAGATCATCACCGCCGAGGCCGCCCGCCTGCCCGTCGGCGACCTCACCTTCTCCGAGACGATCTTCGCGCTCACCCAGCAGACCCCGTACAACTTCGGCGTGGTCACCCAGCTCCTCAGCGAGACCGACAAGCGCTTCAACACCGGCTCCATGCGCAACATCTACTCGCCCAACGTGCGCTGCGCGCAGGAGCTGGTCGTGGACGAACTCGCCCGGCGCATGGGCAAGGACCCCTACCGGTTCCGCCGCGCCTTCCTCAAGGACGAGCGGGCGCGGGCCGTCCTCGACAAGGTCGCCGAGGTGGGGGAGTGGGGCCGCGGCATGCCGGCGGGCACGGCACAGGGCATCGCGATCCACCCCGAGTACCACGCGTACGTCGCCGTCCTCGCCGAGATCGACTGCCGTCCCGAGACCACCGGCCGGAAGATCCCCGACGCCTACACCGGCCCGCGCGTCACCAAGGTCGTGTGCGCCGTGGACGTCGGACTGGCCGTCAACCCGCGCGGCCTGGAGGCCCAGATGATGGGCGGCATCATGGACGGCATCGCGATCACGCTCAGCTCCGGGCTGCACCTCGCGGACGGGCACTTCCTGGAAGGAAGCTGGGACAACTACTTCTACACCCGCCAGTGGAACACCCCGCCGGAGCTGCGGATCGTGGTGATGCCGCCGACCACCGACACCCCCGGCGGCGCGGGCGAGCTGGCCGTCGCGGGCGCGATGGCGGCCGTCGCCTGCGCCTACGGCCGCGCGACCGGCACCATGCCGACGACGTTCCCCCTCAACCACGGCGAACCGCTCGGCTTCGAGCCGCTGCCCACCACCCCGCCGATCCCCGCGTCCCCGACCGACGGCCTGAGCCGCGCCTTCTAGGAGCCACCGTGCCCGAACACACCTTCATCCTCAACGGCGAGCCCGTCACCGTGGACATCGAGGACGACGTACGGCTGCTGTGGGTGCTCCGCGACGTCCTGGGCGTCACCGGCCCGAAGTACGGCTGCGGCCTCGGCGTGTGCCAGGCGTGCACGAGCCACATCAACGGCAAGGCGTTCAACCCCTGTTCGGTCCCCGTGAAGGACCTGCGGCCCACCGACGAGGTCACCACCATCGAAGGGCTGCCCGCCACGGTCGGCAAGGAGCTCCACCCCATGCAGGAGGCCTGGCTGGAGTACGACGTCGCCCAGTGCGGCTACTGCCAGCCTGGCCAGATCATGACCGCCGTCGCCAAGGTCCGCCAGGCCCGCGAGGAGGGCCGCGAGATCAGCGAGGCCGACCTCGACGAGATCCGCAACGTCTGCCGCTGCGGGACGTACCACCGCATCCGCGAGGCGATCGTGGCGGGCGCCAAGAAGTACTGAACGTGCCGCGTGGCCCGAAGGAGTCACCAGTCGCGGAGGATCTCCAGCAGGTGGTCGCGGTAAGCCGGTGCGTGGATCGGCGTCCTTCTTCCCCGGCGGGGTGAGCGGTGCGACGATGCCGGGATGATCACACCCCCGGACCCACGCGACGACCGCACCCCGGGCCGCAAGCTCCAGGTGGAGACCCACGGCCTCGACGTGATCGCGGACGCCGAGCGCAAAGGCACGCCCCGCACCCTGTTCTGGCCCTGGTTCGGCGCCAACGTGTCCATCCTGGGCCTGAGTTACGGTGCCTTCGCGCTCGGCTTCGGGATCTCCTTCTGGCAGGCGCTGTCCGCCGGAGTCGTCGGCATCGTCTTCTCGTTCCTGCTGTGCGGGTTCGTCGCCGTCGCCGGAAAGCGCGGCTCCGCGCCGACGATGGTGCTCGGCCGCGCCGCGTACGGCGTCCGCGGCAACCGGCTGCCGTCGGTGATCTCCTGGGTCCTCACCGTCGGCTGGGAGACCGTGCTGTGCGCGCTGGCCACCATGGCCACCGCGACCGTGTTCGGCCGGCTCGGCTGGGGCGGCGGTACGGGCACGAAGGTGGTCGCCCTCGTCCTGGTGGGCGCGCTGGTCGTGGTCGTCGGCGTCATGGGCTTCGACCTGATCATGCGGCTGCAGGCAGTGATCACCGTGGTCACGGGTGTGCTCACCATCGTGTACGTCGCCCTCGTCGCCGACCACATCCACTGGTCCGCCGTCAGCGCCGTACCGGCGGGCTCCGCCCAGGAGTTCATCGGCGCGCTCGTGTTCATGATGACCGGCTTCGGCCTCGGCTGGGTCAACGCGGCCGCCGACTACTCCCGCTATCTGCCGCGCACCGCGTCGGGCCGGGGCGTGATCGGCTGGACCACTTTCGGCGCTTCGCTGGCCCCCCTTCTCCTGCTGGTCTTCGGCCTCCTGCTGGCCGGCTCCTCCGGCGACCTCAGCGCCGCCGTCGCCGCGGACCCCATCGGCGCGCTGACGACCATCCTGCCGACCTGGTTCCTGGTGCCGTTCGCCGTCGTCGCCGTCCTCGGCCTCGTCGGCGGCGCGGTCCTCGACATCTACTCGTCCGGCCTGGCCCTGCTCTCGGCGGGCCTGCGCGTGCCCCGCTACCTGGCCGCGCTGGCCGACGGCGTCCTGATGATCGTGGGCTCGATCTACATCGTGTTCGTCGCCGACGACTTCCTCGGCCCGTTCATGGGCTTCCTCACCACCCTCGGCGTCCCCATCGCCGCCTGGTGCGGCATCATGCTCGCCGACCTGACCCTGCGCCGCCGCGACTACGACGACCCCGACCTCTACCGCCCGGCCGGCCGCTACGGCGACGTCCCGCCGACCCCCCTGCTCCTCACGCTCACGGCCACCGTCCTCGGCTGGGGCCTGGTCACCAACTCGACGGCGAGCTGGCTGGACTGGCAGGGCTATCTGCTCGGCCCCCTGGGCCTCGGCGGCAGGTCAGGAGCGTGGGCCTACGCCAACCTCGGCGTCCTGGCGGCCCTCGCGCTCGGCTTCCTCGGCACGCTGGCGCTGCGGCGCGGACGCGTCCGCGAACAGGAGGCGCAGGCACCGAGCCCGACGCCGGACGAGGAGGCGACCGTATGACCACCGGATGGCTCGCCGTCATCGACATGCAGCGCGTCTTCGCCGACGCCGACAGCCCCTGGGCCTCCCCACGCTTCGCCGAAGCGGCGGCAGGCGTACGGCGCCTCTTGCCGGCCTTCGGGGACCGGGTCACCTTCACCCGCTTCGTGGCACCCGGCCAACCGGAAGGAGCCTGGCGGGCGTACTACGAACAGCACCCCTTCGCCCTGCGACCTGCGCACGCCCGACTGTGGCAGCTGACGGACGAGTTCGTCGATCAGGCACAGCACGTACTGGACGCCACCACCTTCGGCAAGTGGACCCCGGAGCTGGCCCGACGCACCGTCCTGGCGGGCCGCCTGGTCCTGGCCGGTGTCAGTACCGACTGCTGCGTGCTGTCGACGGCGCTGGCGGCCGCCGACGCGGGCGTCGAGGTGCTGGTCGTCGCCGACGCCTGCGCGGGTGCGGACGACGACTCGCACGCCAAGGCGTTGCACGTGCTGGACCTGTACCGGCCGTTGATCCGGGTGACGACGGTCGCGGAGCTGCTGGAGGGGACGGCGTGAGCCACCGGCGCCGCCTGGCCCTGCTCGGCGGGGGCTTCTCCACCGACGAGGACGGCCTGTTGGACGACTGGGTGCTGGGACAGGCGCGGACGCCCCGCCCCAAGGTCTGCTTCCTGCCCACCGCCAGCGGTGACGCGCCCGCGTACATCGAGAAGTTCCTCGCCGCGTTCCGCGGCCGGCCGGACTGCGAGCCCTCCGTCCTGCGGCTGTTCGAGAGGGAGCTCGACGACGACGCGCTGCGTGCGTTCCTGCTCGCTCAGGACGTCGTCTATGTGGGCGGCGGCAACACCGCGAACCTCCTCGCCGTGTGGCGCGCGCACGGCGTGGACCGCCTGCTGCGCGCCGCCTACGACCAGGGAAGCCTGCTGTGCGGTATCAGCGCGGGCGCCAACTGCTGGGCCGAGGCCTCGCTCACCGACTCCTTCGGCCCGCTCACCTTCCTCCCGAACGGCCTGGGCCTGCTGCCGGGTTCGGTGTGCCCGCACTACGACAGCGAACCCGGGCGCCGCCCTTCCTACCGGTCGGCCGTGGCGACGGGGGCCCTGCCCGCCGGATGGGCCCTCGACGACGGCACCGGCGCCCTCTTCACGGACGGTCGGCTCACGGAGGCCGTCTCCCGGGCTCCGGGCGCGTCCGTGTACCGGGTGACGGACGGGGGCGGTGCAGCCGACGAGCGAGCGCTCCCGTGCCGGGCCCTCACGGCTCGGTGATCACGGCTCAGAGGTCTCGGATTCGAGTGACTTCCGGGTCGGAGTGCCGTAGACGCCGGACTCGTCGCCGAGGATGACGCGGGTGAGCTGGTAGGCGCGCACCGCGCTCTCGACCTCGCGGTCGTAGTCGCCGTCGATGTCTCCGCCGTAGTGGCCGATCTGGCGCAGGCGGAGCTGGAGTTCGGTGACCTCCGGCCCCCGGTCGCCGAACCGCAGGACCGGGGGCTGCCCTTCCGCGTCACTCGGTTCGGGGGCGCCGCTGGTGGTGGCACCCGCACTGGAGGGAGCCGCGGTCGGGACGGCGGCGGAGCCGGTCGGCGGGGCGGAGCTGTCGCTCGGGGTCGCGCTGGGCGATGACGTGGGGCTCCGGGACGCCGATGCGGAGGCCGTACCGGCGGACTGCCCCTCGGGAGAGGTGCCGTCCTCGGCGGAGCCGTCCGGGACGGGCGCCCGTACGTCGTCGGACACGGATCTGTCCCGCGAAGGGCTGTCGTACAGGAACAGGCCGCCCAGGAAAGCGCCCGTCAGCAGGACGACCAGGGTGGCGCCCGCACCCGTGATGAGGAGGGTGCGGCGCCTGCGTGGGGGGCCTGCCTGGGCGTCGGCCGGGCCGGCGAGGGGCGCTCCGCCGGGCGCCGTCTCTGCTGCGGCCGGGGACGTGGGCATGCCGTCCGGGTCCGCCAAGTCCCTTGGCTCCTGCGGGACTTCGTCCACCGCCGCCGGAGCTGCCCCGCTGTCGTCACCGAGCTCCACGAACGGCCGTATCCGCACGGGATCGAAGTCCTCCGCGGCCGCCGCCTCCGCCGTGCGCGCGTTGCGGCGGGCCTCGGAGGCGCGGCGGGCGCAGGAGCAGGCCGGAGTCCCGTCCGATGCCCGGGGTGCACCGCACAACGGGCAGACGGGGCCGTTGGGTTCACTCACGTAAGGGTCCCTCTCCGTGCGGGATCCAGAGTTTAGGCATATGTTCCGCACATAATCTCCATGGCCCCGGAGTTGGGCTGAACCGAGGCCTCCG
The DNA here is from genome assembly GCF_044764885.1 of Streptomyces sp. NPDC093591. Taxonomy (NCBI): domain Bacteria; kingdom Bacillati; phylum Actinomycetota; class Actinomycetes; order Kitasatosporales; family Streptomycetaceae; genus Streptomyces; species Streptomyces sp. NPDC093591. Next base: position 650,417 of record NZ_JBIWIY010000001.1, read on the forward strand.
GACCGTCCGGAACAAGCCGCGGGAGCCCGGCCGGGCGAGTGCCTCACGCCGACCGGCGCGGTGGTGTGTCCGCGGTCGGCCTGTCGAGATGAGCGGTGAACCAGTCGCGGGCCAGTTCGGCGACGGTGGTGAGGGTGCCGGGTTCCTCGAAGAGGTGCGTGGCGCCCGGGACCACGGCGATCTGGTGCTCGCAGTGCATCCGGTCGGCGGCAAGGCGGTTGAGGCTGAGCACCTGAGTGTCGAGGCTGCCCACGATGAGCAGCGTCGGCGCCCGAAGACGGGTCAGCGCCGCCGGAGTCGCCAGGTCGGGACGGCCGCCGCGGGAGACGACCGAGCGGATCTCGGAGCCGGACAGCGCGGCCGCCTCCAGCGCGGCGGCGGCTCCGGTGCTGGCCCCGAAATAGGCGACGGGCAGGCCGGATTCACGGCGCAGCCACACGGACGCGGCGTGCAGGCGCCGGGCGAGCAGGAGGATGTCGAAGACGTTGTGCCGGTCGAGCGCCTCGTCGTCGGTGAGCAGGTCGAGCAACAAGGTGGCCAGGCCCGCCCGGTTGAGGGCGGTGGCGACGTACCGGTTGCGCGGGCTGTGCCGACCGCTGCCACTGCCGTGCGCGAACGCCACGGCGGCCGGCGCCCCGTCCGGCACGACCAGCCGGGCGCCCAGCTGCGCCCCGGCGGCCGGGATCAGCACCTCACGGTTCGGGGGAGCGGCCGCGGCGGGGGAGCGGGGCAGGGACCGGGCGGCGTCCGCGATCAGGGACGTGACCTCGGCGTCCGAGACCTGGTCGAAGTCCCGGTACCAGGCGCCCACCGAGCCGAGGATCCGGTGCGTCTGCGGGCAGACGACGTCGTCGGCCACCTCCCGCAGCCGGGCCACGCCGTGGTCGGGGCCGACCGGCACCGCGAGCACGACCCGGGCCGCGCCCTGACCTCGTACGACCCGGCAGGCGGCCTCGGCCGTGGCGCCGGTGGCGAGCCCGTCGTCCACCACGACGGCCGTACGCCCGTCGACCGGCAGCGCGTCACGGCCTTGGCGGTAACTGCGCACCCGCCGTTCCAGCTCGGCCCGCTCGGCCGCCTCGACCACCTCCTGCGCGTCGGCATCCAGCCCGGCCTCGCCGATCACGTCCTGGTTGAGGACGCGGACCCCGTGCTCGCCGATCGCCCCGAAACCCCACTCCGGCTGCTCGGGCACGCCCAGCTTGCGCACCACCAGCACATCCAGCGGAGCGCCCAGACGCCGGGCCACCTCGGCCGCCACGGGCACCCCGCCCCGCGGCAGCCCCAGCACCACCACATCCTGGCCGCGCAGCTCCTCAAGCCCCTCGGCCAGCTGCCGCCCGGCCGCCCTGCGGTCGTCGTATCGCATCGCCGCCTCCCGCGCCCACGAGGGCGGGAGCCTGTCCCTACCTCTTCAGGCTACGACTGTTCGCCCGGGTCCAGGCACTTGGCGATATCCGGTCGGTACCGCCGCGGCGGTTGCCGTGTTCAATCACTCGTATCGCGTCACGCATCACGGCACGAACGGACGGCCCCCCACGTCAGGAGGCATCGTGATCGCCGCTCCCGAGCCCGGCCCGACCGAACGCGACCTCGTCGAACGTGCCGTGAACCTGCGGCCCGTGCTGCTCGAACGCCAGCCGGAGACGGAACGGCTGACGCACTACCCCAAGGACACCCACGACGACTTCCTGCGGGCCGGCTTCTACCGGATCCTGCAGCCGCGCCGGTACGGCGGCTACGAGTTCGGCCTGCCCACCTTCTACCGCGTCGTCACCGAGATCGCCCGCGGCTGCCCCTCCACCGGCTGGGCCCTGTCCCTCACCGCCGCCCACGTCCTGCAGGTCGCCACCCTCTTCGAGGAGAGGGCGCAGGACGAGATCTTCGGCCCCGACGGCGACTTCCGTGCCGCGTCCACGGTCGCGCCCGTCGGCGTCGCGCAACCCGACGGCGACGGCCATGTCGTCCTCGACGGCACCTGGCCCTACTCCTCGGGCGCCCCCTACTCCACCCACTACGTCGGCCAGACCCTGCGCGCCCCCGACCACCCCGGCGCCCCGCCGGGACCGCCGGTGCTGTTCGTCGCCCCGCGCTCGGTGTGGACGGTGCTCGACGACTGGCACGGCGTCCTGGGACTGCGCGGCAGCGGCTCCAACAGCATCCACATGGAGCAGGTCCGCATCCCCGCGTACCTCACCTGCGAGGCGAGCCTGCTCGACCTGCCCGTCGAGGGCGGCAGCGTCGGCTCCGAGCTGCACGGGAACCCCATGTACGCCGGGCGGGCGCCCAGCTTCTTCCACGGCGAGCTGGCCGCCATCATGATCGGCACCGCGTACGCCGCCGCCGACGAGTACGCCCGTGCCGTCGCCGAGCGCCCCCTCGTCCTCGAACCCGACCGCACCCGGGCCGAGCTCCACGACTACCAGCGGCACCTCGGTGAGGCCCTCGGCGTGATCCACACGGCCGAGGCGGCGCTGCGGCGCACCGCCGAGGACTGGATGGAGACCTGCCGCCGCAACACCACCGGCGGCGCCCCCTTCACCATGGCCGAGGACAACCGCCTCGCGCTCATGTTCCTCAACGCCGGCCGCATGACCTGGGACGTCCTGCAGGGCACCCTCTTCCGCACGGCCGGTTCCCGGCACGCGCGCGACGGCGAGCGGATGCAGCGCTACTTCCGGGACGCGGCCACGTACTGGACCCACGTCGGCCCCGGCATGGCCGAGCCGCTCGCCCGCCGGGTGGGCTGCGACCGCCTGGGACTTGCCTCCGACCACATTCCGTTGATCCCTTGATTCCTCGATCCCTTGATCCCTTGGGAGAAGATCTCCCTGGCAGACAGGGGTCCCGACCACCCGGCGGATTCCCTGGTCAGGCATAGGAATGCTCCGGTCCGGATCGGGTACGCGAGCAGGACCGCCCGACCGCCGCTACCAGGGGATCTGCCATGGAAACACCCGCGAACGACAACACCGCCACACCGGCCCGGCGGGCGCTGGACGCGCTGGCCGACAACACCGAGGACAGGGCGGCGATGGACACACTCGCGAGCAGCGACGTCCTCGTCCCCGTCCCGGACGACGCCGAGCAGGACGCCACCGACCCCAGCGCCGTGGCGCTGCCGGTCATCGAGAGGGCGGGCGGCGAACCGGTCGTCCCCGTGTTCACCTCCGAGCCCGCGATGGCCGAACTGCTGCCCTTCGTCTCCCGCTACCGCCTGGTACCGCTGGGCGCACTCGCCTCGCAGTGGCCGGCCGACGACCTGGCCCTGACGATAGACGCCGGCTCCCCACACCCGCTGACCCTGACGTCGGAGGGCGTACGGACCCTGCTGGCGCGGCCGTAGCGCCGGACGACGACGCGAAGGGGATGAGCGGCACCGAAGCCGCTCATCCCCTTCGTCATGGCACGGGCGTGGAACGATCCCGCCGCCCGGTGTCAGCCGCCCAGCATCCGGGCCAGTACGTCGCGCTGCAGCGGCAGGACCTCGGCGTGCAGGTCGCGGCCCTTGCCGGTCAGCGCGACGAACACGCCGCGCCGGTCCTCCGCGCAGACGGAACGCTCCACCAGACCGTCCTTCTCCAGCCGGCCGATGAGCCGCGACAGCGCGCTCTGGCTGAGATGGACCCGCCCGACGAGGTTCTGCACCCGGCACTGGTCGCCCTCCTCGGGCGCCGCCGACGCGAGCATGTCGAGCACCTCGAAGTCGCTCGCGCCGAGGCCGTGCGGGTGCAGCGCGCGGTCGATCTCGCACATGGTGCGCGCGTGCACCGACAGGATGTCCCGCCACCGTTCCTCGAGCCCTGCGTCGGCCGTTTTCGCTGCCATACCGGCACGGTAGCACCGAATCGGCCATTCATTGACTATGCAACTAGTGCACGTGCAAGGGGGCGGTGGCGGGCTCTCAGCCGGTCGGGTCCTGGAGCAGCCCCACGAGATTGCCGTCCGCGTCCTTCACGGAGGCGATCAGCCTGCCGCCGCCGACGTCGTGGACGTCCTGGAGCGTCTCGGCGCCCGCGTCCAGCAGGGCCGCGAGGGTCGTCCGGATGTCGTCGACGTGCCAGTAGGGGACCGGGCCGGTCATGCCCTTCGCGTGGCCGTTGGGGTCGAGGCCGACGTCCTGTCCGGCGTCCTTGAAGCCGACGTAGTACGGCTCGTCCGCATACGGTTCCGTGCCCAGCAGCGCCCTGAACAGGGCCTTCGTCCCGTCGAGGTCCTTGACGGGGTAGATGATCGTGTTGACTCCGGCGGTCATGGCGTACTCCTGACGTGATGTGTGCGCCGACGGTTTCGGCGGTGGTTTCACGCTAGGGCGGGGGAGCGGCGGGCGGCTTCTCGATTCCTGACCGGTCGCGCGGCGAGGGCGCGCCCGCGGCCGGATCGCCGTGCGGCGCGCCCTCGCGGCCCGCGCACGCCGTTACGTCGACTCCCGCTTCACCAGCTCCGTCGGCAGGATCACCGCCGCCGGGTCCTCACCGCCGATCTGCGCGAGCAGCAGCCGCACCATCTCGGCGCTGATGCGGTCGTAGGGCTGGCGCACCGTCGTGAGGGCGGGGGTGGCTTCCGTCGCCGCGCTGGAGTCGTCGAACCCGCCCACGGACACGTCCTCGGGAACCCGGCGGCCGGCCCGGTTCAGCGCCGTCAGGGCGCCCTGCGCCATCAGGTCGGAGGCCACGAACAAGGCGTCCAGGTCCGGGACCTGAGCCAGCAGCCGTTCGGTGCCCGCCTCGCCGCTGGCCCGGCTGTAGTCGCCGGAGACGATGAGCCGCTCGTCGACCTCGATGCCCGCCTCCGTGAGCACCTCCTTGTATCCGGCGAGGCGGTCGACACCGCCCGGGGTGTCCAGCGGCCCGCTCACCACGCCGATCCGGCGGCGGCCCAGCGACAGCAGGTGGCGCACCATGTCACGGGCACCGTCCCGGTCGTCCGCCGCCACGTAACTCACCTTGGAGCCGAGCCCCATGGGCTTGCCGCACTGGACGAGCGGCACCCCGGCCTCGCGCAGCTCGTCGGCCACCGGGTCCCCGGAGTGGCTGGACACCAGCAGCACCCCGTCGACGTGACCGGCCGTGATGTACCGCGTTATGCGCCGCCGTTCGTCCCGCGTGCCCGCCAGCATCAGCAGCAGCGGGATGTCGTGCGCCGCGAGCGCCTGGGTGCAACCGCTCAGCAGGACGTTGAAGTTGGGGTCCTCGAAGAACCTCTCCTGCGGCTCGGTCAGCAGGAAGCCGATCGAGTCCGAACGGCCCGTGATCAGTGAACGGGCATGCCGGTTGACGACGTAACCCGTTTTGCGGATCGCGGCGTTGACGGCTTCCTGCGCCGCCGGGCTGACGTAGTGCCCGCCGTTGAGTACCCGCGAGACCGTGCCCCGTGAGACTCCGGCCTCGCGTGCCACGTCGTGGATCGTCGGCGGTCTGCGTCGGCCCCCCGTGTTGCTCATGGTCATGACTTTACGGCCCCGGAGAGCAGATCCAGGCTCCAGAACCGCTGGACCACCAGGAAGAGCGCGATCAGCGGGATCACCGCGAGGAACGCGCCGGTGATCACCAGCGTGTACAGCGCCGGCGTGTTGGCGCCCTGTTCGAGGAGCGTGAACAGACCCAGCGTGATCGGGAACTTCTCGTCGTCGCTGAGCATGATGTACGGCAGCAGGAAGTTGTTCCAGATCGCCACGAACTGGAACAGGAACACCGTCACCATTCCGGGAATCATCATCGGCAGCGCGACCCGCGAGAAGATCCGCCACTCGCTCGCCCCGTCCATCCGCCCGGCCTCGACCACGTCGGCGGGGACGGCGGCGGCCGCGTAGATCCGCGAGAGGTAGACGCCGTACGGTGACAGGAGCTGCGGCAGCAGCACGCCCAGGTACGAGTCCGTGAGGTCCACCTTCGCCAGCAGCAGGTACTGCGGAATGGCGAGGATGACCGGCGGCATCAGCACACCCGCCAGCAGCACGTTGAAGAGCGACTCGCGGCCGGGGAAGCGGTAGATCGCCAGCGCGTAGCCGCTGAACGCCGAGACGACCGTCGACAGCAGTGCGCCGAGACCGGCGTACAGGGCGGAGTTGCCCATCCACTCCCAGTACACGCCGTCGCGGTAGGCGCTCAGGTCCGAGAGGTTGTCGGCGAAGCCGGTCCCCGGCAGGAAGGTGAACGTGGAGAACAGCTCACTGCCGGACTTGGTCGCCGCGATCACCACCCAGGCCACGGGCAGCAGGCAGTAGAGGGCGCCGAGCAGCAGCGTGACCGTCGGGATCAGTGCGATCCGGCGCCGCAGCGGCGGGCGGTTCCGGGCGGTGCCGGGCGTGACGCCCGCGGCCGTGTCGGCCTTGCTCACGGCAAGAGAACTCATCGCGCTGCCTCCTGCTTGTTACGACGGTTCGCGGCCCGCAGGAAGCCGAAGGACAGCAGCAGCGTCGCCAGGGCGATGATCGTGGCCTGGGCTGCCGCCGCGTAGATGTCGCCCTTGCCGAAGGCGTCCTGGTACACCTTCATCAGCGGACTCCAGGTCGTGGACACGGAGTTGGTGAGCGGCTTGAGGGTGGTCGGCTCGCTGAACACCTGGAGCGTGGCGATGATCGAGAAGAAGAAGGTCAGCACCAGCGAGGGAGCCACCATCGGGATCTTGATCTTCAGCGCGATCTGCAGCGGCGTGGCACCGTCCAGCTTGGCCGCCTCGTACACCTCGGCCGGGATCGCCTGCAGCGAGGTGTAGATGACGATCATGTTGAAGCCGGTGCCGCCCCAGACGGCGATGTTCGACAGGGCGAGGTACAACGGGCCGCCGTCGAGCAGGTCCGGCTGCGGCAGACCCAGCTTGTCGAGCGCGAAGTAGAAGGGGCTCACGTCCGGCAGGTACAAAAAGCCCCACAGCAGCGCGGCCACGACGCCGGGGATGGCGTACGGCAGGAAGATCGCGAGCCGGGTGAAGGGCGCGAGCCGCACCTTGTCGGAGTCGAGCATCAGCGCGAACAGCAGGGCGAGGCCCAGCATCACCGGCACCACGATGCAGCCGTAGCCGAGCACGCGCAGCGCGCCGTCGACCAGCTCGCTGTCGGAGAGGGCGTCCGTGTAGTTCTCCAGGCCGGCCCAGACCTCCTTGCGGGCGCCGGAACCGAGGCCGAGCCCGGAGACCTTCACCTTGTGGAAGCTGAGCCAGACCGCGTAGCCGATGGGCAGCGCGAAGAAGAGCAGGAAGAGGATCGTCGCGGGGAGGAGGAAGGCGTACGGGGCCCCCTTCACCCCGTACGCCCTCCGGTTCGTGCTGGTCACTCGGAGACCTCGAAGCCCTGCTTCTCGAGGTCGGCGACCGTGTCGTCCTGCATGGTCTTCAGGGCGGCGGTGAAGTCCGACTTGTTCTTGGCGGCCTTGCCGAAGGCGTCCTTGAAGGTCGTGTACGCGACGTTCACGTTCGGGCCCCAGGCCGACGGCGCCGTCGTCTCGGCGATCTCCGCGGCCTTCGTGTAGAAGTCGGCCTGGTTGGAGAAGTAGTCCGGCGGGGTGGTGAAGGCGCCGCTGAGCTGGGCTGAGGTGGAGGCGGGGTAGATGCCGCTCTCCTTGGCCAGTGCGTTGAGCGCGTCGCTGTCGGTGTTCAGCCAGGCGGCGAACTTCGCGGCGGCCGCCTTGTGCTTGGAGTCGGTGGTGACGGCGGTGGAGGAGCCGCCCCAGCTGCCGGTGACGTTCTCCGACTGCGACCACTGGGGGAGCGGGGCCATGGCCCACTTGCCCTTGGTGTCGGGCGCGGCCGTGGTCAGGGTGCCCGGGGCCCACACGGCGCTGACCCAGGCGATCTGCTTGCCGGTGTTGAGCGCCTTGTTCCAGGCCGGCGTGTACATCGGCTGGTCGTCGATGGCGCCCTCCTTGACGAGGTCGCCCCAGAACTTGGCGACCTTCTGGGAGGCGGCGTCATCGATGCCGACCTTCCACTTGTCACCGGAGGTCGTCCACCACTTGGCGCCGGCCTGCTGGGCGAGGCCCGCGAAGAGGCCGGAGTCGTTGGCGGAGAAGGTGGTGAGGTCCGTGTCGGGGGACTTCTTCTTCAGCGCGCGGGCGGTCTCGGCGAACTGCTCCCAGGTGGTCGGGACCGTCAGGCCGTACTTCTTGAAGAGATCCTGGCGGTAGTAGAACATCATCGGACCGATGTCCTGCGGCACCGCGTAGACCGCGTCCGTGCCCAGCGTGGTCTGCTGCCACACACCCTCGGCGAACTTGCTCTTGGCGTCGCCGACCTCGCTCGCTATGTCCGCGACCGCGTCATTGCTGACCAGCGTCGGCAGCGCCTGGTACTCGGCCTGGACCAGGTCCGGGGCCTTGCCCGCCTTGTGCGCGGTGAGGATCTTGGTGACCAGCGTGTCGCCGGACGCCTGCTTCTTCACCGTGACCGTGATCTGGTCCTTCTTGCCCTGGCCCTTGTTCCACAGGTCGACGACCTTGTCCATGCCGGGCGTCCAGGTCCAGTACGTCAGCGAGACGGGGCCGGATTCGGCCTCGCTGTCGGAGTCCGACGAGCCGCAAGCGGCGAGTGCGGTGGCGCCGAGGGCGACGGCGACGGTGGTGGCTGCACTTCTGAAAAAGAGCCGCCTGCGCTTCGTGATGGGCATGGATCTCTCCCCTGACCTGGGGCCGCCGCCTGCTGCGAAGGCCCGCCATGCGTCTGTGAGCGTTCACAGTAGAGAAACATCCCGGACACTTGTCAATGGTTGTTGCTGTGCGGTTATGTTGGGCTCGCAGCGCTGATCCAGTGTGTGCACGTTCCCAAATGATCGAACAAAACGGGAGACATCCATGCCGGAGACCACCCCCAGGGGCCTCACCGGGCTCGCCTTCGGTGGGGACTACAACCCCGAGCAGTGGCCGGAAAACGTCTGGCGCGAGGACGTCCGGCTGATGCGGGAGGCCGGCGTCACGATGGTGAGTGTCGGCATCTTCTCCTGGGCGCTGCTGGAGCCCTCACCCGGGGTGTACGACTTCGGCTGGATGGACCGCCTGCTCGACCTGCTGCACGAGAACGGCATCCGCGTCGACCTGGGCACCCCCACCGTCTGCCCGCCGGTGTGGTTCTACCGCGCCCACCCCGACGCCCTGCCGGTGACGGAGGAGGGCGTGCGCTACGAGTTCGGCTCGCGCGCCGCCATCTGTCACAGCAACGCCGACTACCGCGCGGCGGCCGCGAACATCACCACCCGGCTCGCCGAACGCTACGGCGACCACCCGGCGCTCGCCATGTGGCATGTGCACAACGAGTACGGCGTCCCCGTCTCGGCCTGCTACTGCGACTCCTGCGCCGCACACTTCCGGCGCTGGCTGGCGGCGACGTACGAGACGGTCGACGCGGTCAACGAGGCCTGGGGCACTGCCTTCTGGGGCCAGCGCTACACCGACTTCGGGCAGATCAACCCGCCGCGCGCGACGCCCACGGCCGTCAACCCGGCCCAGGCGCTGGACTACAAGCGGTTCGCCGACGCCACTCTGCGCGAGAACTTCCGTATGGAGCGGGACATCCTGCACCGTCTCGCGCCGGGCCTGCCGGTCACGACCAACTTCATGACGGCCCTCAGTCAGTGCGACTCCCTCGACTACTGGGCCTGGGGCCGTGAGGTCGACATCGTCACCAACGACCACTACCTGATCACCGACGGCCGCCGCACCCACGTCAACCTCGCGATGGCCGCCGACATCACCCGCTCGGTCGCCGGGGGAGCGCCCTGGATCCTCCTGGAACACTCCACCTCGGGCGTCAACTGGCAGCCCCGCAACCCCGCCAAGGCCCCCGGCGAGATGGCCCGCAACTCCCTCGGTCACGTCGCGCGCGGCTCCGAGGGCGCGATGTTCTTCCAGTGGCGCCAGTCCCGGCGCGGCGCCGAGAAGTTCCATTCGTCGATGCTCCCGCACGGCGGCACGGACACACGCGTGTGGCGCGAGGTCGTCGAACTCGGCGCCGCCCTGGACTCGTTGAGCACGGTGCGCGGGACCCGCACCCAGGCCGACGTCGCGATGCTGTGGGACTGGCACTCGTGGTGGGCGCAGAACCTCGACTGGCGCCCCAGCGAGGACCACGACGCGCGCGAGCGCGCCGACGCCTTCTACGAGGTCCTCTACGACCGCCACCTCACGGTCGACTTCGCCCACCCGGAAGCCGACTTGTCGGCCTATCCCCTTGTCGTCGTACCCGCGCTGTACCTGATGACGGAGGCGGCCGGCCGCAACCTGCGCCGCTACGTCGAGAACGGCGGCACCCTCGTCGTGTCGTACTTCTCGGGCATCGTCGACGAGCACGACGCCGTGCACGAGGGCGCCTACCCCGGCCCGCTGCGGGACGTCCTCGGCCTGACGGTCGAGGAGTTCTCGCCGCTGCTCCAGGACCAGCTGGTGCGCATCACCGGCCCGGACGGCTCCGAGCTCAGCGGCGATGTGTGGACCGAGTTCGTCGTCCCGCGCGGTGCCGAGACCGTCTGGACGTACGCCGACGGCCTGACCGCCGGCCACCCGGCCGTCACCCGGCACCGCCTCGGCGAGGGCACCGCCTGGTACGTCTCCACCCGCCTGGGCGCCGAGGGCCTTGACGCGCTGCTCGGCTGGGCGATCGAGGACGCGCAGGTCGCGCCGCGTGTCGACCTGCCCCGCGACGTCGAGGTCGTGCGCCGCTCCGGCGAGTCGGGCAGCTACCTGTTCGCCGTCAACCACACCGCGTCGGACGCCAAGGTGCCGCTGGAGGCACCCGGTACCGAGCTGCTGACCGGTGAACGCGCCGCGGGCCGCCTGGAGGTCCCCGCGGGAGCCGTGCGGGTCGTACGACTCGACGGCTGAGCCGAACTCCCCTCCGCCCGCGCGTGCCACGAGCCGCGGGTGGAGGGGCTCCTCACCGTCCCGGTGAGGGACACCCCAACCCCACTTACGTCGAAGGGACGACGGACGAAGATGTTCCATCCCAGACGCACCCTCCGAGTCCTGCTGCTGCCGCTCGCAGCCGGCCTCGCCCTCACCGCCCTGCCCGCGCAGACCGCCTCAGCGGCCAGCACGCTCACCAACGGCGGCTTCGAGTCCGACGGCACCGGCACGGCCACCCCGGCCGGCTGGTCCACGTACTCGGCGGCCGGCCAGAACTCCGCCTCCTTCACCGAGGCCGGCGGCCACGGCGGGAGTTACCGCCTGAGCCACTACGCGTCCTCCGCCTACAAGGTGGAGACGTACCAGTACCTGTCCGGGCTGACCAACGGGAACTACAAGCTCACCGCCTGGGTCCGCTCCGGCGGCGGCCAGAACTCGGCCTACATAGCGCTGAAGAACTGCGGCGGCACGGAACAGCGCACCGACCTGCCGGTCTCGGCGAGCGGGTGGATCCGTATCGTCGTGCCGGTCAGTGTGACCAACAACCAGTGCACCATCAGCATCAACAGTGACGCGAACGCGGGCAACTGGATCAATGTCGACGACCTGACCTTCGCGTCCGGTACCGGCGGCACGTCGATCCATGGTGCCGACATCTCCTCGCTCGCCAAGAGCGAGGCCAAGGGCGGTGTCTACAAGACCGCCTCCGGCACCACGGGCGACGGGATCACCATCCTGAAGAACGCCGGGATGAACTACGCGCGCCTGAAGGTCTGGGTCAACCCGGCCGACGGCTACAACAACAAGACGCGCGTCCTCGCCATGGCCAAGCGCATCAAGGCGTCCGGCATGAAGCTGCTGGTCGACTTCCACTACTCGGACACCTGGGCCGACCCCGGCGCCCAGAGCAAGCCGGCCGCCTGGGCGGGACACTCGTACAGCCAGCTCAAGACCGACGTGTACAACCACACGTACGACGTGCTGAACGCGTTGAAGGCGCAGGGCACCACCGCCGACATGGTCCAGGTGGGCAACGAGATCAACGGTGGCATGCTGTGGAACGAGGGCTCCACGAGCAACTGGTCGCAGCTGGCCGGCCTGCTCAACTCGGGCTACGACGCGGTCAAGGCGGTCAACTCCTCCACCACGGTCGCCCTGCACCTCGCCAAGGGCGGTGACCTGTCCGGCACCCGTTGGTGGTTCGACAGCGCGGTCTCCAACGGCGCGAAGTTCGACGCGATCGGCCTGTCCTACTACGGCTACTGGCACGGCTCGCTCTACGACTTCCAGACCACCCTGGACGACGCGGCCTCCCGCTACGGCAAGCCGGTCTTCGTCGCCGAGACGGCGTACCCGTTCCGCCTGGACAGCGAGGACGCGCACGAAGAGATCATCAACACCACCGGCGAACTGGTCTCCGGCTACCCGGCGAACACGGCCGGGCAGCGCCGCTGGATGAACGACATCGCCAGCATCGTGGAGGCCGTCCCGAACGGCCGTGGCCTCGGCGTCTTCTACTGGGAGGCGACCTGGACCGCCGTCTCCGGCAACGGCTGGGACCCGACCGACGCCTCCTCCGGCAACGGCTGGGAGAACCAGGCCCTGTTCGGCTACGACGACAAGGCACTGTCGTCGATGGCGTGGTTCAGCCACCGCTGAGTTCCGTGCCCAAGGGCCCGGCCGCACCCATGCGGCCGGGCCCCGGCGCGTTTGGAGCCGAACCGCCCTGTTGCCCTGCCCTTCGGTACCGGACAACGGTCCAGGAGCCCGGGACACGGCGGCGGCCGTACGTCTACTCGGGCACACCAGGCTGCGTATGGCCCGCGGCACGGTCGGCCGCCGACCCTCGCCGCCGGCGCCGCCGCTTCGGGGCCGTGCGGGCCGGCTGGTCGAAGTCCTCGAACCGCTCGCACAGCAACCGGCCCACCAGCGCACCGCCGTAGACCACGAACCCCACACCGACCAGCCAGGACTCCACCACCAGGACGGTTCCGACCGGGCCGTAGCTGATCGCGTTGGTGACGAGCAGCGGGGTGAACACCAGGTACGAGAACAAGCGCAACCCCACCAGCCCCGCCATGGTGGCGAGCGCACCCGGCAGCAGGTCTCGCCAGCGCGCCTCACCGCTGAGCAGGAAGTGCGGCCCCCACCAGAAGAACAGCACGCCGACCGCCATGCTCAGCAGGATGCGGGGCGTGCCCTCCAGCACGGTGCGGGTCTGCACCTGCGCGTACACGTACGCCATGAGCATGATCAGCCAGACTGTCTGCCGCCACACCCGGTGCCAGGGCCCCGCCGGCAGCCGCCAGATCCGCTCGTAGCCGTTCTGGACGCTGGCGGCGAAGGACACACCGAACACGGCGAGCAGCGCCACGCTCAGCACGCTGGTCGTACTGACCACCTTGCGCGGCGGAGTGAAGACCTGCGAGAGGGCGCGGGCCGACCGGCCCGACAGGTCCATGCCGTCCACCAGCCACAGGGCGAACCCGCCGTGCGCCAGGGGATCCACGGCCGCCACCACGATCAGCAGCGGAGCCAGCGTGACCAGGGCAAGCGCGGCGAAACCCATGGCGCGGTGCAACAACTCCAGCTCCTTGCCACGCCGGTAGAGCTCCGCGAGCCCCAGCCGGTGCCATGCCGTGCGCAGCCAGGAGTGCCGGACGTTCAACGCGACCGCCGTGGGCCACGGGCCCCTCTACCGGGGCGGGGTTTCGCGCGCCACCGGGGCGGACGTGACATACGACCACCCACCCTCTCTCGCCTGTTGTGCGCGCCTGACCGAGTGGCCAGCGGACGTACCACGTAAACCGTGGCATACAGGACGCAGGCCGGGGCGGATGACACGGCGCGGCCCGGGTACCCGGGCGCCCGTCGTGGTGAGGCCCGCACCAGGGCGCGTGCCTGCCAGGATGGCCGTCCGGCACCGAAGGGAACGCTTCCATGGACCGTCCCACCGAGCTCGTCCCGCGCCGGTACGTCGCGCTCGGCGGCCGTGGCCCCGAGGACGTGGTCGCCGATGCCCGGGGCCGGGTGCTGACCGGCGTCGAGGACGGCCGCATCCTGCGCGTCGACGGCCTCACGGAGCCGTCGGCGGCCCGCGTCGAGGTGCTCGCCGAGACCGGCGGCCGGCCGCTCGGCCTCGAACTCCTCCCGGACGGGGATCTGCTGGTGTGCGACGCCGTGCTCGGGCTGCTGCGGGTCGGCCTCGACGACGGCGTCGTGCGCGTCCTGGCGGACTCGGTGGCGGGGGAGCGGCTGCGGTTCTGCAGCAACGCGGTCGCCCTGTCCGACGGAAGCGTCTGCTTCACCGTCTCCAGCCGCCGCCACCCGATTGACCAGTGGATCGGCGACCTGGTCGAGCACACCGGAACGGGCCGCCTGCTGCGCCTCGCCCCCGGCAGCCAGACCCCCGAGGTGCTGCTGGAAGGGCTGCAGTTCGCCAACGGGCTCGCTGCGAGCGCCGACGAATCCTTTCTGGTCGTCGCCGAGACCGGGGCCCGCCGGCTCACCCGCTACTGGCTCAGCGGACCCCGCGCCGGCCACGGCGAACCCTTCGCCGAGAACCTGCCGGGCATGCCCGACAACCTCTGGCGCGGCACACCGGACGGCCCGACCTGGGTGGCGCTGGCCGGCCCGCGCGTACCTCCGCTGGACCTCCTCCACCGCACCGCTCCGGCCGTACGCCGTACCGCCGCCCGCCTCGCCGTCCACGCCCCCTTCCGCCCCACGGGCACGACCGGCGTTCTCGCGGTCGACGACACCGGCCGGGTCGTCCACCACCTGGCCCGCCGCCACTCCCGGTTCCGCATGGTCACCAGCGTGTGCGAGACCGGCGGCCGGCTGATCCTGGGCAGCATGTGGGAGCGGGGCATCGCGGTCTGCGAGGCGCCCGTCCCCAAATGAGCCCGGCGTACCCTGTTGACCGGCCACGATCACCACCCGAGGTGCGGTGACGCGGGCCGGGCAGGAGACGTACGACCATGACAGCCCCGGAGACCGAGACCCTCCGCGCTCCCGCGCCCCCACCACGGCGGCACGCCTGGCGGACCCAGGCGCCGATCGTCGCGGTGGTCGCCCTCGGCGGAGCCGTCGGTGCCACGGCCCGCTACGCATGGTCCCTGTGGTGGCCCGCCCAGCCCGGCGGCTTCCCCTGGGCGACCTTCTGGACCAACGTCGTCGGCTGCGCGGTGATCGGCGTGTTCATGGTGATCATCACCGACGTGTGGGTCGCACACCGCCTCGTCCGCCCCTTCTTCGGGACCGGCGTCCTAGGCGGCTTCACCACGTTCTCGACGTACGCCGTCGACATCCAGAAGCTGGCGGACAGCGGCCATCCGCGTATCGGCCTGGCCTATCTCGCCGCGACCCTCGGCGCGGCGCTGACGGCGGTGTGGCTCGCGGCGGTGACGACCCGCCGCGTCCTGAAGTGGAGGCAGCCATGACGAGGCTGACCGGGCGCGCCCTGCGCCTGACCGTCTTCATCGGCGAGAACGACACCTGGCACCACAAGCCCCTCTACGCGGAGATCGTGCACCGCGCCCACGCGGCCGGACTCGCGGGCGCCAGCGTCTTCCGCGGCATCGAGGGCTTCGGCGCGTCCTCACTGGTCCACACCTCCCGGCTGCTGTCCCTGAGCGAGGACCTGCCGGTCGCCATCGTGATCGTCGACACCGTGGAGCACGTACGCGGCTTCCTGCCGCAGCTCGATGAACTCGTCACCGAAGGGCTCGTGACCCTCGACGACTGCGAGGTCATCCGGTACGTCGGACGGGACGACACTCTGCGCACATCGGACACGAAGGGTAAGAAGTCGTCGTGAACTGGCTCCTGGTGATCGCGGGTGCCATGGTCGGTGCCCCCCTGCGCTACCTCACCGACCGCGCGGTCCAGTCCCGGCACGACTCGGTGTTCCCCTGGGGCACCTTCGCGGTCAACGTCACCGGCTGCCTGATCCTCGGCCTGCTGACCGGCGCGGTGGCCGCCGGCGCCGCGAGTTCCCACCTCCAGCTGCTGCTGGGCACCGGTCTGTGCGGTGCCCTGACCACGTACTCGACCTTCTCGTACGAGACGCTTCGGCTGACCGAGACCGGGGCGGGGCTCTACGCCCTCGCCAACATCGTGGGCAGCGTGACCGCCGGCCTCGGCGCGGCCTTCCTGGGGATCTCGATCGCCGAGGCGGTGTGGTCGTAGACGACCCGCCCGTACCGACGACCGGCCCAGGCCGTCGTATGCCACGGATCCACACCCGCACCTGGTAGGACAGTGCGCGCCACTGTCCCGCCGAACCCCCGGAACTGGATCCCATGAGCGCCATCAGCGTCGGTCAGGCCGTCGTCCTCGGAGCCGTCGAGGGGGTGACCGAGTTCCTGCCCGTCTCCTCGACCGGCCATCTGAAGATCGCCGAGGGGCTCATGGGCATCCCCGTCGACGACGACGCGGTCGTCGGGTTCTCGGCCGTCATCCAGGTCGGCGCGATCGCCGCCGTGCTCGTGTACTTCTTCAAGGACATCGTGCGGATCGTCTCCGCGTGGCTGCGCGGGCTGCGGGACAAGGAGGAGCGGTACCACCACGACTACAAGTTCGCCTGGTGGGTGATCTACGCGACGATCCCGATCATCGCCGTGGGCCTGGCCGCCAAGCCGCTCATCAAGGGGCCGCTCGCCTCGCTGTGGGTCGTCGCGGGGTCGCTGATCGTCGGCAGCGGCGTGATGTGGGCGGCCGACCAGATGGGGCGGCACAAGCGCGGGGAGGACGACACCTCCTTCAAGGACGCGATGCTCGTCGGCAGCTCCCAGATCCTCGCCCTGCTCTTCCCGGGCTTCTCGCGCTCCGGCGCCACCATGTCCACGGCGCTGATGCTCGACCTGGACCGGGTCGCCGCCACCCGCCTCTCCTTCTTCCTCGGCATTCCGGCCCTGACCGGCGCCGGCATCTACGAGCTGAAGGACGCCCTCGGCGCGACCGGCACGGGCGCGCTGCCGCTGGCCGTCGGTACCGCCGTCTCCTTCGTCGTGGCCTATGCCTCCATCGCCTGGCTGCTCAAGTTCGTCGCCAGGCACTCGTTCAACGCCTTCGTGATCTACCGGATCGTCGTCGGAGTGCTGCTGTTCGGGCTGTTGGGCGCGGGTGTGCTCAACAGCTGACACGGATCCGGGTGTGAAGCCGGCTTTCAGGCCTCACACCCGGTGAATCTTTCTTTCGGCTCCCTTGACACCACCCTCGGCCCACCCGGAGTATCTCTCCCGTGAACCTGTCAGACAGCCGGACAGCCGGACAGCCTCCGCGGCGCGTCAGCGCCATGGAAGCGGTACTGGCGCACCTCCGTAGCGCCATCGAGCGCGGCGAGTACGCCATCGGCGACAAGCTCCCCTCCGAGGCGGAGCTCTGCCGCACCCTGGAGGTCAGCCGCCCCGTCCTGCGCGAGGCCCTGCGGGCCCTGCAGACCATGGGCCTGACCGTCTCCAAGACCGGCAAGGGCACCTTCGTCGTCGCCAACGCCGTCGAGGACCCCACCTTCGGCGACTACGCGGCCAGCGACCTGCTGGAAGTGCGCCGGCACGTCGAGATCCCGGTCGCCGGGTACGCGGCCCTGCGCCGCACCCCGGAGAACCTCGACCACCTCGCCCACCTGCTCGACCGTATGGAACGGGAGACGGACACCACCGCGTGGGTCGCGATGGACACCCTCTTCCACCTGGCCGTGGCCGAGGCCGCCCAGAACCCGGTCTTCCGCCGGGTCATCGAGGAGATCCGCGACGCACTGGCGCGTCAGTCGGCCTTCCTCAACGAGCTGGGCGGCCGCCGCGAGCAGTCCAACCGCGAGCACCGGGCGATCGTCGAGGCGCTGATCGACGGTTCCGAACTCGACGCGACCGACGCCATGGCCCACCACCTGGACCGCGTCGAGACGACCCTCACCGACATCGTGCGCCCCGCGCGCACGGACAGCACCACGGAAGGCGGACCCGAGGCGTGAGCGAGCAGCACCTCAAAGAAGAGACGCGCCCATCGTCCGGTCACGTCGACGCCGGAGACGAGGGCTACAGCAAGTCCCTCAAGTCCCGGCACGTCAACATGATCGCCATCGGCGGAGCCATCGGCACCGGCCTGTTCCTCGGCGCAGGCGGCCGGCTCGCCGACGCCGGCCCGTCCCTGTTCATCGCCTACGCGGTCTGCGGAATCTTCGCCTTCCTCGTCGTGCGCGCCCTCGGCGAACTCGTCCTGTACCGCCCGTCCTCCGGCGCCTTCGTGTCGTACGCCCGGGAGTTCATGGGGGAGAAGGGCGCGTACACCGCGGGCTGGATGTACTTCCTGAACTGGGCGACCACCGGCATCGCCGACATCACCGCGGTGGCCACGTATACCCACTACTGGGGCATGTTCTCCGACATCCCGCAGTGGGTGCTCGCGCTGATAGCCCTGGCCGTCGTCCTCACCGTGAACCTGATCTCGGTGAAGATCTTCGGCGAACTGGAGTTCTGGTTCGCCATCATCAAGGTCGGCGCGCTCGTCGTCTTCATGCTGATTGGCATCTTCCTGCTGGTCACCCAGCACCCGGTCGACGGCTCCACCCCCGGCCCGTCCCTGATCACCGACCACGGCGGCATCTTCCCCAACGGCCTGCTGCCCATGCTGCTCATCGTCCAGGGCGTCGTCTTCGCCTACGCCTCCGTCGAGCTGGTCGGCGTCGCCGCCGGTGAGACCGAGAACCCCGAGAAGATCATGCCGAAGGCGATCAACTCGATCATGTGGCGCGTCGGACTGTTCTACGTCGGCTCGGTGCTCCTGCTCTCGATGCTGCTGCCCTGGTCCTCGTACAAGGCGGGCGAGAGCCCCTTCGTCACCGTGCTGTCCAACATCGGCATCCCGGCGGCCGGCGGCATCATGAACCTGGTCGTGCTGACCGCGGCCATGTCCTCGCTCAACTCCGGCCTGTACTCCACCGGCCGCATCCTGCGCTCCATGGCGATGTCCGGCTCCGCCCCGAAGTTCACCTCCGTGATGAGCCGCAGCAAGGTCCCCTACGGCGGCATCCTGCTCACCAGCGGCTTCTGCGTCCTCGGCGTCGGCCTCAACTTCGTCGTCCCCGCCGAGGCGTTCGAGATCGTGCTGAACTTCGCGGCGATCGGCATCCTCGCCACCTGGGGCATGATCATGATCTGTCACCTGCTCTTCTGGCAGAAGACCCAGAAGGGCGAGCTCACCCGCCCCGGCTACCGACTGCCGGGCTCCCCCTGGACCGAACTCGTGACGCTGGCCTTCCTCGCCTCCGTCCTGGTCCTCATGTACGCCGACGGAGGCGCCGGCCGCACCACCGTGCTGTGCCTGCCGCTGATCGTCGCAGCGCTGGTCGCGGGCTGGTACGGCATCCGAAGCCGGGCCGCGCGCACCGCCACCAAGGCCGACGCGTGACCACCGTGTCGGTCGACGACCCCTCATCGACCCACGACAACCAGGCAGTGATGTACAGCAGTTCCATAGCGGACGCACCCCTTGTCCGCGAACCCCTCCACGCCCCCGTCGCCCACCTCATACGCGGCGGAATGACCGAAGGCATCCACTACGGCTCCGTCGTCGTCCTCGGCGCCGACGGCGAGGTCCAGTTCCAGCTCGGTGACATCGAGGCCGCCTTCTACCCGCGCTCGGCGCTCAAGCCCGTCCAGGCCGTCGCCATGGTGCGGGCCGGGCTCCCGCTCGACGGCGAACTGCTCTCGCTGACCGCGGCGAGCCACTCCGGCGAGGAACGCCACCTCGCCGGGACCCGGCGCATCCTCGACATCGCCGGGCTCACCGAGGACCACCTGCGCAACGTTGTGGACATGCCGTTCGACCCGGTCGTCCGGGACACCTGGGTGCGGGAGGGCCGCGCGCCCTCCCGGCTCGCCCAGAACTGCTCCGGCAAGCACGCGGCGATGTTGTACACCTGCGTGCTCAACGGCTGGTCCCTGGACGACTACCTCGACCCCGGGCACCCGTTGCAGCAGGCGATCGCCGAGATCGTCGAGGACCTCACGGGGCAGCGGATCGCGCGGGTGACCATCGACGGGTGCGGGGCTCCTCTCTTCTCGGTGTCCCTGCACGGCCTCGCCCGGGCCGCCGCTCGCATCACTACCACAGCGCCGGGAACGCCCGAGGCCCGGGTTGCCGACGCCATGCGTGAGCACGCCGAGATGGCGTCCGGCGCCGGGCGGGATGTGGCGGCGTTGATGCGGGCCGTGCCGGGGCTGTTGGCAAAGGACGGGTTCGAGGGTGTTCAGGTTGCCGCCCTGCCGGACGGTCGGGCCGTTGCCGTGAAGATCGCCGATGGGGCGAATCGGGCGCGGGTGCCGGTGGCTGCCGCCGCGCTGGCGTGGGCGGGGGTTGATCCGGAGTTGCTCACCGAGTTTCAGGGTGAGGCGCTTCTTGGGGGCGGCCAGGCGGTCGGGTGTGTGCGGCCCGTTCGTTCGCTGGAACCGGTTGTTGTTTCGGCTTGCGCCTAAGGATGTGCCGGACTTCTCGTTCGGCGGCTGCGGGTCGTATGTGGCTGGTCGCGCCCACGCGGCGGAGCCGCAAATTGACACAGTCCCGCGCCCCTGAAGGGGCGCCAACCTCACCCTCTCCAGAAAGAAGAACCGTTCCCTCATGAACGCCGTCACCCGTAGCGAGCACGATCTGCTCGGCGACCGCGATGTTCCCGCCGAGGCGTACTGGGGTGTTCACACCCTGCGTGCCACGGAGAACTTCCCCATCACCGGCACCCCCATCTCCGCCTACCCGCACCTCATCGACGCTCTCGCCGCCGTGAAGGAGGCCGCCGCCCTCGCGAACGAGGAGCTGGGGCTGCTGGAGGCGAGGAAGGCGGCCGCGATCGTCGCCGCGTGCCGGGAGATCCGGTCCGGCAAGCTGCACGAGCAGTTCGTCGTCGACGTCATCCAGGGCGGCGCGGGCACCTCGACGAACATGAACGCCAACGAGGTCGTGGCGAACCGGGCGTTGGAGCTGCTGGGGCACGAAAAGGGCCAGTACCAGTTCCTGCACCCGAACGAGGACGTCAACCTCGGCCAGTCGACGAACGACGTCTACCCGACCGCGGTCAAGATCGCGACGGTGTTCGCGGTGCGCGGCCTGCTCAAGGCGATGGCTGTCCTCCAGGACTCCTTCGCGCGAAAGGCCGTCGAGTTCCGCGACGTGCTCAAGATGGGCCGTACGCAGTTGCAGGACGCGGTGCCGATGACGCTCGGGCAGGAGTTCTCGGCGTACGCCGTGATGATCGACGAGGACCGGTCCCGTCTTGCCGAGGCCGTCGAGTTGATCCATGAGATCAACCTGGGCGCCACGGCCATCGGGACCGGCCTCAACGCCCCCGCCGGATACGCCGAGTCGGCCCGCCGCCACCTCTCCGACATCACCGGGCTGCCGCTGGTCACCGCCGCCAACCTGGTCGAGGCGACCCAGGACTGCGGGGCGTTCGTCCAGATGTCCGGCGTGCTCAAGCGGATCGCCGTCAAGCTGAGCAAGAGCTGCAACGACCTGCGCCTGCTGTCCTCCGGGCCGCGCGCGGGTCTGGGTGAGATCAACCTGCCGCCGGTGCAGGCCGGTTCGTCGATCATGCCCGGCAAGGTCAACCCGGTGATCCCCGAGGTCGTCAACCAGGTCGCCTTCGAGGTGATCGGCAACGACGTGGCCATCACCATGGCCGCCGAGGCCGGACAACTCCAGCTCAACGCCTTCGAGCCGATCATCCTGCACTCCCTGTCGGAGAGCATCACCCACCTGCAGAGCGCCTGCGTGACGCTCGCCGAACGCTGCGTGGACGGCATCACCGCCAACACCGAGGCGCTGCGCCGGACCGTGGAGAACTCCATCGGCCTGGTCACCGCCCTGAACCCGCACATCGGGTACACGGCGGCCACCGACATCGCCAAGGAGGCACTGGTCTCCGGTCGCGGTGTGGCCGAACTCGTCCTGGAGAAGGGCCTGTTGCCCGCCGAGACCCTCGCCGACCTGCTGCGGCCGGAGGTCGTCGCGGGCAGTGGCCAGGCCCGGGCCTGACAGACCGGAAGCCGCGGATGCGCACCGGGACCGGCAGGGAGGCACAATGGTGATCATGGCAGCGTCGACGTCGTCACTGACCTTCCAGCCGATCCTGGAGCGCATCGCGGAGGAGATCGAGCGGACCCCCGGCCGCGGCCGGCCCGCCGACTACATCCCGGCACTCGCGGCCTGCGACCCGCGCCGCTTCGGCATGGCCGTCGCGGAACTCGACGGTTCGGTGTACGGCGTGGGGGACTGGCGCGAGCCGTTCTCCACGCAGTCCATCACCAAGGTCTTCACCCTCGCGCTCGACCTCGCCCGCGAGGGCGACGAACTCTGGGAGCACGTGGGCCGCGAACCTTCCGGCAACCCCTTCAACTCCCTGGTCCAACTGGAGTACGAGAACGGCATCCCGCGCAACCCGTTCATCAACGCGGGCGCCCTCGTCGTCACCGACCGCCTCCAGACCCGTACCGGAGACGCGGCCGGCGAACTCCTCGCCTTCCTCCGCGCCGAGAGCGGCAACCCGACCCTGGACTTCGACAAGGACGTCGCCGCCTCCGAGTCCACACACGGCGACCGCAACGCGGCCCTCGCCCATTTCATGGCGTCGTACGGCAACATCGACAACCCCGTCCCGGCCCTGCTCGACCAGTACTTCCGCCAGTGCTCCATCAAGGCGTCCTGCGCCGACCTCGCCCTCGCCACCACCTTCCTGGCCCGCCACGGCGTCCGCGCCGACGGCACCCGCCTCCTCACCCGCAGCCAGGCCAAACAGGTCAACGCGGTCATGCTGACCTGCGGGACGTACGACGCGGCAGGCGACTTCGCGTACCGCGTCGGCCTCCCCGGCAAGAGCGGAGTGGGCGGCGGAATCATCGCGGTGGTGCCGGGGCGTTGCACGCTGTGCGTGTGGAGCCCGGGCCTGGACGAGCGGGGTAATTCGGTGGCAGGAGTGGCGGCCCTGGACAGATTCACGACGCTGACAGGCCTCTCGGTGTTCTAAGTGAACCTCTCGACGCCGGATGCGGACATGCCCCTAAGGGGCGCGGGACTGTGTCGATTTGCGGCTCCGCCGCGTGGGCGCGATCAACCCCCACCGGCCCGCAGCCAATGAACAACCGCACCAGGCAGACGAGTAGCAGCCCGTAACCCCCTCGCATAAGATCACCGGCCAGTCACACTCCGGCTTCCCCCTGGAGACCCCGGAGTCACCTGAAAGCCACCCCACATCGACACCCTGACCGAGTGTTGGCCATGGCTTTCCCCGTCGATCTCCGCCGCTGCCAGATACTCGGTCTGGCCGGCACCGCCGTCCTCGCCCTGGGCGGTGAGACGGCCGGCGCGCTGCCGGTCCGGGAACTCCTGGCCCCGAGCTCCGCGCACGCGGCCCTCGGCCTGGTCGGCGTCTACTTCGGCGTCGTCCTGCTGATAGCGGCGTGGCTGCTGCTCGGCCGGCTCGTCCGCAGCGCCGACCCGCCGACCCCGCGCGCCCTGCTGCTGGTCCTGGCCGTGTGGGCGACCCCGCTGCTGATCGCGCCGCCGCTGTTCAGCCGCGACGTGTACAGCTACCTGGCCCAGGGCGCCATGGTCGACGCACACATCGACGTGTACGCGTACGGCCCCGCCCACCTCGGTGGCCCGCTCGCCGACGAGGTCGCCCCGCTGTGGCGGCACACGGCGGCCCCTTACGGCCCGGTGTTCATGGGTGTCGCCTCCGCCCTGTCCGGCCTGACCCGAGGCGAGCTCCCCGCCGGGCTCCTCGGCATGCGGCTCATAGCGCTGCTCGGCGTCGCGCTGATGGCGGCCGCGCTGCCGCGCCTGGCCCGGCACAGCGGAGCCGATCCGGCCGCCGCCCTGTGGCTGGGCGCCCTGAACCCGCTGGTGCTGCTGCACCTGGTCGCGGGCGCGCACAACGACGCCATCATGCTCGGCCTGCTCGGCGCGGGTCTGGTCGCGGCCCTCGGCCGGTGGCCGGTCGTGGGCGCCGTACTCGTCACGCTCGCCGCTCTGGTCAAGGCACCGGCCGCACTCGGTCTCGCCGCGGTCGTGCTGCTGCAGATGCGGGCCGGGCACCGTCCGGCGAAGGCCGTCTGCACCACGGCGGTCGCGTCCGCCGCCACCACGGTCGCCGCCACGGCCGTCGCGGGCACGGGGTACGGCTGGATAGGCGCCCTGGACACCCCGGTCTCCCCGCAGAACTGGGCCCTCACCAGCCTGCTCGGGCGTGCCACCGCCTCGCTGCTGGAAAGGGCCGGCAGTGACCTGGCGCCGCTGGCCGTACCGGTGTGGCACGTCCTCGGGCTGGTGTTCACGGCGGTCCTCGTGGCCCTCATATGGTGGCGCTGGCGTCCGCGCCCCGTGTACGCGCTCGGGCTGAGCCTCGCGGCCGTGGCCGCCTTCGGGCCGGCGATCCGCCCCTGGTACGCGTTGTGGGGCCTGTTCCTCATCGCCGCCGCGGCGCCCAGCACTTCGGTACGGCACCGGGTGGCGGCACTGACGGGAGTGCTCGCGCTCGCGGTCCTGCCGAGCGGCGGCGCCGCGGACGTCGGCCAGTTGGTGCTGGCCGTCTCCGGGGGCGCGCTCGCCCTGGTCGTCCTGTGGCAGGCGCATCTCGCGGCGCAGGTCCCGGCGCTGGAGCGCACCGCATGAGGCTTCCGCGCACCGACCGCGGCCGGGTCGTCCTGGTGCTCCTGCTCGCCGCCGCCGTGACCGTCTTCACCGCGACCGTGCCGTTGCTGCGCGACTGGTTCGACCTGCGCGTCTACTACGGCACCGTGGACAGCTGGATCCACCACGGCGGCCGTATCTACGACTACCGGGTGCCCGGCACGACATACGGCTTCACGTACCCGCCCTTCGCCGCCGTGGCCATGCTGCCCATGGCGCTGCTCGACCTGCACGCGGCGATCGCGGTGGCACTGCTGCTCAACATGACGGCACTCGCCTTCGTCCTGCGCGTCCTGGCCGGTCGGGCCTGGCGGCGGCACGGCTGGTACGGCTGTGCGCTGGCCGCCTGCGCGCTGGCCCTGTTCGAGCCCCTCCGGGACACCTTCAGCTTCGGCCAGGTGAACGTCCTGCTGCTGGCGCTGGTGCTGCTCGACTGCCGGCTGCTGGCCACGGGGCGGGGCCGCTGGGCGGGTGTGGGGATCGGCCTCGCGGCCGCGATCAAGCTGACGCCCGCCGCGTTCATCGGCATGCTGCTGGTGGCCCGACGCCCCCGAACCGCCGCCGTGGCCACGGCCGTTGCCGCGGCGGCGACGGCGTTCGCGGCCTGGGTGGCTCCCGGTGCCTCCCGCTTCTACTGGACCCACGCGATGTGGGACACCACCCGGGTGGGCCGCCTCGACTACGTTTCCAACCAGTCGCTGCAAGGGATCCTGGCCCGCATGGGTGTGTCGGACCGGGCCGTCTGGGCGGTGGTCGTCCTGCTGGTGCTGGGCGTCTGGGTGGCGCGTACCCGCCGTGCGGTCGCGGTGGGGGACTGGACGGCGGCGTTCGCGCTCACCGGGCTGACCGCCTGCCTGGTCAGCCCGATCACCTGGGTCCACCACCTGGTGTGGCTGCTGCCCTCCTTCGCCGTCCTCATCCGCGCCGGGCACCTGCGGATCGCGGGCGCCCTGTACGCGCTGCTGTGCACCAGCGTGGTGTGGCTGTGGTTCGACGACGCTTCCGGCGTCGACGGCTTCCTCGGCAGCAACACCTACACGTGGATCACCCTCGGCCTGCTGCTGTGGCTGCCGCTCGGTCACTCCGGCGCCGAGGGCTCGACGCCCTTGCCGCGGAGCACCAGCGACATGACGCCGGCCCCCATCCCGGCGGCGCCCGCGATCGCCCACGCCTCCGCCCAGCCCGCCCCGGCGAGTCCGCCCTCCGGTGCCACGTCCGCCACCACGGGCAGCGTCGCGGGCCCCGGCCTCGGCTTGGCCCGCAAGGCGTCCAGCGACCCGACCGGTTCGACCCGCCCGGACGCGTCGAACCCCCAGTCGAGCAGCTCCCCGGCCTCCTCGTAGACGGCGAAGCCGCCCGCCCGGGGGTTCATCACCGTGACGACGAGGGTGCGGTCCCCCCGACGGGCGGCGGCGATGAGCGTGTTGCCCGCCTTGCTGGTGTAGCCGTTCTTGACGCCGATCAGCCCCGGATACGGTTCCACCCCGTCCGCCCCGGTCAACAGCCGATTGGTGTTGCGGATCTCGTACGACCAGCCGCCCCCGCCGGGGAACCGCGCCTCGGCCGTGCCGCAGTACCGCGCGAACTCCGCGTTGCGCAGCCCGGCCCGGCCGAACACCGCCAGGTCGTACGCCGAGGACACCTGGCCGGGTGTGTCGTAGCCGTCCGGCGACAGCACACGCGTGTCGAGGGCGCCCAGGGCGATCGCCTTGGCCTGCATCTGGGCGGCCGTCGCGCGCCAGCCGCCGTTCAGCCCGGCCAGCACCCGCACGGCGTCGTTGCCGGAGCTGAGGAACACCCCGCGCCACAGATCGGCGACGCGGTACGTACGTCCCTCGGCGAGCCCCACCAGACTGCTGCCGGGCCCGATCCCCGCCAGCTCCTCCTCGCTCACGGTGTGCGGGACGCCGGCCGGCAGGGTCGGCAGCACGGTGAGGGCGAACAGCGCCTTCAAGGTGCTGGCGGGCGGCAGCTTGCGGTGGGCGTTGTGCGCGGCGAGCACCTCGCCGGTGTCGGCGTCGGCGACCAGCCACGACAGCGCGGAGACGCGCGGGATGCCGGGCACCGCGGAATCCGGCCGCACATGGGTGCCGGACCGGTACAGCAGCGCGGGGCGGGGCTTCGCCGCACTCGGCCCACCGGGCGGATCGGGGTCGTGCCCGGTACGGGCGACCGCGGCGGCGGGCGCGAGCGCCAGCAGACCGGCCGCGCACAGTGCGCAGGTGGACATGAGCACCCGGGTGGGAAGTCCGATCGTCATGGCGTCAACGTAGGAAGGCAGTCGTCGTACACCGCGCTGCCCGGGCCGGGAGGGGCGCGCCGGCACCCGGACGGGCGATGCCCGCGCGACGCGTCACTCGCCCGGCAGCGTCGGCTGGATCCGGCGCAGGAACGTGGCGTTGTCGGGCGTCTCACGCATGCGCTCCAGGAGGGTCTCCAGGTTAGCCTGGCCGTCCCGGGTCTGCAGCGCCCGGCGCAGGCCGCGCACGGTCGTCAACTCGGCCGGGGGCAGGAGGAGTTCCTCACGGCGGGTGCCGGACGGGGTGAGGTCGACGGCGGGGAAGACACGGCGGGAGGCGAGGTCCCGGCTGAGGCGCAGCTCCATGTTGCCGGTGCTCTTGAGCTCCTCGAAGTAGAAGTCGTCGGCCCGGGAGCCGGTCTCCACCAGGGCGGTGGCGAGGATGGTCAGCGAACCGCCCTCCTCGGCCAGGCGCGCGGCCCCGAAGAACCGCTTCGGCCCGTGCAGCGCGGCCGCGTCGACGCCGCCGCTCAGGGTGCGGCCACCGGACGCGGCCGCGTTGTTGTGCGCCCGGCACAGCCGGGTCAGGGAGTCCAACAGGATGACGACGTCCTCGCCGGCCTCGACGAGCCGCTTGGCCCGTTCGATGACGAGCTCGGCCAGCGCGATGTGCTGCTTGGGCGCCCGGTCGAAGGTCGAGGCGTACACCTCGCCCCGCACCGAGCGCCGCATGTCGGTGACTTCCTCGGGGCGCTCGTCGAGGAGCACCACCATGAGCCGGCACTCCGGGTGGTTGCCGGCGACGGCCGCCGCGATCTGCTGGAGCAGCACGGTCTTGCCGGTCTTGGGCGGGGCCACGATCAGCCCTCGCTGGCCCTTGCCGACGGGCGCGATCAGATCGGCGACCCGCCCGGTCAGCCCGGATGCCGGGTGTTCGAGACGGATCCGTTCACGTGGGTGGAGCGGCGTCAGCTCGCCGAAGCTGCGGCGGTTCCCGGCGGGCGTCCGCCCGTTGACGCGGGCGACTTCGGTGAGTACACGCCGGTCGCCGTGCACGCCGTCGACGAGGTCGCCCTTGCGCAGGCCGTACCGGCGGATCACAGCGGGGGAGACCTGAAGGTCGGAGGGCGCGGGCAGCAGGTTCTCGGCACGCAGGTGGCCCTTCCCGTTCGCGTCGATGTCGAGGACGCCGGTGACGGCCCGGGCCGGGGACTGCTGCTGGACTGGGGGGTGTTCGAGTGTGGTGGTCATGAGGGGCGGTCCTTTCACGGACGGAAGGCATGAGACATGCGGAGGGAAGGAATGAGCCGCAGACATCGGGAAGGCGGACAGAGAGCCTTCGGGCGGCGGGAGACAGCACCTCGGATACGGCGGAGCCACTGGTCACGAGGTGGTGAGGTGAAGCCGGTACGACGACCGGCGAACTGAGGAAGAACCAGTACCAGCGTCCACGACGGGACGTACACAGGTACTAGTGGGACGGTACCACGGAGGCTCAGCGCGTGGCGAGCAAACCGTAGAGCAGGGGAATGCGCGGCTCGGGAAGCCGCCACCAGCCGGAGGGTGTGCGGACCATCTGCGGCCAGCGCTGCCAGGGCAGTTCCTCGCTCTCGCGCAGCCGCCGGACGGTCAGTCCCGCTCCCGTCAACGCGCCGACGACCTCTCCTATTCCGTGCATCCACTCATAGCTGTCGGTGGCGCCCTCCACGGCCGGGCCGTCCGTGTAGGTGCGCGTCGCGTCGCGGTGCACGGCACCGTCACCGCCCAGGTAGTCGTGGCGCAGCAGCAGCTCGGGTCCTTCGCCCGGACCGGGTTTCGGGCCGAGGGAGTTGAGCAGCGGGTGGAACTCGACGATGTACAACCGCCCACCAGGGCGCAGGAGTCGGGCCAGGACAGCCGCCCAGCGGCCGAGGTCGGGCAGATAGCACAGGGCGCCCTTGCCCGTGTACACCACGTCGAACTGCCGCCGCCCCAGCGCCTCCACGGCGTCGTACACATTCGCCTGTACGTACGTGACGTCGAGCCCCGCCTTCTCGGCGATGCCCTGCGCTGCGGCCACGGACGCCTCGGAGAAGTCCAGGCCGACGGCCCGCGCCCCGCGCTGCGCGAAGGCGATCGTCTCGGTGCCGAGGTGGCACTGCAGATGGAGCACATCGCGGCCGGCCAGCTCACCGAGGTCGTCCCATTCGAAGGACGCGAACCAGCGGGCGGGATCGAGATCCTGGTCGAGGCCGTAGAACCGGCTGGCGAGGTGGACGGGGGTGCGGGCGTCCCAGTTCGCCTGGTTCGCCGACATCATCCGCGCGTGCTCGTCGGTGGTCATGGGGACATCCAACCGCGAACGGGCCACGCCCGGCGGCAGGAATGCGGGACACGGTGCACCCGAGTGCCGATTCGGCCACTGCTGCTCGCCGTGGGGGGCGACGGCAGGGCCCCGAAGGCCACCGGGCCGCCCCCGCGGCCGTCACGCCGACCGCGCCTCCGCCTCCTTCGCGATCCGCTCGAACTGCGCCCCCATCGCCTCGGCCAGAGCCTGCGCGCCCGACAGCGGACGGACCATGACCATGAACTCGTCGATCAGACCGTCCTCGTTCACCCGGAGGAAGTCGCAGCCGGTGATCTCCCGGTCGCCCACCCGCGCGGTGAAGACCAGCGCGTGATCACGGCCGCCCGGGTCGTTGATCTCCCGCACATAGCGGAAGTCCTCGAAGACCCGCACCACACCGCGCAGGATCGCCGCGGTGATCGCTTTGCCCGGGTACGGCTTGAACACGACCGGGCTGGTGAAGACGACGTCCTCCGCCAGCAGGGCCTCCACGGCATCGAAGTCGCCTGCCTCGACCGCCTCACGGAACGCGCGCATCGGATCACCTCATAGTCAATTAGTTGAGTAGGTGCCGATGACAATAATCACCTGCTGTTAACGTGTCCACATGTCCCTCAAGTACGCCGTCCTCGCCGCCCTCCTCGACGGCGAGGCCTCGGGCTACGAGCTGTCCAAGGTCTTCGACGTGTCGTTCGCCAACTTCTGGCCGGCGACCCCGCAACAGCTCTACCGGGAGCTGGAACGCCTGGAGCGGGACGGCCTGGTCGAGGCCCGGTTCGTGCGGCAGGAACGGCGGCCGAACAAGCGGATGTTCACGCTCACCGCGGCCGGCCGGGACGACCTGCGCGCCTTCGCCGCCGAGCCGCCCCGACGGCCCACCGCCATCCGCGACGAACTCCTGATCAAGCTCCAGGCCATGGAGGACCCCGAGGCCGCCCGCGCCCTGATCGAAGAGCGCAGGACATGGGCGCGCGGGAAACTCGACCGCTACGAACGCGTTCGTGGCCGCCTCCTCGACGGGCGGACCGAGGAGGAGTACTTGCACGACTGCGACCACATCGGGCCGTACCTGACGCTGCTGCGTGGAATCTCCTTCGAGGAGGAGAACCTGCGCTGGTGCGAGCGCGTTCTGGCCGTCCTGAAGCAGCGCGTCGTGACGAGGTGACACGGATGTTCAGCCCCGAAGGCCCCTCCCTGCGCGAACTCGCCGTCCAGGCGCTGTCGTCCGTCCAGCGCGGATACGACCTGCTCGCCCCGAAGTTCGACCACACACCGTTCCGGACACCGGACTCGGTGCTCGACGCAGTCACGGCGGCCCTCGCGCGGACCGGCCCGTACGACGACGGCCTCGACCTGTGCTGCGGGACGGGCGCGGGCGTCGAGGTGCTGGCCGAGGTGTGCCGGCGCAGTGTCACCGGCGTCGACTTCAGTGCCGGCATGCTCGACGTCGCCCGGCGCCAGGTGAAGGCGGAGGACACGCGCGTCGCCTGGGTCCAGGCGGACGCCCGTGCCCTGCCGTTCGGCCCCGCCTTCGACCTCGTGGTGAGCTTCGGGGCGTTCGGTCACTTCCTGCCCCGTGAGCTGCCAGGGCTGTTCGCTCAGGTGCACTCCGTGCTGCGGCCCGGGGGGAGCTTCGCGTTCCCGGTCGTGGCCCCGGCCCGCCCCACCTCCCCGGCCTACTGGATGCTGCTGGGCTTCGACGCGGTGATGCGGGTGCGCAACGCCGTGTGGCGCCCGCCCTTCGTCATGTACTACCGGGCCTTCCGGCTCGGGGAGGTGCGTAGTGAGCTCGCCCGCGCCGGCTTCCAGGTGGAGCTGCGGGCGCTGCCCGAGTTCGGGCGGCGGCGGGACGGCAGCCCACGCGTGCGGATGGTCGTGGCCCGACGCCCGCTCAGCCCGCCGACGGCAGCGTGAACTCGTAGACCAAGGCGTCCTGTTGGGCGTCCACGAGGAGGTCCGTGATCTCCAGCGGGCGGGAGTACTGGTCGTGCACGCGCCGGGTGACCCGCACCGAAGGGGCCCCCGGGAGCCGGGTGATGGCGTCCCGGTGG
Source organism: Streptomyces sp. NPDC093591 (assembly GCF_044764885.1). Lineage (NCBI taxonomy): Bacteria > Bacillati > Actinomycetota > Actinomycetes > Kitasatosporales > Streptomycetaceae > Streptomyces > Streptomyces sp. NPDC093591. The sequence goes on from NZ_JBIWIY010000001.1 coordinate 681,545, forward strand.
TGCAGGGTCAGCCCCGCTTTGCGCATCCAGTCGTAGGCGCGGCGCAGTTGGGCCGATCCGGTGCCGTCGGCGCGGTCGCGATAGCGGGCGAGTTCGGCCACCTCGGCGAGCGCCACCGCGGAGAAGGACGTCACAGCCGTACGCCGGCCGCGTCCGTCGGCGCCCGCGGACTCGTAGCGGTGCACCAGGGTCGGCCGGTGCGGGGCGAGCCCCAGCGCCTCGGCGTGCTCCGGCGGGGGAGTTTCCCAGGCGACCGTGGCCCGGTCCACCGCCCCCGGGATCGCGGTGCGTGCGCCGACCGGGAAGGTGAGGGATGCCGGGGTCTCGACCGGCGGACCGGGCAGGGTGGCATGGCTGCCCCGCCGGTCGGTGGCGACCAGGCCGCTGCGGCGCAGCACCTCCAGGGCCTGCCGTACGGTCTCCCTGCTGACCTCGAAGTGCTCCGCCAACTGCCGTTCCCCCGGCAGTCGTTCGCCGGGCGGGATGGTTCCGTCGCGCAGCTCGCCGACCAGCTGGCCGGCGATCCTCCGGTACAGCGGCTGCGCTTCGGTGAGCGGGCGGTCGTGCGGGGTGGTGCGGGCCATGCCGCGCCTCCTGTTGGTGACGTGTCGTAGCCGTGCGGGTTCGTTGCGCCACCAGATCCAAGCATTGGTCTAAACCATCAGGGAAGAGCGGTCCGTCACTTCGGCCGAAACGGCCCGTGCGTTCCGGTCGTCACAGGACGCCGTAGAGGGCGTCGAGCAGGGCCATCTTCCGCGGGTCGTCGGCGATATGAGGCCCCATCCGGTTCATCACATAGCCCAGCGACACCCCGGCCTCCGGATCGGCCAGACCGCAGGAGCCACCGAAGCCGTCGTGTCCGAAAGCCCGCGGGTTGGGCCCGTACGAGCCGTTCGGCCCGCTCAGCCAGAGGCCGAGTCCGACCTCCGTCTCCCTGCCGAGCCCGGCACCGAGCACCAGATCGCGACAGCGGCCCTGCCCCTCGCGCACCCGCTCGGCCGCCTCCGGGGACAGGACGCGGTGGCCGTCGTACGATCCACGGCCCGCGAAGATGCCGTACAGGGCGGCGACCGCCCGTGCGGTGCCGTGTCCGTTCGCCGCGGGGATCTCGGCGGCCCGCCACTCGGACGAATTGGCCTGCGCCGCCCCCACGGCGGGGTTGGTCACCGCGGCCAGTGCGGCGGGGGTCAACTGGCTGAAGATCGCGGCCTGTTCACTGCTCGTCGCGACCGGCGGCTGCACCAGCTCGGCCACCCTCTCGGAGTCCTTCTCCGGCAACCCGATCGCGAAGTCGATCCCGAGCGGCCCGGTCACCTCCTGCTCCAGGAAGGCTCCGGGCAGCAGTCCCGACACACGCCGCACGACCTCCCCGACCAGGAAGCCGTACGTGAACGCGTGATATCCGGACCGCGTCCCCGGCGCCCACCACGGCTCCATCGCCGCGAGCCGCTGCGTCGTCAACTCCCAGTCGCACAGCTGCTGAAGCGAGTGCGGCTCCCGCAGCCCGGACAGTCCGGCTCGGTGCGACAGCAGATGCCGTACGAGGATCTGCTCCTTGCCCGCGGCGGCGAACTCCGGCCAGTACGTGGCCACCGGCGCGTCGAGGTCGATCAGTCCCCGGTCGGCGAGGATGTGCGCGCACAACGCCGTCGGCCCCTTGGACGTGGACCATACGTTGACCAGCGTCTCGCGCTCCCAGGGGCGGCTGTGCGCCGCGTCGGCCCAGCCACCCCACAGGTCCACGACGGTCTCGCCGGCCACGGTGACGGCGACCGCGGCGCCCAGCTCCCCGCGCTCCCGGAAATTCGCCTCGAACGCCGTCCGCACCGCCGCGAACCGCGGATCGCAGTGCCCGTGCACCTGTGCCTCGTGCTCCGCCATGCCCCACCCCTCGTCGTCCGCCGGAAACCCGGGCCGCGGCAGGCGACCCGGGCTCACAGAACGTACCGACTGGTCGGACTGGGTGGAAGGTGCCGAACACGCCGAACTCACTCGAAGAACAGCGCGCCCTCCGGCTCCTGATGCCCCTCGACGGTGTGCCAGTAGTCGCGGGTCTCGACGGCCAGCCCCGTGGCGTCGAAACGCACGAAGACGCAGCCGGCGAGCGTGGCCGGCGCGCCGTCCTCCTCCGCGAGGACCCGGAACTCGGCCACGGCCACACCGCCCGCGCCGACGACCGGCGCGGAGAAGCGCACATCGGTCACCTGCTCGCCGGCGAACGACCAGCGCAGATAGGCGGCCAGTTCGGCGCGCCCCCGGTGCGGCGCGCGGAACGGCATCGAGCGGTGGACGCAGTCCTCGGCGTACAGCTCCAGCAGCGCCTCCACGTCATGTTCGGTCCAGGCCCGCTGCCAGACCCGGACGAACCGCTCCGCGGCCTCACGCGTCCGCATGTGCGGCCTCTCAGGCGTGCGAGCGCAGCCAGTCCAGCTTGGCCGCCTCGTGGAACGGACCGCCGCCCTCGTGGTCGTTGAAGTCGTACACCTCGATGGCCTTCTCGTCGTGGGCCCAGGCGTTGAAGGCCGCGTACACGGTGGAGGGCGGGCAGGTCTGGTCCTCCAGGGCCGCCGAGAAGAGGGCGGGCGACCGGCCGCGGGCGGCGAAGTGGACGCCGTCGAAGTAGGACAGGGTGCGCAGGACGTCCTCGGTGCGGCCCCGGTGCGTCTTGAGGTAGAGGCCGATCTCGCGGTACGGGTGGCGGTCCGTGAGGGTCGCCGCGCGCGGGTAGTCGCACAGGAACGGCACGTCCGGCGCGATCGCCGTCAGATCCGGCACCAGGCCGCCCACGGCGATCGTGATGCCGCCGCCCTGACTCGAACCGAGCGCGACCGTGCGCGAGGCGTCGGCCAGCGGATGGGAACGGGCGGCCTCCACGGCGCGCACCGCGTCGGTGAACACCCGGCGGTAGTAGTAGTTCTCGGGCGCGTCGATGCCACGGGTCATGAAACCGGGGTAGGCCGGCGCGGCGCCCACCGGGTCCGGCGTCCCGCCGCCGGCGCCCCACGCGCTGCCCTGGCCACGCGTGTCCATCATGAAGTGCGCCCGGCCCGTGGACGCCCACAGCAGATTCTCGTGCGGCAGACCGCGCCCGCCGCCGTAACCGATGAACTCCACGACCAGCGGCAGCGGCTCGGTGGCCCCGGCGGGCAGCCGCAGCCAGCCCTTCACCGGGTGACCGCCGAACCCGGCGAACGTCACGTCGTAGACCTGCACCGTGGAAAGGCCCGTGTCGACCGGCTCGAAGCGGGCGTCCAGCGGGTGCTGGCGGGCCTCGTCGAGCGTCTTGGACCAGAACGCGTCGAAGTCCTCGGGCGCGACGGACTCGCTGCGGTACTCGCGCAGTTCGTCGAGCGGAAGGTCGAACAGGGCCATGGCGGACCGCCTTTGCCGAGAGTGAGTGCGGATGATCACACCGTACGTGGATGATCGGAGGACTCGCCAGATCTTTCCCGTGCCCAGCCCCTACGATGGCGCCACGACGTCTGCTGTCGATCCTCCGGTCCGGACTGCGGACCTGCTGGTCAGAGACGCTGAACTGCTGGTCGTGGACGGGGAGCGGGAGATGCCGGGCGGCAGGCTGGCCGTCACCGGTGGTCGGGTCACCGGCGTCGAACGTCGACCGCGGCGAGCCCCGCTCGACCGGGCCGGCGGACGCCCTGCGGGCGCACGACCGGATCGCGCGCCGTATGCAGAGGCGTGGGTGGCGTCATGCGGCGGCGTGAGTAGCGTCGTCCGGGCGCAGCGCGCCCGGGAGAGGGGTCACGGGGACGCCGCCGGTCAGGCCCGGCGGCCCGTCCACTCCGGCTCCGTCCGGGCCCACTCCTGATCCCATTCGGCCAGGCGACGACGCATCGCGGCATGGCGTACGACCGCATGGCCGGAGAGGATCACGGCGACCGCGCCGCCCGTCGCGCAGACGCCGATGATGACGGTGTGCTGCCAGACCGCCGTGCTGTCCGCGGGCGGGGCCACACCGCGGCCGCGGGAGTCCAGCCATACGTCGACCGTGTCGCCGTTGCGTGTGCCCGCCGGGACGCGTGCCGTGGCCGTGCGCGGATCGCCGTCCGGCTCCGTCCAGCGGACCGTCGCCCTCTCGGACGGCCGCCGTCCGTCCTGTGCCACGGGGAGGGCGTCGGAGGTCCTGCCGACGACCTCGGCCCGGAGGTGACGGCGCTCGGCACGCTGCTCCCGGGCGGCGGCCCGGGCTTCGTCATGGGCCCACCAGGCCGTGAGCGTCCCGACCAGGGGAGCGACGACGAGCAGCAGGACCACCACGGCCAGAAACGTCCACGCCTCGACGACATCCGACCGGCGGCGCAGCGGACTGTGCCGCAGGCGCCGGCCACGCACCCGGTATCGCATGGCGTCCAGGTACCCCGTACACCGGACATCGTTCCTGACGATCCCGGCCGACACGCGTCCGAGGCCGGACCGTCGATCAGCCGAACCGCTCGATCCGGATGCGGTGCACGGGCTGACCTGCCGCGACGAGCAGTCGGGAGGCATGCTCCGCGAACCCGTTGGAGCCGCACACATAGGCCTCCCACCCACCGGGCGGCTGCTCGGCCAGGAGTGGCGCCACATGTGCGGCGGCCATACGTCCCACGCGCACACCCTCCGGAGCGCTCCGTGTGAACACGGGCGTCGTCTCCGCGCCGTACTCCCGCGCGTAGATCAGCTCCTCGGGGCTACGCGCGGACACCAGCAGCCGCAGCGGCACGTCCAGGCCCCGCGCCTTGTGGTGCCGCACCATCGACATCAGCGGTACGACGCCGGAGCCGGCGCCGACCAGCAGCGCGGGCCGGTCCCCGGGCCAGGCGAAGAAGCCGCTGAGCGGGCCGCGCACCTCCACCGAGTCACCGGGCTTCGCGACCGTGTGGAACCAGCCGGACACCTCACCGCCCTCGACATGGTCCAGAGTCAGCTCGATGTGCCCGGCGTCATCCGGCGCGGACGCGATCGAGTAGTGGCGCTGGGCCACATAGCCGTCCTCGGCGGTCAGCCGCAGCATCAGGTGCTGTCCGGGCAGATGGCCCGCCCAGGCGGGCACCGCGAGGCGGAAGGTGGCGGCGTGCGGGGTCTCGCGGCGGATCTCGGTGATCGTGGCGGTCTGCCACACAGCGGCGGCCCGGTTGCTGACGGCGATCCGCCCGGGCACGGCGAAACGGGTCGGGGGAGTGAACGTCTCGGTCACAGTCGCCTCAGTCACCGGAGTACCTCTGCTCCTCCCAGGGGTTGCCGCGGGCGTGGTAGCCGTTCTGCTCCCAGAAGCCCGGCTCGTCGTGGTCGAGGATCCGCAGGCCCGCGATCCACTTGGCGCTCTTCCAGAAGTACAGGTGCGGCACCAGCAGCCGTGCCGGGCCACCGTGCTCCGGGGCGAGTGGCTCCCCGTCGAACTCCCAGGCGATCCACGCCCGCCCACCGGTCAGGTCGGCGAGCGGCAGGTTGGTGATGTACCCGGTGTGCGCATAGGCAACGGCATGTGTGGCGGACACATGGGGCCGGACCACATCGAGGAAGGCGTCCAGTGAGACCCCACCGAAGCGGACCCCGAACTTCGACCAGCTCGTCACACAGTGGATGTGGCCCTCGTACACCGACGCCGGCAGTTCATGTGCCTGCTCCCAGCTCCAGCTGCGCGGTTCCTCGACCAGGCCGTCGACGCGGAAGGACCAGTCGGCGGGCGTCAGCTCGGGGGTGACCTCCGCGGACAGGACGGGCCAGTCGTCGCCGGCGTCGTACTGGCCGGGCGGCAGTGCGGCGTTCGGGACGCGTGGGCGCCCGGTGAAGCCTCTGGTGACGTTCATACGGGTGGTGCCTCCAGGTCGCCGCCGGGGGCGACGGCCCGTGGGTCGAGCGTGATCAGTACGTTTGTCATTCAACCGTACGTGCCTTGGTCGGCCTTCGTCGATGCGCGGGGGCGTCGGTGATCGTTGGGGTAGGGTTGCCGTTCGGTCGGGGCGGTCCCGGCCCTGCGGAGCCCAGGAGGTGAGACCCATTACCGCTGTGTCAGGTCGGGTGCTCCCCCCTCGGATCGGCGCGGGTCACTGCCAGTAGGCGACCGCGAGAGCACCCTTCGGCTTCCGAAAGGTTCTCGGCTTCCATGCCCCCTCTCTCCTCTTCCTCGCCCTCGTCCCCCGCGCCGCTCTCGCGTGCCGCCGTGGTGACCGCGCTGCGTGCCGCCGGCTGTGTCTTCGCCGAGGACGAGGCCCGGTTGATCCTGGCCGCCGCCCGCACCTCGGACGAGCTGGCCGCCATGGTGGACCGTCGCGTCACCGGCCTGCCCCTCGAACTCGTCGTCGGCTGGGCCGAGTTCCGCGGCCTGCGCATCGCCGTCGAGCCCGGTGTCTTCGTACCCCGCCGCCGTACCGAGTTCCTGGTCGGCCAAGCCCTCGCCCATGCCCCCGACGCCTCCGTCGTGGTGGACCTGTGCTGCGGCTCGGGCGCGGTCGGCGCGGCGCTGGCCGTCGCGCTCGGCGAGGTCGAGCTGCACGCCGCCGACATCGACCCGGCGGCGGTGCGCTGCGCCCGCCGCAACGTGGCCGCCTTCGACGGTCAGGTGCACGCGGGCGACCTCTTCGCGGCGCTGCCCGACAGCTTGCGCGGCCGTGTCGGCATCCTCGCGGCGAACGTGCCGTACGTACCCACCGGCGAGGTCGGCCTGCTGCCCGCGGAGGCGCGTGAGCACGAGCCGCGGGTCGCGTTGGACGGCGGTCCGGACGGGCTGGACGTCCTGCGCCGCGTCGCGGCCGAGGCGCCCAGCTGGCTGGCACCCGGCGGCTGTGTGCTGGTCGAGACGAGTGAACGCCAGGCGCCGACGGCCCTGGAGACCTTCACCCGTAGGGGACTGTCGGCGCGTCTGGTCGCCTCCGAGGAGCTGCACGCGACGGTCGTGGTCGGCCTCAACTAGCCGGGCCGACGGGCCGGATCAGGTCATCGCGTCGTTCCTCGAAGGACGGTTCCGAGGGGCCCGAAACCGTGCCGGTCCCAATGGCGGGCTTGGGGAACTTGCCGCGCCACTCGCCCCGGCGCCCGACCCGCGGCCCCCTCTCCCCGGCGTCGGCTTCGCAGCCGTCAACTCGGCGGCAGCACGCGCGCGATGAGCAGCGCCACGTCGTCGGAGTTGTCGGGTCGGTGCAGGGTGCGCAGGAGGAGGTCGCAGCACTCCTCGAGGGGGCGGTCGGGGTCGTCGAGGAGCTCGAGGAGCGCGTCGAGGCGTTCGTCGAGCGGGTGTTGCCGGGTCTCGACGAGGCCGTCGGTGTAGAACACCAGCTGGTCGCCGGGTTCGAGGGCGACGGTCGTCGTCGAGAAGGCGACGCCGCCGACGCCCAGCGGGGCCCCGGTGGGCAGTTCGAGGAGTTCCGGGGGATGGCCGTGGCGTACGCGGGCGGGCGGCAGGTGCCCGGCGTTGGCGATCCGGCACTGCCGCAGCAGCGGGTCGTGGACGGCGTAGACGCAGGTGGCGATGGAGTGGTCGAGTCCCTCGGTGATCTTGTCGAGGTGTTCCAGGAGCAGGGTCGGCTCCAGGTCGAGGGAGGCCAGGGTGTGCGTGGCGGTGCGCAGCCGGCCCATGGTCGTGGCGGCGTCGATGCCGCTGCCCATCACGTCACCCACGACGAGCGCGGTCTTGCCGTCCTCCAGGGGGATCACGTCGAACCAGTCGCCGCCGACCTCGGCGCTGGCGCCCGCGGGCTGGTAGCGGGAGGCGACCTCCAGGCCGCCGGTCACCGGCGGATGGCTGGGCAGCAGGCTGCGCTGCAGGGTGAGGGCGGTGTCGCGGGCGTTCTGGTACCAGCGGGCGTTGTCGATCTGCACGGCCGCGCGGGCCGCCAGCTCACGGGCGAGCAGCAGGTCGTCCTCGCTGAACGGCAGGGGATTGCGGGTGCGTTTGAGGTCCAGGGCGCCGAGCACCTCGCCGCGCGCGATCAGCGGCACCGCCAGATAGGAGTGCACGCCCGCGCGGCCCAGATGGACGGCGGCCTCGGGGGAGCGGGCGATGCGCGGCAGGTCCTTCTCCTCGACCTGCGGCACCATGACCGGGCTGGCGGTGCGCACGCACTCGGTGACGAGGCGGTCCGGTCCGTAGCGGGCGACCTGGCCGGGCTGGTCGGCGGCGTCGAGAGCCTCCGTTGCGTGCTCCGCCTTGACGGCGAGGGCGCGGATGACCGCCGATTCCGCGGGCCCGAGGCTGCTGCGTCTGCCCTCCACCACGGCTTCCAGCAGATCCACGGCCGCCACGTCGGCGAGTTCCGGCACGGCGACATCGGCCAGCTCGCGCGCGGTGCGGTCCAGGTCCAGCGTGGTGCCGATCCGCGCGGAGGCGTCGGCGATGAGCGCCAGACGCCGCCGTGCCGTCTCGGCCTCGACGGCGGCCTGATGCTGCTCGGTGATGTCCACGGCCATCCCGGCGACGCCGAGCACGGTCCCCGCCGTGTCCTCCAGCCGGTAGAGCGAGATGGACCAGAAGTGCTCCTGGTCCGGGTCGGCGGGGGTCCGGCCCGTGATGCGCTGGTTGATGAGCGGTTCACCGGTCCGCAGCACCTCACGCAGCGCGGCCTCGATGGCGTCGGCGTCGATGTCCGGCAGCAGCTCGCGCGGCGTACGGCCGATGTGGTCCTCGGCGGGGATGCCGTTGAGCAGCGCCAGCGCCGCGTTGACCGAGACGTACCGCAGTTCGGTGTCGAGGACGGCCAGGCCGACCGGAGCCTGCGCGATGGTCCGCGTCGACAACGCGACGTCCCGCTCCACCTGGCGGACCGTCGACTGGTCGGCGCACAGGCCCAGCGCGTAGACGTCCCCCCTGTCGTCCAGGAGTCGCATGTTGCGGAACTCCACCAGACGGGTGCTGCCGTCCTTGCGCCGGATCGGGAAGGCGCCGGCCCAGCCCTTGCCGGTCTCCATGACGTCGGCGAACAGCTTCACGACCAGATCCAGGTGCTGCTCGTGGACCATGATCCGGGCGGCGAACTCGCCCAGCGCCTCCTGCGCCGGATAGCCGAACAGCTCCTCGGCCTGGGGGCTCCACAGCACGATGCGCCCTTCGGTGTCCAGCACCACCGAGGCCACGCCCAGCACGTCGAGCAGCCCGCTGGGCCCCACCGGCCCGCGCACCGGCTCGTCGCCCCCGGTCACGGGACGTTCGGCTGCAGACATCCCACGCACCGCCTTCGCCCATTCACGCGGCACGCCGTTCCCCCGTGCCGACTCCCCTTGTTCTACCGCGTTCAACCGTCTCCGGGCCCCCTCTGGTCGTCCACCTCCACCATCCCTCAACACGGCGGCGAACGTCCGCCGAAGACATCACGAGGGCGCGGGGGTGTGGCCGATCAGACAGCACACGTTCGCTTGCTTGGTCTGTACATGACCACGCGACCCCGGGAAACTGTCCGCCGACACGCCCCCGCCCCCCAAGGAGTCGCTCCCATGGCCCTGCGTGCCCGGCAACGTTGTCACGCCGCCCTCACCGGCCTCGTCGCCCTCACCTGCGCCGCCGCGCTGTCCACGGCCACGCCCGCGCAGGCCGCCGACACCTGGACGGAGGTGGGCTCGGACCGCGTCGACCCGCTGACCGAGAGCCAGGGCCTGACCTCCGTGGAGGTCCCGGCGAACAGCCCCAACCGCTACACGGGCATCGGCACCATCCCCACCTCGGTCAGCAGCCGCGGCTGGAACCATGTGGGTGACCCGGACGCCTCGTACAACGGCTACTACATCGAGCCGTACCAGGCCGACTCGGGCAGCGCGAAGATGTTCCGGGTGCAGGCGCCGGACGGGACCTGGTCGGAGTACGTGCACACGCTGGGCTCCGGGGAGGCGCTGAACAACTCCTTCGCCGCCGTCTCGCCCGGCGGCCAGTGGATGGTCTCCGGCGAGTGGGGCACCATGACCCGCCTGCTGGTCCACCCGACCCCGGGCGTCAACCCCGCCACCTCACCGTCGGCGAACCTCCCCTGGACGTCCAGCATCCGGCTGGACCACGCCGTACGCGACATCCAGGGCTGCGACTTCCTCGACGCCACCACCCTCCTGTGCTCCTCCGACGACCCGGCCGGGACCCTCTTCGGCATGACCAAGCCGCTGCTGCGGGTCGACCTCTCCGCCGAGCCGGGCACCTCCGACGTCACCGGTCATGTCACGGCCCTGCGTCAGCTCCCGCTGCGCAGCTCCTGCTCGGGCGACTTCGAGACCGAGGGCATCGACTACGACCGCCGTACCGGCACCCTGCGCGTGATCGTCCTCTCGCCGGGCTTCTGCGTGCTCACGGACAGCATGACGTACCGGTTCACGCGCGGCTGAGGACGCCCGCGGGCCGCGGACGGTGCGGCTGCGCCGGTAGTGCTCCGCGGCCCGTGGTGCTTTTCTTGGGGTTGGGGTCCGCTTCCGCGGGCAACCCGTGGTACCGCGGCGCGGCCACGAAAGGAGCGATCACGATGGACCGTGAACGACAGCACGAGGAGCCCGTCTCCGTCGAGATCAGCGGATGCAGCAAGGAGGACGCCCGGATCGTCCTCGACACGCTGTGCGCGTGCTTCGAGTCCGACCGGGGCCCCGAGGACGTGCCGCAGCAGCTCCACGAGACGCGGCCCATGGTGTGGCTCGGTACGTTCGAGGTGACGGACACGCACGAGTGCCCGCCTCCCGCCCGGCTCTCGTCGTCCGTGGAGGCCGACGCGCAGGGCGGCTACTGGGCCATCGAACGGCTCCGTACGACGCTGGACTCCCTGTTCACGGTGCACGACCTGTCCTCGGCCTCGGGCGACCAGGAGCGGGAGCTGCACGTGGTGCTGGAGAGCCGTCCCGCATGAGGAGCCGGGCGAGGAGGCGCCGGGTCAGGGCGAGCCCAGCAGGCTGAGCACGGCACGCCGGTAGACGGCGTGGACGGCGGGCAGGTCCTCCAGACAGGCCTGCTCGTCCACGCCGTGCAGCCCCTCGTACCGCACGCCGAAGCCGGCGGTCGCCGGGATGCCCTCACCTGCCAGCAGATTGCCGATGTTGGACGGACCGGCGGTCTTCGGCCGAACGGTCAGACCCTCCCGGGCGGCGGCGTCCAGCAGCGCCGCGGCGGGCTGCTGGTCCTTCACCAGTCGATACGGCGGCCAGGCGGCCACCGGGGCGATCACGGTCGGCCGCGGTGCGGGCACCCGCACGTCCAGCTCGCCCACCGCCGCACGCACCAGCTGCTCGGCGGCGTCGGCGTCGAAGGCCGGCGTGGTGCGGATGTCGACGCCCAGCTCGCACAGGTCGGGCACGACCGAGAAGCCCTGACCGCCGTGGCAGGAGGTCACCGTCAGCTTCGGCGGCAGGGGGAACTCGCCGCCGCCGTCCGGGAGTTGGAGGTCTTCCAGGAGCCGTACGAGATGTGCCGCGCGGGAGACGGCCCCCGGTGCCGTGCGGCGGGACCCCGAGTGGCCCGAGGCCGCGTGCACGGCGATCATGGCCCGCCACAGGCCCCGCCCGCCGACCACGACCTCGTCGAGCCCCGGGTAGCCGATCATCACCCCTGACGGGCGCACCGCCTCCGGATCGGCGAGGTAGGCGCGGGCGCCGCCGAAGCCGCCCGTGTGCTCGTCGGCGTCGAGGAGCACCGCGAGCCCGCCGTGCAAGGTGCCGGCCCGGCCGTGCAGCTCGGCGGCGATGCCGCAGAACATCGCCGCCGCGAGCTGGAGTCGGCGGCGCCCCTGCCGCGCAGTCGGCCGTCGACGACCTCGCCGGAGTCCGGCGCGAACGACCAGGCGCCCTCGTCGCCGTAGGGCGCGGTGTCGACACAGGCGTCCAGTGCCCACCATCGGCCGGGCCGGCCGCCCGTGACCTCGATCAGCAGACCGACAACGCCGCCCGTGTCGCCGTAGAGGCGGCGATACGGCAGCTCACGCACCGCGAGCCAGTCCTCCAGGACGCCGAGGACCGGGCCGTAGTCGTCGATCCCGGCGCGGCTGGGGCAGCGGATCAGACGCTGGGCGAGGTCGATCACGTCGGCGTGTGCGGTCATGGGCCCACTGTGCCCCGGCGTGGTCCGTGTCACCCCTCTCCGTTTGTGCAACTAGTTGCATAAACATCTCGCGGTCCTCTACAACTACAGAGGCACGAAACCGCGCATGGAGGCCCCGATGAGCCGTTACCCCCACCTGCTGAGCCCGCTCGACCTGGGCTTCACCACGCTGCCGAACCGCGTCCTCATGGGCTCCATGCACGTGGGCCTGGAGGAGGCCGAGCGCGGCTTCGAGCGCATGGCCGCCTTCTACGCCGAGCGGGCGCGCGGGGGAGTGGGGCTCATCGTCACCGGAGGTATCGCCCCCAACGACGAGGGCCGGCCGTACGAGGGCGGCGCGAAGCTCACCACCGAGGCGGAGGCCGAGCAGCACCGGGCCATCACCGACGCCGTGCACCGCGAGGGCGGCCGGATCGCGATGCAGATCCTGCACTTCGGCCGGTACGCCTACCACCAGGACCTCGTCGCCCCCAGCCCGCTCCAGGCGCCGATCAGCCCCTTCCCGCCGCGCGAGCTCACCGACGCCGACGTCGAGCGGACCATCGACGACTACGCGCGTGCCGCCCGCCTCGCCCGGCAGGCGGGGTACGACGGCGTGGAGATCATGGGCTCCGAGGGCTACCTGATCAACGAGTTCATCGCCGCGCAGACCAACCACCGCACCGACCGCTGGGGCGGCTCGTACGAGAACCGCATGCGCTTCCCGGTGGAGATCGTCCGGCGGGTGCGCGAGGCCGTCGGCGACGACTTCATCATCGTCTACCGGCTGTCCATGCTGGACCTCGTGCCGGGCGGCTCCACGCTCGACGAGGTCATCACCCTCGCCAAGGCCGTCGAGGCCGCCGGGGCGACGATCATCAACACCGGCATCGGCTGGCACGAGGCGCGCATCCCCACCATCGCCACCTCGGTGCCGCGCGGGGCCTACACCTGGGTCACCAAGCGGCTGATGGGCGAGGTCTCCGTGCCGCTCGTCACCACCAACCGCATCAACACCCCCGAGCTGGCCGAGGAGTTGCTGGCCGACGGCTGCGCGGACATGGTGTCGATGGCCCGCCCGATGCTCGCCGACCCCGACTTCGTGGCCAAGGCCGCCGCCGGGAAGCCGGAGGCCATCAACACCTGCATCGGCTGCAACCAGGCCTGCCTCGACCACACCTTCAGCGGCAAGATCACGTCCTGCCTGGTCAACCCGCGCGCCTGCCACGAGACCGAGCTGACCCTGTCCCCGACCCGGCTGCGCAAGCGGGTCGCGGTGGTGGGCGCGGGACCCGCCGGCCTCGCCTGTGCCGTGAGCGCGGCCGAACGCGGCCACGAGGTCACGCTGTTCGACGCGGCGAGCGAGATCGGCGGCCAGCTGAACGTCGCCCGCAAGGTCCCGGGCAAGCAGGAGTTCGACGAGACGCTGCGCTACTTCCGCCACCAGCTGGACTGGCAGGGCGTGGACGTACGGCTGAACACCTGGGTGTCGGCCGAGGACCTCGCCGCCTACGACGAGGTCGTGGTCGCCACCGGCGTCAGCCCGCGCACCCCGGACATCCCCGGCGTCGACCACCCCAGCGTCGTCGGCTACCTCGACGTCCTGCGCGACGGCGCCCCCGTCGGCGAGCGCGTCGCCGTCCTCGGCGCGGGCGGCATCGGCTTCGACGTCGCCGAGTTCCTCACCGACGGCGGCGACAAGGCCAGCGAGGACCCGGCGACGTACTTCCGCCAGTGGGGCGTCGACATGGACTACATGGGCCCCGGCGGCCTCGCCGCCCCCGAGCGCCCCGCCCCGCCGCGCACCGTCCACCTGCTCCAGCGCAAGACGACCAAGGTCGGCGCGGGCCTGGGCAAGACCACCGGCTGGATCCACCGCACCGAGCTCAAGCACCGCGGCGTCACCATGGTCCCGGGCGTGCGCTACGACCGTATCGACGACGCCGGACTGCACGTCACCGTCGGCGAGGAGAGCACGGTGCTGGAGGTCGACACCATCGTCCTGTGCACCGGGCAGGAGCCGCGCCGCGACCTGTACGAGGCACTGCTCGCCGCGGGCCACAGCGCGCACCTCATCGGCGGTGCCGACGTGGCCGCCGAACTGGACGCCAAGCGCGCCATCAAGCAGGGCACCGAGCTGGCCGCGAGCCTGTAGGGGCGCCTGAGCGCGTCCCTAGGATGAGCCCATGTCACTCCCGCACGCGATCCTCACCGCCCTGGTCGAAAAGCCGTCATCGGGGCTGGACCTGACCCGCCGGTTCGACAAGTCGATCGGGTACTTCTGGTCGGCGACGCATCAGCAGATCTATCGCGAGCTGGGAAAACTGGAGACCGAGGGCCTCATCCGGACGCTTCCGTCGGAGCAGCCGACCCGCGGGCAGAAGAAGAGCTACGAGGTCCTGCCCGCGGGCCGCGCCGAACTGGCCCGCTGGACCGCCGCGTCCCAGGACCCGAGGCCCCACCGCGACACGCTGCTGCTGCGCATGCGTGCCGCGGCCGTCGTGGGGACCGAGGGCATCGAGGCCGACCTGCGGCGCCATCTCGATCTGCACCAGCGGCAGTTGGCCGAGTACGAGGAGATCGAGAAGCGCGACTTCCCGCCCGGCAAGGACAGTTCGCAGGACCGGCTGCGGCACCTGGTGCTGCGTGCCGGCATCGATCTGGAGACCTTCTGGACGCAGTGGCTCACCCGCGCCCTGGAGGAGTTCGCGGAACTGCCGGGCCACGAGACGGCGTGAGCCGAGGGCCCTTCGGGGCCGGTACGGCGTTCAGAGCCGGTACGGCTTCGAGCGGCGGCGCATGGCCCAGGCCGCCGCGGCCAGGACACCCGTGCCCACCAGGGCGCCGCCCGCCACCAGCGTCATCGTGCCGTAGTCCTTGCTGCCACCGCCCATGCCACCCATGACGCCGCGCGACGGCGAGGCCGTCGCGGAGACCCTGGGGGCCGTGACGATGACCGACTGGGTGCCCGCCGTCGAGCCGTTGGAGCACACGACGATCACGGTGTACGTGCCCGGGCTCACGCCGGCCCAGGCCGCCGACTGCAGTGAGGCCGTCCCCGAGAGGGAGACCTGCCGTCCCTGGGCGAAATTCGCCTGGCTGCTGTTGAGCAGCGAGGCGGTGCCCCAGCTGCCGTTGACGTTGGTGCACGCGCTGGTCGTGACGGAGACCGTGGAGCCGGTGGTGCTCACGGAGATCCCCGAGACCGCGGCGGCCGGACCGGCGGCCAGGGCGAACGGAAGAGCGGAGGCGGCTGCCACGGTCAGGCCCGAGCGGAGGAAGAGCGATGAGTTGCGCATGTGATGCCCTCCGGCGGCACGGTTGGCGGTACGTCCGTTGCGCCGCCGAGGGTCGGGAACGCCCGTGCTGCCTCAGGGGCAGCCAACGCCCCCCGGCTCCGGCCCGCATGCGGACCTCCGCCGGACAGGTGACGGACTGCTGTATCCGGGGGACGCCGGACCGGACGTCAGTCCCGCACGCCGGTCGTCACCGTCCGCTCCGCCGAGAAGCCGCCCCAGGTGCCGTCCGGTAGCCTGCCCCGGATCCGCACCCGGTGACCGACTCCGGCCTCCCGGCCCAGGTAGAAGCTGTACGTTGCCCGCTCGCGCGGCGCGCTGCCGCCGTACACCAGCGATGTGGCCGTACGGCCGTCGAGCTCGACCTGGTACTCCGTGACCACGCCGTCCGTGCGCGGCGGCACCCAGCTCAGGTCGAGGTGGTACGCCCCGTCCGCCTGATGGGTCGTTGCCCGGAAGGAGGTCGGCGCGGTGCCGCGCCCGTCGTCGGTGCCGGGCGTGGTGAGGCGGACCGCTGCCGTGGCGGGCGAGAGGTTGTCGGCCGCGTCCCGGGCCCGGACGGTGAACGAGTAGCGGGTGCCGGGGCGAAGTCCGGTGACCACGGTCGCGGTCTGGTTTCCGCCCACACTGTGGATCTTTGTGTCGCCCTGATAGATGTCGTACGACACCACGTCCCGGTCGTCCGTCGCCCTCGACCATGACAGTTGAACCGCACGGCTGCCGACCGCCCGGCCCTCGGCCCGCCCCGGACGTCCCGGTGCGGAGTGGTCGGCGTGCGCGGCCGCGGGAGTCGTCGCCCGGACCTCCTTGCTCGGCGGCCCGAGCCGCCCGTCGGTGTCACGGGCCCGCACGGTGAAGGCGTATGCCGTGGACGGCTTGAGCATGGTGACATCCACCATGTGTGCAGAGCCCGGCACTTCCTTGACCTTCATGGGTCCCCGATACACCTCGTAGCCACGGATCTCACCGCCCGCCGATGGTCCGGAGAGCGCGTTCCACATGACATGCACGCTGGTCGCGCTGCCCGCGGCGGCCGTGACACCGGTGGGTGCCGCGGGCAGCCGGCCACCCTCCTCTTCCGCACCGTTCCACGCACAGGACGAGAGCGTGACGAGCACCGCGCAGAACACGGGCACGAGGACGGGAACGCGTCGCACGACTCTGCCTCCCGAGGCCAACTGGCGGTAATGGTCCGGACCAATGGGGCTCCACTATGTCGCCGCTGACGCGATCACCTCAAGAGGGCGGTCGTTGGTGAACCGCCGGGAACGTTACGTATGCTGAAGCCGCTCATGGCTGAACTCGCCACGAGGGGTGGGGAGTTCATGCCCCCGGCGCGGGCCGCTGTCGTCGCTGATCCCGCGCCGGACGCGGGTGTCCGGAGGGCCTGGGGTCCGTATCGCGGACTCAGGCCCCCGGCTCCTGGCGGAAGTTCGGGGGCGATCGTCGTGTCGTCGTGTCGTCGGGATGCGCGCCGTACGGCCCTGCTGGTGGCAGCATGATCGACACAGCATCGGATGGGCTGAATGTCCGTCAGTGTTCCTCGACGGGAGGGTCCCCTATCGTGCGTCTCCACTCGCTGACGCTGGCCGCGGCGGGCGCCGCTCTGCTCGCCCCGACGATGCCGCCGCCGACCCCGCCCTCCACTCAGGAAGGGGCAACGGCGCACCGTGAGGCCGAGGTCAGCGCCGCTGACCTGCTGGCGAAGGTGCGTGAGTGCGCCGCCGTCTCCCGTGGCCGCTACCGCAGCGACAGTGGTGCGCCCGCGACGATCCGGGTCTGCGAGGGACGGGACGCGGTGTTCTGGAAGGCTGATATGGATATCGACTGCGACGGTCGGCGCACGCGCCACTGCAACGGCCGTACCGATCCGTACTTCTCCGCCGCGACCGCCTATCAGCAGTCCGACGGACGTCACTTGAGCGCCGAACGCCTCCCGTACATCGTCGTGCCCGCTCCGAGCCGTATCTGGAACCCACTTGACCACGGCATCCGCGGCGGCTCGGTCGCCGCGGTCGTGTACCAGGGCCGGGTGCGGTACGCGGTCGTCGGCGACGTCGGCCCGAACGACATGATCGGCGAGGCGTCGTACGCCGCCGCCGAGGCCCTCGGCATCTCGCCCGACCCGCACCGCGGCGGCACGGCCTCCGGGGTCACCTACATCGTCTTCACGGACACGTGGGTGACGCCCATCGAGGACCATGCGGCCGCCGTGACGGCCGGGAAGCGGCTGGCCAGGGAGTTCGTGCACGGGAGGGCGTTCGTCCCCGGCAACTGATCCGGATGCGACAACTGCTCGTGAGCGGTGGGTGATTCGTGCGCGGTGAGGGAGGAGGCGTCAGACCGCCGACCAGCCGTCGTCGACCGGCAGGACCACGCCGTTGATGTTGCTCGCCGCGTCCGAGGCGAGGAACACGATGGCGGCGGCCTGCTCCTCGGGCTGGGCCACCCTGCCGAGGTTGACGAAGTGCGGGCCGAGAGCCGCCGGCCCGTGCGCGTCCGGCGCGGCGTCCACTTCGATGCCGGTCCGAGTGCCGCCCGGGGCGATGGCGTTGGCGCGGATTCCCTGCTTGCGGTACATCACCGCAAGGGACTTGGTCAGCCCCACCACGCCGTGCTTGGACGCCGTGTACGCGGCGCCCGCGGCGCTGCCGCGCAGACCGGCCTCGGACGCCGTGTTGACGATGGCACCTCTGCCCGCCCGGAGCATGTGCGGCAGAACCGCCCGGGTGAGCAGGAAGGGCGCGGTGAGGTTGACCCGTATGACCCGCTCCCACTCGGCGTCGGTGACGTCCGCCGGCGCCGACATGCGGTCCATGATCCCGGCGTTGTTCACCAGGACGTCCACGCCGCCGAAGCGCTCGACGGCGGTCTCGACGACCCGGTCGACGACGGCCTGCTCGCTCAGGTCGCCGACGACGGCGACCGCCCCGCCGTCCGCCTGCTCGATCTCCTTGACCACCGTCTCCGCGCCCTCGGCGTTCAGGTCCGCCACCACGACCCGGGCACCCGCCTCGGCGAAGGCCAGGGCAGCCGCGTGCCCGATGCCCGAGCCCGCTCCGGTGACGATGACACTGCGTCCGTTCAGTCCGCCGGTCATGAGGTGCTCCCATCCGTGAGTCCGAGGGGCGGCCCAGCCGGACGCGCCCGAGGGCCCCACCCTACGACTTTATGTCTCTGAGTGACATAAAGTCCTCGGGGAGGAGCCCGGGGGAGAGGTTCGGCGAGAATTCCGGGAGAGCGATCAGCGCCGGCCGGAGGAGAACATGACCGCAGCCCGTGAAGGCACGAGGCGACCTACGGGACGGCCGCCCCTGACCGAGGAGCGCAAGGCCGAGATGCGGCTGGAGATCGCGCGGGCGGCGGTGGACCTGTTCGTCACCCAGGGCGTGGCGGCCACCACGGGCGAGCAGATCGGAGCCGCGGTCGGTGTCTCCGCGCGCACCGTGTGGCGCTACTTCCCCAGCAAGGAGAGCTGCGTAAGGCCGCTGTTCTCGGCCGGTATCGACCTGATCGCCGACTGCCTGCGGTGGTGGCGTCCGGGGCAGCCCCTCGAGGAACTCCTCGACCAGGAACTCGCGGTCGAGGACCGCCTGCTGGCCGGACCCGACCGCGCGACGGTAGGGGCACTGGTACGGCTCACCCGTACCGAACCCGGCCTGCGCGCGATCTGGCTCCAGACGTACGACGAGGCCGAACCGGCGTTCGCCCGCGCCCTCGCCGAGCGCGCCGGCCTGCCCGCCGACGATCTGCGCCCGGCGATCCAGGCGGCGACGCTCAATGCGGCACTGCGCGCCGCGGTCGAGCACTACGCCTGGCACACCGCCGACACCCGCCCCGACCGGGCGACGGCTCAGAGGGAACTGGCGGCGACCTTGCGGGTGGCGCTGGGGGTCGTGGCAGAGGGGGTCGTATAGGGGGGAACTCCTGGCGGAGAGGAACCCGACCGGGACGCGGCCGGGGGCCCGCGGTGCCATGGCTGCCGCAGGCCGCCTCGCTTCAAGTCCGTGCCGTGGCGGATGCCGTAGGCCGCCTCACACCTTCCGGTAGGAGTACGCCTCCGCGGCCGCCGCCTCCACCGCCGCGAGGTCGGCGCCCGTGGCCGCCGTGACGACCGCGGCCACCGTGCCCTCGACGAACGGGGCATCCACCAGGCGTGTGTGGTCCGGGAGTTCGTCGCCCTCCGCGAGCAGTGCCTTGACGGTGAGGACCGCGCTGCCCAGGTCGGTGAGTACCGCGACCCCGGCGCCGCGGTCCACGGAGGCGGCCGCCGCCGCGATCAGCTCGGCGCTGGTGCCGAGGCCGCCGGCCTCGGTGCCGCCCGCCGCGGCGACCGGCACCCGCGTCCCGCCACCCGCGAGCCCCTGCGCCAGCTCGGCGACCGACGCGGCCACCTGCGCGCTGTGCGAGACCAGCACGATGCCGACGAGCCGCCCGCTCTCATCGCCACTCACCGCCTCGCCACTCACGGTCTCGTCACTCACGGTCTCGTCACCCACCGTCTCGTCACTCACCGTTCGCCTCCGCCAGGCCCGCGATCAGCAGCGCCGAGGACGTGGCCCCGGGATCCTGGTGTCCGATGCTGCGCTCCCCGAGATAACTCGCCCGCCCCTTGCGGGCCTGCAGCGGCGTCGTCGCCAGGGCGCCCTCCTCGGCGGCGGCCCGCGCCGCGGCGAAGCCGTCGCCGAGCGCGTCCACGGCCGGCACCAGCGCATCGATCATGGTCTTGTCGCCCGGTGCCGCCCCACCGAGCGTCATCACCGCGTCCACCCCGGCCCGCAGCGCCTCGGCGAACTGATCCTCGCTGACCTCGTCGGCGTCCCCGAGGGCCTTGCCGGTCCGGCGCAGCAGCGTCCCGTAGAGCGGCCCCGACGCCCCGCCCACGGTCGAGATGAGCTGCCGCCCGGCGAGCATCAGGACCGCGCCCGGCGTCTGCGGGGCCTCCTTCTCGACCGCCGCCGTGACGGCGTTGAACCCGCGCTGCAGATTGCTGCCGTGGTCGGCGTCCCCGATGGGCGAGTCGAGAGCGGTGAGCCGTTCCGCCTCACGGTCGACGGAGGCGGCGGTCGCCGTCATCCAACGGCGGAAGAAATCGGCGTCGAGCACTGGATCTCCTTGCGTGACAGGTGTGTTGCGAGCGTCCGGCTCCGGATCACATTCCCCACCGCAGCCCCGGCGTCTTCACCGGCGCGTTCCACAGCCGCAGCAGCTCCTCGTCGACCTGGCACAGCGTGACGGAGGCGCCGGCCATGTCGAGCGAGGTGACATAGTTCCCGACGAGGGTGTGGGCGACGGTGACACCACGCTCGGCGAGCACCCGCTGCACCTCGGCGTTGAAGCCGTACAGCTCCAACAGCGGTGTCCCGCCCATGCCGTTGACCAGGACGAGGACGGGGTTGCGCGGGGTCATGTCCTCCAGGACGGCGCCCACGGCGAAGTCGGCGATCTCACCCGACGTCATCATCGCCCGCCGCTCCCGGCCCGGCTCGCCATGGATGCCGATGCCCAACTCCAGCTCACCGGGCGGCAGATCGAAGGTGGGGCTGCCCTTGGCAGGGGTGGTGCAGGCGCTGAGGGCGACGCCGAAACTGCGGGAGTTCTCGTTGACCTGCCGCCCGATCGCCTCTACCCGCTCCAGCGGCTGGCCCTCGTCCGCCGCGGCGCCCGCGATCTTCTCCACGAACAGCGTCGCGCCGGTGCCGCGCCGCCCGGCCGTGTAGAGGCTGTCGGTGACCGCCACGTCGTCGTTGACCAGGACCTTCGCCACCTGGATGCCCTCGTCCTCGGCGAGTTCCGCGGCCATGTCGAAGTTGAGGACGTCACCCGTGTAGTTCTTCACGATGAACAGCACGCCCGCCCCGCTGTCCACGGCGGCCGCGGCCCGCACCATCTGGTCGGGCACCGGAGAGGTGAACACCTCACCCGGACAGGCCGCCGACAACATCCCCGGACCCACGAATCCACCGTGCAGCGGCTCGTGCCCCGACCCGCCACCGGAGACGAGGGCGACCTTCCCCTCGACGGGTGCGTCCCGCCGTACGATCACCCGTTTCTCCACATCGACGACCAACTCCGGATGGGCGGCCGCCATGCCGCGCAGCGCGTCCGCGACGACGGTCTCCGCGACGTTGATCAGCATCTTCATGGGTACCTCCTGGTGTGGCTAGCAGATGGGCTCCTGGCCCGCGTTTTTGCAGGTCAGGGTGGGGAAGGTCGGTAGTCGATCTTGGCGGTCCGTGGCGGGCGGAAGCGGGTTCCGGCGGTACTGATGCTGACTTAATGCTGACTTTGATGACGGGCAGTCAGGTTTGGGGGACGGTCGGAGGTGGGTTGGCGGGAACGCTCCTGTCGGCAGTATCGACCTTGCGGCAGCGAAGGTCACGCGGGCGGATGGTGCGGGGTGTGCCTGGTGCTCGGGGCGACTGCGGGTTGCACCGAGGGGCCGCCGCGTACGCCTCCTACGTCCATCAGTGGAAGTTCGCCGTGCAGGGCGGGGTCGACTCGGTCAGTGCCTCGCTGTGGCCGTTGTCGGTCGACGGTCTCCTACTCCTGGCCACGGCCGGTCTCCTTGAGCACGCAGAGCCTCGGACCCGCCGAGCGCGGTGGCCTCTTTGGTCGGCCTTCTTGCTGGGAATCGCGGTCTCTCTGGCAGCACAGATCGCGGCGGCACCAGCTCTGGAATGGAAACCGGTCCTCGTCGCCGGGTGGCCGCCCGTCGCCCTGCTGCTCCTGGTCGAACGTCTCGTGCACCGTCCGGGCGATCGAGTCGCGGAGGGCACGGGGTGGGTGACGAGGAGGAACGGCACGGAGGAGCGAGAGTCAGAGCGTGGAGCGGACGATCCCTTGTTGCAGCGAGCCAAGATGCTCGATGCCCGACACTGGGAGCATCATCAGCGGCCTGTCTCAGCCGAAACCTACGTAGGGAACTGCATATCGGTGCCAGGCGATCCCGGGAGTTGCTGCTCTCGTCGGGAGGGAGGGCGGCAGCGGCCAAGGAGCCTGATGGACGCCGTGGCAGTGCGGTGGGCACGCGCCGCGCATTCACGGTGCGCCGTCTGTCCGCGCCGCTCACGGTATCAACGGAATCCAAAATGATCTGCGCTTGGGCGAGCCTCGCCGACTGCCTTTGCCAAGAACCACTGGTTCCTGGCGAAGGCGGTCATGTGCGGCATCGTTGCGGCTCCCGTCTGTCTGCTGTGGTGGCATCGTCCGGAAGCGCGCTGCTGCGCCGCAATACCTCTTCCGTCTCGCGGAAGGGGATCGGTGAAAGGCCTGTTCAGAGCGTGGAATCCTTCGTGGGGCTGAGCCGTGATGGGCTCGGGCCATCACGTGGCGCCGTGCCTACATCGGCGGGCTGTGTGTCCACTTCAGTGCTGTCGACTTATGAAGTTGATCCCTATCGGGGCACTTGTGGTGATTCAGTTTCTGTAATTCGTTGGTACAGCGGCAAAAGTTGCATCACCGCTGATCAGACGTGGTTCTAGCCGTGTATCGGAGCCGTGGGGGTCGACTCCGGTCGAATTCGCTGTGCTTTTGCCGCTATAGCGCATAAGTGCAGGTCAGGGGATTGGTAGACCGCAGCAACGCGACTGTTCGAACGCACCGGGCTAGGGGCAGTCCAGCTCGCTCTCACGCTGAGGACCCTCGTGATGGGTGTCAGGCGGGTTGTTGCGCAGGCGACAAGCTCGTTCGTTGCCGACTTGGATGCCGTTTCATTGGCGCGGGTCCGGTCGAGCCACGGACCTCCAGCGTCGGCGTCACCTGGTACTCGACGGCCTCCCGTTTCGGATCGGCGATGCGGTCGAGCAGGGCGCGGGTGACGCGGCGGCCGACCTCGTGGGCGCCGATGTCGACGCTGGTGAGGGAGAGGTGGCGGATCTTGGAGAGGAAGCTCAGGACACTTCGGTGAGCAGCCCGGTCAGCGATGGCTGATCAAGAACGGCGTTGGCTCAGATGCGGCCCGCGTCCCACTTGGTGTTCTCCGGAGCGGCCCCGATCTGTAACCCGGCGTCGGCACAAGATCGTGTGGTGAGCGTCTAGGAGCGAGTGAGGCGACGGGTGAGGCTAGTGATGACGGTGGTGCCGAGCAGCCAGCCTGAAAGGGAGCTGAGCCAGGCAATCCAGGTAGTGCCGTCGACAGGGGTGAACGCCTTTTCCTGACCAAGGTCGAGGACAGGGAGAATGAGGTCGAGTGCGAAGATCACCGGCTGGAAGGGCGGCCCGTTGGATTGGGCGGGCTGGGGCGGCGCCGCGGCGAAGGCGATGGCAGCGGTAGTGATAAGTGCCAGCAGCCACAAGAGCGCGCGCCCTGGTCTGTAGCCGTATCCAGTAGCGGCGTCTTCGATGTAGCCCCACAGTTGGGCAAGCCTTGGCAAGCTACGCCGTCGTTGTCGATGTCGGGCTAAGAGCACTGTCCGCGCGTCGTCGTCATGGCCGAGTTGACGGTAGTAGGCGGCCAACTGCTCGTAGGGCTGAGGGTGGTAGTCAGCGCCGCGGTGCAACCATGTCAGTCGGTCAGTAGCGGGCATCGTAGGGTGGAGGGCTTGGTAGGAGAGTGCGGTGAGCGCGACCTGCGAGGGCCATGAGTCCGTGGCATCGGTGATGGCAACGATGGTGGCAGCACTCAGATCGAGTGTGGCGGGTGGTGCACTGAGGGACTCCAGATGGAGCGCTCCGAGGACGGCGCGGTGCAGCCCGACGGTCGTTTCCTCAGAGAACGCTGTCTCGATGAGCGAAAAGGTGCCCTTGACCTCGGCACGGGTGAGATCGATGTTGCCTGCGACGCGCGTGGCATTGTCCAGCTTGATGTCTGCTTCTACTCGTGCCCCGGGAGCTCGAAGCGCGTACTGGTGGTAGGGGAGGAGTGTGCTAGCGGTGAGCTCTATCGATTCGCCGACGACGGCAGCGAACAGATTGACACCCCCCTCGACAGTGAGGCCGTAAGCGTAGATACCACCCCCGACGGTGAGTGTGGGTGCGGTGACGGCCCACCCGGTGGTACTGCGTATGTCGGCACGGGCCAGCCAGCATTGGCCGCCGATCGTCGCGCCGAACAGACGGATGCCTCCGCCGTCGGCCAACAGGTCGGTGCAGAGGAGGTCTTGAACGAGCTGGAGGCCGTCGCCACGGAACGCCGGACGTTCCTCCGCCCCGGACAGGCGGGCCTGGGTGACCTCAATGGTGAAGGCCTGGGCACCCCACAGATTGAGTCCGCCCGTAACGTGAGCGGAGTGCGCGTACAAGCCGCCCTCGATGCGGAGCTGCGGCCCGTTCACGGCAAAGCCGGATCCGTCGCCTGTGACGCGGGCGGAAGTGAGCCACAGGTCGCCTCTGATCTGCGCGCCGAACAAGTCCACTCCACCGCTGACCAGCTGGGCGAGCATCAGATCGCCGTCCACGCGCAGTCGGTCGGCGCTCAGCCGAGGCATGTGGCACCCCGTGAAGTCCGCCGCACGCAGCGAGGCATCGGCGAGTTCGACCGGCTGGTCGAAACGACAATTGACAAGGGATAAGGGGATCTCGACCGCGGCGTATTGCAGCTGAAGACGTCCGGTGATGCGCGCACCGACCATCTGCAGCCGCGGCACCGCTCCCGGCTCCGGCGCAGGGGGCTGCAGCAGGAGAGCGGCAATGACCTCGGCCGGGACTTCCTGGGCCATGGAACTCGGGTTTTGCCCTGTGCCTTGGGGTGGAGCAGCGGTGAGATCGAGGAGATCGCCGGTGCGGACTGCTTGCCACAGGCGTTGTGAGATCGGATTCCAATGTGCGGGTGGTGTGGTCACCTTGATGATGATGCCTGCCCTCGGTGGCCAAGTGTGAACGCTGGACGCGGTCTTTGGGGGCGCGGAGCCGGCAGCGCGCGCGCCTGTCTTCTGCGCGTGCCTCGACTCGGCATGCCAGTGACCCGGCATCTCGGCACGCCGCACGTGTTTGAACCGTTCAGGTCCCGGTTGCTGGCATCAGGCGCCTATAAGAAGTCGTCTCAACTGGCTTGAAAACTAGACTGACATGTTGTGATGACCATGGTGGAGCGACTGGTGCCGGACGCGTTGTGGGAGCTATTCCAGCGGGTGGTTCCGGCGGCACCGGTGCGACCGCAAGGTGGAGGGCGACGTCGTTACGGAGACCGACAGGTGTTGGCTGCCATCGTGTTCGTGGCCAAGACTGGGTGCACGTGGCGGCAGCTGCCGCCGAGCTTTGGGCCGTCCGGGTCGACCGCGCACCGCCGTTTCGCCGAGTGGAGCCGAGCTCGCGTGTGGGGCAAGCTGCACCGCTTGGTCTTGGACGAGCTCGGCGCACGGGGCGGACTGGACTGGTCGCGGTGCGCGATCGATTCGGTGAACATGAGGGCCCTCAAAGGGGGGACCTGACGGGTCCGAATCCCGTAGATCGCGGGAAGAAGGGATCAAAGATCCACTTGATCACCGAGCGGACCGGTCTGCCCCTCTCCATCGGCATCTCAGCTGCGAACACCCACGACAGCCAAGGGTTGGAGTCCCTAGTGCGGGGCATCCCGCCCATCCGATCCCGTCGTGGGCCGCGCCGCCGTCGACCGGCCAAGCTGCACGGCGACAAAGGCTACGACTTCGACCGGGTACGCATATGGCTCCGCTCCCGCAACATCACACCGCGTATCGCGCGCCGGGACATCGAGTCCTCACAGCGCCTTGGGCGGCACCGCTGGACCGTGGAGCGCACCATGGCATGGCTGTCCGGGTGCCGCCGCCTGCACCGTCGCTACGAGCGCAAGGCCGACCATTTCCTGGCATTCGCCGGCATCGCCGCGGCTCTGATCTGCTATCGCAGGCTGACAGCCTGATCAGTGTGATCTCCGAGCTGGGATGATCCTGCTGCAGAAGACGACACAGCAGCGAGGAGCGTCATGACCGACTACCTGCCCGCAGTCATGGCGATGCTCGGCCGGGCCCAGAACCGCTACGCGGACCCCTCCGCCTGGGAGCGCCTCCACGCGGAACTCGGCATCCGGCTGCCGACCGACTACCAGACCCTCGTGGACGCGTACGCTCCCATCCAGCTCAACGGCCACCTATACCTCAGTCACCCCGCGACCGAACGCTGGAATCTGGGCGACCAGATACGCGACACGGCCCGTGCCTGGTCCGCAATCTCCTGGGACGACCTTGACCCTGACGAGGACCCTCGCCTGCTGTTCGGACTCACAGAGTTGAGCTTCGGAACGCGCAACGGGCTGTGGCCGATCGCCAGCACCGACCGCGGCGAGACACTGTTCCTCGTAGCTGCGGACGACACAGCCCCTTGGATTCTGGTCGAAGACGGCGAGGGCGGCTGGGCACGGTACGACATGAGCTTCGCCGAATGGCTCTACCGCTACCTCATCGGCGAGGACATGGCCGGCCCCAACACCTCAGCCTTCTATCCCGGCCCGGTACAGCTGTGCCGTCTCCCGATGACCGTCGGCGAACGGCCAGAACCGTGGAGCGGGCCGGACCGCGGCATGTAGCCCTGCCTGCCACGGCAGTCACACACCACGTTGCTTGGAGATCCAAACGAGACGACCTCTAAGTCCTCCCGGAAGCGTGACGCTTGCGCGAACGCTTCCCCGGGACCGGCGGCAGGGAGCAGACTCACCTTCACGGCCTTCGTCTCGATCGGTGCACCTTGGTCGGACATGATCAGACGAAGGCCGCCCCAGCGTCCGGCGAACCCCCAGGTGAGCGGGCAAGTTCGAGGTCCATTTCGACCTCAGACTCCATAGAGGCATTCTCAGATATGGTCGCGTAGGCCGTTGAACTCCTCGTCGTCTTCCTCAACGGCACCCGCACCGCTCTTGCTGCAGGGAACGTCGCAGACCACGGTCATTGGACGCTCTTCGATGCGTAGTCGACGAAGGCCTCGATGGCCTCCTTGGCTTTCCCGTTCAGTTCATCCCGTGCTTCCGCATTCTGGGCATTGTGTGTGTCCCGCGTACGGTCCAGAGCCGCCCGGGCGAGGGTCACCAGGGAGTCGTCGTCGGTGACCAGCTTGACGCGGTAGAACGCTTGGCGCGCGGTCATCCGCAGACGGTGGCCCTCGTGGTACGCCCTCTTGTACTCCTCGCCGTCGGGATCCCGCTCTTTGTGGAAAAAGCGTTCGGCCTGGCCATACCGGAAGTCCTCGACCGCGGCCGCGAAGGCGGTGTATGCGGCGATCCGCTCATCGCGCAACGTCTGTTGCTTCGCCGCGAGTCGCTGAAAGGGATAGGTCGCAACGGCACCCAACAGCGTGCCCACCACTGCCACAACACTCGTCCATATCGGCTCCATGGCCACATCTGAGCACAGGCGCCGCTGTGCGTCGGAGACATCAACCCCTTCTTCAACAAACACTTGCATGCGGACGGTCCGCACAAGATTGGGCTGCTCATACGGACAGCCAGCGGCGTGCCGTGACGCTTCTGCTTCGGTGCGAAGCCGCTGACTCTGGGTCTGACCCGCGCACACCCAGATCCGCCTCCTGCGCGAGGCCGCCGCCGACTTGCGGCGGCCGTGGGAGAAGCCCGCCGAGCCCGGCAGGCTCACGCCGGCCCGGGTCCGCCGGGGGTTTCGGAACCTCCGCCCGCGCCTGCACTGTCCGGCCCGTGCACCGAAACCATCAACTCCCGGTCCTGGAAGACCACTTGGCTCGAATAACCGGCGGCCCGCCACCCGGTACGACGTGGGCAAGACCGCGAAACGACCCGAGAGCATCACCGAACGAAACCGACTCTTGTTCTTTAACCTCCGTCCCTACTCTGACGCTCCCCCTTAATGGGGTGATCATGACGAGCTGATCCGACACACTGGTTCGATGCGGCACGATGATGAACAGCCTTTGTCCGGTGGCAACGTCAGTGATGGTGTCGTTCGCGTCGGGGACACCGTTCGCCGTCCGGCCGGACCATGGACTCCCGCTGTGCATGCACTGCTTGCCCACCTGCACGAGGTGGGATTCGGCGCGGCGCCTCGTCCGCTCGGCATTGACGATCAGGGGCGTGAGGTCCTGACCTTCATGCCGGGAGATGTGGTCTGGCCCGACCGGTTCTCGCTGATGGAACCTGCTCGACAACTGGCTCGCGTTGCACGGCTGATCCGGGACTTCCACGACGCCGTGCAGGACTTCACGCCGCCCCCCGATGCGCGGTGGCAGACGCTGATCCCTGCTGAGGGCAGTGACATCATTGCCCATAACGACCTGGCCCCCTGGAACCTCGTGGTGGCAGACGAGGCGCGGTGGGCCTTCATCGACTGGGACGGTGCAGGTCCCGGCTCGCGCCTGTGGGATGTCGCATACGCCATTCACGGGTTCATCCCGCTGTCCGCGCATCCGGACTGGCAGAGCCCGGACGCGGCGGACCGACTGCGAGTCTTCGCCGACGCCTACGGTCTGGCTGAGTCCGAACGCCGTCGGTTGGTCCCTCTACTGGGGCGCCGTACGCGTTCCATGCACGACTTCCTGCGCGACCAGGCAGCCCAAGGAGCCCAGCCCTGGGCAAGGCTGTGGGCTGAAGGCCACGGCGACGCCTGGCGAAACGACGCCGAATACATCGAGCAACGCGAAGACCAGTGGATGCAGGCCCTGCTCGCTGGCTGATGCATCAGTGCCCGTGCCTGGCTCCTGGCATCGAACGACATCTCGAACTGGATCACTCGGCCTAGTTCGAGGAACATTTCGACACGGACCTCCCGCGCTGCCGGCATCCGGGATGATGCCGACCGGCGAACCGGGCGAAGCCCTATGTGCCCACCGCGCCTTGCACGAATCTCCGAAGGTGCGCACGCACGGCGTCGGGCTGCTCCAACCATGGCTCATGCCCAGCGTCCTCGAACCGCGTCAGCGGAAGATCGAGCCGGAACGCGAGTGATTCGAGGGCCGACAGAGGGCGGGGATCGTCGACCCCACCGAGGAGTTCCGCTCGCGCGGGTAGGTGCGCGCGCAGGTCGACAAGGTGCTCATCAAGCGGGTCCGCGCGTCCTTCCTTGCCGAGTTCGCTGTTCATAGCCCAGTTGACGGGGCGCCGCTGCCGGGCACCCCGCGCGGCCCAGCGCCACCCACGTTCGGGATCGGCATGGTCAGTGAACCAGGCCAGCGTGGGCAACTCGACTTCCTGCTCCTCGGTGCGGCGCGGTGTCTCCTCCAATTCGCGGAGCCGCTCCTGCTGCGCTGCGGACATGCGACGTTCGCGCTCCGCCCGGTCCCCGGTGCGCCAATCACCGACGAACGGCCCGCACATCAGCAGCATCGCGGCAACCCGGTCAGAGTGCGCCAGGCAGAACCGGCTCGCCAGGTCGGTGCCGTAGGAGTGTCCAATCAGTACGGCCTTGGGCACGTCCCATGCGTCGAGCAGCTGGGCGAGGTCGTCAACATGCCGGGCGCGGGAATGGCGGCCCCACCACGGGGATTGGCCGGTGCCACGCTGGTCGTACCGGTACACGGGTGCGAGGTCCGCGATCATGGGGGCGACATCGCCCAGGTAATCCGGCAGTCCCGGACCGCCATGGAGCATGACCACGGGCGGCTGCCGAGTCGTGTCCCCCAGCGCCATCCAACGTAACTGCGCCCCGTCCGTCATTGACGCGAGTCCCTGCGTCTCTCTCAAGGTCATCGCCGAGAACCTACCGATGTCACTGAGGCTCCGCCAAAGGTTAAAGAACAAGCTGACAGCTCGTTGCTTCGAGGCATCGCTCTGGAAAGCGTCATTCGGACTCCTGCGGACGGCGGCGTGCGGGGATGCCGAGGTGAACAGCTGGTCGCTGGGCTCGGCGTTGGGTCTCGTCGCGCTTCGCGCGGAGGAAGGTGAGGGGGAGGTCGATGCCCTCGATCTCACCGATCCAGCCTTCGGCCTCGGCCTGCGTCCTGCGTTGCAGGAGGTCGGCTTCGAGCTCGGAGAGCCGGGCGAGCATCTTGGGATTGACGTGGAGCATTGGGCAGCGGATGCAGGCGTGTTCGTGCTGGCAGGGGGTGCCGTAGGGCCGGCCGCAAGAGCCGAGCTCGACCTTGCGGCGGTCGAAGTGCTCCTCGAACTCGGCCCACTCGTTCGAGGTGGTGTCCCGGTATTCGTCGGTGGGACGGATCTGGCGCCGGTGTTCCAGGTGCTCCTGGTAGTGGCGGATGACGTCTTCGTCGAACACCGCGACGTAGCCGCGAGTGGTTTGGACATTCAGGTGCCCGAGCAGAGCCGCGCCGATGTGGATCGGCAGGCCGCTGTTCACGAGTTCGCCGCGTAGCGAACGGATGAGGCTGGCGCCGCCCTGGGCGACCATTTCCAGGGCCGTGTACTGCGCGGAGGTCAGCTGTGGGAGCGGAGGCAGGTGCTCCGGGTGCTCCTTGAGGTCGCGGAGGATGCCGGAGGCGGTGTACAGGCAGCACGTCGCGCACAGGTCGAGATCGTGGGCGGCGTCGGCCAGGGCCTCAGCCAGCCGAGGCGCGGCCTCGGCGTGCCGGGCCTTGCGCACCGCATCCTCGTCGAGAGGCGGCCCGTCGGCGAACACGGCGCCTTCCAACGGGTTGTCGGCCACCGCACTGGCCAGGTCTGTGGCTGCCACAGAAGCCGTGGCGACGGCGGAGCTGAGCGTTTCCAGGGATGAGCGGCTGCCGGGCACGAGGGTGTACTGGCTGCCGTCGAGCGTAGCCAGCTGTTGCAGAGTGCGGCCGATCAGTTCGTGAATCTGGACGATCTTCGGGGCGAGCTGCGCAAGCATGTCGCTGCCCGGCTCGGCCTTCAGCTCGGTGACGCTGGTGCGCAGGGTGCCGAAGTCGGCCCCGAGGTGGCGAAGGTGGTCGACCTGCGCGAGGAGGTCGATCTGGCGGATGGCGATGGTGGTTCTCCGGTGGGTCAGGGGTCAGCGGGTGCGGTGCCGCGCCGGCCCAGTGGCTGGGCTGGCGGGGACAGCCTTCGAGGCGGGCCGAGGTGCGGTGGGAATCGCGTCGGGGGTGGGGGATGCGCAGATCGACGCTGACGCCGAGTCCTTGGGCGTGGGCATGGATCTCGGCACGCACGACCACACCCGGTACGCCGTTCTCGTCCGGCCGCTCGGGCGGCTGGTACGAGGGGCCGTCGGCGGGGGGTGAAGCCGTGCTGCGCCAGAAGCGCGCGGACCTTGAGTGTGGTGGCGCTCGCGGTGATGGTGTCCGAGCAGTTGGAGCAGGGGGCTGGGTGAAGGCGCCGATGCGCTTCATGAGCGTCTGTCGACTTAACTGCGCTTCCTGGTACGGCTCTTGGTGGGCGATCGTCCCCCACCGGCCGAGGGATGGATGGGGTCGAAGCCGCAGGACACGCTGCCGTCGGGGTTGTCGAGGGTGATGTGCCCGGTGGCGGCGTCGTGCTGCGGGGACCAGCCGAAAAGGTGGATCAGTGGGCCGATCGCGTCGGCGAGCCGGCACCGACGCCTGCCATGTACCGCGGGGAGACCATGACCTGGCCGGCGGGTTCGTACGGGTGCAGGGCTGCTCCAGGGCGTGGTTCAGGGGGCTTGCCAGAGAAATCGGGCCGTGCGGTCGTTGCCGTGGCCGGCTCGGGGGCGGGAGGGGGTGTGCCATCCGGTCCGGGGCGGACGGCGGGCTATCAGACGCCATCCTGCACCGCGCAGAGACGCGCCGCTCTCACCCCCCTGCGTGTAAGTGATCAAGCGCCGGTATCCGAGGGCTTTGGCCGCGCGCCAAGATGCCGCGTACAACAAGGAGTTCGCGTTGCGCGCACCGTCGCTGGCGGTCCGGGTGACTTCCAGGGTGGCCCCGTCATCAAGGTGGCGGGCCACCGGCCGGCCGACGACGGCCACGGCGCGCAGGGTGTCGTCCTCGTCGGCTGCTCCGACGGCGAAGATCTGTCCTACCGGGGGCGGGTGGTGGCGATGCCAGAGGCGCACGAACTCCTTCGCTTCCCGTGAGCGGACTGGCACCAGGTGCAGCCGGACCCTGCTCATGCCGCCTTCCCGAAGTCGGACTGAGTTGGTGCGTGCTTCGCGACGGCGCGGGCGGTGATGCCCTTGGAGGCCCGGTCGGAGGCGGCAGCCAATTCGTCGGCGCCGGGTTCGAGGTACCACGGCCGCAGGTCGAGCATGGCCGCGCGCAGGCCGGTGGCGAAGCACAGGGCGGTGCCCTTGGGCAGGGCGCGAATGGCATCGGCGGGCAGGATCCGCTCCTGCCGCATGCTGACGGACGTGGACTTGCCGGACTCGGACGTCGAGGTGGACGTGGTCTCGACATCGTGATCACCGATCAGGCGGGACAGCTTGTCCGCGAAGTCGGGATCGTCGATGCCCGATCCGATGATCTTGACGGTCGATGCGGACCACATGGCGTCCATGCCCGCATCTCCCCAGACTTTCTGGCCCTGGCGGTACGACTGCAGGTGACAGATGAGAGGGTCAGGCGGGTGAGTGAGACACCGATTAACACCCTCCAATACCGCTTTGACGGGCCAGAAGACGCTCCTGTCCTGATCTTGGGTCCCTCACTGGGTACAACATGGCACAGGTTGTAGAGACCGTCCATTGGCGTCCAGCCACTCCAGCGGGGGCGTGAAGTTGCAGGTCAGGGCCTGCTGGTCCGGGAGAGTCCGCTCGGTTCGTGACAGCTGTGTGAGAGCGCGTGATACGACGTAGCCTCACCCGTGAGAGCGCGCGTGAGCGACGAAGCCCCGCCGGTTTGCTCCGGCGGGGCTTCGTCGTGCGGCGGTTTACGACTGTGTGTCACGTCCGGCGTGGGCACCGCTGCACTCGGGCTCGCCGCTTTCGAGCACACGGAGCAAGGACGCGGTGACGACACGAGTCGTACGGCCGACGCGTAGCACGCGGCACGGGAACTCCCCGCGACGCACTAGGTCGTAGCCCTTCGATCGGGAAAACCCAAATGCCCTGGAAGCATCTTGGACACTCCCCGTTCCGCCCCAGGTGGCACCACCATCGAGTGGTACGACTTCTTCCTCAACGACTCAGTCGCGCCTGCAGGCACCGACAGCGCCACAAGCCCGTTCCGGCATCGTGATGCCCCATCGGGAACACGCGAAGGGCCGACCCAGGCCTCCCAGACGAACCTGACGGTGCATCAAGAAAGTCAGCATGAGGTCAGCATTAGTCCGATCAAAGGTGATCGAACCTGCTGAGACTTGGGAATGAGGAGAGTCCCCTGAAAGACTCCCTGACCTGCGGGGTCATGCCGGGATTGCCGCGATGCACCGCCTTGACGGCACGAAGAACTGCTTCCATTGGGAAGAACAGGCTCACGAGAGCCATCGCGAGTCACAGCCTCAGCTGTGGCTGCCACCGAGTGAGCACCCCGCCGGGATCGGGACGACCGAACTCTGACCTCGGACGGACAGCGACAGACTCACACCCGCGTGGGTCGCTACTGAAGCAAGATCATCTTTCGGAGCAGCTCGAATCCGGCCCGTCGGTAGAGCTGCCTCTTGATCTTTTTCACGCGTGTCACGGCGCCCTCGGTGCCGCCAGAGCTCCAGTGCAAGGTCAGTCCGGCGATCACGGCTTCGAGGTCGGAGGTGAGCCCACGCGCGAAGCCGGTGATCCCCGGCAGCTGTGCGGCGCGGGCGGTGTTGATCCAGTCCGGCAGGTCAGCGCCGGTGCGCTGGGTGAGCATCTCGGCGAAGTCCCGCACGAGTTCATGGGTTTGCTCCAGCTCGGGGCAGGCGTCAAGCACCGCCTTGAGCTGCCGGTTCTGGCCCTCGGCGAGCGTGGCGGGGTGCCGGGTGATCCAGCCGACGACGGCCCGGACCGAGGGCGCCGCAGCGGCCGGGGCCGGTGCGTCGGGCCACTGCAGGCGGCTGCGCGCCCAGTCCCGCAGGCTGCTGTAGGGCACCGGATGACCGCGGTGGGCGAGTTCCTCCCGTAACTCGATGATGGTGATCGCGCCGTCGGTCTCGTCGATGCGCTGCTGCAGGTAGGGCTGGTGCCCGTCGAGTCGGCTGGTGCGGGAACTGCGTCCGGTGACCATGTCCTGCCATCGGGCGGCGCGCGCATACCGCTGGACGGTGTGTCGCCCCCAGCCCAAGTGACGGGCGATGGCACGCAGTCCCATCCCCTCGCTCAATAGGCCGTGGACCAGGGCGTGATGGGCGCGCATGCGCTCGGCCCGCCGACGGGCAAAGCGAGTGAGGACGGCTCGACGGCAAAGACCCCGTCGGCGTGCTCGCCGGCGGCCGCCGGGCCCGGCTGAGGTGCGATGGAACGCAGGCAGTAGCGGTGCGCCGCGACACACTTCTCGACGGCCTGGCCGAGGTTGCACGAATGTGTGAGGGGCTATACGCAGCGCCTTGCTGTCTCACTGCTCGGATGGTGCATGTCGGATTCTTAGGGAAGGTGCGCCCTCCGCGTTCCTTCCGAGGCCGATCCACAGGTCTCACACGCTCGACATGTCCCCGCCGCCGAGGGTGCCATTGCGTGCCTTGATGGCAGCGAGCCGGGCAGACCACTCGCGTTCAGCGATGACGAGGGCGTCCTCCAGCGCTTCGACGAGCACCGTCCTGCTCACCGACACCACCGTCGGCTAACGCCTGGCCTCCGTGCCCCAGGCAACACCGCCTCCATCGCGTACCCGACAGGCGAGGTGCACCCGGTCCCCATCGGGGAACGCGAACGCCAGCACCTCATCGGTGCACTCGCCCCAATCCAGAAACTGGTACTTCCAGAGCTCCAACCCGGCCTCGGATGCCGCTCCCGTACCGGCGTCGTCGAACATACAGTCCTCAGCGAGGTGAAACGCCTCGAGCGGCGAGACGAAGCCCGCCGGCGGCGCAGTCGGCGGGCGAAAGCGGCTGAGCTCGTCTTTGAGCTTCTTGGCAAGTAGTGGCGGGAGGAACGCGTTGTCCCACGTGTTTACATGAAGCCCGCCGACGAAGACGTCGACGCACAGCAGCTCGGGGTCGTGTTCGACGTGGAACTCCAAACCGAATCCGGTCCGCGACCCGAACAACATGGCGGGTTCACCAACACTGGCGTTACGCCCATCACGACTCAACTCTACTGATCCACTTTCGATACGAGCACCCCCGCTCGCGGCGGGTAATGACGGGGTCTGATCCGGTAGATCTTCTTGCGTGACGGGAGTGTAACTGACGGACGCCGAATGGGAGTTCATCAGGCCGTATCTGCCGAATCGAGGAGGAGAAGGCCAGACCAAAAGGGGCAGCCTCGAAGAACAAAGCGGGCAGGACGTCACGCAGATCCCGAGCGGGAGGAGTGACGACGTATCCGGCGTGGGCGAAGAGTCCGCCTGAACGTCGCTGTCCTCCAACGCTCCAGCGGCGGGCAGAGCAGCACGTTCCATCTGGCCACCCCTGCCAGTGTCGCCCGCTGGTTTCCGGTCCGCGGCCCTGTCGGCCGCCGCCGCACCCGGCCGGACACGGTCGCAGGGGACAACGATCCCGGAGAAGCAGGACCAGGCCTCCAACCGGAAGAAGAAGGGCTCCGGGGGTGGTCGACCCGTCAGCCACGACGCCGACCTCTGCAACGAGAGGAACACCGTCGAGCGCCTGATCAACAAGCTCAAGGCCTGGCGAGATACTGCCACCTGATACGACAGGACACGGGACAGCTACCTCGCCGGCCTCCATCTACGAGCCTCGATGATCTGGATCGAAGAACTCACCCGGACCTCACCTTGATCACCATCCAATATCACCCTAGTCCCACACGAGTGACAGGAGATGGTGCTGCTCTGGAATGGCAGGTATCTCTAGGAACCAGTCAGATGGGTAGACCAGTCCTTCGATGATGCCGTCGCTCTGCAAGAAGTCGGTGTCCAGGCGCCGTTCAATCTCGTCCGCTGCGGCGCTCGTGCAGACAGCAACCGCTTCGGCTGAAATACCGGCAACATCGGTGTTGATCGTCTCCTCGTGCAACTGGACTCGTATCCAAGCTACATCGGCTGCCTCTTGGAGGGTGGACAAGCGCTGATGGATCGTCTGGAGCGGAGGGCGCCCGTACCCCCACTGGTTGGGCGCGATTGATTCCTGCTGTTCGTTGTCGGCGAAGAACTGCGGCGGCATCCACGAGGACGCCCGGAACCGGTAGCCCGGTCCGGGCAAACCGCCCGCGCACCCGGTGCTCGTAGTTCGAAGTCACCAGCGCCCAGCAACCCGGGGGCAGGCCGGGCAGCAACTCGGATGCACCGTCGAAAGCGGCATAGACACCGGACCGGACGTCCTCGTCCTCCAGTTCATGCAACGTGGCCAGGCACTCCCGCGGGTCTTGCTCCGGGGCTACCGCCGCGAAGGTCTCCATAGGCCGTGTTCGCAGCGCCACTTGGTAGACCGCGGCAGGGTCGAGTCTGCAGCGCGCCGCCCATGTCTCCCAGACTTGGCGCTGGTTGGCCACCGCGTCGATCAACGTCCCGTCGACATCAAAGAGGACATACTTCGCGGAACTCGGCTGGGTAAGTTCGCTGGTCACGCCGAGATCATGCCATCAGCCCATCAAGCTGGCCGTTGCGGGACAGCTCTTACGAGCTCGTGCACGGTAGGCGGTGAGGCGTCGAGAATCGCGGCGGGGCTCGGCATTCACATCTGTCGTGCCAGGTTCAGGTCCGCTGTCTGCTAGTGGGACAGCAAGCCGGCGATGGCTTGGATGGTGTCGCTCATGTACTCGCGGCGGCATCTGGTCGAGTAGCTAATTCGCCTGTCGCCCGTACTTCTGGCTGCCAGAGGAGCGGACCTGACCGCCAGCACGATCCCATATCCGGCTCTTTGTTCTGATTTGCCCCGCTCCCTGTCATGGCGGACGGCCCATGGCAGGGCAGTTGCGGGACAACGGGGCCAGGCACGCTGGACGATGCGCTGGAAGACCGCGCTGAACGCCTTCGACATCACCTTCGACGGCCGCCTATCGGCGGCCCCGTCAGTAACCCCAACTACCGTAGTTACACCACTCGTTTGACAGTCCCGAAAGCGGGCAAGCCCCGCTTGGCGGCACCGCGCGCTCCCAGCAGCGCGAAGCCACTGCCGTTGCATAGGGTCGCCACACGGTGCCGCTCACCTGGTCCCCCGGGTGCAACCGCTTCAGAAGAGGGCCCCAGCCCATGTCGAGCGATCCGGATGCCGGAGCGGGGCCCGACAGCCCAAGCCGGTACGTGTCCTGTCTCCCAGAGGGCTGGATCATCGTGCCCGTCACGGTGGCTCGTACGGTGTGCAGGCAGTCCGCCCGGCTGACACCAGGTCCGGCCTCGGCGCACGGGACCTCAGCTCGCGGTGAGCAGGTGCCTGACGACATACCCGGCGGAGTCCACGCCGGAGCTGCCGCCTTCGACCAGGGCGGCGACGGCGATATGGGAGTTGTAGGCGGTCAGCCAGCCGTTGGTGTGGTCGCCTTCCTCCGCGGTGCCGGTCTTGGCGCCGACGCCCGCGAGTCCGCCGAGCCGGGGTGCGGCGGTACCGCTGGTGGCCACGCCGCGCATCATCGACTGCAGGTAGCCGGCCGTGCGGGCGGAGATGGGCCGAGGCGCGGTGTCCTGGTGCTGGCCGGGCAGGATGACCGGCTGCTCGAAGCCCGCGTCGCGTACGGTCGCCGCCACCGAGGCCATGAACAGCGGCGTGGCCGTGACCTGACCCTGGCCTATGAACTGGGCCGCCTGGTCGCCGCCCTGCACGTCCGCCGGGATGGTCGGGTCCGTGGTCGCGACGCCCCCGCCGATGGACCAGCTGCCCATGCCGAAGACGTTCACCGCCTCCTCGTGCAGAGCAGAGGCATCGCCGCCCTGCACGAGGTAGTGGAAGCCGTCCTTGATGAAAGAGGTGTTGCACGACACGGCGAACGCCTGGGCGATCGTGGAGCCTGGGTTGGCCCTCACCCCGGGGTCGTTGTGGAACAACTGGCTGTTGGCCATGAGCGAGTCCGTACAGGGCGCGGGACTGCTCGGGGTGAGACTCGCCTGGTCGAACAGGGCCGCCGAGGTGATGATCTTCATGGTGGAGCCCGGCGACTTGATGCCATTGATGGCGATGTCGCCGTCCGCACCAGTGTGCGCGATCGCGAGGATGTGGCCGGTTCTCCAGTCGAGCGCCACCGTCCCGGCGGGCTTGTCCTGTAGATGAGCGTCCGTCACCGCAGTTTCGGCCACCGACTGAAGACGGGGGTCGACCGTGGTCTTGACGACGGCAGCCAGGCCCTTGGAGAAGACCTTCAGCACCCTGACGCCCGCGCCGGTGCCGTCGACTACGGCCACGCCCGTGCCGGGGGTTCCGCCGGTGGGCTTGGCGTTCTTGCGGATCGTCGCCGTGATGTCCCGCAGGGACGCGAAGGTGGACAGGTCTGTCTTTCCGTCGCCGGCGACCACCTTCACCGTGGTGGTGTCGGCCGGCAACCTGCCCGCGGTCAGTGACTGGTCGTCGCCCAGGCCCGGGTAGAGCACCGAGTTGTTCCAGTGGACCGCCACCACGTCGTCTGTGCTCTTCCGTACCGCCACCGCGCTCGGGTAGCTCCACGTGCCACCCGTGACCTGGGCGGTGACGTCGAAGGTGACCTTGGTGGCGCCGGGCGTGACCGTCGAGGTCCCCGCCGAGCGAATGTGTGCGAACGACAGCGTCTTGAGGTGCAGGCCGTCCGCGTATCCCCGCAGTGCCTGTGCGGTCGCGTCCGGCAGGTCGGTGTCGCCCGCCGCGTCGCCGAGGTGCTGCTTGGACCAGCTGTCCAGGAACGCGCGGGTCAGTTCGACGGCTTCGGCGTCCGTCGGCGGCGTACTCGACACGGCCGACGGGTCGAAGGTGCGCGCCGCCTTGGCCTGGGCGTCACCCGCGGGACCGGACGTCAGGGCATGCACGAAGTTGTAGGTGCCGATTCCGCCGACGACGACCAGGGCGCAAGCACTGGCAAGGCCGATCTTCCCAGCTCTGTTCACATGCCTGATCGTATGTACGCTCCATATGCCGCTGGCCACGAACTGATCTCCAATTGCTCAAAGCCTGGTCAAAGCAGCTGCCCCTTTCGAAGATTTGCCGTGCCTTGAGGGAATCTTGTGGTGATCAGGGGAAGCGGTTTCCCGATCACGGGGTCGATGCCGATTACTGTGCGATCCGCTCCGGACGCCCGGGATGCCGGAAGAACCGTGCCGCGCCATGCGGGGCGGGGCGGCGACGGCTGGGGATCGTCAGTGCGTCGGTCTTGCCGTGTCGGAGCACACATCGTCTTCGGTCGGTGCGCCGTACGCGTGCTGTGGGCCGTGATCGCGAATTGGGGTGGGGATGTCCAGCCATCGGCTGTCCAAGAAGGGCCGCTACATCGCCTGGGCGACGGCGGGTGTCGCCGTCGTCGCGGGTGCTGGTATCGCGGCGCAGACCTCGATGGCGGCCACGACCTGGCCCGCCCAGAGGACGTACACCGGCCGAGCGTTCGACACCTGCACGGCCCCCTCCTTGTCCGCGATGAAGGCGTGGCACACCGGCTTCTACGGCGCCGCCGCGGTCTACGTCGGTGGCAGGAACCGCGGCTGCGCCCAGCCCAACCTCACCGCCTCCTGGGTGAGATCGGTCGGCGCGGTCGGCTGGAAGCTCATCCCGATCTACGTCGGCGCCCAGCCGCCCTGCCAGAAGAGCTCCAGCCCGGAGAAGCTGACCGCCTCCACCGCCGCCTCTCTCGGCGCGAGTGATGCGAAGGACGCGGTGGCCAAGGCGTCGGCGCTCGGTATGAAGGCGGGCAGCGCGATCTACCTCGACATGGAGCCGTACGACATCACGAACAAGGCGTGCAACGACGCCGTGCTGACGTACGTGCGTTCCTTCACCAGGACGCTGCGCGCCAAGACATACCGTGCCGGCTTCTACGGCTTCACCAGCTCCAGCGCCAAGGCCATCGCCACCGCGACCGACAAGACCGACCTGCCGGGCAACCTCTGGTACGCACTGTGGGACAAGCAGTACACCACCACCAAGGACTGGCCGTGGGGCTCCACCCGGTTCACCGACCACAGCCGCGGCCACCAGTACATGGTCAACAGCAAGGAGACCCGCGGCGGTCACACCATCACCGTGGACCGTGACGCCTGGGACGCGCCCGTCGCCATCACCGGCTGAAGCACCTTCACACAGCTGCGTGCGGTGCCTTGTCACCGCTCACGCAGTCCTCGCATCCGAGCGCATTGCCGCTCCGGCCTGCTCTCATCGCCGCCCGGACCACTTCCGGAGGCTTGGCAGCGCCGGGCCCTCGACCCACGAAGGACAGACCATGCCCCTTTCCCAGCACACCGCCAGAGCGGCACGCGTCATAGGCACGTCGGCCGCCGCGGCCGCGCTCACAGTCGGTGCCGCACACACCGCGCTCGCGTGCAGCATCGGTGACTTCTCGGCAGCGGCCGTATGCGACGCAGGCGGCCACGGCGTCATCCGCGTCACCGACAAGGACACCTCCGGCACCCCTGCCACCGTCAGCCTGTACGTGCAGCTGAGCATGCCCGGCGGCGAACGGCTCGTCGACACCGAGACGATCGAGCACCCGACCGCGCAGGGCACCGCCGTCGACCTCGTCCCCCTGGACTGGTACGCCGGGGAAACCTTCCGGATCCACGTCAAGGCTGGCGACCAGGTCGACGACGACATCCAGCCCCAAATCGTCGTACCGGACGAAACCTGCGCGCCCTCCAGTTCCTCCTCGGCGCCGACCGTCCCTTCCGGTCGGCCCTCGTCGACGACGGCGCACCCCTCCCCGACGTCCTCCACGGCCTCGACCTCAGGGCCGAACCCGGCGCAGAGCGGCAGCGCGGCCCCGGTGCCGGATACGAGCAGTGCCGCATCGCCCGCAGGCGTTGGCAGCAACCTGGCCGAGACCGGCGGGGGCACCGGTACCACCGTGATCGCCGGTGCCGCCACCGCACTGGTCGTGGCCGGCGGCGGCATCGTCCTCGCCCTCCGTCGCCGACCGGAACACCGTTCTCGCTGACAGTTCTGCCTCACCTGGACACGCGGCGATGTGGTTCATCGGGCCGTGGTGACAACGCAATGACATGGGGGGATCTACGTGAAACGCCGATGGGTGAAGGTTCTGGTCATCGCGGTCGTGGTGCTCGCCGCACTCTTCGCAGCAGTCGACCGCACAGCCGTGCACTACGCGAACAACGAGGCCGCGCAGCTCGCGAAGGAGAAGTACGGCTACGACAACACCACCGACGGCTACCTGGACGTGTCGATCGAAGGCTTTCCCTTCCTGACCCAGGCAGCCGACCTCGACTTCGGTCATGTGAGGCTGACCGCAGGCGGGTTCTACATCGACACCACGACCAACACGCAGGGCGGCTATCTGCACATCGACCGTCTCCACCTGGACCTGCGCGATGTGAAGGTGACGTCGCTGACAGCACGCAGCGCCGAAGCGAACCTGGCCACCGGCACCCTGACACTCTCGTACAAGGAGCTGTCCGACGTGGTGACCCGGCTCGCGGGCAGTGGCGGCCCGCTGCGGGTCTCGCGGGCGCCGGGATCGAGCGGTCAGGCGGCACGCGTCAAGGTCTCTGGCACGGCCGTCGGCACGGCGTTGAACACCACGGGGACGCTCCTCGCGCAGGGAACGGAGCTCTCCCTGACCGTCCCCGGTGCCGAAAGGGCCAGTACCGCCTGGCGGGTCGGTCT
This sequence comes from Streptomyces sp. NPDC093591, assembly GCF_044764885.1. Classification (NCBI taxonomy): domain Bacteria; kingdom Bacillati; phylum Actinomycetota; class Actinomycetes; order Kitasatosporales; family Streptomycetaceae; genus Streptomyces; species Streptomyces sp. NPDC093591. Next base: position 723,369 of record NZ_JBIWIY010000001.1, read on the forward strand.
CCCGGTCGGCGTCGACTTCACAGCGGCGCGTGCCACCGCGGACGGCATCGAGATCCGCCTCGTCGGTCACCAGGTGACGCTCGGCTCGTCGCGCTACGGACGTTGAGGTTCCGATCGCGCGCAACGACGCGGTGCTCCCGTCCCAGCCGCAAACCGCTGCCCTGGTCCGACGAAGCATCAAAAGCAGCCAGGAGTTCGACAGCCTCGGTGACATAGCGGTAGGCCGTCGTGGTTCCGACGCCGAACCCGGCCGCGAGCTGAGCATACGTGTGCCCCACTCGCAGATGAGCGAGTGCAAGCAATGCCTGGCGGCCGGCGCTCAGGCGCCGCCAACGGGAGCCGATCGTACGGCAGTGCCGCCTCAACTGCTGCGTGAGGAAGCGGAGGGCCGAGCTGGACACGTCGACGCCCGACGGGTAAACAAGCACGTGAAGCCTCTGGTGAAGACGGTTCTCTTGGTCGAAAACCCATCTACCAGGGGCTTCACGACGTTGTCAGCCCAACTGCCGGAATCGCACGCCGAGTTGGAAAGGGACCACTGAGCCGTTTCCAACGTGGCCGATCGGCAGGCGAGTCGGCGTGAGAACGGTGTTGGGGAGGAGATGAAGCTCCTGATAGATGGGTTGTCGGCCAGGATCAACCCGTTCGCCTGAAGCTTCACGCGCTTGTCTGTCCATCGGAAATCGATGTGTCCAGCGTGACCCTGCGCTACCTGACCGGCCTACTCGCCGCTCGGCGTCAGGAGCGCGGAACACGCTGGCACCGGCCGACCCGCAGCCGACAAGTCATGCTTGTCCTGGGTACCTGCGGTGCGGCCACACCTACAGCCAACGGGCCGTGTACGTCTCCCATGCCAAGATCCACGCCCTCGGCGAGCAGGTCATCACAACCTTGAAGACGTGGCGGCTGCTGCGTAAGCTCCGCTGCAGCGCCACGCGCATCGACGACCTGTTCAAAGCCACTCTCGCCCTCCACCGGGGACATCACGCTGAGGTCGGAAAGTGGCTCACGGCCATACTGGGCATCATCACGCGGCCCCCGCACGGCGGCGCAATCGTCACCCGGGGTCGCGAACGCCGTCCCTGCCCGACTCAGGGCGCCAGCACGACCCTGCCGAACACCTTCCCCGCGTCCATCTCGCGGTGGGCCAGCACCGCCTGGTCCAGTGGCAAGACTTCGTGCACGACCGTGCGCAGGTCCCCGTGCGCAGCATCGGCGAACTGGGACGACCGCACGGCCTGCCGGTCGGGGCCGGGCACGGTGTCAGAGCTGAACGTGGCGAATGACAACGACCTGCGGAAGGCGTCCATCAGCCGCATGCCGAAGTCCGCCGGCGGCTGCCCACCGATTACACCGACAGCCACATACCGCCCGTTGGAGTTCAACTTGTCCAGGAAAAGGGGAAGCTGGGGACCCCCCACGACATCGATCACCACGTCGAAGCCCGCCGGTGCGTCCGGGCCGTCCTCGCCGGAGCGGTCAAGGACATGGGTCGCGCCCAGGTCCCGCAGGCGGGCGCCGCGCTCCGCCGACGAGGTGGTGACCGCCACCGCGCTCGCGCCGTCCCTGGCTGCGAGTTGGACCGCCGTGATCCCGATGCTGCCCGCCGCACCGCGCACGAGCACCGTCTCGCCAGGCGTGAAACTGGCCCGGGCCAGGGCGAAGTGGGCGACCACGCCGGAGCCGCCGAGGGTCACCGCGTCGGCGCCGGTCAGGCCGTCGGGCAGCGCAAGGACGTCCTCGACCGAGGCGACGGCGTGCTCGGCGTACCCCCCGGACAGGCCGGTGAACGCCCACACCCGCCGCCCGATCCACAAGGCGTCCACGCCCTCTCCCACCGCGGTGACCCTTCCCGCGACCTCGCTGCCGAGGAGATGGCCCTCCCGGAAGCCGTAGGCGGCAAGCGTTCCCCGGCGGATCACGGCGTCCACGCCGCCTACCCCGATCGCCTCCGTGGCGATCTGCACCTGCCCCGGGGCAGGAACGGGCACGGGGACATCGACGACCTCCAGGCCATCGGGGTCTCCGAACGCCCTGATCACGACGGCTTTCATCTCTGCTCCTCGGGTTGGTGGAGGGACGGATCGCAGCTGCTGCGCGCCATGGGCGTCAAGCCGGCTCCCAGAGCCGGGGCATCACCGGCGAAGTGCCGGAACGGGGCGGCAGCACCGCCATCGGACCGTAACGGACGCCCCCGTCCGCTTGGCTAAAGTGAGAAGCGATGACCAACCATTTGCCTCAGACTGTGCGCTCCGACGCCCGCGACAACCGGGCCCGCATCCTGGACGCCGCCCGCGCGGTGTTCGGCGAAGAGGGCCTGAGTGCGCCCATGCGCGAGGTCGCCCGGCATGCAGGCGTCGGCCCCGCCACGCTGTACCGGCATTTCCCGACCAAGCAGGCACTGTTCGCGGAGACCTTCGCCGAGCAGCGGCGAGCCTGCCATGCCGCCGTCCGCGACGCCCTTACGGACTCGGACCCGTGGCACGGATTCCGGAGCCTGATCGAGCGGATCTGCGAACTCCACGCCCACAGCAGGGGATTCGCCGACGCCTTCATGACGGCCTTCCCCGAGGCCATGGACTTCGCCGCAGACCGGGAGCGGACTCTGCACGCGGTCGGCGAACTGGCCCGCCGTGCCCAGAAGACCGGCCAGCTGCGCCCCGGTTTCGTCGTCGACGACCTGGTCCTCATGCTCATGGCCCACCGGGGCCTCCAAGACACGCCGCGTGCCGCCCGGGTCACGGCCTCCCGCCGCTTCGCCGCCTACATGATCGAAGCGTTCCGCGCCACACCAGAGACGGGAGCGCCTACGCCGCTGCCGGCAGTACCACGCCTGCAGCTCACGTACTCGCCCAGCACGCCATAAATCCGTCACCTGGAGGTCCGTCAATCCTTGCAGCCCGATATCCTTGTCGGGCCCCTGCCGCAGGCAGGTTGGAAAGGGCTCCCTACGTTGTTCTGCGGGAGGCGGTGAGCCCTTCGTATGGTTCACCCACCCAGGGGCGCCGGGTGTGGTTGAAAAGGCTCTGCCCATTGTGGCTCTCAGTGATTGGCCGCCCGGTGCCCCACGACGACTCGGCTGCCAATTAGGAATTGCGAATGATCGCTCCGTAGGGAATCGACAGCGAGGTCGTCCTTCGGGAGGCACCAGCAGCACACCGCACGGAGGCACCACATGGCCGCGATCTGGGCCGGCATCGACGCAGGCAAGACCCACCACCATTGCGTCGCGATCGACGAGAGCGGCCGCCGGCTGCTGTCGCGACGCGTCGCCAACGACGAACCCGAACTGCTCGAACTCCTCGCCGATGTCATGGCTCTGGGCGAGGAGGTGACCTGGGGCATCGACCTGGCCGACGGCGGAGCCGCCCTGGCCATCACGATCCTCCTCAACCACGGCCAGCCGGTGCATTACATCTCCGGCCGGGCCATCCACCGCGCTTCCGAGAGCTACCGCGGCGAGGGCAAAACCGACGCCAAAGACGCCGCCATCATCGCTGACCAGGTCCGCGTCCGCCGGGATCTGCACCCCTTACGCGCCACCGACGACACTGTCACCGATCTCAAGATCCTCACAGGCCGGCGCACGGACCTGGTAGCCGACCGCACCCGCACCGTCAACCGCTTGCGCGCCCAGCGACCGCAAACCAACGCCCCATGGACACCAGCCCCGCTGGCGGACCGACCGTATATAGCAGTAAATCCTCGGTTATGGAAACCGGGGATGCTCCGGAACATAGGTGTCGTCCGGATGCGATACGTCGCAGTAGCGCACTGCGGAAGATGTGTTGACCGATACCCGCGTAAAGGAATCCGATGCCCGACACAGTGGACACCCGCCTGATGGCATCCAGCCTTCGTCCAACCCTCCTCGAAGGGCCCGCCGAGTGGAGGCCGTCCTCATGGATACTAATGAGCTCGCAGCGATGCTGAACCTGTCGGCAAGCTGGGTCTACCGGGAAGCCGCCAAACTCGGCCTAGTACTCCAGTGCGATTTCGTGATCTATCCGCTGCTCTCGTCGGCTGACCGGCGTCGGTAGTGGCTGCGCCGGGCTGTTGCCTGGTGGCGTCTGCGCCAGATTGACCAGTGCAGCAGTCTGGCCGGGGACACGACTGATGGGCTGAGGGCGGCGGCAAACAGATGGCGGATTTCCGGGACGGTCAGGGCGATCGGGTCGCTGCCGCGGGTGTCGTGATGCGGTTCTTCCGCCCGGTTGGGAGCTGCGTCGGCGGTGACGGCGACGAGGAAGGCCAGCGCGAGCATGGCGAGTGTGACGTGCCGGTGCCAGCCGTTCCAGTGCCTCACCTGGTAGTGATCCAGGCCGACTTGGCCCTTGGCGGCCTGGAAGCATTCTTCGACGCTCCAGCGGGTGCCGGCCACGCGGACGAGTTCAGCCAGCGGTGCTGCGGTGGGCGACCAGCACAGGTAGAAGGCGAGTTCCCCCGTGGTGGGGTTGCGACGGATCAGCAGGTGGCGGTGCTTGTCGGTGCCGATGTCGATCCAGGCCCAGTCGTAGTAGCGCGGGCCCTTTGCCCCGGCTCCGGCGCTTTGCCGGTGCCAGGCGGCCTCGGGCAGGCGGCCGGCGACCGTGTCCGCGCGGATCGGTGTGCGGCCGGAGTTGATCCGGACCCGGATGGAGCAGGCGACGGCCAGGACATAGCCCGTCCCGTGTGCCTCCAGGGCGGCACGAAGCTGCGGATCCTGCCCGTACGCTTCGTCGCCGGTCACCCACGGCGCCTCTACCCCGGCGTCCAGTGCCGCGGCGATCATCTCCCAGGCCAGGCGGGGCTTGGTCGCGAACTGCACATCGCCGGGCACTCCGGCCGCGTCCCGGCGCTTGGTATCACAGCACCAGGAATGCTCGGGCAGGTAGAGCCGACGGTCGATCAGCGCCCGCCCCCGGCTGGTGGCGTAGGCGAGGAAGACGCCGACCTGGCTGTTCTCGATGCGTCCCGCGGTGCCGGTGTACTGCCGCTGCACGCCCGCCGAGGACCGGCCCTTCTTCACGAAGCCGGTCTCGTCGAGGATCAGCACTCCACCTTCGCTGCCGAGGTGCTCGACGGCGTAGGCGCGGACCTCGTCGCGGACGGCATCGGCGTCCCGGCGGGCGCTTCGCAGCAGACGCTGCATAGGCCCGGGACGTGCGTGCCCTGTCTGTTCGGTTAGCCGCCAGCAGTTCTTGCGCTCGACGCCGGACAGCAGCCCGACCAGGTACGCGCGGGCGGTCGCCCGAGGTTCCACCCGTCGGAAGCGGCCAGCGATTCGGGCCATGGCCTGGTCGAACATCACCCGCCACCGGGCAGGGTCTACGCTATGGCCCGCGGCCACCGCACGATCTTCAGGAGTCCACACGACCCCCGATGATCACGCAGTGGCCGTTCCTGTTCTTCGATGCACCCGACACAAGATCGCGGAGTATGGACGAGAGATACCTATGACTGACTGGGCAGACGCCATCAGCCGCATGGTCGCAGCGCAACGCCAGGTTCACGTGATCGATCGTGAGCATCTTTGGCGACACGAGCAGCCGGCTCCTCCGGCGAGCCGAGAGCTGCTCGGGCTGGTGGAGGCGCGACGAGGCGTCACCTTGGACTCGCAGTACGCGGAGTTTCTCCTCCACGCCGATGGTTGGCCTGCCTTCATGCAGGACGTGGACCTCTTCGGTACGTCGGACCTCTTGGGGGAACCGTTCGACGGAGCGGTCCAGTTGCTGTCCACGCTGGAGCCAGAGGTGGTTGATGCCAGCGATCTCGACGTGGCTTCGCTCATTCCCATCGGGGCATCGCGAACCGACATTGACCTGTTCGTCATGGCTCAGTCCGACGGGAGTGCCCCAACCCCGGTCATCTGGCTCGCCGGGCTCGAGGTCGAGAGGTATGTCTCGTTCGAAGAGTTCTTCCAGGCGATGATCGAGGAGAACCTCAGCGAGGCAGCAGACCTTCGTGAGCGGCAGCAAGACCCAGAGGGCTGAGCCCTCGGCCGGTACGAGTCCGGCCGAGGCTGGCTGGCCATGAACCACACGACGGATGCCGGGCTCACCAGGGCATGCGAGCTGTTGACAGTACTCGCCGCATTCTCCGGCACGTAGATCACAAAGTCACACTGGAGTACTAGTACTCCAGTTGCACTTCGCTATTGCCGCTGGTCAGGGGATGGTTTCTGAGCATACTCAGCTGACGTGCCGTCATGTGGCGAGAGTTCGTGACCTCCGGTGCGGCGTTTGTAGTGGCAGCGCATGGCGGTGGCCTGGTGTCTGCGTCGGAAGCAGGACCACCTCAGGGCATGACGGGTGTGCTGGCGGTGGTGGCCTGGCCTGGGGCGGCAAGTCGCCAGGAGCCTGCGGATCTCTGCCAGGCTGAGCGGCACGAGGAAAGATCCGTTTCTGCGGCCCCCTTTGCGTCTTCGGCCTGGGCCGCCATGGCCGCGAGGAAGGCGTGGGCGAGCATCGCGAGAGTGATGTGCCGGTACCAGCCCGGGTAGCGACGCACTTCGTACTGGTCCAGGCCGCACTCGTTCTTCGCGCTCTGGAAGCATGACTCGATCGCCCAGCGGGAGCCGGCGATCCGCACCAGCTCCGCGACACTGGTGCCGTCTGGCGCATAGGCCAGGTAGTAGGCGATCTCGTCCGGGTGGGCAATGCTGCGGCGGGCCAGTACCCACCGGTGGTGGGAAGGCTCGTCACCGCCGAAGAACGAAACGGCCGGGAGCTGGGCGGCTGCCCAGTCGTAGACCCGCGGGCCCTTGGCACCGTCGCCGCAGGAGAGCCGCTCCCAGGCGTCGTCGGGGGCATCCCCGATGAGCTGGTCGATGCGCCAGCAGCCCGCGAGGGACTTGACCTGCTGCGACTTCGGGACCGCGACGACGTAGCCCAGACCGCTCTCCTCGAGCATGCGACGGAAGTGCCAGTCCTGCCCGTAGAGAGCGTCCGCGGTCACCCACGCGACGGGCAGTGGTGAGGCAAGCGCCCGGGCGATAAGGTTCCGGGCCAGCTCGGTCTTGGTGGCAAAGGCCCGGGCGTCGGGCACGCCTGCCGCGTGGCATCGGTCCCGGTCGGACGTCCAGGACTTCGGCAGGTACAACTCCCGGTCCACCAAGGTCCGTCCCCGCGACGAGGCAAAGGCGGCGAACACGGCGACCTGGCAGTTCTCCGTGCGTCCTGCCGTGCCGGAGTACTGCCGCTGCACACCCGCCGAAGCAGTGCCCTTCTTGAGGAAGCCAGTCTCGTCGATGATCAAGACACCGTCGGGCTCACCGAGCCGTTCGGCCACGTATTCCTGCAGGTCGTCGCGGACCTCATTCGGATCCCATCGGGCCCGGTTCAGCAGGTGCTGCAAGCCGGCCGGAACATCGTGGCCAACGTACTCCGCGAGTTGCCAGCCGTTCTTCCGGCCGACAGGGCCGAGCAGCCCGCGCACGTAGTCCCGCATCCGCCGCCGCAGATCGACCCGGCCGAACCGGTGTCCCACCCGCAGCAGCACCTCTTCCAGTTCAAGAGCCCAGCCATCAGGCCGCACATCAGCTTGCACGATCAGCACAACAGCGATCACAAGCCGCCGGTCACGAACTCTCGCCACATGACGGCACGTCAGCTGAGTATGCTCAGAACCAGCCCCTGACCAGCGGCAATAGCGAAGTGCAACTGGAGTACTAGGTCGGTGGCGCGGAAGGCGGTGGACCACACGCGGTGGAAGTAGTCCTGGGGTTTGCGTAGGTCCAGGGCGAGGGCGTCTACCTGGCTGACCCGTCGGCCGGTAGCCCGGTGTTGCAGGGATCGACCGCGACGGCTTTCGTCCTGCGCTGGAACGAGCGCCCCAGCGGATTGCTGATCCCCGCCTCCTCCCACGAACCGGCACCGATCGATTTGGCCGTGGCTTTCCTCACGCCGGATGAGATCTTCGGGTCCCAGTTGTCTGCCGGCTACACCGAGCGACAGTTGCAACGTGTTCCCGTGGAGGGCGTTCTGCGTTTCTGTGCCATGGTTCTCAACGCCCTGGCCGTTCCCGGTGCGTCCGCCGCCGCAGTTGATCATGGGTTTGTCGACCTGGTGTTCAGCGAACCAGTCCGCAGCCGTGTTCTTAACCTGCTCAAGGACAAGACCCGCCGACTCCTGGTGCCCCAGGCCTTCATGCTCTTGGCCCGCATGGCCATGGAGACTTCGCCGGACACCCTGCCTGAGGGCACACAAGAAGGTGATGTCGCAGGCGCCTTGTTCGCTCTCACTCAGACGATGGGGGTGTTCCCCGACTCCGGCCCGTCCATCATCGGAGACCGGCCGGGCACGGTGGGCCGAGAGCTCATCGCCAACCAGCACTTCAACCACAACTGGTCCGTCGCGGGATTCCTGGCCCGCTATGCGCGCCGCTGGCTGCAGTTGCCGGCCGAGCACCAGGGCCAGTCGGGCATCGTCGATCTCGGCCAGGCCTACCGGGACTGCACGGGCATCGAGTTCGAGTCCCTGGCTGCCGTCGCCGCCTACCTGTGGATGGTCACCACCTCCGGCCGTTTCGTTGTCGAACCGGGCGAACTGGCTGACCTGAACATACCCGCCGAACAGGTTGAGGCGGTGCTGACACTGATCAGCACCGACCTGCCGGGAATGCGGGAGGCGATCCGCAGCGAACGGCCGGAACAGCGCACCGAGTGGTCCTTCGACCCGTTCCAACGGTGGCCCGTCCTCCGGCTGCCCGAGGGCCGGCTGCTGATCCTCGACCCCCGCCACCTGCTCAACCGTGCCTTCGGGTGGCTACCGATCTTGGACATCAAGTTCCCGCCGCCGGAGCGCACCAAGCCCGCAGGCCACCGCAAGCTGGCCGGCCAGGCCGAATCAACCCTGCGCCACCTCAGCGAGGTCTACGTCAGCGAAGTCCTGCACAGGATCACGGGCGACGAAGGCACCACCCGCCGGGTCTGCGACGACGCCGAACTCAAGGCCGCCTACACCGCCCAGGGCCAGCGCATAGCCGACGCTGCGATCGACTACCCCGGCACCTGGATCGTCGTCGAGGTCACGACTTCCCAGCTGCGCCGTGAAGCTGCCACCGCCGTGCCTGACGAATCACAGATCGAGGACATCGACAAGCTCCTCGAGGAACTCGACCAGATCGACGCGACTGTCGCCGCACTGCGCCGCGACGAGGCCACTCTCACCGGCACGCCGGCTACCGCTGTCCGCCGCTACCTGCCGCTGCTCGTGCTGCCCGAGGGCTTCCCCGTCAACCCGATCACCCTCACCGTGATCCGTGAACGCGCCCGGGCACGCGGGTTGCTGCAGGCACCGGACATCGATCCGGTGGAGATAGTGGACATCGAAGAGCTGGAAATGATCGAAGGCATCCAGGAAGAGCGCGGCCCCAGCATGCTGGACATCCTGCGCCGTAAGCAGTCTGGCAGTCTGCGTAATTCGGCCGTACGCGACCACATCTTCCACGTCATGAGGCTGCATCCCAGCCGCCCGGCCAGACAATCCGACCTGCTGGAAGCTGCCCTGAAGCCGCTCGCCGACGTTCTGCCGCGTCCGTCGCACGACCAATCTCGTGGGGAGCAAGGCTGAAGTCAGTGGTGGATTGGTGCAGACAGGGGGAGCGTCGCGTGCCGTCATCCCGTTGGGTGCGGCCGGAGAATTCGCATATACCTCTGGATGAGGATTACCAGGAGGCAGCGAGTGGAACGTCAGTACGTGGGAGTCGCGGAAGCTGCGACCTATCTCGACATGACCCAGCGCTGGATGTATCGAAGAGTCACAGCGCAACGGTATTCCTAGGTACTACTTCGGTGGCAAGCTGAAGTTCAAGATCGCGGATCTTGATCGTTGGGCACAACAGCAGAAGGTTGTGTGAAGGGCCGGGCGAAAGCCCGGCCCTTCACGCGTTACAGGCCTTCGTTGAGGAGACGGGCGGCTCGACCGATCGACGCCGGCATGAGGTGGCGGTAGATCTTGAACGTCATGTTGATGTGCTTGTGTCCCATCCACTCCGCGACATCCGTGATGGGTATCCCCTTGGCCAAGCAGTTGGACGCGAAGAAGTGACGCATGGAGTAGGCGTTCAGCCTCCTCGTGATGCCCGCCCTCTCCTTCGCCGCACCCCATTGGTAGTCGAGAGTCGTGTGTGCCCAGTGCGCGGACCGCTGGGTTCGGAGGAGGTAGCCGTTCATGTCCGTGCCGTGCTCCTTGTCGTATCGAAGGAGCGACTCACGGACAGTCCAAGGCATCGGAGTCTCGCGGAACTCCCCGGGCTTGCGGTGCTTGAGGCGGGATCGCTGGCGGGTCCTTCCTTCGATCTGTTCGGTGATGCGGTAGACGTCGTCCGCGACCATTCGCTCCAGGTTGGCGGCATAGGCTTCGCCGTTTCGGAGGCCGCAGCCGGACATGAGGTCGATGACGACACAGAGCTCGTCGCTGGCGACCGCCTTGAGGGCGTGAAGCTCGTCCAGCGTCGGGATGGTGATCTTCCGAGGGATGTACTCGGGGGGGGGGGGGGGGGGGGGGGGGGGGCGCCGGGCGGCGGGGGGGGGGGGGGGGGGGGGGCGGGGGGGGGGGGGGGGGGGGGGGGGGGGGGGGTA